>NZ_JACSNZ010000006.1 GCF_016902575.1 Pseudoflavonifractor capillosus | reverse complement strand
GGGTGAAAGCCGGGGGAGGAATCGGGGGTGGACTGCAAGAAGCAGTTGAAAACAGCTGGAAAATACGGTATAATCAAAGGACTGTGAAACTTCTCCCCTCTGGGGAGGTCAGATACTATTTTTGGGAGTGTACGCTCCCGCTGAATGGAAGTGTGGAAGTTGAAGTACGATTTTGCCAACCTGGAGCCCAAGTGGCAGAAGAAGTGGGAGGAAGCTAAGGTCTACGCCGCCCACGATAACAGCGAGAAAAAGAAGTTTTATGGCCTGGTGGAGTTCCCCTATCCCTCCGGCCAGGGCCTGCACGTGGGCCATCCCCGGCCCTATACCGCCATGGACATCGTCTGCCGCAAAAAGCGTATGGATGGGTACAATGTCCTGTTCCCCATGGGCTTTGATGCCTTCGGCCTGCCCACCGAGAACTACGCCATCAAAAACCACATCCACCCCGCCAAGGTGACCCATGACAACATCCAGAACTTTACCAGCCAGCTGAAAATGCTGGGCTTTGGCTTTGACTGGGATCGGGTCATCGACACCACCGACCCCAAGTACTATAAGTGGACCCAGTGGATTTTCCTCCAGCTGTACAAGCACGGCCTGGCCTACAAGGCCACCATGCCGGTGAACTGGTGCACCTCCTGTAAGTGTGTGCTGGCCAACGAGGAAGTGGTGGACGGTGTGTGTGAGCGCTGTGGCTCCCCCGTCATCCGGAAGGAGAAGAGCCAGTGGATGCTGAAGATCACCGAGTACGCCCAGCGCCTCATTGACGATCTGGACGAGGTGGATTTCATCGAGCGGGTCAAGACCCAGCAGCGCAACTGGATCGGTCGCTCCACCGGTGCCGAGGTCACCTTCCACTCCACCAACGGTGACCCCATTGTGGTCTTTACCACCCGCCCTGACACCCTGTTCGGCGCCACCTACATGGTGCTGGCTCCTGAGCACGCCCTGGTGGCAGAGTGGAAGGAGAAGGGCCTTTTGAACAACGTGGACGAGGTGGAGGCCTACCAGCGTGCCGCCGCTGCCAAGTCCGATCTGGAGCGTGCCGAGCTGAGCAAGGAGAAGACCGGCGTGAAGCTCTCCGGCGTGGCAGGTATCAACCCCGTCAACGGCAAGGAGATCCCCATCTTCATCTCTGACTATGTGCTCTCCACCTACGGCACCGGCGCCATCATGGCCGTGCCCGCCCACGATGACCGTGACTGGGCCTTTGCCAAGAAGTTCGGCTGCGACATCATCGAGGTGGTGTCCGGCGGTGAGGACGTGCAGCAGGCCGCCTTCACCGCCAAGGACGAGACCGGCATCATGGTCAACTCCGACTTCCTCAATGGCATGACGGTCAAGGATGCCATCCCCGCCATTACCAAGTGGCTGGAGGAGAAGGGCATTGGCGAGGCCAAGGTCAACTTCAAGCTCCGTGACTGGGTGTTCTCCCGCCAGCGGTACTGGGGCGAGCCCATCCCCATGGTGTGGTGTGACAAGTGCGGCTGGGAGCCTCTGCCCGAGGATCAGCTGCCCCTGCTGCTGCCCGATGTGGACAGCTACGAGCCCACCGACGACGGCGAGTCCCCCCTGTCCAAGATGACCGACTGGGTCAACACCACCTGTCCCAAGTGCGGTGGCCCCGCCCGTCGGGAAACCGACACCATGCCCCAGTGGGCTGGCTCCAGCTGGTACTACCTGCGCTATATGGACCCCCACAACGACAAGGCCCTGGCCTCCAAGGAGGCCCTGGACTACTGGGCTCCCGTGGACTGGTATAACGGCGGCATGGAGCACACCACCCTGCATCTGCTCTACTCCCGCTTCTGGCACAAGTTCCTCTACGACATCGGGGTTGTGCCCACCAAGGAGCCCTATCAGAAGCGCACCAGCCACGGCATGATCCTGGGCGAGGGCGGCGAGAAGATGTCCAAGTCCCGGGGCAATGTGGTCAACCCCAACGACATCGTGGCCCAGTACGGCGCCGATACCCTGCGGCTGTATATCATGTTCATCGGCGACTTTGAGCAGGCCGCTGTGTGGTCTGACAACGCCGTGAAGGGCTGTAAGCGGTTCCTGGACAAGGTGTGGAACCTGGCTGAGAGCTGCAAGGACGACGAGAACCAGTCCCAGGCCAACGCCGCCTCCCTCCACAAGTGCATCAAGAAGGTGGCCGACGACATCGAGGGCATGAAGTTCAACACCGCCATTGCCGCCATGATGAGTCTGGTCAACGAGTTCGGCCAGAATGGCTGCACCAAGGGCGATATGAAGGCCCTCATCACCATCCTGTCCCCCTTCGCTCCCCACATTGCCGAGGAGCTGTGGGAGATGCTGGGTTACAACGCTCAGCTGGGCTTTGTCTGCCAGCAGCCCTGGCCGGAGTACGACGAGAGCAAGACTGTGGCCAGTGTCCTCAACCTGGTGGTGCAGGTCAACGGCAAGGTGCGTGCCAACATCCAGGTGCCTGCCGATGCCGACAACGACGCCATCGTGGCCGCCGCTCAGGCCGACGAGAAGGTACAGAAGTTCACCCAGGGCATGAACCTGGTGAAGACCATTGTGGTGCCCGGCCGTCTGGTTAACCTCATTGTGAAGCCCTGATCTCCTTTGTAGATTAGAAAAAACCCCTGGAAGCGTCAGCTTCCAGGGGTTTTGCAGACTGTCAAAAAACACTAAAGTTATGCAAGAAGTTGTGGCCATCTTGCATGGGGGAAAGCCCTCGGCAGAGTTTTCCCGCCCGTAGGCGGGAAAACAAATTGAAATCTGTTTTTTTCGGGGACATGTGCATCGGAAAAAACACTTCTCAGCCCGCCAGTGTGGCCTTGGGTCGCCCGTTGACCCAAGGCTGCATGCAGCGGGCTGCATCCCCTCGAAAAAATGCTCGCATTTTTGAGAAGCGTGTCGAAGTTTTCGACACGCTCAAAACCCCTGGAAGCGTCAGCTTCCAGGGGTTTTGGTTTGCTATGGACTTGTGAGAGAACACACAGGGGGATTAGCGGGTGCGCTTTTTCACAGCTACGGCGGAAATGATAATGAAGGCTGCGGCAGCCAGAGCCAGCACAGACGCATATACCATCACTTGGCTGTTGTCTCCAGTGGGAGGCACCTTACTACCGTCCTCGTCCACCACCACGTTGGCCAGCACATAGGTGCTGAAGTGTTCCAGGCTGGCGGTGGCGGTGCGGGCATCCTTGTTCACGGTGATGGCGATCTCTTCCTTCTCACCATTTTCTGCCACATAGTACAGCTTCAGGTGGTCAACGGACAGGTGCTGGGGGATCTGGAAGGTCATAGTCACATTGCCGTCGGGCTGGACGCTCTTGCCGTCCAGGGTGGCGGTGATCTCCAGAATGGCTGTGTCCTTCATATCAGCCACCACGCCCTTAAGGGCTTTCTCCACGGTGGTATAGATATTGCCAGCAGTGACGGACTCCACGGCGATGACCGTGTTCTTGTCAAACACCTTGTCGGCGTTGCCTGTGGTGATCTGATAGCCGGTGTTGTTGTCCAACGTCACGGTGCCCTGAGGTTTCTCGGAAGGCTCCACAGGCTGGGAGGGCTGCACGGGCTGGGAAGGCTCCACAGGATCGGTGGGCTCCACATGGTCGGGATCTTCAGCGCCGCACACGGTGCACACGCCGTCCTCATAGTTGTGGCCCTTGGCGGGGATGGTCTCGCCCTTTTCCACCACGGTGTCGCACTCCGTACACACCAGATCGCCGGTGTAGCCCTCCTGGGTACAGGTGGCATCTTTCTTGCCCACCAGCTGGGTGGTGTGAGGCAGCTTGGCAATGGCCTCGCCTTTCTCTACCACAGTCTTACACTCGGTACACACCAGATCGCCGGTGTAGCCCTCCTGGGTGCAGGTGGCATCTTTCTTACCCACAAGCTGGGTCTTGTGTTGGGCCAGGGGCAGCTCGGTCTTGTCCTTGCTGATCTCGGTCTTGGCCTCAGCGTCGGAGAAGTACTTGTCGCACCCCTTGCAGTACCAGTAGTCAATGTTGCCCTTGACGGTGCAGGTGGAATCCTTTTTGGGTACTGCGGTGAGGTTGTGAATGTGCGTGGGGAATGCATCAGGATCTTTCAAGGTGATGTTGTTGTTCGTCGCATACTGACCGGCGGGGCTAGTAGCAGAAGCGTATACCGTGATGGTGTTATTGTCGTAGAACAACCCACCCTTGGCAGGTACAGCCACCTTGTCGGAAATGAGAACGTGCTTGAGGTTGGCATTTTTCTGGAACACACACTCGCCCAAGGTGGTGACGGTGTCAGGCACCTGGAAGGCTTTGTCTGTCTTTCCAGCGGGATAGACCAACAGCTGAGTCTGATCGCGGTTGTAGAGTACGCCATCCTCAGAGGTGAAGAAGGGGTTGTCTTCGGCCACCTGGAACTCCTCCAGGCTGGTAAAGCTGTTGAAGGCATAGTCAATTTGGTCGATGTTTTTCAGGGTGGCGGGGAAGGAGATGCTTTTGAAAGTGTCGGCATTGGCCCAATTACGTACATCGACATCCAGCGCAGTGGTGGAAACGTCCCGGAACTTGTCGGGAATGTCCAACGTGGTATCGTTACCCAGATAGTCGCGGACAGCCACGCCATTGAAGTAGGTGAAAATGTAGTCTCCCTCTTTTTCCTGGATGCTGTCACAATAATACGGCTGATGACTCTTGCTAAACTCTGCTACATCGGTGCTCACTATATCCCAGCTGTAGGTGGAGTCCACAAAGATCCATCCTTCATTTTCTGTATAGGCCATGTTCCAGGCGTGGCCGCCGCCGGAGGAATTTCCGTTGACCAGGACACAGGGGATGCCCAGATAGGAGAGCATGGCCTTGGTCAGGTTGGAATAGGCCTGGCAGATTCCTTTTTTCTCCGTAAAGGCAGTGTAGGCGTTTTGATCTGCAACATTGGTAGAATACGTGATGTGCCTGTTGACAAAGTCCTCAATAGCGACCACTTTCTGGAAGTCATCAGTAATGCCGTCGGTGACCTCCCGGGCTTTTGCACCGATCTCCTCAAACTGCGGTTGAGTGATGATGATGTCATCGTGGGCCACATAGGTCTTAGGGTTGGTCTGCTCCAGCATAGCCACCAGCTCCTGGTTGGTGCCCAAGGCGTTCACGGGTGGTAACGTTCCGGGCTCGGCATATGCCACACCGGACACGCCAATGGACAGGACCAGTGCACCTGCCAGGGAGAGCGCGATCATGCGTAAGCTGATTGGTTTCATGTGTGTCTCCATTCCTTTCCATAAGAGTGGCTCTATTATATCATAGGCAGATGGTGAGATACAATGGGGAATGAGAAAATTTCACCAAAAATTTGAAGAATATATGCGAATTTTCTGGTTGTGGAACAAAAGATACGGGATGAGGGGATGACTGAGGTTTTTGAGGGAAAAACATACCAAAACAGACCCGTTTTATAAAATAAGAAATAGTGGTTGACAAGTGGAGTTGTTTTTCATATAATACCACTGTTAAAGCCATATCGAATGGCCCTTAAAGCATCCTGGATCAAGCCGGATGCCTCGGAGGGAGGGAAATATAGATGTCCGAAATTCATGTCCGTGAGGGCGAGTCTCTGGAGAACGCTCTGAAGCGTTTCAAGCGCAGCTGCGCCAAGTCCGGCGTGCTGGCTGAGGTGCGTAAGCGCGAGTTCTACGACAGCCCCAGCGTCAAGCGCCGTAAGAAGAGCGAGGCCGCTCGTAAGAACCGCAAGAAGTTCTATTGATGAGCTAAAAGACCGTTGCAGAGGGTTCTGCAACGGTCTTTTTCTATGTTGTCAGGATTTGTTCCAGGCAGCCCTCCACATCAGGGCCGGGGAGGAGAACTGCCCCCAGGTGCATATCCCGGGCCAGCTGTACCTTGGCGTGTACGGATTGGGGGGTGTCATAGAGAACGAAGTGGGCCTGTCCCCCGGCGGCCATGTAGGTGTAGTAGTGCTGGCACATCCCACGGTCATAGAACATCGCCGGTTGCAGGCGCTGGATCTGTCCTTCCAGGTGTTGGCGGGAGATGGGGGTGCCCCGGTGCTGGGCGGGGAGGGGGAAGTCCTCTCTGGCCCACTCCACCGCCAGGGTGGTGCGGGGTGCCCCGTACCGTTCCACTGCTTCCTGGAGCCGCCGCCGCAAAGTGCCGGAGGTGACCACCGAGGAGATGAGCACCCGTCCACCCGGGGCGAAGGAGGAAAATTGGGCCGGCACGTCCAACGTCCACCCCTGGGCCTGACAGTTTCGGTCTAAGATGTGGATGAGGCGGCTCAGGCTGCCCACCGGGGCACCCTCAAAGTCGCAGATGATGCCGGAATACCCCCGGTGGCGGCATTCCCACAGAATTTGGCGGCAGCAGGGGATGGGGTCGCCGCTGCCGTCCCAGTCCCGACAGTCCAGCAGCATCACACCCCCTCGCAGCTGGGGCGGCAGTCGGATGCCCAGCAGCTTGGGGCCTGGCCCGATGCGATAGGCCATGTGTGCGGCGGTGGCCTGGGGATGGGAGAGGTTGGCGGAGGGATGCACCGCCAGGAGCACTTGGGTCATAGTAGGTTTCCCCCTTGTGAGTGAAGTGGTTTTGTGATAACATATCTCATTGGAATTTTATGCTCGGCTTGAGCAGAATAGAAGGTGAGCTATGCCCTTATTTCGAGCCAGCCTGATGGCTGACAATGTATACGAGTTGACGGGGGAGGCTTTGCAGCGCCGGGGCATCCGGCTGCTGCTGGCAGACCTGGACAATACCCTGGTGCCCTACGGGGTGCCTTTACCTGACGAGAAGATGAAGCGGTGGCGGGACGATCTGGCTGCCCATGGCGTGCAGCTGTTTGTGCTGTCCAACAACCGCCATGAGCCCCGTCCCCGCACCTTTGCCCAGGGGCTGGATGTGCCCTACATCGGCCATGCCGGCAAGCCCAAGAGACCCTCCTTTTTCAAAGCTATGGAGCAGATGGGGGTGACGCCTCAGGAGACTGCCATTGTGGGAGATCAGGTGTTCACCGATGTACTGGGGGGCAACCGGGCGGGAGTGACCACCATTTTGGTCAAGCCCATTCGCTTGGCGGGCAACCCGGGGCGCTATGTGCGTTATGCCATTGAGCTGCCCTTCCGGCTTCTGTCCACAGGAGGTGAAACGCTGTGAGTGCCAAATTCGGCCCTGCGGGCAATGCTGAGAGCTTCCCCTATAAGTCTTCGGTGGATGCGCCACGGTGGCTGCAAGAGCTGGGGCTGGACTGCTACGAGTACCAGTGCGGCAAGGGGGTGCGGGTGAAGGAGGACACCGCTGTGGCTCTGGGGCAAAAGGCCCGGGAGCACGGGATTGCCCTGTCCCTCCACGCCCCCTACTTCATCAACCTGGCAAACCCAGACCCGGAGTCTCAGGAGAAGACCATCGGCTATATCACCTCCAGCTGTCTGGTGGCAGACCAGATGGGGGCAACACGGGTGGTGATCCACTCCGGTGCTCTGATGAAACGCACCCGGGAGGAG
The DNA here is from genome assembly GCF_016902575.1 of Pseudoflavonifractor capillosus. Classification (GTDB taxonomy): domain Bacteria; phylum Bacillota; class Clostridia; order Oscillospirales; family Oscillospiraceae; genus Enterenecus; species Enterenecus capillosus_A. The sequence continues at coordinate 111,846 of NZ_JACSNZ010000006.1, read as the reverse complement.
GCCATGGCCATTGCTCTGCCCTTTTTGAAGGAGATCGTGGCAGTGTGTGAGGATCAGGGCTTTGGCCACATCACTCTGTGCCCGGAGACCATGGGGAAAATCAACCAGCTGGGGGATCTGGACGAGGTGCTGCGGCTGTGCCAGGTACACGAGAGCCTCATTCCCTGCGTGGACTTTGGCCACCTTTACGCCCGCTCTCTGGGAGCCGATGAGGGGGCTGAGGCGGTGGAGCGGATGCTATCCCGCATGGAATCGGAGCTGGGAGCAGACCGAGCCAGCCGCTTCCACAGCCACTTCTCCCACATCGAGTTTACCCCCAACGGCGGGGAGAAGTGCCACCGCACCTTTGACGATGACGGGGGCTATGGCCCAGCCTGGGAGCCGCTGGCCCAAGCAGTGGCCCGTCGGGGGTGGAGCCCCACCTTTATCTGTGAGAGTGCCGGCACCCAGGCGGAGGATGCCGTGACCATGAAACGCATTTATCAAAGTTATTTGTAAGAGAGGAGTCTTTGAGATGAATCACATCAAGAATATTGCCAAGGAGCTGCCCAACCTGGGACTGGATGCCATGCTGGTGACCTCTGAGCCCGGCGAGTTCTACGCCATGGGCTTCCACGGGGAGGGCGTGGCCCTCATCACCCCCCAGGAGTGCTGGTACTACACCGACTCCCGGTACATCGAAGCCGCCAACCAGGAGATCACCGGGGCACACGTGGACGTGCTGCGCTCTGGCCAGACCTATCGCCAGCTGGTGCTGTCCCTGGTGGCCGCCCACAACATCCGCCGCCTGGGCTTTGAGGACGAGGGGATGAATGTGGCTCAGTACAACCTGTGGAGCCAGGCTCTGCCTGGAGTGGAGCTGGTGGCTGCCTCTGACCTGCTGACCCGTCTGCGTATGGTCAAGGACGAGGAGGAGCTGGCCGTCATGCGTGAGGCCCAGCGCATCACCGACGAGGCCTTCACCGAGATTTTGAACTATGTCAAGCCCGGTGTCACCGAGAGCGAGATTGCCGCCCGTCTGACCTACATCATGGCCAGCAAGGGCGCCCAGCGCAATTCCTTCGACCCCATCGTGGCCAGCGGCGCCAATGGCTCCAAGCCCCACGCCGTGCCCGGCCTGTCGGTGATTGAAAAGGGTCAGTTTGTCACCATGGACTTTGGCTGTGTGGTGGGGGGCTACTGCTCCGACATGACCCGCACTGTAGCTGTGGGTGAGCCCACCGACGAGATGCGGCTGGTGTATGACACGGTGCTGAAGGCCCAGCTGGCGGGCATTGCCGCCGCCCACGGCGGTGTCACCGGTGACGTGGTGCACCATGCCGCTGCAAAGGTGATTGCTGATGCCGGTTACGGGGAATACTTCGGACATGGCTTCGGCCACTCCCTGGGCATCGAGATCCACGAAAATCCCCGCTTCTCCCCCCTCTGGACCCAGACCATTCCCGCCGGGGCCACGCTGTCCGCCGAGCCCGGTATCTATCTGCCTGGCAAGTTCGGTGTGCGCATTGAGGATGTGCTCTGGCTCACCGACGAGGGGTGCGTGGACATCACTGCTTCCCCCAAGGAGCTGATCATCCTGTAATCTGGGCAACTGGCACAAGGGAAATTCTCCATTTCCCGACCAGAATTGTGGCCCACCCCCTTGCAAAAAAAGGGGGGATGGGGTATAATACAGTGACTTATATTTGGAATCCCAAACTTTTAATACTGGAGGACGAGACCAATGGCAATGATTACCGCAGGCGATTTCCGCAACGGCGTGACCTTTGAGATGGACGGCAAGGTGATGCAGGTTGTGGAGTTCCAGCACGTCAAGCCCGGCAAGGGCGCCGCTTTCGTGCGTACCAAGATGAAGAACGTCATCACTGGTGCTGTCACCGAGACTTCTTTCAACCCCACTGCTAAGTTTGAGCAGGCTTTCGTGGACCGCAAGGAGATGGAGTACAGCTACAACGACGGCGATCTGTACTACTTCATGGACATGGAGACCTATGACATGATGCCCATCAACAAGGACGTGCTGGGCGACAACTTCAAGTTCGTCAAGGAGAACATGTCCTGCAAGATCATGTCCTACAAGGGCAGCGTGTTCGGCGTGGAGCCCCCCAACTTCGTGGACCTGGAGGTCACCGAGACCGATCCCGGCTTCAAGGGCGACACCGCCACCAACGTGACCAAGCCCGCCACCCTGGAGACTGGTGCTGAGATCAAGGTGCCCCTGTTCATCAACCCCGGCGACCGGATTCGCATCGATACCCGCACCGGCGAGTATATGGAGCGCTGCAAGGGCTAATTGAATCCATTCCAATCCACTCATTTTGCACACTGGAAGGAGATATCATCATGACCATTTCTGAGAAGGTTGCGTATATCCAGGGTATGTTTGACGGCATGGGCCTGGACAAGTCCGAGAACGGCGAGGCCAAGATTTTGGCTGAGATGCTGGATGTCCTCAAGGAGATCGGCGACCAGCTGGACACTGTGGATGCCACTCTGGACGAGTTTGGTGAGGAGATCGACGCCATTTCCGATGACCTGGCCGATGTGGAGGCCATCGTAAGCGACGAGGACGATGAGGACGACTGCTGCTGTGACCACGAGCTGGACGACGACCTGGACGATGAGGACTTCTTCGAGGTGGACTGCCCCAACTGCGGGGAGGGTCTGGTGATCGACGACGAAGTGCTGGAGGCCGGTGTCATCGACTGTCCCAAGTGCGGCCAGAAGTTCGCTCTGGACTTCGACGGCGAGGACGATGAGTGCGGCTGCGGCTGTGACTGCGGCTGCGATCACGACCACGAGTAAGTATTTGAAAACCCCCTGTGGCTGATGCCACAGGGGGTTTTCAATATACAAAAAAGAAGGGCCTGTTTTGCAACAGGCCCTTTTGCAGATGTTGGGTGTGCTTACTCGCTGCGCAGCGCCTCCACGGGGTCTTTCTTAGCGGCCAGCCGGGCGGGAATGAGTCCAGCCAGGATGGTGAGAATGGCGCTGATGGCCACCAGAATGGCGCCGCCCACCGGGGGCAGGGCAGCGGTGAGGTCCACAAGGCCTGTGGCGGCGTGGATGGCGGCATTGATGGGGATGTTCAAGAGAAGGGTCACTACAATGCCCAGCACACCCGCACCCAGACCCACAATGAGGGTCTCGGCGTTAAACACCCGAGACACATCCTTTTTGGAAGCACCCACGGCACGGAGAATGCCGATCTCCTTGGTGCGCTCCAGTACCGAGATATAGGTGATGATGCCGATCATAATGGAGGACACCACCAGGGAGATGGACACAAAGCCAATGAGCAGATAGCTCACACCGCTGATAATATCGGTGATGGAACTCATGAGCAGGGCCACATAGTCGGTGTAGTTGATCTGATCCTCCTCAGCCACCTGCTGGTTGTAGGCGGTGATGAGGTCGGCGATCTCATCCTTTTCCTTAAAGGTATCAGCGTAAAGGCTGATGGTAGAAGGGGAGTCCAAATCCACATACCCCATGAGCTCCAGATTGTCCTGGTAGGTGGAGTCGGAGTGGGTGGGGGGCATATAGTTGTCATAGAGATAGACAAACTGTGTCATCGTCAAGCCCTGGTCGCTGGGCCCCTGATTCACCGCCTGGGTGAGCATGGCGGAGAGCTGAGCGGCGGGAAGAGCGGAGAGCTGGGTTTTCACCGCTGCGGCGTACTGCTCCCGGATCTGGGCGGCCATGGCCTCCTCCACCTGGGCAAACAGCTCCTCGTCACTCATACCTGCAATATACTCGTCCAGGGTTGCGGCATCCACCCCCATCTGGGCGGCGTACTCCTGGGAGATCATGGCCTCAATGTCTTCCCGGGTGATGTTTGCCATCTGGGCGTTCACTGTGTCATCCACATAGGTCTGGCTGGGCTGACTGGCCCCGTCTACATAGGCTTCCGCCTGAGCCTGCTGATCCAGGGTGAGCAGATATTCCCCAATGGCCTGGGCCTTCTCCTGGTCCGTGGGGGTGGCCTCTCCCTCCTGGCGGAAGGGCAGGTTGGAGATCACATCGGTGTCGGGGTTGGCCAGCTGGTCTTTCACCAGATCCGAGTTGGCGGTTTCCTCAATGGCGTACTGGGTCAGGGCGTGGGTATAACCCAGGGAGCCGGACATCATGCCGCCGCTGCTGTCGGAACGGGCTACACCCACTACGTCCAGCACAATGCCGGTCTGGCTGGAGTTGTAGAGCATCTCCAGTCCGGTTTGGGTGGCGGTGAGATCGGTGTAGGTATCGGTGTTTGCATCGTACTGATAGCGCTCGTAGGGCAGAAGCAGCTTGAACTGGGTCTCACACAGCTCCTCATAGCTAAAGCTTTGATCCTCTACTTCCACATCTTCTCCCGCCTGAATGGCAGCCAGGGTCTCGTTCATCTCGTCCACAGACACCAGCCCCAGGGCGTAGAGCATCAGATCGGAGACCTGGTTGTTGCTGTCCACAAAGAGGATGACCTGGTTTTTCTCCTGGGGCCACTGGCCGTAGAGCAGCTCATACTGATCCTTGACCTGAGGGGCAATGAGTTCGTTGCCCTCCCCGGGCAGCAGCTCCTGCCATACGTCAAAGCTCTCATACATGGCCCCCATGGAGTCAAAGTAGGCGGTGTAGTCGCCCCCGTACAGAGAGCCCATGGCGGTCTCCATAGCTGCCATCACGTCGCTTTTTACCACCGTGCCGTCGGGGTCTTTGTTGTAGATATCAAACTGGAAGTCGTAGCCGTAGTACACCTGGGCCAGGTCGGTGATGCCGCCGCCACCCTCCTCCAGGTACTCCTTGAAGGCCTTTAGATTGTTGGTCACTGTCTCGGCGTTCATCATGGAGTCCATCATGTCGTACATGACGGTGGAGGTGTACACCCGGTCTTCCTCCCGGGGTTCTGTGCCCTCCTCCTGGTCATCCACACCCATCAGGGAGGTGAGCATGGAGGTCATATCCACGCTTTCCGCCTGGATGGTGATGGGGTAGCTGGTGAGGGTGTCCTGCTGCACCTTGGTGATATACTTGTTGATGCCCGAGGACAGAGAGAGGATGAGGGCAATGCCGATGATGCCAATGGAGCCGGCAAAGGCAGTGAGGAAGGTGCGTCCCTTCTTGGTCATCAGATTGTTCAGGGACAGAGACAGGGCGGTGGGGAAGGACATGGAGGTCTTTTTCCCTGCCTTGGCCTGCTTGCCCGTGAGGGTGGGGGTCTCCGTCTGACTCTCATAGGGGTCAGAGTCGTGGATCACCTCGCCGTCTTTGAGCTGGATGATGCGGGTGGAATAGGCCTGGGCCAGCTCCGGGTTGTGGGTGACCATGATGACCAGTCGGTCACGGGCCACCTCCCGCAGCAGATCCATCACCTGCACCGAGGTCTCACTGTCCAAAGCTCCCGTGGGCTCGTCGGCCAGAAGAATGTCCGGGTTGTTGATGAGGGCCCGGGCAATGGCCACCCGCTGCATCTGGCCACCGGAGAGCTGGTTGGGCCGCTTGTGCATGTGGTCGCTGAGTCCCACCTGACTGAGGGCCTCCTGGGCCCGGCGGCGGCGCTCGGACTTGGACACCCCGGACAGGGTCAGGGCCAGTTCCACATTGGCCAGGATGGTCTGGTGGGGGATCAGGTTGTAGCTTTGAAAGACAAAGCCCACGGAGTGGTTGCGGTAGGTGTCCCAGTCGCTGTCGGTGTATTCCTTAGTGGAGCGACCGTTGATGATGAGATCGCCGCTGGTGTATCGGTCCAGACCGCCAATGATGTTCAGCGTGGTGGTTTTCCCGCAGCCGGAGGGGCCGAGAATGGAGACAAACTCATTGTCCCGGAACTCCAGGCTTATCCCACGCAGGGCATCCACGGTGAGGTCGCCCACGGTGTAGGTCTTACGGATGTTGGTTAGCTTGAGCATAGAAACCTCCTAATGTTATCGCTTTTTGCCGCTGGACAGGGCAAAGCCGAACACGGTGCCGCACACTCCGCCGATGATGTGAGTGAGCTGAGAGATATTGTCCTGGACAAAGATGCCGTTCCAAATCTCGTCCCCCAGGTAGAAGATGGCCACCAAAATCAGGGTGGTGGGGATGGTGCCGTTGCGCACGCCACCGAAGGAGGAGAGCAGGATCATCATAAACACGATGCCCGAGGCACCCAGCAGGGCGGTGCCGGGGAAGAAAATGAACTGCACCAGCCCCGAGATGAGGGCGGTAACAAGAATGGCCCACAGCACGTTCCAGCTGCCAAACCGGTCCTCCAGGTTGGGGCCCAGCACCAGAATGAGCACCATGTTGCCGATATAGTGGGAGTACCCGCTATGACCCAGCACATGGCCGAAAAAGCGCACCCAGGCCAGAGGGTCTGCCAGAGAGCAGTGGTAGACGGAAAACAGGTGGGCGTTGGTCCAGCCGCCGGTGACCCCGTTGAGAATGAGGGCCAGCAGGGAGAGCAGGGCGAAGGTGAGGGTGACAGGGGCGTTGTAGGAAATCTTTAATGTGGGTCGTTTCATGGTAGACACCTCAGATCGTGTGGGGGAGCAGCGCGGCCATGTCCCCGGGCAGGGGCTGGGTGAAGGCCAGGGGCTCCCCGGTGATGGGATGGGTAAAGCTGAGCTGGTGGGAATGCAGGGCAGGGCGGGCAATTTTGTCCGGCTGCTCCTGCCCATAGAGAAAATCCCCGGTGAGGGGACAGCCAATATGCGCCATGTGTACCCGGATTTGGTGGGTGCGCCCGGTGTCCAGAGTCAGTTCCACCAGAGAGTGTCCCTCCCAGGCGGACACCACCCGGTAGTGGGTGCGGGCGCTCTGGCCCTGGGGACACACCGTTCTTGCCCTGGAGTCCGGGGCCAGGCCAATGGGGGCGTCGATGGTGCCGGAAGGGGCTGGGGGGAGGCCGTCGCAAATGGCCAGATACACCCGGCGGAATTGGGGGGTGTGGAGCTGCTGCTTGAGCTGCTCCTGAGCGTGGGGGTGCTTGGCCACCACCAGCAGCCCGGAAGTTCCCTTGTCCAGCCGATGGACCGGGTGAAAGTCGCACTCCTGTCCGGTTTGCTGGTAGTGGTACATGAGAAAGTTGCCCAGGGTGTCAGAAAAATGTCCATGGCCAGGGTGTACCAGCACACCGGGGGCCTTGTTGACCACCACAACATCCTCGTCCTCCCACACAATATCCAACGGGCCGGGGGTTGGCACGGTGCCCGAGGTGGAAACGGGGTCTGTCAGGCGCACCGATAGCACTTCCCCCACCTGGACTCGATGGCGCACCGTCACCCGCTTTCCGTCCACAGTGATGCCATCGTCCAGCCACTTGATGCGCCGCAGCACTGTTCCAGACAGGTGGAGGGTCCGCCGCAGGATGGTGTTGACCTCCTGGCCGTGGAGCTCTTCTCCAATGGGAATCTGCAAATATCGGGCAGCCATGCCATCCCTCCCCAGGCATATGATTCAATACAGTAGTATAATCTTCCTGCCCCCATCCGTCAAGAATTGCAGGACAAAATGGGATTAAATGGATAATTTCTGTCATGGGATTGGTATAAATGTGCAACTTTTCATTCATATTTTGGCTGAGTAAACGATAATTCCGTTTTTTCTGCAAGTTCAAACATTTAGTGTTGCAAAATCCTTTTGCAAGGTGTACAATACAGTAGCAAGCTAAATCGCACACTTTCAAACAGAAAGGATGTTGGCAAATATGTCTCTGAACAACGCATATCTGAAGTCCGTCATGGAGGGCCTGAAGGCCCGTAACGGTCACGAGAAGGAGTTCCTCCAGGCTGTGGAAGAGGTGCTGGAGTCTCTGGAACCTGTGGTGGAGGCTGATCCCCGCTACGAGCAGCAAAACATCGTGGGCCGCATTGTGGAGCCCGAGCGGGCTGTCATGTTCCGGGTGCCCTGGGTGGACGACAACGGCGTGGTGCAGGTCAACCGTGGCTACCGTGTCCAGTTCAACTCCGCCATCGGCCCCTACAAGGGCGGTCTGCGGTTCCATCCCACCGTCACCCTGTCGGTCATCAAGTTCCTGGGCTTTGAGCAGATCTTTAAGAACGCTCTGACCACCCTGCCCATGGGCGGCGGCAAGGGCGGCTCCGACTTTGACCCCAAGGGCAAGAGTGACGGGGAGATCATGCGTTTCTGCCAGTCCTTTATGAATGAGCTGTACCGCCACATCGGCCCTGACACCGACGTGCCCGCCGGTGACATTGGCGTGGGCGGCCGTGAGATCGGCTACCTGTTCGGCCAGTACAAGAAGCTGCGCAACGAGTGGACTGGCGTTCTCACCGGCAAGGGCCTGTCCTATGGCGGCTCTCTGGCCCGTACCGAGGCCACTGGTTTCGGCCTGTGCTACTTCGCCGATGCCCAGCTCCACGACAACGGCCAGTCCTTTGAGGGCAAGCGTGTGGTGATTTCCGGCTCCGGCAACGTGGCCATCTACGCCAACCAGAAGTGCACCCAGCTGGGCGGCAAGGTCATCGCCATGTCCGACTCCAACGGCTATATTGTAGACGAGAATGGCATTGATTATAAGGTCATCCAGGAGATCAAGGAGGTCAAGCGTGCCCGTATCAAGACCTACCTGGACTATGTGCCCAGCGCCAAGTATGTGGAGGGCTGCTCCGGCATCTGGACCGTGCCCTGCGACATCGCTCTGCCCTGCGCCACTCAGAACGAGGTCAATGAGGAGTCTGCCAAGGCCCTGATTGCCAACGGCTGCATCGGTGTGTTTGAGGGCGCCAACATGCCCTGCACCCCCGAGGCCATCACCGCCATCAAGGGTGCTGGCCTGATGTTCTCCCCCGCCAAGGCCTCCAACGCCGGCGGCGTGGCCACCTCCGGCCTGGAGATGAGCCAGAACTCCGGCCGCATCAGCTGGACCTTCGAGGAAGTGGATGGCAAGCTGAAGAACATCATGGAGGGCATCTACAAGGCCTGTGCCGATGCCGCTGAGAAGTACGGCATGAAGGGCGACATCCAGGCCGGTGCCAACATCGCCGGATTCCTGAAAGTGGCTGACGCCATGCTGTGGCAGGGTGTTTGCTAATAACCGGAAATGCTACAAGGCAACCCCCGTTCGGTGCTCTTGCACCGGGCGGGGGTTGTTTGTTCCTATGCTCTATGGTACAATATGGTCAACCTAAACAAAGGGGGTAGCGCCATGAGTCACACTTACTGTGGAAAAAGCTGTCAAGAGTGCGGGTATCGGGCGGACACCGGCTGCCGGGGCTGTCTGGAGCAGGCCAGCCGGGAGTGTAAGCTGGCCCTGTGCTGTCGGCAGAAGGGACATGAGTCCTGCCAAAGCTGCACCTTCCACGCCCAGTGCGGTGTGTACCGGGGGAAGGATACGGCTCCCCAGTTCCGTCTGGCACAGAAGAAGGCGGTGCTGGAATATCAGCAGGAGATGAAGAGAAAGGGCACCTACATGGCCAAATGGCTGTGGATCTTGTTCTGGATCTTTATTCCCAACACCATTGCCGGAGTGATCGAGCAGTGGATCCCGGCCTGGCAGATGTTTGGACAGTTTTTGGCGGTGGCGTGTACGGTGGTGTACGGTGTGCTCCTGCTGAAACTGACTTGTGAGGAGGAGAAATACCGCACAGCAGGGGTGTTGAATCTGGTCTTGGCCCTTTTCAATGTGGGAGCTATTTTCGTCCAGCATGAGGGGTTTGCGCTGTTGATGTCAGGCGTGGTTGCCGTTGTGGCCATGCTGGGGTGCTACTATGAGTTCAATGCCCACGCCGATGTGCTGGAGGGGACGGACAATGAGCTGAGTGAGAAGTGGAGAAAACTGTGGAAGTGGATGCTGGGTGCCACGGTTGCCCTGGTGATCGGGGTGATTTTCACCGTGATTGTCATTGGACTGCTGGTGGTTCTGGCTGCTGCCATTGCCATGGTGGTCATCAGTGTGATCCATCTGGTGTACCTCTATCGCACCGCCCAGACCTTCCAGGATCTTGCCGCCAGCTGATGAAAACAAAAAATTCCGGTGCAACTGCGGCTGCACCGGAATTTTTTATGCTTGGGACTTAGGCCAGCTCGGCGGTGTCCAGAGCGATCATCAGCTCCTCGTTGGTGGGGATGAGCAGCACCTTGACGGGGGAGTCGGGGGTGGAGACCACGGTCTCCTTGCCACGGACCTTGTTGGCCTCGGGGTCCATGTGGATGCCCATAAACTCCAGGCCGGAGGCGATGGACATACGCTCCTCGGCGGAGTTCTCGCCCACACCGGCGGTGAAGATCACAGCGTCCACACCACCCATGGCGGCAGCATAGGCGCCGATGTACTTCTTCACGGAGTAGCAGAACATATCCAGGGCCAGAGCGGCACGCTCATTGCCCTGCTGGGCAGCGGCGGTGAGGTCACGGAAGTCGGAAGACACGCCAGACACGCCCAGCACGCCGGACTTCTTGTTGAGCACGGTGAGCATCTCGTCCACGCTCATGTTGTGCTTGTTCATCAGGTACTCCAGGATGCCGGCATCCAGGTCGCCGGAACGGGTGCCCATGGGAACGCCGGCCAGGGGGGTGAAGCCCATGGTGGTGTCCACGCTCTTGCCGCCGTCAATGGCGGTGATGGAGGAGCCGTTACCCAGGTGGCAGGAGATGAGCTTCAGCTCTTCCAGGGGCTTGCCCAGCATGGCGGCGGCACGCTGAGCCACATACTTGTGGCTGGTGCCGTGGAAGCCGTAGCGGCGCACCTTATCCTGCTCATAGTACTCATAGGGCAGGGCGTAGGTGTAGGCCTTGGCGGGCATGGTCTGGTGGAAGGCGGTGTCAAACACGCCCACCTGAGGCACGTCCTTACCCATGACAGCCTCACAGGCACGGATGCCGGTGATGTTGGCGGGGTTGTGCAGGGGGGCCAGGGGGATGCACTCCTCCAGGGCGGCCATGACCTTCTCGTCGATCTTCACGGAGCAGGCGAAGGTCTCGCCGCCGTGCACCACACGGTGGCCCACAGCCTCGATCTCCTTCATGGAGGAGATCACGCCGTTGGTCTCATCCACCAGGGCATTGAGCACAGCCTGGATGGCCTCGGAGTGGGTGGGCATGGCCACGTCGGCAGCGTCGATGGTCTCCTTGCCGGGGGCCTTGTAGGTGAACTTGCCGTCGATGCCGATGCGCTCGCACAGGCCCTTGGCCAGAACTTCCTGGTTGTCGGTGTCCAGCAGCTGGTACTTCAGGGAAGAACTGCCGGCGTTGATCACGAGAACTTTCATGATTGACACTCCTTATATTTGTGTAAAATAAAATTGTGTTTGCTTCCCGGCGGGAAGTATAATACAATAAAAACCGCATCTATTATAATGCTGAAAATTGGAATCCGCAAGGGCTTTTCTTTACGATTGGTAAGATATGTGTAAAATTGCACCCAGAGAGAGGGATGAAGCATGGAAATTGTGGGCATCGTGGCAGAGTACAACCCCTTCCACAACGGACATCGGCACCAGATCGCTGCCGCCCGTGGGCAGGCAGGGGAGTGCGCCGTGGTGTGTGCCATGAGTGGAAACTTTGTCCAGCGGGGGGACTGCGCCGTCACCGATAAGTGGGCCAGAGCTAAAATGGCGCTGGAAGGCGGGGCGGATCTGATTCTGGAGATTCCCACCGTATGGGCGGTGTCCTCGGCGGAGACCTTCGCCCGGGGCGGCGTAGGTGTGCTCCAGGCCGCAGGCGCCACCGCCCTCTCCTTTGGCAGTGAGACGGGGGACGGGACAGCCCTGGAGCGGGTGGCTGATGTGTTGGACACCCCCGCCTTTACCCAGGCCCTCCAGCCCTTTTTGGCCCAGGGGCTGCCCTTTGCCCAGTGCCGCCACCTGGCGGCCCGGGAGCTGTTGGGGGAGCAAGGGGCGGCCTGCCTGGGCAACGCCAACGACAACCTGGGGGTGGAGTACCTGCGGGCAGCCAGACACCTGGGGTTGAACGCCCGGATTTACCCTGTACACCGGGTGGGGGCAGGTCACGACGGTGGCCACCACCCCCAGTATCCATCCGCCTCCTATGTACGTCAGCAGATTCGCTCCGGGTCGGTCACGCTGGATAACCCGGCTTTTTTGGAGCACAACCAGCGGGGAATGCTGGCCCGGCTGCGGGAGCTGGAGGTGGCGGACTGGGAACAGATTCCCGACTGCGGGGAGGGGCTGGCCCAGCGGCTGTACCGTGCAGTGCGCCAGGGCACCAGCCTGGAGGAGATCTATGATTTAGCCAAGACCAAGCGCTACGCCCACGCCCGCATTCGCCGGGCGGTGCTGTGGGGGGCTTTGAGACTGCGGGCGGAAGACCGTCCCGCCCAGGTGCCCTATCTGCGGGTGCTGGGGGCCAATGGGCGGGGGCTGGAGGTGCTGCGCCGCCTGGACGGCTCCACCCCAGTCGTCACCAAGCCCACCCATGGCAAGGGCATCCCTCTCATGGAGCTGGAGGCCCGATGCACCGACTTTTATGCCCTTTGCCGCCGAGATGTCACCCCCTGCGGGGCGGAGTGGTGTACCAGTCCGGTTATCTTGCGTGAGGAGTAAAAATGTAGTATGATATGGGGCACTGAAACCGCAAAGGAAAGGAAGTATTGTCATGCGTGCCTATGAACGCTTTTTGAAGTATGCCAAAATTCACACCCAGTCCAGCGAGGACACCGGGGTTACCCCCTCCACCCCCATCCAGTGGGATTTAGCCCGGGTGCTGGAGCAGGAACTTCGAGATCTGGGTGTGCAGGACGTGAAGGCGGATGAACAGTGGTGTATTGTCACTGGACACATTCCCGCCACTCCCGGTCTGGAGCAGGTACCCGCCCTGGGCTTTTTGGCCCACATGGACACCGCCCCTGCTTTCTCCGGGGAGAACGTCAACCCCATCTTCCACGAGAACTATGACGGCGGCGACGTGGTACTGCCCCAGGAGGGCCGGGTGATCCGGGCTGAGGAGTTCCCCTTCCTGGCAGACCTCAAGGGCAAGACCCTCATCACCGCTGACGGTACCACCTTGCTGGGAGCCGACGACAAGGCGGGCATTGCGGAGATCATGACCCTGTGTGAGCGTCTGCTGTCCGGGGAGGTGCCCCACGGCCCCATCTGTGTGGCCTTCACTCCCGACGAGGAAATCGGCGAGGGTCCCAACCACTTCGATGTGGCAGGCTTCGGTGCCCAGTACGCCTACACTGTGGACGGCGGAGCCGCTGGTTCCATTGAATATGAGAACTTCAATGCCGCCTCTGCCAAGGTGGACATCACCGGTGTGTCCGTCCATCCCGGTTCCGCCAAGGACATCATGGTCAATGCCATCCTTCTGGCCCAGGAGCTCAACGGGCTGCTCCCCGCCCAGGAAACCCCCGCCCACACGGAAGGGTATGAGGGCTTCTTCCACCTGGACCGGCTGGAGGGCACCACGGCCTGGGTCCACATGGACTACATCATCCGGGATCACGACCGGGCCAAGTTTGAGCAGCGCAAGACCCAGATGCGCCAGGCGGTGGAGGCCATCCAGGCCAAATATCCCACCGCCCAGGTGGTGCTGACCATGCAGGACAGCTACTATAACATGAAAGAGAAGCTGGAGGGCTGTATGTTCCTCATTGAAAACGCCCAAAAGGCGGCAGAAGAGGCTGGGGTCACTCCAGAGGTGGAGCCCATCCGGGGCGGCACCGACGGGGCTCGGCTGTCCTTTATGGGGCTGCCCTGTCCCAACTTGGGCACCGGCGGGTACAACTTCCACGGCCCCCTGGAGTGCATCACTGTGGAGGACATGGACGCCGTGGTGGACATCCTGGTGCACCTGGCGGAGATTCACGGGAAAACATTTACAAATTGTTGATGTTTTTTCAGCCAGTTACGGTACAATGAAACCCAACCCGGGCGCAGGTGTGCCCGGACAATGATCCCCTGTGGGGAGGAGGACTTTGCGTTGATCTATCGAAATCGTGGCTACGGCCCCATTGATCGCTTTTGTGCCAAGCATCCCAACTTCGGCATACCCAACCTGATGAAAATCATTGTCTTTGCGCAGATTGCTGTGTATCTGGTGGATATGCTTTCCGGACTGATGTTTCGCCAGAGCTGGGTAAACTTCCTGGAGTTTGTCCCCGCCTATATTCTCCAGGGCCAGGTGTGGCGGCTGGTGACTTGGGTGGTGGTGCCCTACGCCTCCAGCCCCTTTATGCTGCTGCTGAGCTGCTATTTCTATTACTGGATCGCCGCCATGCTGGAGCGGGAGTGGGGAACTGCCCGGTTTAGCCTGTTCTATCTCAGCGGTATGGTGTTATCGGTGATCGTGGGTATGGGGATGGGCATCCTTCAGATGAATCTGACCCACTACATTTCTCCCATCAGCCTGGGTTACTACCTGAACCTATCCATTTTCCTGGTGCTGGCGTTGATGTACGGGGAGCTTCAGGTGCTGTTGTTCTTTGTGGTGCCGGTGAAGATGAAGTGGATGGCCCTCATTGATGTGGTGCTGGTGGCGGTGGACATGGTGACCATGGCCCGGTTGGGCTTTTGGATGCTGGCCCTGGTACCTTTGGCCAGCTTCGCCAACTTCTTTATCTTCACCTGGCCCTTCTGGCAGACCAAGCTGGGCATTGTCCGCCACAAGACCAACCCCAAGGTGATCCACTTCAAGCAGGCCCAGAAAAAGGCCCAGGAGACAAAGGGGTACCACCACAAGTGCGCAGTGTGCGGCATCACCGATGCCGACGACCCGGATATGGAGTTCCGCTACTGCTCCAAGTGTGATGGCTACTATTGCTACTGCGCCAACCATATCAATAACCACGTGCACATCCACAAGGATTGACCGTTTGCAAACCAGGCGGGGCGGACGGCGGAGGGTGACCTCGGCTGTTCGCCCCACTTGTGCTTTGAGCAGGAGTACGGTATAATAAGGCAATTAAAAACAGGTTTAGACAGGAGGAATGCACCGTGAGACGGCTGCTTTGCCTGGTGATGCTGCTGGCCTTGGCCCTGTCCCTGAGTGTGTCCCAGGGGTGGGCTGCCACGGAGACGGCGGATCAGATCACCATTTTATATACCCACGATATGCACTCCAGCTTTCTTCCAAAGCAGGGAGAGAATGGACGCTCCAGCGGAGGCTACGCCCGGCTGAAAACCCTCATTGACGGGCAGCGGCAGGAAAACCCTGACGCTCTGGTGCTGGACGGCGGGGATTTCTCCATGGGCAGTCTGTTCCAGACCGCCTATGCCACCTCTGCTTTGGAACTCCGGGCCATGGGCCAGATGGGGTATGATGCCACCACCTTCGGCAACCATGAGTTTGACTACCGAGCCTCCGGCCTGGGGTCCATGCTGTACGCCGCTGTGAATAGCGGGGATCCTCTGCCCGCCATTGTGGAGTCCAATTATCTGCCGCCCCAGGGGGATGACGACACCTGGGATGCGCTGTATACCTACGGGGTGCAGGATTATCTGATCCTGGAGCGGGGCGGGGTGTGCTATGTCATTTTTGGCATCACTGGGTTGGACTCCGACGAGTGTGCCCCCATGTCGGGCATGGAGCTGGCTGACCCGGCGGAAACCGCCCAGCGGGTGGTGAAAGAGGCCACCCAGCAGTGCCAGACCGCCTACGGACAGGATCCGGTGGTGATCTGCCTGTCCCACTCGGGCACCGAAAACGGGAAGGGAGAGGACTACGAGCTGGCCCAAAAGGTGGATGGCATTGACGTGATCATCTCCGGCCATACCCACACCACTCTGGAGCAGCCCATTGAGGTCAACGGCACCTACATCGTCTCTGCCGGAGAGAATGGCCAAAACCTGGGAGTACTCACCCTTACCCGTAGTGGGGGGAAGCTGTCTCTGGAGAGCAATCAACTGCTGGCGGTGGATGAAAGTGTCCCCGAGGATCCGGAGATGGCACAGTGGATCGAGCAGGCCAAAGCCCAGGTGGAGCAGGACTATCTGGCCCAGTTCGGTATGAAGTTTGACCAGGTGCTGGTGAACAACCCCTACCAGTTTGAGTCGGTGGATGAGGTGTACGCCACCCAGCACGAGTCCACCCTGGGGAATTTGCTGTCCGATGCCTACTATTGGGCGGGCAACAGAGCCAGCCAGGACCCTGTGGACGTGGCCCTCACCGCCTCCGGTGTCATTCGGGACACCTTCCCCAAAGGGCAGATCACCGTGTCCCAGGTGTTCAATGTGGCCTCCCTGGGTATCGGAGCAGACGGTGTGCCCGGCTATCCTCTCATCTCGGTATACCTCACTGGGAAGGATTTGAAAAATGCCATTGAGGTGGATGCTTCGGTACCGCCCTTGATGTCGGCAGCCCAGCTGTTCTATTCGGGGGTGAAGTACTCCTTCAACACCAACCGGATGATTTTTGATAAGGTGGACCATGTGGAGTTGGTGCGGAAGGATGGCGTCACCGAGCCCATTGTGGATGACCAGCTCTACCATGTGGTGACGGGTCTGTACATTGGGCAGATGCTGGGAGCGGTGGAGGACACCTCTTTTGGCATCCTCACCGTCACCCCTCGGGATGCCCAGGGCAATCCCATCGCTGTGGACCAGCTGGAGGACTACATTCTCCACGACGCCCAGGGCGCAGAGGTGAAGGAGTGGCAGGCTGTGGCGGGCTATCTCCAGTCCATGGGCGGGGAGATGGACCCCAAGTATGGACAGACTGACGGGCGCAAGCAGGTATACGCCAGCTGGAATCCAGTGAGCCTGCTGAAGAATGCAGGTCTGCCCACAGCGGTGGCCATTCTGGCCCTGGTGCTGGTGTTGGTACTGCTCATCGTTGTGGTGCTTCTGTTGAGAAAATGGATTCTCCGCCGTGTGAGAAAAAACCCGTACCCAGCGGGGGAAAAGATGTAAAATAAAAGGCCCTGTGCCCAGAGACGAGCTCTGGGCACAGGGCCTTTGTCTAACACCCCAGAGACAGGAACCCCATAGGATGAAGTGCCGGAATCCCACCAGGGGAGCCGGGAAAGGAGAGAAATCCTATGGATCAACAATGGAATTTGGCGGAGCTGGAGGAGGGGGAGAGCGGATATGTGGAGTCTGTGTCCACCCACCTGGCCCTCAAGCACCGCTTGCAGGATCTGGGGCTTATCCCAGGAACTCGAGTGACGTGTATGGCCCGCAGTCCGGCGGGGGACCCCTGTGCATATCTCATTCGAGGGGCGCTCATCGCCCTGCGCCAGACAGATGCCCGGGAGATCACGCTGCGCCCGGTGCACCAGCGGGGGGCATAAGCAATGGGCCCCTGTGTTGCCCTGGTGGGCAACCCCAATGTGGGAAAATCCACGGTATTCAATGCCCTTACCGGGCTTCACCAGCATACCGGGAACTGGGCAGGCAAGACGGTGGATGTGGCCAAAGGCACATTCTCGTGGGAGGAGAAGACGGTGACGGTTGTGGATCTGCCTGGTACCTATTCTCTGCAAACCTCCTCCCCGGAGGAGGATGTGGCCCTGGACTATCTGCTCCACGGCCAGGCCCAGGGGGTGGTGGTGGTGTGTGATGCCACCTGTCTGGAGCGCAATCTCATTTTAGCCCTCCAGGTACTGGAGGTGACAGGCAATGTGGTGGTGTGTGTCAACCTCTTGGATGAAGCCGCTCGCCTGGGCGTGAATGTGGATTTGGAAGGACTGGAGCAGCGGCTGGGCGTGCCGGTGGTGGGTATATCGGCTGGTACCGGGGCAGGGATGGATCATCTGCGGGAGGTGATGGCCCGTCTGGCCATGGGAGAGATCACTGGGCAGGCACGCACCCCCCAGCCCCCTATGGAGCGGGTGCACACAGCCCAGGACTATGCTGGGCAGGCGGTGGATACCACCCCCACGTCCGGTGCCCGCCGTCAACAACGGTGGAACAAATGGCTCACCAGCCGGGGCACTGCCATCCCGTTGATGCTGGTGCTGCTCACCGTGGTGATGTGGCTGACGGTGGCTGGAGCGAATCTGCCCTCGTCCCTGCTGTCCCAGGGCTTTGACTGGCTGGGAGGTCAACTGGAGGTGTGGACCCAGGGGTGGCCCATTCAGCTCCGTGCCTTCTTGCTGGATGGGGTGTACGGTGTGACCACATGGGTGGTGTCGGTGATGTTGCCCCCCATGGCGATCTTTTTCCCCCTGTTTACCCTGTTGGAAGACTTGGGCTATTTGCCCCGGGTGGCCTTTGTTCTGGATCATGCCTTCCAAAAGGCCCGGGCCTGCGGGAAACAGGCACTCACCATGTGTATGAGCTTGGGTTGTACAGCCTGCGGGGTGACGGGGTGCCGCATCATCGACAGCCCCCGGGAGCGGCTGGCGGCCATGCTCACCGCCTCCCTGGTGCCCTGCAATGGAAAATTTCCCACCCTGCTGGCCCTCATCACCCTCTTCCTGGTGGGGGAGGGGGGGAGCCTTGCAGGAGCGGCGGCTTTATTGGGGGTCATGCTGCTGGGGGTGGCAGCCACCTTGGGCTGCACACGACTGCTCACCGCCACCGTGCTGAAAGGGACACCCTCCGCCTTTGTGCTGGAGCTGCCACCCTTCCGCCGCCCTCGGGTGGGGCAGGTGGTGGTGCGCTCCCTGTTAGACCGCACGGTGTTTGTGCTGGCCCGGGCAGTGGTCATCGCCGCCCCTGCGGGGGGTGTCATCTGGCTGCTGGCCAACCTCACCGTGGGAGACACTACGATTCTGGCCCACATCACTGGATTTTTGGAGCCAGTGGGGCAGCTGATGGGGCTGGACGGGGTGATTTTGACCGCCTTTATCCTGGGCTGGCCCGCCAACGAAATTGTCATGCCGGTGATGCTCATGGCCTACCTGGCCCAGGGCAGCTTGGTGGAGTGGGATGCGCTGGCCGGGGTACATGGGCTTTTGGTGGAGCAGGGGTGGAATACCACCACTGCGGTGTGTACCCTCCTCTTCGCCCTGTTCCACTGGCCCTGCTCCACCACCTGTCTCACCATCTACCGGGAGAGCAAGAGTGTGAGGTGGACGCTGGTGGCCATTGCGGTGCCCACCCTGTTGGGCATGGGGCTGTGCATTCTGGTCAATGCTGCGGGCAGCTTGCTGGGTGGGTGAAGGTTAGGACTTGTCAGCCTCTTGTTGCAATCCCCTCTTATAGCCTTCCTATGTATGAAATCATGGAGCTGGGTGGATCCAGATTGACCACCCGCTTACCCATCCGTTGCGCCAGCTGCGCAAATTTGGCCGCCTCACCCCAGGGATGTGTCACATATGTCACGACATAATCTGCCCGGTCTAACATCCAACGGTTTCTCCAATCAATGGAAAGTGGTTTGGCAAACTTCTCAATCCCTTCTGGAACTATGGAGCGAGAGTTGCCTGCAGTGTCTGTCTCGGCCACTGGCTGTTTTATGGGTAGACATGGAAAAACAATGCCATAAGTGATGTTGGGATATTCCTGGCAAAGTTTATCCAGGACTGAGGCAACCATGCACTCAAAACTGCCCTGGTTTCCAACATAGAAGGTATGTACGCGCTGAGTCACAATTAAATCTATTAAAACACTTTGTAGTTGGGGTCTTAGCCCAGTAGGACATTGACGATGCCCAAAAAATGTACACGTTGACATATGACGCCCCCCTAAAGATATTACCCCTATTCGGGTATGACTTTATTGTAGAATAAAAATATTCCGAAAGTCAACCCGTATTCGGGTAAAAACTCCCTGGTTTGTTGCTATCATCACATCAACCCGCAAATGGGTAATGATTGCAGGGGGGAGTTTTATGGAATATTACCAGTTGTATGTTCAGCGTATTCGAGGGCTTTGCAAGGAACGAGGAATTTCTATCAACAAGCTGGCCTCCATGAGCAATGTGAAACAGTCCACTTTGGACAACATTGTGCGGGGTGTGACCAAAAATCCACGGGTCAAGACGTTGCATAAATTGGCGCTGGCCTTTAACATGACTGTGGCTGAATTTTTAGATTTTGAACCTCTCAATCAGTATTCCTTCGAGGATGATGAAGAGGATTGATGTGCCTGGGCAGAGGCCTGTTGCCACCTTGGCTTTCAAGGGAAAAGGGAACATTCATGTATGAAAAAACGTGAGTGAGGACCATTAAAGTATGGGCCCTTACTCACGTTTTTTGCCTTATTTAGATAAAATTGTTTAGGACTTCTGGAGATTAGCGGTTGCAGGCGTCCAGCAGAGCCTGGGTCATGTCGGTTTTCTCCCAGGGCAGATCCAGCTCGAGACGGCCGAAGTGGCCGTAGGCGGCGGTCTGGCGGTAGATGGGACGGCGCAGGTCGAGGCGATTGATGATGGCGGTGGGACGCAGGTCAAAGACCTGGTTCACGGCTTGCTCCAGCACCTCGTCAGACACTTTGCCAGTGCCGAAGGTGTCCACCAGCACGGACACGGGACGGGCCACGCCGATGGCGTAGGCCAGCTGCACCTGGCAGCGCTGGGCCAGGCCTGCGGCCACCACGTTCTTGGCCACCCAGCGGGCGGCGTAGGCGGCGGAGCGGTCCACCTTGGTGGGGTCCTTGCCGGAGAAGGCGCCGCCGCCGTGGGGGGCGGAGCCGCCGTAGGTGTCCACAATGATCTTGCGCCCGGTGAGGCCGGAGTCGCCCTGAGGACCGCCCACCACGAAGCGGCCGGTGGGGTTGACGTAGATCTTGGTGTTCTCGTCCATGAGGTGGGCGGGGATGGTGGGACGGATGACGTGCTCCACCATGTCAGCCCGGATCTGCTCCAGGGTGGCCTCGGGGCTGTGCTGGGTGGAGATGACCACGGCATCCACACGCACAGGGTTGCGGTTCTCGTCATACTCCACGGTGACCTGGGACTTGCCGTCGGGACGCAGGTAGTCCAGGGTGCCGTCCTTGCGCACGGCGGTGAGCCGCTGGGCCAGCTTGTGGGACAGGGAGATGGCCAGGGGCATCAGCTCCTCGGTCTCCCGGCAGGCGTAGCCGAACATCATGCCCTGGTCCCCGGCGCCGCCGTCCAGCTCGTCGGTCATCTCGCCCTCCCGGGCCTCCAGAGCCTTGTCCACGCCCATGGCGATGTCGGGGGACTGTTCGTCGATGTTGAGTACCACGCCGCAGGTGTCGCAGTCAAAGCCGTACTTGGCCCGGTCGTAGCCGATGTCCCGGATGACCTCCCGGGCGATCTTGGCGATGTCCACATAGCAGGAGGTGGTGATCTCACCCATGATGTGTACCAGGCCGGTGGACACGGTGGTCTCACAGGCCACACGGGCCATGGGGTCCTGGGCCAGCATAGCGTCCAGAACGGCATCGGAAATCTGGTCGCAGATCTTGTCGGGATGTCCCTCGGTGACAGACTCCGAGGTGAAAAAACGTCTTGCCATAAGTAATCTTCCTTTCAAAGTAAAATGAAACATCCGCCGGACAAACCGGCGGATGGAGACAGCAGCGTCCTCATCTTGCGTGGGAGTGCAGCACCCGCCAAACGCCGGATTTGGCACCTTGCAGCAATGTGCAGGTTGCCGTGGCTTCATTGGGCCGATCCCTCCGCCACTCTCGATAAGGCAGTATTCAATTTCTGTAATATTATATCTGGGGGAACTTCAACTGTCAATGTGAGAAATGTGGAAATTTATTTCTTGGGCCGGGGTCGAAACAGGAAGGATGCCAAAAGGCCCAGGGTGATGGCCAGGGCAATGCCCCCGGCGGTGGCGGTAAGCCCGCCGGTGAGCACACCCAGCCAGCCCTCCTCCTCCACTGCCTTGCGCACACCCTGAGCCAGGGTGTGGCCAAAGCCGGTGAGGGGCACCGTGGCCCCGGCCCCAGCCCAGTCCACCAAGGGCTGGTACAGCCCCAGGCCGCTGAGGATGACCCCGGCTACCACATAGAATACCAGGATGCGAGCGGGGGTGAGGCTGGTTTTGTCCAAAAGCACCTGGCCGATGACGCACAAAATGCCGCCCAACAAAAAGGCGTTGAAGTATTCCATCAGTTTGTACCTCCTTCCAGGACGATGGCGTGGCAGATACCGGGGATGGACTCTCCCTGCATGGTGGACACCGGGGAGAGCAGCGCCCCGGTGGGGCAGAACAGCACCCGTTTCCACCGACCTGACAGCAGGCCGGGAATGACCATGGTGGTAAGCACGGCGGCGCTGCATCCACACCCAGAGCCGCCGCAGTGGACATCCTGTGCCTTCTGTTCAAAGAGGATCAGACCGCAGTCGTTGTAGTTGGACAGGGGAATCCCGTCCCGGGAGAAGAAATCGGACACGATCTGCCACCCCAGCTGACCCAAGTCTCCGGTGAGGATGAGGTCGTAGTCCTCCGGGCCTCGCCCGGTATCCCGAAAGTGGGCCCGGAGGGTGTCGTAGGCGGCCGGGGCCATGGCGGCTCCCATGTTGGCGGGGTCTTTGATGCCCTTGTCCATCACCTTGCCGATGGTGACGGCGGTGACGGCGGGACCTTTGCCTCCGTCAGCGGCAAGAATCACTGCCCCGGCGGCGGTGGCAGTCCACTGGGCCGTGGGGGGACGCTGGCAGCCGTACTCCAAGGGGGTGCGGTACTGCCGCTCGGCGGAGCAGAAGTGGGAGGAGGTCATGGCGGCGGCATGCTTGCCCCAGCCCCCGGAGAGGAGCAGGCTGGCCAGAGCCAGGCTCTCCCCCATGGTGGAGCAGGCTCCATAGAGCCCCAGATAGGGCACTTCAGCCCACCGGGCGGCAAAGGCGGAGCTGATGCACTGATTGAGCAGGTCGCCTGCCAGCAGGAGATCCAGATCCTGGGGGGACAGCTGGGCCCTTTTCAAGGCACTTTGCAGGGCCAGCTGCTGCATGGTGGTCTCCGCCATCTCCCAGCTGGACTGCTGGAAGGTGTCGTCCTGACAGGTGTGATCAAAAAAGCGGCCCAGAGGGCCCTCGGACTCCTTGCGTCCTCCGGCGCTGCCGTAGCCTACGATCACAGGAGGGCGGGAGAGCAAATAGGTTTGGGATGTGCGGGGCATGGACAGGACTCCTTTGAGATAGTGTCTTGCCTCTAGTATGCACCCCTATCAAGGAATTTATCACAAAAGCTGGTACGCCCTAGAAAAATTCACAAAGGGGTGGTATAATGCACACTGTTGGACAAAGATTGGAAAAACTTATGGGAGGAATCCTTTTATGTCGGAACAGACCAGATATATCGGTTACATCTGTCCCGTGTGCGGCAAGGCTGTGGTGGTGGAGCGCACCGCCTTTGCCCTGGCCGCCGGGGACCAGACCATTCCCTGTCCCTGCGGAAAGTCCCAGCTGGAGTTTCACCAGCAGGGAGAGCACTGCCAGGTGACAGTGCCCTGCCTTTTCTGCGCCAAAGACCACCACACCGTGTGCGCCACCCGGGCCATGATGGAGGAGAAGCTGCTGGTGCTCTCCTGCTCTGCCTCGGGGCTGGGCTGCTGCTTCATCGGTGAGGAGGAAGCGGTGTTCGGGGAGATGGAAAAGCTGGAGCGTGCGGTGGACAAGCTGCGCATGGACGATCAGGAGGAGACCCGTGGCACCTTCCTGGACGAGATCGTCATGGGCGAGGTGCTGGCGGAGCTCAAGGACATTGCGGGCCGGGGCGGCATCTCCTGCGGCTGCGGCTGTGACAAGTATGGCATCAAGGTGGGGTATTCCTCGGTGGATGTGGTGTGTGCTGGGTGCGGAGCCACCCTGCGCCTGCCTGCTGCCACCCTGGACGACGTGGACGAGATCTGCGCACGTTACACCCTCACCATCCCTGGAAAGAAGGAAGAAGCATGAGCACCATTTGTGAGACGACCTTCCGGGTGGACTCCCGGGACGTGGATATGTTCAACCAGTGCCGCCCCTCGGCGCTGCTGGGCTATTTGCAGGAGGCGGCCACCCAGGCCGCCATTGAGCTGGGAGCCTCGGGGCCGGAGATTTTGGAGAAGTATAACTGCCTGTGGATGGTGTCCCGGAACTGGGTGGAGCTGGACGCTCCTCTGCGTTGGAATGAGAAAGTGACCATCCAGACCTGGCACCGGGGCGGCACCGGTGTGGCCACCTACCGGGACTTCGACATCTTCCGGGACGGAAAGCCCATCGGCCAGGGGGTAGCCCAATGGGTGATGGTGGATGCCGACACCCATAAGCTCTACCGCCTGCGGGACGTGCCCGAGTTCCAGGGCACCGACGGTGGGGAGCGGAAAAAGTCCATCAAGCTCCACCGGGTGCCTATGCCCCAGGAGTTCCAAGTTACAGGCAACCGCTATCTGGGGTACTCGGACACCGACATCAACGGGCATATCAACAACATCCACTACGCCGACTTTGCCTGCGATGCACTGCACCTGGAGCGCCATGGACAGGGGAAATTTGTCCGCCAGTTCCAGATCTCCTACATCGGTGAGTGCCGGGCTGGTGAGCAGCTGGCCATGGAGACCGCCATGGAGGGGGAGCACCTCTACGCCCGGGGCATGGGGCCGGAAGGCGAGGCCCGCTTTGAATATGCCATGACCTTGGCCAATTTGGACTGACTAGGTGAATAAACCGAGGAGTTTAGGCATGAAGCGACAAAAGAGACAAAAACATGCCCTGGGCCAGGGACAGCCCAGGCAAATGGAGCGCTATTTTCCCAATCCCCAGCAGGGGCTGAGCAATGAACAGGTGTCCCAGCTTGCCGCTGCGGGGTGGCACAACGCCGTGGAGGAGACCAACCTGAAATCCACCGGTGAGATCATCCGTGAGAATACCCTGACCTTCTTCAACCTGGTGTTTGTGGTGCTGGCAGCGCTGCTGGTGCTGGCAGGCAATTTCCGGGACATGTTTTTCCTGGTGATTGCCGCCATCAACTCCCTCATCGGCATTGTCCAGCAGCTGCGCTCCCGGGCCACCTTGAGCAAGCTCTCCCTGGTGGCCCAGGCCCGGGTGAAGGTGGTGCGGGGCGGCCAGCTGGGCACCGTGCCGGTGGACAAGCTGGTGCGGGAGGACATCGTGGAGCTGGGAGCGGGAGATCAGATTCCCGCTGACGGCCCGGTGATGGAGGGCCAGGTGACAGTGAATGAGGCCCTCATCACCGGCGAGGCAGACCCCATTGTGAAAAATCCCGGGGATGACCTGCTCTCAGGCAGCTTTGTCATTTCCGGCCGGTGCCGGGCCCGCATGGACCATGTGGGGGCGGCCAGCTACGCTGCCCGGCTGGCCCACGAGGCCAAGGCAGACCGGGGAGTGGGTCAGTCGGAGATGATGAAGTCCCTGGACAGGCTCATCCACGTCATTGGCTTCGCCCTCATCCCCATGGGCATTGCCCTGTTTTGCAATGAATTTCTGGTGCAGGAGCAAGATTTTGCCACCGCCATCACCTCCATGGTGGCCGCCCTCATCGGCATGATCCCCGAGGGACTGTACCTGCTCACCAGTGTGGCTCTGGCGGTATCGGTGGCCCGCCTTGCCCAGCGCAAGACCCTGGTGCACCGGATGAGCGCCATTGAGACCCTGGCCCGGGTGGACGTGCTGTGCGTGGATAAAACGGGCACCGTCACCCAGCCCGAGATGTCGGTGCAGGAGCTGGTGTGCCTGGATGAGCAGGCCTTTCCTGCCGCCCAGGTGGAGCAGGTGCTGGGGGCATACTACCAAGTGATGGATGCCGACAACGATACCGCCCGGGCTTTGGCCAGTCGGTTCCGTACAGAAACCAGATGGCAGGCCCAGGAGATCATTCCCTTCACCTCCGCCAACAAGTGGTCAGCGGTGGTGTTCCGGGACCGGGGCGCCTATGTGGTGGGGGCGCCGGAATTTATCCTGAAAGAAGATTATAAGGCCATTGAAGAACAGGTAGCTCCCTATCAGCAGGCGGGTTGCCGGGTGTTGTTGCTGGCCCAGTGCGACACGCCCCCCACCCAGGAAGGCGGCTTGCAGGGCATTGTCATTCCCGTGGCTCTGGTGGTGGTGGCCAACCCCATCCGGCCTGAGGCCCCTGAGACCTTCCGTTACTTCGCCAAGTACGGGGTGCAGGTGAAGGTGATTTCCGGAGACAACCCTCAGACCGTGTCCAACGTGGCCAAGCAGGCGGGAATCGCCGGGGCGGAGAACTTTGTGGATGCCGCTACCCTGAAAGAGCCGGGTGACTATGCCCGGGCGGTGGAGGAATACACCGTCTTTGGCCGAGTGACCCCGGATCAGAAGCGCAAGCTGGTAAAGGCCCTGCAAAAAGCAGGGCATACCGTAGCCATGACGGGAGACGGCGTCAACGACGTGTTGGCGCTGAAGGATGCCGACTGCGGCATTGCCATGGCCTCCGGGGCGGAGGCTGCCTGCCAGGTGGCGGAGCTGGTGCTGTTGGACTCCGACTTTTCCGCCATGCCCCAGGTGGTGGAGGAGGGCAGACGGGTCATCAACAACATCCAGCGGGCTGCGGCTTTGTACCTGGTGAAGAATATCATGTCGGTGTTCTTATCCCTGATTACTCTCTTTGCCGGATTCCCGTACCCCTTTGTGCCCATTCAGCTTACCCTTATCAGTGCCCTGACCATCGGCATCCCATCCTTTGTGCTGGCTCTGGAGCCCAACCATGAGCTGGTGCGGGGACGGTTTATGCACAACGTGCTCCGCCGGGCCCTGCCCGGTGGCCTGACCAACATTGTGCTCATTGTGGGTTTGGAGCTATTTACCTATGCCTTTACCTTCCAGCGGGCTACCCTGTCCACCTTGTCCACCGTCACCATCGGGGCGGTGGGACTGCTGGTGATCTACTATGTGGCCCGGCCCCTGGACAAAAAACGGTGGGCGCTGCTGGGTTGCATGACCGTGGGAATGGTGATTGCTGTGCTGAGATTTGGCCGGGTCTTTGAACTTACCGCTCTGGATCTCCAGTCCGCCCTGGTCATCACCGTGTTTCTCCTGCTCACCCCCTCGGTGATCTACGCCTTTGAGACTGCCTTTGAAGTGGGCAGTCGGGTGGTGACCCGGTGGAAGAAGGAGCATGGGGGCAGACGAGCAGACTCTAAATGATAAAAAATCCTCTGAGGAACACCTCAGAGGATTTTTTCACCCCAACAGCTGGGTCAATTCTTCAAATGTATGGACAATGTGGGTGGCGCCCGCCTGGGAAAGCTCTTCCTGGCTGCCGTAGCCGAAGGTGACGCCAATGGAGTCCAGCCCGTTTTCCCGAGCACCCACGATGTCGTGGAGCCGGTCACCCACCATGACACACATTGCTTTGTCCGGGCAGGCGTCTCCCAGGCGGGTGAACACCTCGGCAATGACCTCGCCCTTTTTTGTGCGCTTGCCGTCCAGGCAGCTGCCCACGATCTGGTCAAAGTAACCGTCAATGTGGAAGTGCTCCAAAATCTGCCGGGCAAACACTTCCGGCTTGGAGGTGGCCAGGCACACGGTTTTCCCCGCCTCCTTCAGCTGGGCCAGCAGGGGCTGAGAGCCGGAGAACACCCGGTTTTCAAAGATCCCCCGGCGGGAGAAATACTCCCGATACTTTTCCACCGCTTTCTGGGCGGTAGGGAGGTCAAAGTGGTAGAACTCCATGAAAGAGTCAATGAGGGGCGGGCCGATGAAGGGGGTGAGCCGATTCGGATCCTCCTGAATGCCAAAGGAGGCCAGGGCGTAGGCAACCGAGTTGGTAATACCCTCCTTTGGATCGGTGAGCGTCCCGTCCAGGTCAAAGAAAATGTGGGTGTACATGGTGTGCTCCCTCTCTTATGTGTGATGGCTCCATTATACGAGACTTCCACGCCCAGGACAAGTGGAAACAGCGATTATTTAGCACGGTACTGTGTTTGACGAAGAAAGGAAAAACGTGTAAAATATCGAATTGCGCCCCAAAGAGGGGACGAGAAGAAAAAGAGGGAGTTTATAACCATGAAACAACGAGAGAGTTTTTCCTCCCGGCTGGGCTTTTTACTCATATCCGCCGGGTGCGCCATTGGTCTGGGCAACGTGTGGCGCTTTCCCTACATCACAGGCCAGTACGGCGGTGCCGCCTTTGTGGTGGTCTATCTGATCTTCCTGATTATCATGGGCCTGCCTGTGATGGTGATGGAGTTTTCCGTGGGTCGTGCCAGCCAGAAGAGCATGGCCGGGTCCTTCCAGGCCCTGGAGCCTAAGGGCACCCGCTGGCACTGGTACAGCTGGTTTGGCCTGGCGGGCAACTACCTGCTGATGATGTTCTACACCTCCGTGTCAGGCTGGCTCATTTTGTACTGCATCAAGATGGCCAAGGGCGATTTCCATGGCCTGGATACCGCCGGGGTGAGTCAGGAGTTTGGCAATATGCTCTCCCAGCCTGGCCTCATGACCGTGTTCATGGTGCTGGTGGTGGTGGGCAGCATGCTGGTGGTGTCCCGGGGTCTGCAAAATGGCGTGGAGAAGATCAATAAGGCCATGATGCTGTGCCTGCTGGCGGTGATGGTGCTGCTGGCGGTGCGCTCTCTGACATTGGAGGGTGGCTTGGAGGGCCTTGCCTTTTACCTCATGCCCAACTTCCACAACCTGGTCTATGATGCCAAAGGCAACTTCATTCTCTGGCAGGCCATCTATGCTGCCATGGGACAGGCTTTCTTTACCCTGTCTCTGGGCATCGGTGCGCTGGCCATTTTCGGCAGCTACATCGGCAAGGAGCACACCCTGCCCGGTGAGGCTCTGCGGGTGGGTATTCTGGACACCTGCGTGGCTTTCACCGCCGGTCTTATCATTTTCCCTGCCTGCTCTGCCTTTGGCGTGGCAGCGGACAGCGGCAGCGATCTGATCTTCATTACCTTGCCCAACGTATTCAACTCCATGAGCGGCGGACGGCTGTGGGGCGCTCTGTTCTTCGTGTTCATGTCCTTTGCCGCCCTGTCCACCGTCATTGCCGTGTTTGAAAACATCGTCTGTTTCTATATGGACAAGTGGGGCTGGAGCCGGAAGAAGGCGGTGCTGGTGAATACCGTGGCCATTCTGGTGCTGTCCATGCCCTGCGTGCTGGGCTTCAACCTGTGGAGCAGCTTCCAGCCTCTGGGTGCAGGCACCACCATCATGGATCTGGAGGACTTCTTGGTCAGTGACAACATTCTGCCTCTGGGCTCTCTGGTGTACCTGCTGTTCTGCGTCACCCGCAAGGGCTGGGGCTGGGAGAACTTCCTGGCTGAGGCCAACACCGGGTCGGGCCTGCGCTTCCCCCGCAACGTGCGCTTCTATGTCACCTATCTGCTGCCCATCATCATGCTTATCATTTTTGTCATGGGCTACTGGAACCGCTTCTTTGCATAAAGAAAAATGACCGGGGTTTCCCGGTCATTTTTGTGCAAACTTTTCCCTCGCTAGCGTGCGAAAGTGGTTGAAATTTTTATGGCTCTGGGGTAAAATGAGAAGCACGAGTATACCCGAAGGAAGGGAAAAGGAGCGATATCCATGAGTAAAATTCAGATGAAAACGCCCCTGGTGGAGATGGACGGGGACGAGATGACCCGCATTCTCTGGCAGCAGATCAAGGAGGAGCTGCTGGAGCCGTTCATCGACCTGAAAACCGAGTATTATGACCTGGGGCTGCGCCACCGGGAGGAGACGGGGGATCAGGTGACGGTGGATGCTGCCCAGGCCACCAAGAAATATGGCGTGGCGGTGAAGTGTGCCACCATCACCCCCAACGCCCAGCGGGTGGAGGAGTATAATCTGTCCCAGATGTGGAAGTCCCCCAACGGCACCATCCGTGCCATTCTGGACGGCACCGTGTTCCGTGCCCCCATTATGGTGGAGGGCATCAACCCGGTGGTAAAGAACTGGGAAAAGCCCATCACCATCGCCCGTCACGCCTTTGGCGATGTGTATAAGGCCACCGAGATGCGGCTTACCGGCCCCGGTAAGGCAGAACTGGTGTTCACCGCTGCCGACGGCAGTGTGCAGCGTCAGACCATCCAGGACTTTAAGGGCCCCGGCGTGGTGCAGGGGCAGTTTAATGTGGATGCCTCCATCACCTCCTTTGCCCACTCCTGCTTCCAGTATGCTCTGGACGTGAAGCAGGACCTGTGGTTCTCCACCAAGGACACCATCTCCAAGCAGTATGACCACACCTTCAAGGATATCTTCCAGGAAATCTACGAGGCGGAGTACAAGGAGAAGTTTGAGCAGGCGGGCATCACTTACTTCTACACCCTCATTGACGACGCTGTGGCCCGTGTCATCCGCTCCAAGGGCGGGTTCATCTGGGCCTGTAAGAACTACGACGGCGACGTCATGAGCGACATGGTGTCCACCGCCTTCGGCTCCCTGGCCATGATGACCTCGGTGCTGGTGTCCCCCGAGGGCTACTATGAGTACGAGGCCGCCCACGGCACCGTCACCCAGCACTACTACCGCCACCTGCGGGGTGAGCAGGTGTCCACCAACCCCATGGCCACCATTTTCGCCTGGACGGGCGCTCTGGCCAAGCGGGGCGAGCTGGACGAGCTGCCTGAGCTCACTGACTTCGCCCACCGCCTGGAAAAGGCCGCCATTGACACCATCGAGTCCGGTGTCATGACCGGAGACCTGGTGGGCCTGTGGGAGGGCAAAGCCCCCGCCCAGAAGGTCACCGGCCTGGAGTTTATGCGGGCCATCGCCGCCAAGCTGTAAGGTGAAGAGGCAGACGTAGCGGAGCAAAGCTTGAATCACTAAGGTGTTAACGCAAAGGAGGATGACAATCTTCCAGCGTCACAAAGAATTGGTAAAAAAGGAGGAATAATTGTGCCGACTGAGTGCGAGTATTGTGGCTGGTCTTTAGAGGGGGGCGATTATACTGCCCCGTGGGAAGATGATGACAACGCAAATGGTTATATCATTTGTCCTCATTGCAAACGAAAAAATTATGATTATAGTGACGATGATTAAAGTCCAACAAATGGTGAAAACTGCGTGCAGCGATTCCGCTGCACGCAGTTTTTTGCTTTATTGGAACGTAGGATTCAACTCCACCTTGCCCTCCACGCACTTGGCGTCCAGGGCCACAATGGGCTGGGCGTAGTGGTCGATGAGCAGGGTGGCGATGGCATCCTCCAAATCCTTCTGAATCTGGCGGCGCAGGTTGCGGGCGCCGTAGAGGGGGGAGTAGGAGGTGTCCACCAGGTAGTCCAGCACACTCTCGTCATAGGAGAAGGTGATGCCCTTATTGCGCAGCACCTGGCTGAGCTCGCCCAGCATGATCTTGGCAATCTCCTTGAAGTTGTCCTGGGTCAGCTGGTTGAAGCAGATGATCTCGTCTACCCGGTTGATAAACTCCGGGCGCAGGAAGGACTCCAGGCCCTTCATGGCCTTCTCCTTGGCCAGCTGGGTGGGGGAACGGTCAAAGCCCAGGGAGCCGCCCTTGATGTTGCTGCCAGCGTTGGAGGTCATGACAATGACGGTGTTCTCAAAGTTGACCACCTTGCCGTGGGCATCCGAGATGTGGCCGTCGTCCAGAATTTGCAGCAGCACATTGAGCACGTCGGGGTGGGCCTTCTCGATTTCGTCAAAGAGAATGACGGAATAGGGCTTGCGGCGAATTTTTTCCGTGAGCTGTCCGGCGTCGTCGTAGCCCACATAGCCCGGAGGAGAGCCGATGATGCGGGACACGGCGTGCTTTTCCATAAACTCCGACATATCCAGCCGGATGAGGGACTCGGGGGAGTCGAAGAGGTCGGCGGCCAGCTGTTTGACCAGTTCGGTCTTACCCACGCCCGTGGAGCCCACGAAGATGAAGGACACGGGCTTGTGCTTGGCGGAGATGCCCACTCGGCCCCGGCGAATGGCCCGGGCCACCGCAGAAACTGCCTCGTCCTGGCCCACAATGTGGGTTTTCAGACGCTCCTCCAGCTTGGCCAGGCGCTCGAACTCCTGCTCCTGGATCTGGCTGGCGGGGATCTTGGTCCACAGCTCCACCACCTGGGCCAGATGGGCAGGGGTGAGCATGGGGTCGCCTTTGGCTTTCAGCTCCTCCAGCTCACCGTTCAGCTGGGCCTGACGGCTCTTAAGCTCTGCCAGTCGCTGATAGGCCTTCTGGCTGCACTGCTCCTGGAGGCTGTGCTTTTCCTGGGAGACCTGGGCAAGTTGCTGTTGCAGCTCGTGGAGCTGTCCACGGCGGCTCCCCTGCCGCTCCTGGAAGGCGGGGTCTTCCCGGTTGGGGGCCTCGTTGTCGTCTCGGCTGATGGCCATTTCCAGGCTGTCCCGCTGGCGCTGGAGCTTCTGCTCCTGCTGTTGCAGCTGATGCACCTGGGGATCGTCAGAGCCGGAGGTGGCGGCCAGCACAATGTCCATTTCCTTGGCGTAGTCAGCCAGCTCCTTTTCAATCTCTGCCATACGGGCCAGTGCCTTGTTGTGGAGGTTTACCTCCGAGGCGGCCTCGTCAATGAGGTCAATGGCCTTATCCGGCAGATACCGATCGGTGATATACCGCTCACTCATGGACACAGCCATGCGGCAGATGTCGGGAGTGATGACCACATGGTGATAGCTCTCGTAATAGGGGGCGATGCCCTGGAGGATCTGGGTGGCCTCGTCTATGGAGGGCTCCTCCACCATCACAGGCTGGAAGCGACGCTCCAGAGCCGAGTCCTTCTCGATATACTTGCGGTACTCGGTGAGGGTGGTGGCGCCGATGACCTGGATCTCACCCCGGGACAGGGCGGGTTTGAGAATGTTGGCGGCGTTCATAGACCCCTCTGCATCCCCGGCGCCCACAATGGAGTGCACCTCGTCGATGACCAGGATGATGTTGCCCAGCTTCTTGATCTCCTCAATGAGGCCCTTCATGCGGCTCTCAAACTGGCCCCGGAACTGGGTGCCTGCCACCAGAGCGGTGAGATCCAGCAGGTACACCTCCTTGTCCAGCAGCTTGTAGGGCACCTGGCGGTCGTGGATTTTCTGAGCCAGGCCCTCGGCAATGGCGGTTTTACCCACGCCGGGCTCGCCGATGAGACAGGGGTTGTTCTTCTGGCGGCGGTTGAGAATCTGGATGGTGCGCTGAATCTCGTCCTCCCGGCCCACGATCCGATCCAGCTTGCCCTCCTGGGCCTTGCGGGTCAGGGACATGCAGTAGTTTTCCAAAAACTTTCGCTTGGGGGGCTTGGGAGGCGCATTTTTGTCCTCCTTACCGCCGCCCCGGTGGGCAGGCCCCTCAGGGCCGGGCTGGGCGCCGAAGAGCTTGCTGAGGAAGGGGAAGGTGGCGGTGCGTCCCTCGTCCTCCTCCTCATCCTGGGGCGGCTCCGGGGTGTTCTCGGCCAGGTTCTCCAGCCCCTCCACCCCGCCAAAGGCGGACATCATGTCACGGGAGATGGAGTCCAGATCCTCGTCGGAGATGCCCATTTTCTGCATCATGTCGTCCACGGGCTTCAAGCCCAGCTCCCGGGCGCATTTCAGGCACAGACCTTCGTTTTTGGTCTCGCCGTTTTCAATTTTCGTAATGAAGATCACTGCCACGTTTTTATGGCAGCGGGTACACAGTGTCGGCTGCATGGTTAAACTCCTTTCGGAAGGTATCTTTTTGAGGTACCCTACCAGAAGAATGTGAACTGGCCGTGAAGAAATGGTAATTTCTTATTGGAATCAGACCAGAAGCTGATCCAGGAAGGCAGCCAGTCCCTTGGGGGTGAACAGGGTGAGGATGGGGGTGGTGGGCTGCTGGGGTATGAGGTTGGCCAGCTGCCCCAGCCACACCAGGACAAAGACGATGAGCACGGCCTTCAAAAGGCCCGCTGCCAGTCCGCCCACGGTGTTCACCGCAGACAGAATGGGCAGGTGGAAGGCCAGATCCAGGATGTGGCTGACCAGGAACCAGACCAGCAAAATCAGCAGGAAGGACAGGGCAAACAGTCCGGCCTTCGCCACCAGGTTGGCCAGATAATTGGCCAGGGCACTGGCCACGGTGAGACCGCCTTCGCTGGGCACGTTGCCCTCTTCCTGGGCTTGATCCAGGAAGTAAGAGAAGCCCACAAACAGGCCCTTTTCCTTCATGGAATCCAGCAGCTCCTCCAGGGTGTAGGTGGGAGCCTCCTCCTGGGGCAGAGAGCCGGGAATGGAGATGGAAGGGGACTGATTTTCGCCCTCCTGGGTTTGGGCAGGCTCAGCGCCCCGGATGGTCTGGTAAATGGCGGGCTGGATGATGTGGGCCACGGGCCCATGGAACTGGCTGGAGATCAGTTGTGCACCGAAGAAGGCGACAAAAAGGCCCAGCAATCCGCACAAAGTGAGGATGAGTCCATTTTTCGCTCCTCTCCAGGCAAAAAACGCTAAAATTACAACGATTGCCACGTCAAAGATATATGCGGCCATAGAATCCTCCTTATCTATACGCCCCTGAGGGCATTCTCATTCATTTCAGCAGCACCGTATGATTAAGGCACATAAAAGCTGGCGCTGTCGGCAGAGATGAGAATGGCGGAGCCATCCTCCAGCAGCAGCACATTTCGTGCGCCCTGGGTGCTGTCCAGAGAGGCGTACAGCTGTAAATCCTTGGTGTAGATGTCCAGTTGATTGCCGGTGAGTACGGCGATGTATCGCCCGGCAGCGGAGATAGACAGCACCTGCTGGTCGATATCCAGGCTCTGGTATGTGCCGTCCTCCTGGATGACCCACAGCTGGCCTTGGCTGCCTGCCCGATACTTGGCCAGCAGAGCCACGGCAAAGCCATCCCCTGCCAGGGAGTACCGTTTCAGGTGCATCTCCTTCCAGTCCACAGAGCTGGAGTTGCCCTTGTGGTCGGTGATGGTCAGGCCGTTGTCTGCCATAGACCAGACATGGGACTGGGTGTGTCGGGTCTCCAGTACCACCGAGGAGCCCAGAGAACAGGTGAGGTCGGGTTGGAAGTCGCCGCTGTCCCCGGTGTTCAGGGAGTACAGGGACAGGGTGGAGTTGAAAGCTCCCTCCACCTGTCCCACGTTGAGAATGGACAGGGTTTTGCCGTCATCGGAGAGGGCGGCATCCATGACGTAGGCAGAGGAGAGGTTGACGTTCATGAGCTTTTCATAGGAGCTGCTGTATACAGACACGGTGCCCTTGTAGCCCGTGGACTGGCTGACCACGGTGAGCTGCCCGTTCTTATTGAGATGGGCAGAGAGGATGGAGTCGAAGTCGGTGGCAGACCAGATGACCTCCCGCTGGCCCAGCACATACAGGGAGGAGCCGCCGGCATCATACACCACGGCCAGAGAGCCATTGGTGTTGACCACCGGGGTCTCCATGTCCACGGACAGGTCTACGTACTGGGTGCCGCTGCCAGAGAACAGGGAGATGGAGGTGGTGGAGCACACCAGCAGATCTCCGTCCAGCACCGCAAAGGTGTCCTCCAGACTGCCGCCGTAGAGGAAGGAGTCGGCCTGGCCGCTGTCATTGAGCACCAGGGAGCGGTAGTGGATCCACCGCTTGATGTTGTCCAGGGACAGTCTGTCCCGGAATACCACCACAGCCACAGCGCCCAATACCACGGCTAGGGCCAGGAAAAAGAGCAGCACCCGCACCAGAAATTTGGGCTTTTTGGGCTGGGGGGCGGATGGATTGACCTTTGTTTCTTCCATAATGTAACACCTCAAACAGGGACAGCGCATGGCTGCGCTGGAAAAATGGTGTCAGAGCACGTCCTCTTCGTACCAGAGATTGGTCATGTACAGCCCATCAGGGGGCGCAGTTGGCCCGGCCAATGTGCGGTTGCGGGAGGACAGGATCTGGGGAATATCGTCAGGGGAGAGCTTTCCTTCGGCAGCGTAAATGCAAGTACCCACCATGGCCCGTACCATATTGTACAAAAAGCCGTCAGCACATACCCGGCAGTCAATGATCTGCCCCTTACGTTCAATGTCAAAGTAGTGGACGGTGCGCACGGTGGTGCGGGTCTCGGTGCCCACCGAGCGCACAGCTGCAAAGTCATGGGTGCCCACAAACTGGGCGGCAGCCGCCGCCATGATGGACTCGTCCAGATGGCGGGGGTAGAACCACACCCGGTTGACGTAAAAGGGATCCCGGATGCGGGAGTTGTAAATGCGGTAGGTGTACTCCTTTTTGAGACAGGAGCCGATGGCGTTGAAGTGGTCGGGCACCAGAGTGGCCTTGGACACCACAATATCGTCGGGCAGACGGGTGTTCACCGCCAGGGGCAGCCGCTCCAGGGGGATGGCGGAGGTGGTGCGGAAGTTGGCCACATAGGTGCGGGCGTGTACCCCGGCATCGGTGCGTCCCGCCCCGGTGACCTTCACCGGGTGGTTGACCACAAAGGACAGGGCTTCTTCCAAGGTCTCCGCCACGGAGACGGCATTTTTCTGCACCTGCCAGCCGTGGTAGGCGGTGCCGGTATAGCTCAGACGCAGGGCAATGTTACGCTCTTGCATGAAAACACCTCGTAGGTAGGATAGGTTACAGCCCACGCCCCGCCAGCAGGCCGATGGCCACTGCCAGCACCACCATACACACCAGAAACACCCAGTCGGAGGGACGCAGGCGCAACTGATTCATCCGGGTGCGGCCCTGTCCGCCGTGGTAGCAGCGGCACTCCATGGCGGTGGCCAGTTCCTCGGCCCGGCGCAGGGCGGAGATGAACAGAGGCACCAGCAGAGGGATGAGGGCCTTGGCCTTGCGGATGAGGCCGCCGGAGTCGAAGTCTGCGCCCCGGGCCCGCTGGGCAGACATGATCTTGTCTGTCTCCTCGATGAGAGTGGGGATGAAGCGCAGGGCGATGGACATGATCATGGCCAGCTCGTGGACCGGCACCCGCACCTTTTTCAAGGGGGAGAGCAGGCTCTCCAAAGCGTCGGTAAGGGCCAGGGGTGAGGTGGTGTAGGTGAGCAGGAAGGTGGCGCAGATGAGCATCATAATGCGCACCACCATGAAAAAGGCGTGGAGCACACCCTCATAGGTGATGGTAAAGATCCAGAAAGACACCCAGGGCGTGCCGGGGGTATAGAACATATTGAGGACGGCGGTAAAAACCAGCAGAAAAATCACGGGTTTCAAGCCGCCCAACAGAGTTTTGGGGCGAATGTGGGCCACGGCGCAGCCACACACCAGCAAAGCCAGCATCACGGCGTAGGTGACAAACCAGTTGGCCAGAAACAGGGCCACCAGGTAGCAGATGAGCCCCAGGAGCTTCATTCGGGGGTCCAGGCGGTGGAGAAAGGAGTTTCCGGGGAAGAATTGCCCCAGGGTGATATCCTTCAAGTTCATGCCTTTGCCCCCTTTCGGGCCAGCAAAATGGCGTCCCGGGCCTGCTCCACGGTGTACACCGAGGCAGGTACATCATAGCCCATGGCCCGCAGGCGGGCAAACACCCGGGTCATTTCAGGTACACCCAGGCCCATCTGCTCCAATTCAGTCCCGTGGGAAAAGACCTCTTGGGGCGTGCCGGAGTAGGGAATGGTGCCCTCCCGGAACACCACCAGGCGTTGGGCTTCCCGGGCCACCTCGTTCATGGAGTGGGAGACCAAAATGATGGCGGCCTTTTTCTCCCGGTGATAGGCCCGGATGTTGCCCAAAATCTGGGCCGCTCCCGCTGGATCAAGTCCAGCAGTGGGCTCGTCTAAAATGAGCACTTTCGGCTCCATGGCAATGACTCCCGCAATGGCCACCCGGCGCTTTTGACCGCCGGACAGGTCAAAGGGGGACTTGTCCAGGGTATGGCTGTCCAGGCCCACAAAGCGGGCGGCCTGGCGCACCCGGCGGTCCACCTCGTCCTTGTCCAGCCCCATGTTGGTGGGGCCGAAGGCAATGTCCTGGTACACCGTCTCCTCAAAAAGCTGGTACTCCGGGTACTGGAACACCAGCCCCACCTGGAAGCGCACCTGACGGGTGCGCTCCTTGGAGCTCCAAATGTCCTCCCCGTCAAAGAGCACCTGGCCTGAGGTGGGGCGCAAAAGCCCGTTGAGGTGCTGGATGAGGGTGGATTTTCCCGAACCTGTGCGGCCGATGATGGCCAGATATTCTCCCTCAGCTACCGACAGGTCAATGCCCTTCAAAGCGGCGTGCTCAAAGGGGGTGCCCTGGCTGTATATATGAGTCAGCTGTTTGGTTTCAATGATAGGCGTCATAGATAACGGGCCTCTCTTATCGGGGTAAAATTTGGGCCAACACCTGGGCGCAGTCCTCAGGCGTGAGTACGTCCAGGGGGACATCCAGCCCTGTCCGGCGCAGCTCATAGAGCAGGGCCACCGAGTCGGGCACTTCCAGCCCCAGGCGGCGCAGCTCTTCCACGTGCTGGAACACCTGGCCGGGAGGGCCGTCCATGACCACACGGCCGCTGTCCATCACCACCAGACGCTGGGCCCGTGCGGCCTCGTCCATGTGGTGGGTGATGAGCACCACCGTCATGCCCAGTTCCCGGTTGAGGGTGCAGATGGTGTCCAGCACCTCACGCCGTCCCACCGGGTCCAGCATGGCGGTGGGCTCGTCCAGCACGATGCACCGGGGGCGCATGGCCAGCACTCCGGCAATGGCCACCCGCTGTTTTTGACCCCCGGAGAGCAGGTGTGGGGCGTGGCGGGCGTATTCGGTCATACCCACTGCCTCCAGCGCTTCATTCACCCGGCGGCGAATTTCCTCCGAGGGCACACCCAGATTTTCCGGGGCGAAAGCCACATCCTCCTCCACCACGCTGGCCACGATCTGGTTGTCCGGATTCTGGAACACCATGCCCACGGTGCGTCGAATGTCCAGCAGCAGTTCCTCGTCGGTGGTGTCCATGCCGTCCACATACACCTGCCCCCCGGAGGGGAGCAGGATGGCGTTGAGGTGCTTGGCAAAGGTGGACTTGCCCGAGCCGTTGTGGCCCAAAACCGCCACGAAGGAGCCGGGTTCAATGGTCAAATTCACATGATCCAGTACCGTAGGGGCCACCCCTTCGGCGGTGGTATACCGGAAGGTCAGGTCTTGGGCGTGAAGGATGGGGTTAGCCATGGCGGACGTTCTCCACGGAAGCTGCCACCCAGCGCCCGGTGGCACCGCAGGGCAGGGCCAGTCCGGTCTGTGTCACCGGCAGGCCCAGCTCGTCGGACACGGTATGGCCGCCAAACTTGCCGCCAATAACGGTTTGCAGAATATAGGTCAGCACCGAGGGGGCCAGGCCGGTGGTGTAGGAGTTGAGGATGACAAACAGGGGGTCATCACTGAGCACCCCGGACACCAGATCCACAAAGGGGTACAGATTTTCCTCCAGCTTCCACACCTCGCCGGAGGGGCCACGGCCATAGGAGGGGGGATCCATGATGATGGCGTCGTAGCGGCGGCCACGGCGGATCTCCCGTTCCACAAACTTGGCGCAGTCATCAATGATCCAGCGAATGGGCTTGTCCTCCAGGCCAGAGGACTTGGCGTTCTCCCGGGCCCACTGCACCATGCCCCGGGCGGCATCCACATGACACACGCTGGCGCCCGCAGCGGCGCAGGCCACAGTGGCCCCGCCGGTGTAGGCAAACAGGTTCAGCACGCTGATGGGACGGCCTGCCCGGCGGATGAGATCCTGGGCAAAATCCCAGTTTGCCGCCTGCTCGGGGAATACCCCGGTGTGCTTGAAGTTCATCAGGCCCACATTCAGGGTCAGTTCTTTATAGTGAATTTGCCAGCGCTCAGGCACCTGCTTGCTGGCCCACTGGCCGCCCCCGGTGTGGGAACGGGCATAGCGGGCATGGGCGGTTTTCCAGCCCTTGTGCTGGCGGGGAGTATTCCAAATGGCCTGAGGGTCGGGACGCACCAGGACATGGCTCCCCCAACGCTCCAGCTTTTCTCCACGGCCGCAGTCCAGCAGCTCATAATCTTTCCAATTTTTGGCCAACCACATGAGCACATTCTCCTCATTATATAATCACGTTATTATACTACACAGGTGGGAATTAGTCAAACCCAGGGGGAAAAAACACCCCACGGAAACGGCTGGGTTCCGTGGGGTGAGAGGGTCATACTTCCAGGGGATATTTCCCGGTGAAGCAGCCGTCGCAGAAGCCGCAACTGGCCTGGGGAGCAATTTGGTGCAGGGATTCCAGGGAGAGAAAATGAAGGGAGTCGGCGCCGATCATCGCCCGGATCTCCTCCTGGGAGTAGTGGCAGGCGATGAGGGAGTCCTTGTCAGGAATGTCGGTGCCGAAGTAGCAGGGGGAGATGAAGGGCGGGGCGGAGGAGTACATGTGCACCTGGGTGGCTCCCGCCTCCCGGAGCATGGCCACGATCTGCTTGGAGGTGGTGCCTCGGACGATGGAGTCGTCCACCATCACCACCCGTTTGCCTGCCACGCAGCTGCCCAATGCGCCCAGCTTTATGCGCACCGCCTGTTCCCGGCTCTCTTGGTTGGGGGTGATGAAGGTGCGGCCAATGTAGCGGTTTTTTACCAGGCCTACCCCGTAGGGGATGCCGGACTCTTCCGCAAAGCCCATGGCGGCATCCAATCCCGAGTCGGGCACGCCGATGACCACGTCCGCCTCCACGGGAAACTCACGGGCCAGCAGTCGGCCTGCGTTGCGCCGAGCCAGGTGCACCGACTGCCCGCACAGCACCGAGTCAGGTCGGGCGAAGTAGATGTATTCGAAGATGCACATGTGGCTGGTGGCATTGGTGCAATTCTCCCGGATGGAACGCACCTCGGTTCCCTCCACCACCACGATCTCGCCGGGATCCAGCTCCCGCTCAAATTCGGCGCCCACAGCGTGGAGGGCGCAGCTCTCCGAGGCGAAGATCACCGCATCCCCCCGGCGGCCCATGCACAGGGGGCGAAAGCCCCAGGGGTCACGGGCGGCGATGAGCTTTTGGGGGGACATCACCAGCAGGGAGAAGGCGCCCCGCAGACCCTTCACCGCCCGACACACCGCCTCCTCAGCGCAGGAGCAGCGCAGCCGCTCCTGGGCGATGGCGTAGGCGATGAGCTCCGAGTCGGTGGTGGTCTGGAAGATGGCGCCCCGGTACTCAAAGAAAGTGCGCAGCTCGTCGGTGTTCACCAGGTTGCCGTTGTGGGCCACCGCCAGGGTGCCTTTGACGTATTTCAGGGTGAGGGGCTGGGCGTTTTCCCGCCGACCGCCCCCGGTGGTGGCGTAGCGCACATGGCCCACCGCCATGGTGCCCCCCAGCTGGTCCAGCACATGGGGGTGGAACACTTCTCCCACCAGACCTACGTCTTTGTGAAAGGACAGCTCTCGCTGGTTGATGGTGGCGATGCCGCAGGCCTCTTGGCCCCGGTGCTGGAGGGCGTACAGGCCGTAGTAGGTGGTGCGGGCACAGTCCCCGTGGGGGTCGCTGATGCCAAAGACACCGCACTCTTCGTGAATGGACATGGTGATTCCTCCCTGAAACGAAAAATAGGCGCTGTGACCCCTGGGGTCACAGCGCCTTTGCTGCTTTCATACCCCGTCATTATAACGGAGTAAAGAAAAATATGTCAATCTGTAAATTGCCGAAAAATGGTGCTCAGCGCAGGGTGGCTCCCAGCTTTTCAGCCAGAGCGGTGAGAATGGCCTGTACCTCGGCCTCGGCCTCCTCGCCGGTGAGGGAGCGATCGTCCGCCCGAAGGGTCAGGTTGAAGGCCACGGACTTCTTGCCGTCCTCTACGCCCTTGCCACGGTAGATGTCAAAGAGGGTCACGTTTTTCAGCAGGCCATGGGCAGCCTCCTGGATGCAGGCCTCCAGAGCACCCACGGTGATGGCCTCGTCGCACACCACGGCGATGTCACGGGTGACAGCGGGGAACTTGGGCAGGGGGGTGTATTCGGGGATAGAACAATCCATATCCAGCAGCTGGTTGAAGTCCAGCTCGGCGCAGTACAGTTCTCCGTCCACACCATAATTCTGAGCCACCAGGGGGTGAATCTGGCCCAGCACACCGATGCGGCGGGAACCCACATACACGTCGGCGACTCGACCGGGATGATAGGAGGGGTTGGACACACAGGGGACCATGAATTGGATGTCCGTGGCCCGCAGATTCTTCAAAATGGCCTCCACACAGCCCTTCAGGGTGTAGAAGTCCATATCGGAGCCATAAGCGCCCAGGGTGAGCACCTTGTTTTCCACAGCCAGACCGTCGTCTCCGCCCTCCAGGTAGATGCGGCCCACCTCGTACAGGCGTACATTCTGGTTGCGGTAGTTGAAGTTGCGGGTGAGGATCTCCAGCATGGAGGGGAGTGTGGTGGTGCGCATGATGGAGGTGTCCTCGCCCAGGGGATTCAAGATCTTAAAGGACTTACGCCGGGGGTCGTCCTGGGGCCAGTTGATCTTGTCGTAGCAGGTGGGGGAGATGAAGGAGTAGGTGATGATCTCATCGTAGCCCATGGAGCGGCACATGCTGCCCACCTGGCGCTCCAGCAGCTCCTGGTCGGAGTAACCGCCCAGGGTGGTCTGGCCCCGCATGAGGGTGCAGGGGATGTTGTTGTAGCCATAGAACCGGGCCACTTCCTCGGCAAGGTCGGCCATGCCGATGACATCGCCACGCCAGGAGGGGACGGTGACCTGACCTGCCTCCACCTGGAAGTCCAGGCTGCGCAGGATGCGTACCATCTCGTCCTCGGCCACGTCGGTGCCCAGCAGGGCGTTGATCTTGTCAGGCTCCAGGGGGAGTACCCGGGGCTGGGGCACATAGTTGAGGATGTCGATGATGCCGTCCACCACTTCGCCGGCGCCCAGCAGCTCCACCAGCTCGCAGGCCCGCTGCACGGCGGGGAGGGTGTTCATGGGATCCAGGCCTTTTTCAAACTTGGCGCTGGCCTCGGTGCGCATGCCCAGGGCCAGAGCGCCCTTGCGGATGGTGGCCCCATCAAAGCAGGCGGACTCGAAGACCACATCCACGGTGTCGTCTACGATCTCGCTGTTCTCGCCGCCCATGATACCGGCCAGGCCCACAGCCCGGGTCTCGTCGGCGATGACCAGCATGTTGGGGGTCAGGTTGCGCACGTTACCGTCCAGGGTGGTGAGGGTCTCACCCTCGTGGGCCTGACGGACGATGATCTTGCCGCCGTGGACATAGCGGTAGTCAAAGGCGTGCATGGGCTGGCCGTACTCCAGCATCACATAGTTGGTGATGTCCACAATGTTGTTGATGGGGCGCACACCCATGGCACGCAGCCGCTCCCGCATCCACTTGGGGGAGGGGGCGATCTTCACGTTGCGTACCATGCGGGCGGTGTACCGGGGGCACAGGTGGGCAGCCTCGGTCTCCACGTCCAGCAGCTCGGTGAGGTTGCC
Source organism: Pseudoflavonifractor capillosus (assembly GCF_016902575.1). GTDB lineage: Bacteria > Bacillota > Clostridia > Oscillospirales > Oscillospiraceae > Enterenecus > Enterenecus capillosus_A. Next base: position 68,871 of record NZ_JACSNZ010000006.1, on the reverse strand, counting down.
CTCAGCGCCGCCCTTCACCTCAGGGGTGTGCAGGCGCAACTCTGCGCCGAAGGTGGCGGCAGCCTCCCGGGCCAGACCGATGACGGACAGGCAGTCGGGGCGGTTGGGGGTGATCTCAAACTCCACCACGTGGTCGGTGAGTCCCACGGCGTCACGGATGTCGTCACCGGGCTTGCAGTCAGCCAGTTCGGGGTCGTCGGACAGGATCCAGATGCCTTCCTCATAGGCCAGAGGGAAGTCCCGCTGATCCAGACCCAGTTCCTTAAAGGAGCAGAGCATACCGTTGGACACCTCGCCCCGCAGTTTGCCCTTCTCGATTTTTACGCCCCCAGGCAGGGTGGACTTGTGGAGCGCCACAGGCACCAGGTCCCCGGCCTTCACGTTCTGAGCGCCGGTGACGATCTGAACCGGCTCGCCCTGGCCCACATCCACCTGGCAGATCCACATGTGGTCGGAGTTCTCGTGGCGGACGATGGAAACCACCTGGCCCACCACCACGTTGGTGATCTCGCTGCCCAGCACCTCAGTGGTTTCCACCTTGGATCCGGACAGGGTCATGGCCTCGGCAAAATCATGGTCATTGGCTTCCACAGTGACAAACTCATTCAGCCAGTTTCTGCTTAAATTCATGGTTATGTTCCCCCTCTTTCCTTAAAACTGCTCCAGGAAGCGCACGTCGTTCTCGAAAATGAGACGCAGGTCGGCGATCTTGAACCGACGCATGGCGGTGCGCTCCAGGCCGATGCCGAAGGCCCAGCCGGAGTACTCGTTGGGGTCGATGCCGCTCATTTCCAGCACCCGGGGATGGATCATACCAGCACCCAGCAGCTCGATCCAACCCTCGCCCTTACAGGTGGGGCAGCCCACACCGCCGCACTTGTGGCACTGCACATCCATCTCGCAGGAGGGCTCAGTGAAGGGGAAGTGGTGGGGACGGAACCGGGTCTTGGTGCCCTTGCCGTAGAGTTTCTCCACCACAGTGTTCAGAGTGCCCTTCAGGTCGGCCATGGTGACGCCCTTGTCGATGACCATGCCCTCTACCTGATGGAACATGGGGGAGTGGGTGGCATCTACCTCGTCCTTGCGGTACACCCGGCCGGGGGCGATGATGCGGATGGGCAGTTCCATGGAGTCCATGGCCCGCACCTGCATGGGGGAGGTCTGGGAGCGGAGCATCACCCGGCTGTCCTCGTCGAAGTAGAAGGTGTCGGACCAGTCCCGGGAGGGGTGATTCTCCTCGGCATTGAGGCGGTCGAAGTTCAGCTCGGCCAGCTCGATCTCGGGGCCGTCCAGCACGGTGAAGCCCATGCCGATGAAGATGTCCTTGATCTCATCCAGGGCGATGTACATGGGGTGGCGGTGCCCGGCCTTGACGGGCTTGCCGGGGATGGTCACGTCCAGAGCCTCGTCTTTCAGACGCTGCTCCATGGCCTGCGCCTCCAGCTTCTTGCCCTGGGCCTCCAGAGCGGCCTCCAGATCAGCCCGCACCTGGTTGGCCAGCTGACCCATGACGGGGCGCTCCTCAGCGGAGAGTTTGCCCATCTGCTTAAGAACTCCGGTCAGTTCGCCCTTTTTGCCCAGGTACTGCACCCGCAGAGCGTCCAGAGCGGCCAGGTCAGCGGCAGAGTCGAAGGCGGCAAGGGCCTGCACACGAATGTCGTTTAATTGCTGCTTCATCTATTCTCTTCCTTTCGGGTAAAATACAAAAAGACCTTCCATCCCCCAAACAGGGACGAAAGGCCAGCCTTCCGCGGTACCACCCGCATTTGTGCGCCAAGCGCACACACTCATTGCCCCATAACGGAGGGCACACCGTCCTGCTCTCACAGGCCGCTCCCGGGCGAACCAAGCGACACACACCAAGGCGGCTTTCAGCCGGTGACCGCCTATCTCTGAGATGTGCCAGCACGCTATTTTCCCGTTCAACGCATTTGCACTAAAAACTTTTATATCACAATATAGGTTGAAAAGCAAGAGGGAAAACTTTATAATGGGGCGTACCCCATCTGACATACCCCCACCTGTGTGACATATATATGATGTCAGGGACGGCTTCGGCGGCCCAACGGACACGGGAGAGGGGGAAGAAATTTTGCAAAGAGAATTGGCCTGTGGGGCGTTGATGCTGACAGTTTTGCTCACAGGCTGTGGGAACAAGGATCAGCAGGCCCAGCAGCAGGGTGTGCTGCTGCGGGGCCAGTATCAGGCCATGGCAGGCTGGCAGGGCACCTTCCAGGTGTGCGCCCAGCTGGGGGAACAGGTGTATGAGTTCACCCTGGAGGGCAGCGGACAGCGGGAGGGGGAGACGGTGCTCACCGTAGCCCAGCCGGACTGGATGGCAGGGATCACCGCCCGCATGGGCCAGGAGGAGACCATCCTGGAGTATGACGGGGCGGGCATGAGCCTGGGCACCCTCAACGGGGACGGCCTGAGCCCCATAGCCGCTGTGCCTGCCATGCTGGATCAGATCACCCAAGGCTACATAGCCCAGTGCAGCTGGGAGCGGGAGGGAGAGGAGACGCTGCTGGAGCTTCTCTGCCGGGACCCGGAGAAAGAGGCGGGAGAGGGTACAGAGTATGTCATGTGGTTCCAGCCGGACACCTTTGCCCTGCGGGGCGGAGAGGTGCAAGTGGAGGGAGTCACTGTGCTCACCGTGACAAGTGATGATTTTACCATGGAGATGAATGACAATGAATCAACAGACCATGAGGACCTGGGCGGAGATCCGTCTGGACAATCTGGAGCATAACTATCATGTGCTGCGTGCATGTGCCCCCCAGAGCAAGTTTCTGGGCGTGGTAAAAGCCAACGCTTACGGACACGGGGCGGTGGAAGTGGCCACCAAGCTGCAGCAGCTGGGCGCAGATTATTTGGCAGTGGCCTGCCTCAACGAGGCCATCGAGCTGCGGGGGGCGGGCATCACCATGCCCATCCTCATTTTAGGTGCAACCCCGGCGGAATTTGCCCCTCAGGTGGTGGAGCATGACCTGACCCAGGCGGTGTTTACCGCTGAGCTGGCCCAGGCTCTGTCCCAGGCCGCCCAGGCCCAGGGGAAGAAGGCCCTGGTCCACATCAAGCTGGACACCGGCATGAGCCGTCTGGGCATTTTGACCCACGATCCCGCCCAGGCTGCCCGGGAAGTGGATGCCCTGTGTGCCCTGCCGGGGCTGGAGGCAGAGGGGATCTTTACCCACTTTGCCAACGCCGACGGGGACGAAGGGTACACCATGGAGCAGTTCACCCGCTTCTTGGACACCCTGAACCTGCTGGAGCACACCTATGGCCGCACCTTTGCTGTGCGCCACTGCGCCGCCAGTGCGGCGGTACTCAATTTCCCCTGCACCCATCTGGACATGGTGCGCCCGGGCATCGCCCTGTACGGGCACTTGCCCGACCCCTCCTGCCAGGGGCTGGACGACGGAGAACTGCGCCCGGTGATGACGCTGAAAACCCGGGTGGCAGCGGTGCGGGAGCTGCCGGGAGATACCCCGGTGAGCTACGGCTGCACCCAGAAGGTGGGGCAGGCCGGAGGCCGGGTGGCGGTGCTGCCTGTGGGCTACGCCGACGGCCTGCACCGGGTACTCTCCGGCCAGGGCACGGTGCTGGTGGGGGGGAAGCCCCGCCACATCCTGGGCCGAGTGTGCATGGATATGTGTATGGTGGCGCTCCAGCCGGGAGATGAAGTGTCTGTGGGAGATGAGGTGGAGCTGTTTGGTGTCCACCTGCCCGTGGAGGACATGGCCCAGCTGGCAGGCACCATCCCCTATGAGCTGCTGTGTGCTGTCTCGCCCCGGGTGCCCAGACTGTACACCGGCGCATAAGATAGAACGGGGGTCGCCCAGGATTGGCGGCGAGAGACGGAGCGGCACAGGTGGAGAAGGAAAGATTTCCACCCGGTATAAGATCCGCCCCACCGTGGGAGAATGATAGTACCCGGGCCACATGATGTTGGCCGGGCACTATAAATCCGGCGGAGTGTGAAATCCTGTGGACAACAGTGTCAAACGTGGCGATATTTATTACGCCGACCTCAGTCCGGTGGTGGGCAGCGAACAAGGGGGCGTTCGTCCTGTCCTGATCGTGCAAAACGATACCGGAAACAAACACAGCCCCACGGTCATTGCGGCGGCCATCACCTCTCAGACAGGGAAGGCCCGCCTGCCCACCCACATCACCTTGGCGGCCCATAGCTTTGGCCTGCCCAAGGACTCCATCGTGCTCTTGGAGCAGATCCGTACCCTGGACAAACGGCGGCTCCGGGAACATATGGGACGGGTGGATGAACAAGTGATGAAAAAGGTGGACGGAGCCATTGCAGTGAGCTTCGGCCTGTCCAATCAGCAGTTGGTGTAAGGTTATGGCCTGCCCCGATGTTCGGGGCAGGCCATGCGTTTTAGGGGTTTACAAAAGATTCACAACTGGTTCCCAAATTGTCTATCATTCGACAGGGCAACTCTGGTATCATCATCCATGTCAGGAAGGAACGTCCAGGCAAGTGAGACGATCCCCTGTCAGCGACGAACGCTTAACCGGGGCTGCTCGGGCAGAAGTCTGAGCCCCCCGGACAAACAACTCCAGAGATACCCTCTCTGTTATTCGTGGAAAAAGACCGAGGTCTTTTTCCACATTTTTTGTACCCAAATGTGGAAAACACTTGCCAATGATTCGCTGGCGGGGTAGACTATGGGGAGATGCCGAATGTCCGGGGACGCCCGGGCCAACCTAGAGAATGGAGAAATACTATGGATTACTTTCACCTGTCGGTGGGACAGGATGTGCTCCACCCCATGAGCAGCCTGGCTCTGGCTCACCTGGGGGACGGAGTGTATGAACTTATGGTACGCACCTGGCTGTGTCTCCAGGGCAAGTCCACCAACAAGGGACTGCACAAGGCGGCGGTGAGCTATGTCTCCGCTCCCGCTCAGGCCAAGCGGGTGAAGAAGATTTTGCCCATCCTCACCGACGAGGAACAGGATGTGTACCGAAGAGCACGCAACAGCCACACCGCCGCCATCCCCAAGGGAGCCAGCGTGGGGGAATACCACGCCGCCACCGGGCTGGAGGCCCTGTTTGGCTGGCTGTATTTACAGGGACGGCTGGAGCGGCTCAATGAGCTGTTTGAGCTGATGATGACGGAGGAATGAGCCATGCCCTTAGATGCAATCGTCATGACCGCCCTGGCTGGGGAACTGCGGGATCGCATCACCGGCGGCAAGGTGGACAAAATCTATCAGCCCACCCGGGATGAGGTGGTGCTGCATATGCGCACGGGGCAGGGGAATGTGAAGCTGCTGCTCTCGGCAAACCCCGCCCACCCCAGGGCCCAGCTCACCACCGTCACCCGGGAGAACCCGGAGACGCCCCCCATGTTCTGTATGCTTCTGCGCAAGTACTTTTTAGGCGGGCGCATTCTGGAAATCAAACAGCCCCCCATGGAGCGGCTGCTGGAGTTCCGCTTTGAGACCCTTAGCGAGCTGGGGGACCGGGTGGAGCGGGCCCTGGTGCTGGAGTGTATTGGACGTAAGTCCAACCTCATTATGTTGGACGGGGCAGGGCGCATCACCGACAGTATGCGCCGGGTGGACGCCGATATCTCCGCCCAGCGTCCGGTGATGCCCGGGCTCTTTTACCAGTACCCCATCCCCACGGGCAAGCTGGACTTCACTGCCATGGCAGAGGAAGAACTGGAGCAGCTGGTGGTAGCCCAGGCGCCCCAGGAAGAGGGACAGGATAAGTGGCTGCTGGACACCTTCAGCGGGATCTCCCCTCTGGTGGCCCGGGAACTGGCCTTCCGCAGCGACGGCACGGCCCAGGGACTGGCCCGGGAAATGCTGCGTCTGCGCTCCACCATCCTGGAGGGCAAGTATGAGCCTGTGGTGCTGAAAAAAGAGGGCAAGGAGATGGATTTCTCCTTCTTGCCTATCCTGCAATACGGCCCCAGCGTGGAACTGACCCGATGTGAGACCTTCTCCCAGCTGCTGGACGACTACTATGCGGCCCGGGAGGCCCAGGAGCGGGTAAAGCAGCGGGGGGCGGACTTCATCCGCTCTGTCACCCAGGCCCGCAACCGCACTGCCAAGAAGATCGCCAACCAGGAGGAAGACCTGCGCCGGGCGGGCAACCGGGAGCAGCTGCGGGAGTACGGTGACATCATCACCACCAACTTCTATCAGATGCAGCGGGGCCAGTCAGTGCTGGTGGCCCAGAACTACTATGACCCGGCGTGCAGAGAGGTGGAAATTCCTCTTGACCCTCTGCTCACCCCTCAGCAAAACGCCGCCAAGTACTATAAGGACTACAAAAAGGCCCAGAAGGCGGAGGAGATGCTGGCCATTCAGCTGGAGAAAAACCGCACCGAGCTGGAGTATCTGGACAGCGTGCTGCAAATGATTACCCTCTCCGAGGGAGACCGGGATTTGCAGGAGATCCGCCAGGAGCTGATGGACAACGGCTACTTGCGCCAGCACAAGCGGAAGATGACGGGGAAGGGCAAGGTGAAGATCATCCACGCCAAGCCCATGGAGTTTCGCTCCTCTGCTGGCCTCACCATTCTGGTGGGCAAGAACAACAGCCAGAATGACCGGCTGACCTTGAAGGACTCGGACAAGCGGGATCTGTGGTTCCATGTGCAAAAGCTCCATGGCTCCCACGTGATTTTGAAAACCGGGGGTGTCCAGCCAGATGATGAGTCGGTGACGGAAGCTGCCATGCTGGCCGCCTGGTTCTCCCAGGCCAAGGACTCCGCCCAGGTGCCGGTGGATGTGACCCCTGTGAAAGCCATTAAGAAGCCTGCGGGGGCCAAGCCCGGTTTTGTCATCTACAACACCTATAACACGGTGTATGTGACACCGGAGGAATCTTTGGTGAAGAAACTCCGGGTGAAGTAAGGAGAAAAGGGAAAATGAACATCTTTTTGTTGGAACTGTTCTCGTTTTTGCTGATTCCGTGGTATCTGTACTGTACGGTCTGGATTGGCCGTGAGCTGTTTGCCCTGTCTGGGATGACGTTTTGGGAGTTTGTCCAGAAGGGGCAGGACCGGGTGCCTACGGCCACCTCGAGCCACCATTCCAGAAGCCGGAGAAATCGGGCCGTTCTGGCCCTGCTGATGGAGACCAGCTCTGACCCGGAGGAGACACGGCGGCTCTTCCGCCGCTACTGTTACAGCACCCTGCCTGCATTTTTGGCCTTTGTCCCCAGTTTGATTCCCGGTATGTGGGGGAATTGGCAGGTTTTTCTGGTGTGGGACGTGGTGCTCTTCCTGGCAGGGTTGGTCATCAAGGCCCAGGGGAAAGGGTACCGGGAAAAGCACCACCTCGACCCGCTCCAGGAGGAGAAACTGGAGGACAGACAGCGCCGACAGAACAAGACCTTTCTCACGGGGAAAAGTCTGGTGGTCTATGGCCTGGTAGGTTTGTTTTTCCTGGGAATGTTTGTGGTGATCGTCACCGGCGGGGGACAAATGTTCTCCATATGGTCCAACCAGCAGAGTGTTGCGCCGGACTTTTACGATGTGCACGAGGTGGTGTATGAAGCGGGATTTGAGACCGCCAACATCCCCACCACCTACTGGCGGTATGAGGAGCAAAAGCTGGGGAATGTGGTGTCCGGCCTGAAAGATGGAGCGGGATTTGAGTACTACGAGTACTACGATGATGAGACGGTGGATCTGGTCTACAACCAGATCTGTTCTGACATCGCCCCGGAGATGACCGCCCAGCCCCGGGAGGAATGGTCCCAGTCCCTCCCCAATGGAGGAGAGAGATGCACCCTGACCCGGGACGGGGTGACCTACGAAGTACTCTACTGGGGAAATACCGTGGTCTACGCCTACGCCCCGGAGGGCAGCGAGGAGATTACCGATCTTCTGGTGGAACTCAACTACATCCGGCCGTAATCACAATAAAGAACAATACCCCTGCAGTGACCAAGTGTGTCACAGCAGGGGTGGTTCTTTTGGGTGCAAAACCCGCCAGACTGGCAAGTTTGCTTGAAGATACTGGAGAAGAACAGACGATGCACTCTGGAGCATGCGAGATGGCCAAGTTATATCCAAAGACCATTCGTTATTCCCTTCGGACTAAAAGAGTTCTGGATAGGCCGGAGCCATATAGGCCTTGGCTTTCTGCTGGGTCATATAATTGATGAAATTCGCATTGCGCAGTTCGCTCACATCGACGTAGAACCCCTCGTCACCAAAATAGATTTTGTTGATGGCGTGCCCTCCCTGGTTGGTGCGGCGAGTGCCCAGAACAATATCACAACGTATCCCGGCCTTCTCACACAAGTACTGGAACACCTTTGCATACCCCAGGCACAATGAGTCCTTATTTGATACGCAGAGCAAGCTGGACGGACTTTGATAATGGATTGCCATATCGTTGAAATCCAGATACGGTTCCCTCTGTAAGGGAATTGGATTCAAATTTTGGCTCGTCCATGTGACGAAATGCTTTACCGCTTCCATCTGGGAAAATGTCTCCGGCAGTTCCGAAACCACCTGATCCAATTTCTCGGTGGCAGTTTCATATTTGGTCAGGGTTTCCTCTTTGATTTCTGGATCTACTTCTTCCAGGGATTGCTTACACTGCTCCACATTTTGCAGCTGGTTGTTCTCAACTGCCATATCGTCCGGAGAGAACGCAGAGCCATACACCCATAGAATACACTGCTCCGCCATGGCTGCATCCTCTTGACTCCCCTGCGTGGCAGTAAACACGTAGTTTGCTGTCATCGGGAAAAACACTATGGTATAGCCTCCGTATGGGGAATCCGCCAAAAATGCGTCTTGAATGTTCTGAAATGAAGCCATATTGATGGCCTCTGGAAACTGAATGAACCCTGCCGTATAGTTTTTCGCATGTTCACACAACGTATCATAAATTTTCTGCTCTGTCTCAGAGAGCGAAGTGTAATAGATTGGATCCTGACTCAACTCCTCTCTGGAGACCACGCGATCTGTGGGCCCCACCTCTGTGGGCGTGTTGTAGCACAACTGAAAGACAACTGCGGTGAGAAAAACCAACAGTGCACCAATTACAATGACTATGCTGCTCCTCTTCATTTTCGTCTCCCTCCACATTTTGTTTGCATAGCGTATAATCGCAGATTGCCTTCTTATAATACTCGGAAATATAATGTAAAAAATATACAGGAGAGATATATGTCGGCGTCTCTTTTCACAGTAGCTAGGGCGTGTCTTAAAACTAAGAAATCGACGAATGTTCCACAAGCAACAGACAGATACAAGGGGAAAAGCGGGGATCCTGAATGGGCCGCAAAACTTTCGTTTTGCGGCCCATCTAGCCATTCAGTATTTGAGGAGAATCAGCCTTTCAGCTTCTGGATGCCCAGCTCCATGCGGCGCAGGGTCTCTTCCTTGCCCAGAATGTAGCACAATTCCACGGCGCCGCCGGGGGTGACAGTCTTGCCGGCAATGGAAATGCGCAGGGGCCACATGAGGGTAGCGTTTTTCACGCCCAGGCTCTCAGCCAGGCCAATGAGGGTATCGTGAATGCTCTCCTGGCTCCAGTTCTCCAGAGCGGAGAGGACGGGCACCGTCTTCTCCAGCATGTCCAGGGACACCTCAGAGTTGGTCTTGGACTTCTTATTGGTGAACAGCTCCACGCCGTACTCAGGGAGTACATCGAAGAAGTCTACCTTCTCGGGGATGTCGGTGAGACGCTCGCACCGGGCCTGGAGCAGGGAGGCGATGACATCGGCGTCATAGGCCTCGTTGGTCACAGCCTGGCGGATGTAGGGGCGGGCCACCTGGGCGAAAGCCTCGGGGGTCATGGAGCGCAGATAGGTGGCGTTGAAGTAGTTGAGCTTGTCCATGTCAAAGGCGGAGGGGGACTTGGAGATGCCGGAGATCTCGAAAGCCTTCACCAGCTCCTCCAGGGTGAAGAACTCCTGCTCGCTCAGCTCGCCGTGGGGGGCCCAGCCCAGCAGGGAGACGTAGTTCACCACGGCCTGGGACAGGTAGCCCATCTGGATGAGATCTTCATAGGAGGGGTCGCCCTTGCGCTTGGACATCTTGCGCACGGCTCCGGTCTCGGGATCGGTAATCATCACAGAGGAGCAGTGGACGTAGGTGGGAATCTCCCAGCCGAAGGCCTGGTACAGCAGGTTGTATTTGGGGGCAGAGGAGAGGTACTCGGCGCCTCGCACCACGTGGGTGATGCCCATGAGGTGGTCGTCCACCACATTGGCAAAGTTGTAGGTGGGCAGGCCGTCCCGCTTCAGCAGCACCTGGTCGTCCAGGGAGTCGTTGTCCACGGTGATGGCCCCGTACACGGCATCCATAAAGGTGGTCTGACCCTCGTGGGGGATGCGCTGGCGGATGACATAGGGGTCGCCGTTCGCCAGGCGCTGGGCCACTTCCTCGGCGGAGAGGTTACGGCAGGGGTCCTCTTCCTTCTGGAAGTTTTCCTCTTCCTCCTCGGCCTCCTCGTGCTTATCGCAGAAGCAGTAGTAGGCGTGGCCACGCTCCACCAGCAGCTTGGCGTACTCGGCGTAGAAGGAGCGGCGCTGGGTCTGAATATAGGGGCCCACGGGGCCGCCCACATCGGGGCCTTCGTCCCAGGTCAGACCGCAGGAGCGCATGGTGTTGTAGATGATCTCGGTGGCATCCTCCACCAGACGGCCCTGGTCGGTGTCCTCGATGCGGAGGATGAACTTGCCGCCGGCGTGGCGGGCAATGAGATAGGTGTACAGGGCGGTGCGAAGATTACCCACGTGCATATAGCCGGTGGGAGAGGGGGCAAAGCGGGTGCGCACCCCGTCGTGGGGGATGCGGGCCTCCATATCGTCAAACCATTGCTGATTGAGAGCCATGTCAATCAAAACCTCCAGTTTACAGTGTAATCCTCATTATAGCCTCCAGGGGGCGGTTTGGCAAGAGGGGGACAGATTGCACAAGGAAATGACGGGAAAAGAGTGAAAAATAGATGTAGGAATATGGGGCATTTGCCTTGACGGGGGAACAATTTTGTGTTACAATCCCAAATTGTGCTGATATGCCAAAAAGGAGGTCTGCTTGGATGCTGACCAAACTGGAACAAGCCGGCAAGGTTGTGGGCGTCAAGCAGGTTCGCCGGGCCCTGAAAGAGGGGCGGGCGACGGGAATTTATCTGGCACGCAATGCCGATCCCGCCCTCACCCAGCCGCTGGAGCAGCAGGCCCAGGAGCAAGGGGTGGAAGTCCACTGGACAGACACCATGAAGGCTCTGGGACACGCCTGCGGCATCGCTGTGGGCGCCGCAGTGGCGGCGACCGTATAAGCCGTATAATTTTTTCGGTTTTAGCGAATAATCTTCGGAGAGTTCGTTAAAATATATATTCATTGAAAGGAGGAAAATCATGCCTACTTTTAACCAACTGGTGCGCAAGGGCCGTGAGAAGACTACCTACAAGTCCAACTCTCCCGCCATGCAGCATGGTCTGAACACCCTGAAGAACAAGGAGACTGACCTGCCCTCCCCTCAGAAGCGCGGTGTCTGCACTGCCGTTCGTACTTCTACTCCTAAGAAGCCGAACTCCGCTCTGCGTAAGATCGCCCGTGTGCGTCTGACCAACGGCTACGAGGTCACCGCCTACATTCCCGGTGTTGGCCACAACTTGCAGGAGCACTCCGTGGTGCTGATCCGCGGCGGCCGTGTGAAGGACCTTCCCGGTGTGCGTTACCACATCATCCGTGGCACTCTGGATACCCAGGGCGTCAATGGCCGTATGCAGGGCCGTTCCAAGTACGGTGCCAAGCGTCCCAAGGCCGGCAAGGGCGGCGCTAAGAAGTAATTCTTAACCCACCTGTGCATCCAAATTGCTGACTGCGCTGACAGCGCAAGGCAAACTGCGCCTTGCCGAGCGTTTATTCCATATATATGTGGGTAGACCTCGGACAGGCATGACACAAGCCCCGAAAGCGGGGCCTGAGTACCTATGAATTCTATTTTATTAAGAAGGAGGGAAGCAAAGTGCCCAGAAGAGGAAACGTACCCAAGCGGGAGGTTCTGCCCGATCCGCTGTATAATTCCGTCTTAGTCACTAAGCTCGTTAACAGCATCATGCTGGACGGCAAGAAGGGTGTTGCCCAGAAGGTCGTCTACGGTGCCTTTGACATCATTCAAGAGAAGACCGGCCAGGAGCCCCTGGAGGTTTTCAACGCTGCCATCGAGAACATCATGCCTTCTCTGGAGACCAAGTCCCGTCGTGTGGGCGGTTCTACCTACCAGGTGCCCATGGAAGTGCGTCCCGAGCGTCGTCAGACCCTGGGTCTGCGCTGGCTGACCACTTACTCCCGCAACCGCGGTGAGAAGACCATGAAGGAGCGTCTGGCCGGCGAGATCATGGACGCCGCCAACAACACCGGCTCCGCCGTGAAGAAGCGTGAGGACACGCACAAGATGGCCGAGGCCAACAAGGCCTTCGCTCACTACCGCTGGTAATCCGGGAGGATCAGAGATATGGCTACAAGAAAGACTTCTCTGCAAAACACCCGCAACATCGGCATCATGGCTCACATCGATGCCGGTAAGACCACCACCACCGAGCGTATCCTGTACTACACCGGCGTTAACTACAAGATCGGTGAGACCCATGATGGTACCGCCACCATGGACTGGATGGCTCAGGAGCAGGAGCGTGGTATCACCATCACCTCCGCTGCTACCACCTGTTTCTGGAGCGGTTCTGCTCAGCAGTTCCCCCAGACTCGTATCAACATCATCGACACCCCGGGCCACGTGGACTTCACCGTTGAGGTGGAGCGCTCCCTGCGCGTGCTGGACGGTTCTGTCACCGTCATGTGCGCCAAGGGCGGCGTGGAGCCCCAGTCCGAGACTGTGTGGCGCCAGGCTGACCACTACAAGGTCCCCCGCATGATCTACGTCAACAAGATGGACATCATGGGTGCCGACTTCTACAACGTGCTGCACATGATCCACGATCGTCTCAAATGCAACGCTGTGCCCATTCAGCTGCCCATCGGCGCCGAGGATACCTTCAAGGGCATCATCGACCTGGTGGAGATGAAGGCCGACGTGTACTATGATGATCTGGGCAAGGACATGCGCGTGGAGGACATCCCCGCCGACATGATGGAGCTGGCTCAGGAGTACCGCACCAAGCTGGTGGACGCCTGTGCTGACATCGACGACGAGATCATGATGATGGCTCTGGAGGAGCAGGAGATCCCCGGCGATATGATCCGCAAGGCTCTGCGCCGTGGCACCATCGACAACCTGCTGGTTCCCGTTGTGTGCGGTACCTCTTACCGCAACAAGGGCGTGCAGAAGCTGCTGGACGCCATCGTGGACTTCATGCCCTCTCCCCTGGACATCCCCGCCATCAAGGGCGTGGATCCCGAGACCGAGGAAGAGGACGAGCGTCCCGCTGACGACAACGCTCCCTTCTCCGCTCTGGCCTTTAAGATCATGACCGACCCCTATGTGGGCCGTCTGTCCTTCATCCGTGTGTACTCCGGTAAGCTCTCCACTGGTTCTACCGTGCTCAACTCCACCAAGAAGCAGAAGGAGCGCATTGGCCGCATCCTCCAGATGCACGCCAACCACCGTGAGGACATCGAGGAGGTCTTCTCCGGCGATATCGCCGCCGTGGTGGGCCTGAAGAACACCACCACCGGTGATACCCTGTGTGTGGACGACCACCCCATCATCCTGGAGTCTATGGAGTTCCCCGAGCCCGTGATCCGCGTGGCTATCGAGCCCAAGACCAAGGCTGGTCAGGAGAAGATGGGTCTGGCCCTGGCCAAGCTGGCTGAGGAGGATCCCACCTTTAAGACCTACACCGACGAAGAGACTGGTCAGACCATCATCGCCGGTATGGGTGAGCTCCACCTGGAGATCATTGTTGACCGTCTGCTGCGTGAGTACAAGGTGGAGGCCAACGTGGGCGCTCCCCAGGTTGCTTACAAGGAGACCATCAAGAAGACCACTGAGCAGGACACCAAGTATGCCCGTCAGTCCGGCGGTAAGGGCCAGTACGGCCACGTCCGCATCACTGTGGAGCCCAACGAGCCTGGCAAGGGCTATGAGTTCCTCAATGAGATCACCGGCGGTGTCATTCCCAAGGAGTATATCCCCGCTGTTGACGCCGGTATTCAGGGCGCCATGCAGGCCGGTGTTCTGGCTGGCTACCCCGTGGTTGACGTGAAGGTTCACCTGACCTTCGGTTCCTACCACGAAGTGGACTCCTCTGAAATGGCCTTTAAGATTGCCGGTTCCATGGCCTTTAAGGAGGCCTGCCGCAAGGCTGGCGCCTGCCTGCTGGAGCCCATCATGAAGGTTTCCGTCATCGTGCCCGAGGACTACATGGGCGACGTCATTGGTGACCTGAACAGCCGCCGTGGCCAGATTCTGGGCATGGAAGCTCGTCCCGGTGCCCAGCAGATCGACGCTCTGGTGCCTCTGTCCGAGATGTTTGGCTACGCCACCGACCTGCGTTCCCGCACCCAGGGCCGTGGCCAGTACTCTATGGAGCCCCACAGCTATCTGGAGATCCCCAAGAACATCGCTGAGAAGATCATTGCCCAGCGTGGTCGTAAGGACGACTAAAAATCTTAATAGCTGGGAAAAAATCTGTTGATTTTTTCCCAGCGATAGGATAAAATAGGCCCATCATGGGTCTGGATGAATGAATCCAATATTTATCATCTGTAAGGAGGAAACTCACAATGGCTAAGCAAAAGTTTGAGCGTAATAAGCCCCACGTCAACATCGGCACCATCGGCCACGTTGACCACGGTAAGACCACCCTGACCGCTGCCATCACCAAGTACCTGGCTCTGAAGGGTCAGGCCCAGTACGAGGACTATTCCAGCATCGATAAGGCTCCCGAGGAGCGCGAGCGTGGTATTACCATCAACACCGCTCACGTGGAGTACGAGACCGACGCTCGTCACTATGCCCACGTTGACTGCCCGGGCCACGCCGACTATATCAAGAACATGATCACCGGCGCTGCTCAGATGGACGGCGCTATCCTGGTTATCGCTGCTACCGACGGCCCCATGGCTCAGACTCGTGAGCACATCCTGCTGGCCCGTCAGGTGGGCGTGCCCGCCATGGTCGTGTTCCTGAACAAGTGCGACCAGGTCGACGACGAGGAGCTGCTGGAGCTGGTGGAGATGGAGGTCCGCGAGACCCTGTCCGAGTACGAGTTCCCCGGCGACGACATCCCCGTCATCAAGGGCTCCGCTCTGAACGCTCTGACCTGCGAGTCCGGCGACATCAACGATCCCGACTTCGCCTGCATCAAGGAGCTGATGGACGCTGTTGACAGCTACATCCCCACTCCCGACCGTAAGGCTGACCTGCCCTTCCTGATGCCCGTTGAGGACGTGTTCACCATCACCGGCCGTGGCACCGTTGCTACCGGTCGTGTGGAGCGTGGCCAGGTCAAGATGGGCGACAAGGTGGAGATCGTTGGTCTGTCCGAGGAGAAGAAGGACACCACCATCACCGGCATCGAGATGTTCCGCAAGCTGCTGGACTACGCTGAGGCTGGCGACAACATCGGCGCTCTGCTGCGTGGTATTGACAAGAAGGAGGTCGAGCGTGGCCAGGTTCTGTGTGCTCCCGGCTCCATTCACCCCCACACCAAGTTCGTTGGCCAGGTGTACGTCCTGTCCAAGGAGGAAGGCGGCCGTCACACCCCCTTCTTCAACAACTATCGTCCTCAGTTCTACTTCCGTACCACCGACGTGACCGGCGTCATCACTCTGCCCGAGGGCACTGAGATGTGCATGCCTGGCGATAACGTGGACATGAACGTTGAGCTGATCACCCCCATCGCCATCGAGAAGGGCCTGCGCTTCGCTATCCGTGAGGGCGGCCGTACCGTTGGCTCCGGCGTTGTTATCGACGTCATCAACGACTAATTTTTAGTTGTTCCTACAAGAGCGGCCTTCGGGCCGCTCTTTTTATATCCAAGGGAAAGGCAGGGCCATTCAAAGGGAGAATTGCACCCTGTTGCGTGCAAAGTTTGCCCGCAAAGACGGGCAAATTCACACTTGCAGGGCGAGAAGTATTTTCTCCCACGCACATGTCGCGGGAGAAAATGTATTTCAATTCTTCGTCCCCGAAGGGGACGAACTCTGCGAAGCGGATAGGAAACTTTTGAGCCTTGCCCCTTGTGTTTGGAATGTGGTACAATGACACCATTCCAAACACAGAAATGAGGAATGCGTATGTCGTGGGATAATCCCATGGAGTTACTCAATAAGCTGGGAGCTTTTCTCTTGGAAAAAGTGCTGGTCATTGTACCAGTGGTGCTCATCAGCCTGATTGTCATTAAGATCATCATGAAGCTGGTGGATCGGATGCTGGGACGTCTGCCCATGGAGGAGACGATCAAGGGTCTGATCCGAACTTCCATCAAGGTATTGCTGCTGGCAGTGGCGTGCATCGTGCTCATGAGCTGCTTGCAGATCCCTGTGACCTCCTTTGTGGCCCTGTTGTCTGTGGCAGGCTTGGCCTTGTCCTTGTCCATCCAGAATTTTTTAACCAATGTGTTTGCCGGACTTCAGCTGCTGGCATCCAAACCGTTTAAGGTGGGAGATTTTGTGGATGCGGGCAACTGCTCGGGGACGGTCTATGAGATCGGGCTTTTTTACACCAAACTCACCAGCGTTGACAATAAGCTCATCCAGCTGCCCAACAATACCATTGTAGGCTCCAATGTGGTCAACTACTCCAGCCAGACCCACCGTCGTGTGGAGATCAAGGTCACCGCCTCCTACGACGCACCTACGGAGAAGGTCAAAGGTGTGCTTTCCAAAGTGGTGGAGGATAACGCCATGATTGACCGGGAACAACCCATTATGGTGCGGGTCAATGCCTACCAGGACAGTGCCATTGAGTATATCATCCGGGTGTGGTGTGCCAATGACGACTATTGGACGGTGTACTACGATTTGATGGAGGCTATCAAGCCTGCATTTGATGCCAATGAGATTGAAATGACCTATCCCCACTTGAATGTGCATATGATGCAGGAGAAAAACTGAATGTCAAAGGGAAAATGGGTCTGTGAACATTCACAGGCCCATTTTGTCTCATACTTTGGCGGAGGCGGTAGGGGACGGAGTTGTGCTGGGGAAGTCCAGGGTGGAGACGAAGCTGCCGTCCTCCGCCTGTACGTGACCGCCCACCAGGGTATCGTCACAAACCAACAGCACAGCCTGGACGTCAGTGCGGCCTGAGGGGTGGTTGGTGATCTGGTAGACATAGCGCTGGATGTGCTTGCCGCAGTAATCTTCCAGGGCAAACCCCTGTTGACGCAGCAGGGCGAGATAGGAGTCATAGCTCTCGTCCAGAGTCTCGGGGACGAGCAGCTCCTGGGTGGATGCAGCCTGTTCCGCAACCGTCCAGCCCATCTGCTGGAGGTAGGCCACACGATTGGTGTTTTGTCCCATTTGAGAGAGGTTGGCTGAGGTGGGGACAGTGTCCTGATGGAGACTGAGGGCCAGAGCCACCACCAGAACCAGTGCGCAGCAGACTGCGCTGATACCTCCGGCCATCAGCCGGCGTCTGGGAATACGTGCAGTGACAATGAGCATAGGGATCCCTCCAATGGTAGTGGACTGATACACCCAATGGATATGTAATTCTGGGTTGAAATATGATACAATGATGAGGAGAAAACCTGAGAAAAGGAGCGCTGTCATGGAGCGATTGGATAAGCGGCTGGCTGCCACAGGCCAGTGGAGCCGGAAGGAGGCCAAGGAGCTGATTCGGGCTGGACGGGTGTCGGTGCGAGATCAAGTGTGCCGCAACCCGGAGGAAAAAGTGGAGCAGGACACACCCGTTGCGGTGGACGGAACGGCCATCGGGGCGGATGCGCCGGTGTATCTGATGCTGCACAAGCCTGCGGGCGTGGTGTCTGCCACCGAGGATGGGCGGGATAAAACCGTGCTGGATCTGCTTCCCCAACAATATCAGGGGCTAGGTCTGTTCCCGGTAGGGCGACTGGATAAGGATACGGAGGGACTTTTGCTGGTCTCCAACGACGGCCCCCTGGCCCATCGACTGCTCTCTCCACGCCACCATGTGGACAAGGTGTACTATGTGGAGGTGGACGGAAACTTGGATGGAGAAGATGTGAAGGCGGTCTCCCAAGGCATCGTTTTGAAAGACGGCTATCAGTGCATGCCTGGAAAGCTGGAACTTCTTCCAGAGAAATCTGCCGCTTATATCACCATTAGAGAAGGGAAATATCATCAAATTAAACGAATGATGGCCGCGCGAGGGAAGCCGGTGACCTATCTAAAACGCACAAAGTTTGGCCCCCTGGAATTGGATGAAAAGTTGGATAAAGGTGGATGGAGAGCACTAACCACCCAGGAAATCCAAAGCCTTTTCCGTCAATGAGACGAAAGTTCTGTCAATATCACCAAAAAAGTTGAAAAAAACTATTGAAGTCGGCGGGGCAAATAGATATAATAACAGTTGTGAAAATAAACAAGGCAGTGAGAAGAGATGTGCTGCCAGGAAAGGGGATTGCGCAATGTCCAGCCGCATTTTCCAGAGCATCGTTCTCCAGATGAAGGATTGCTCGGATCGAGCCATTGGCGTGATTGACGAGCAGGGTACCGTACTGGCGTGTAATGAGTTGGCCTATATCGGCGAGAAGTGGGGGAATATCCCGGCGCTGTTGGCCACGGAAGGGGAGAACCTGGTAGTAAGCAACGGCTTTACCTTTAAGGCCATGACCGGTTGGAACGGTCAGTTGGATTACGCCGCATTTGTGCGGGGCGAGGATGAGCAGGCTGCAACCATGTGTGCCATGGCCACCATCGCCCTCAACGGGGCCAAGACCTATTATGAGGAGAAGCACGATAAGGCCACCTTCGTGAAAAATATCCTCTCCGATAACATCCTGCTGGGTGATATCTATGTCCGGGCCAAGGAACTGCACTTTGTCTCTGAGGTACCCCGGGTGGTGGTGCTGGTGCGCCAGTTGGGTGTGCCCGATGTGTCTGCCGTGGATGTGATGACCAATCTGTACCCCGATCGTCAGACCGACTTTGTCATCACCCTCAGTGAGACTGACGTGGCCCTGGTCAAGCAGCTCAGCGAGCACAACGATGCCCGGGACGTGTACAAGATCGCCCAGAACATTCAGGAGACTCTGCTGCGGGAACTGGGCATCAAGACTGTGGTGGGTATGGGTACCATTGTGGGCCACGTGCGGGATCTGGCCCGCTCCTATAAGGAGGCCCAGGTGGCCATCGAGGTGGGCAAGGTGTTTGACACCGAGCGCTCCATCATCAACTACGAGAACCTGGGTATCGGCCGTCTGATCTATCAGCTGCCCACCACCCTGTGTGAGATGTTCCTGCAGGAGGTGTTCAAGAAGAACCCCATTGATGCACTGGATCAAGAGACTCTGTTCACCATCAATAAGTTCTTTGAAAACAACCTCAATGTGTCCGAAACCGCTCGTAAGCTCTTTGTCCACCGCAATACCCTGGTCTACCGCCTGGAGAAGATCAAAAAGCTCACCGGCCTGGATCTGCGGGAGTTTGACGATGCCATTACCTTTAAGGTGGCTCTGATGGTCAAGAAGTACCTGGTCTCCCGGGGCATCGAATCTTAAATTGTATTGATTCAAAAGAGCGCCTGGAAACAGGTGCTCTTTTCCTGTATACGGATGAGGGCATAAATTGTTGACATGGGTCAAAGAGCAGTATATAATGAAGAAAGATATGTGTAACAAATAGTTACAAAAAGTTACTGCGGAGAGGACAATTCCATGATACGATTTGTGGACGTATACAAAGAATACAACAACGGAACAAAGGCCCTTAAGGGTCTGAATCTGCGGATCGAAGACGGAGAATTTGCATTTTTAGTGGGTCCTTCTGGCTCTGGTAAATCCACCATCATCAAACTTTTGACGGGAGAGGAATTTGCCACTCGGGGCCGAGTTATGGTGAATGGTTACAATTTGAACAACATCAAACACCGGCAGATTCCCAAGATGCGCCGCACCCTGGGCGTCATCTTTCAGGACTTCCGGCTCATTGACAAGAAGACGGTGTGGGGCAATCTGGAGTTTGCCATGCGCATCATCGGCGCCACCAATCGGGAGATGAAAAAGCGCATTCCCTACGTGCTGGATCTGGTGGGTCTGAGCGACAAGGCCAATGTGCGCCCCACAGAGATGAGCGGCGGTGAGCAGCAGCGGGTGGCCATTGCCCGGGCACTGGTGAACAATCCCCAGATGATCATTGCCGACGAGCCCACAGGAAACCTGGATCCCCAGCGCTCCCTAGAGATCATGACCCTGCTGGAGCGCATCAATGCCATGGGCACCACCATGCTGGTGGTGACCCACGAGCGTGATCTGGTCAATCATTTTTCTAAGCGTGTGGTGGCCATCCAGAACGGAGAACTCATCAGCGACGAACAGGGAGGCTACTATAAACTATGAAGAGACGGCGCTTGAACATTGGGTATTTTACCAGCGAGGCTTTCCACAGCATTTTCTCCCACGGGCTGATGTCTTTTGCCGCTGTGTGTATGATTGTGGCGTGTTTGATCATCATGGGCTCCTTTGCATTGCTGGCAGCCAATGCTGACAAGATGATGGGGCAGTTGGAGGATGAAAACGTCTTTTACGCCTACATAGATGAGAACTATACCGACGAACAGGTGGCTGCGCTGGAGACGGAAGTCAAGGGCCTGGACAACGTGGCCTCGGTGGAGTTTGTGAGCCGAGAGCAGGCCAAGGAGGAATATCTGTCCGGACAGACGGGCGAGCTGTACATCAACATGCCGGACGAGGTGTTCCGGGACCGTCTGGTCATCCACGTCTATGATTTGGAGCAATTCACCAAAACGGTGGAACAGGTGACAAATCTGGAGGGTGTGGTCAACCACAGTGCCGATGAGAAGCTCACCGATGCTTTCATCACCATCCGGAATGTGGCCACGGCAGTGGCGGGCGTACTGATTGCCATTCTGGCGGCGGTTTCCCTGTTTATCATAGCCAACACCGTGCGACTGGCAGCCTTTGCTCGTCGAGAAGAAATCGCCATCATGAAGATGTGTGGTGCCAGTGACGGATTCATTCGGTGGCCCTTTGTCATTGAGGGAATTATGTTGGGACTGTTTGGAGCGGTACTGGCCTTCTTCCTTCAGTGGGGGATTTACACGGGTATCTATAAAGCTGTGATGTCCAGCAGTGCCTCCACCATTGTCATTCCCGTGACCTTCCAGTCCATTTGGTATTGGGTGCTGGGTATTTTCGCTCTGGCGGGTGCCCTCATCGGTATGTGTGGTTCCGGCTTTGCCATTCGTCGGTTCCTGCGTGTGTAAAAAGGAGAGACATGATGAAAAAAACAGGAGTCAGAATTTGTGTGCTGTTGTTGGCAACCGTCATGTTGCTGTCGGTGCTGATGCCTGCCATGACCAGTTTGGCCGGGGCTGTGACTGCCAACGAGATCCAGGGGATGAAGGACGACCTGGAGGACGTCAAGGATCAGAAGTCTGATCTGGAGGCCAAGCTGGAGGAGCTTCAGGACGACAAGGATGCCACCGAGGAGAAGGTGGCTCTGCTCCAGGATCAGATTTTGCTCACGGAGCAGCAGATCTATGAAAGCCAGAAACTGCTGGACAGCTATGACCAGCAGATTGAGGATAAAAAGACCGAGATCAGCCAGCTGGAAGAGCAGGAAGCCCAGCAGTATGATGAGTTTTATGCTCAGACCCGCTGGATGGAGGAGAACGGCGGCACTTCTGTGATCTCCGTGCTGTTCCAGGCCTCCAGCTTCTCTGAGTTGCTGGACACTCTGATGTTGGTCACCGATATCATGAACTACAATGACCGCATCATCACCCAGCTGGAGGAGACTCAGGCCCAACTGGCCCAGGCTCGGGATGAGCTCCAGTCCGCCCGTGATGGACAGGCTGCCACCCAGGCTCAGCTGGAGAATGCCAAGGCGGATCTGTCCAGCCAGAAGGCGGACGCCGATCGTTATTATCAGGAACTGCTGGCCAGCGAAGACAGCTACAACAGCAAGGTGGCCCAGCTGATCTCCGACGAGGAGAAAATCCAGGCAGACCTGAAAGAGGCTCAGAAGAAGTATGAGGAGCAGTTGGCTGCGGCTGCGGCAGAAGCCCAGAAGCCCAAGCCCACCACACCTCCCAGCACTGGCGGCAGCACTGGTGGTAGTACCAACAACAACCCTGTGGTGGACCCCTCCGGTGGCTGGTACTGGCCCCTGCCCGGTTACTATCGAATCTCCTCCTGGTTTGGCGGGCGGTATCACCCCATCACCGGTAAGTGGCAGCAGCACACCGGCACGGACATTCCCGCCAGTGGCGGCACACCCATCCACTGCGCCAAGGAGGGCGTGGTGACCACTGTGGTGCCCGAGAGTGCAGGCAGCAGCTACGGCAACTACTGCATCGTGTACCACGGAAATGGTTATGCGACCTTGTATGCCCATATGCAGAGCACACCCAGCGTCAGCGTGGGACAGACCGTGTCCGCCGGCCAGGTGCTGGGCTATGTGGGTTCCACCGGAAGGTCCACCGGCAACCACCTGCATTTTGAGCTGCGCATCAACGGAAACCGTGCCGATGCTCTGGATCTCTATCCCAGTCTGAGCTTCACTGCTTGATTCAAATACATGCTTTATGGGGGCGCAGATGTGTTCTGCGTCCCCAGTTTCTTTTTTGGAAATGCAGGGTATCCTTCCTGCATAAGCATAGACCCAAGGAGGTAATCGCATGGAGGAAGAACAGAAAAGACGTCCCCGCCTACCCGGCTGGGCGAAAATACTCATCGCTGTGGCTCTCACTTTACTGGTGACGGTGGGAGGCACTCTGTTGCTGCTGGGGCGCAGCGGCCTCACCCTGATGCAGGGCTATTTGCTGGCCAAGTTTGCCTTTGTGGAGACGGACGCGGATTTGAACAAAGCGGTGGATCAGGCTTTGGCGGGTATGGTGGAAGGGCTGGGAGATCGCTGGTCCTACTACCTGGACCCAGAGAGCTATCAGTCCACGTTGGAGAATCGGGCCAACAACTATGTGGGCGTGGGCGTGACCATCAACTATGAGCGAGAGGAAGGACTTCTGGTTTTGGAGGTGGTGGAGGGCGGCCCCGCCCACAAGGCCGGTGTGGTAGCCGGGGATGTCATCACCCATGTGGATGGGACATCGGTAGCCGGTGAGGCACGGTATCAGGCCTCAGATCTGATTGCCGGGG
Source organism: Pseudoflavonifractor capillosus (assembly GCF_016902575.1). Taxonomy (GTDB): domain Bacteria; phylum Bacillota; class Clostridia; order Oscillospirales; family Oscillospiraceae; genus Enterenecus; species Enterenecus capillosus_A. Next base: position 45,639 of record NZ_JACSNZ010000006.1, on the reverse strand, counting down.
AAGAGGGCAGCCAGGTGCAGCTGACCCTTCTGGGGGAAGACGGCACCAGCCGCACGGTAACCTGTACCCGACAGACGCTGAAAAGTGAATCAGCCAGCAGCAAGCTGCTGGACGACGGAGTGGGCTACGTGCGCCTGGACAACTTCTATTCCGGTTCCGCTGACTCTCTGCGTGAGCAGGTGGAGCGCATGATGGAGCAGGGGGCTACCAGCCTGGTGCTGGACGTGCGCAGCAATCCCGGCGGCTATATCACCGAGCTCATCGACATTCTGGACTACATGCTCCCCCAAGGGCCTGTGTTTGTGGAACGGCCTCGGTGGGGCAGTGAGACTGTGTATGAGTCTGACGAGGCATGTGTGGACCTGCCCATGGTGGTGCTGGTGGATGCCAACAGCTACTCGGCTGCCGAGCTCTTTGCCGCCCAGCTGCGGGAGAGTGCCCAGGTTCCCATCGTGGGAGAGGTGACCTCCGGTAAGGGGTACGCCCAGCTCACCTTCCCGCTGCTGAACGGCGGCGGCCTGGGGCTGTCTGTGTCGGCCTACTGCACCGGCAGCGGTCATTCCCTCATCGGGGAGGGGATCACCCCGGATGTGGAACTGGCACTGGACACCACAGACGGGACAGACAACCAGCTGCAAGCGGCGTTGGATCTGCTGAAGAAATAAAAAATGGCCATCGGCGTACTTGCCGATGGCCATTTTTTCGTTGATCCTTATGCGTTGCGCAGGAAAATGATACCCAGGGTGTTGGGGCCGCAGTGGCTGGAGATGGTACAGCCTGCGGTGGCCTCGTAGATATCCTGGAAGCCGTAGCCCACCAGGGCGGCCCGGACGGACTCCACCACAGCCTGGTCACAGCGGGTGTGGACCAGGAACACCCGGTCATGGTTGATGTCAGTACGGTCTGCCACCCGCTCCTTGACGTAATCCAGAAGCACCTTATCCCAGTTGCCCCGGTACTTCTTGGCCACCCCCATCTTGCCGTCTGCCACTTGGATGCAGGGTTTGAGCTTAAGCAGGTTGGCGCCCAGGGCCACCACAGCAGAGCAGCGGCCGCCCTTGGCCAGGTAGTCCAGCTTGTCCACCACAAAGGTGGTGTCCACCCGGTGGGTGAGGCTCTCCAGATAGGACACGATATCCCCAGCCTTCTCGCCCCGGGCAGCGGCCAGAGCGGCCTCCAGCACCACAAAGCCGTGGCCGCAGGAGAGGTTGCGGGAGTCCACCACAAACACGTTGTCAAATTCGCCAGCGGCAATGACAGCATTTTGGTGGCAGGAAGAGAAGTCCTGACTGATGTTGATGTGGATGACCGCCTCATGCTGGGCAGACAGGGCAGAGAAGATCTCGGTGTAGTCGGCGATGTTGATGGCGGCGGTGGTGGGGAGATTGCCGCCGGCGGCCACGTGGTCGAAAATCTGCCCGGGAACAATGTCTACCCCGTCCCGGCGCACCTGGCCGTCCAGATTGATGTAGAGGGGGATGACTGTGATCTGATATTTCTCCAACAGGGCCTGGGGCAAATCGCAGGTGCTGTCAGAGGTAATTTTGATTGACATAGAGAGTCCTCCGTCATCATAGATATAGTTCTTGGAATGCTTCAAATATTTTAACATTTTTTCCTGAGAAAATCAATGCTGGTTTTTGGAAGTGAGTGGTGAAATGGGGCCGGTGGGACGATTGATATGGCGAGAAGAGGGGGGGCGGGGGAGCACGGAATTGGCCTATTACGGTGGGCTGCCTGTGCTTACCGCCACGGTGTATGCGCCGCCTAAGATGGGGAGGTGGCGCAAGGCTCGACGGATGCGAAAAACGGTCCAGGCCTTTGCCCGGGCAGGGGTACGGCAGGTGATCTGGGCGGAGAACTGTCCCTGGCAGAGCAGGGAGGTGGGCTTTACCCCTGTGGAGGTTGAGGAGTTGTACCAGGCCCAGGCAGACCGTCTGGCTCTGGCCGGGTTGGAGGAGTTGGGGGTGCCCCCAGGGGAGGGACGGGTGGCTCTGGTGGGGTCACGGCTGAGCATACCCCTTCAGCGGGCAGCCCAGCGGCTGTGCCCTCAGGTGAAGGGGCTGCTTCTCCAGGTGCCGGGGCAGGGAGAGGACTACGCCCGGTGGCTTTACGGACAATACGGCCTTCCTATGGCTCCGGCTGGGGCTGGGGCGGATGTGACGGTGGCCTTTTCACCCGGCGGGCCCCGATGGGGACGAAGCCTGGAGGTGTACGGAAGATGTGAGCTGGACGGCCTGCGTCTGTCTGCCCCGCAGCTGGAGCTGCCCCCGGACATAGAGCAGCCCCTGTTGGCGGTGTTGTGGGAGCGTGGAGCGCTCACCGGGGCGGATCTGACGGTGGCGGCGTGGCAGAGCGGACTTGACACCCCACCCAGGCCGTGGTAATATACTGGGGTAAGTGAATATCGCTGGGAACGCATTTGAGTAGCACAGGTGAAATCCATCAGAGAGGCACTGTCACCGGCTGAAAGCAGGGCTGGGAGGAATCTTGTGTGAAGTGCAAGCGGGAGCGAGGGGGATGCAGATGCCCTCCGGCTGGGCCACGTGACGGCCCTTGAGTGACAAACGAGAGTGGAACCGCGAGTATATCGCCTCTCATACCATGTGGGTATGAGAGGCGTTTTCTGTTATCGGGATGCGCCATGAGAGGAGGAATCGCTGTGACCCGATTGGGAGAGACGTTACGGGCCTACCAGGCCAGAGACCCGGCGGCCAGAAGCAGGCTGGAGATTTTTTTGCTCTATCCCGGTGTGCACGCCGTGCTGTATCACCGCCTGGCCCATTTTCTCTATGTACACCATTTGAAATTCCTGGCTCGGTTTGTGTCTCAGTGGAGCCGGTTCTGGACGGGCATTGAGATCCACCCCGGGGCCAAGCTGGGCCGCCGCCTGGTCATCGACCACGGCATGGGCATTGTCATCGGCGAGACTGCCGAGGTGGGAGACGACTGCTTGATCTATCACGGGGTCACCCTGGGCGGCACCGGCAAGGACTGCGGGAAACGCCACCCCACCATTGGCAACAATGTCATGATCTCCTGCGGGGCCAAAGTCCTCGGCCCCTTCCGGGTGGGAGACGGCTCCCGCATTGCCGCCAACGCCGTGGTGCTCACCGAGATCCCTGACCACGCCACCGCCGTGGGTGTTCCTGCCCAGGTGGTGCGGGTGCGTGGCCAGAAGGTGAATTTTGCCGACGAGGTGGATCAGACCAGCGTCAACAACCCCACCCTGGAAAAGTTGGGGGTCTTGGCAGCCCGTGTGGAGCTGCTGGAAAAACAGGTAAACCAGATGAAAAAGGAGAATTAACTATGTATCTATACAATTCCGCCACCCGCAAGAAGGATGAATTTCAGACCCATACCCCAGGCCGTGTGGAGATGTACACCTGCGGCCCTACCGTGTACCATTTTGCCCACATCGGCAACCTGCGCTCCTATATCATGGAGGACGTGCTGGAGAAGTACCTGCGCTGGGAGGGGTACGATGTCAACCGTGTGATGAACATCACCGACGTGGGGCACCTGGCCTCCGATGCGGACACCGGCGAGGATAAGATGCTCAAGGGTGCCAAGCGGGAGCACAAGACGGTGATGGAGATCGCTCAGTTCTACACCGATGCCTTCTTTGAGGACTGCCGCAAGCTGAACATCAAGACCCCCGACGTGGTGCAGCCTGCCACCGGCCTCATTGACGAGTTCATCCACATGGTGGAGACCCTGATGGAAAAGGGCTATGCCTATTTTGCCGGGGGCAACGTGTATTTTGATACCTCCAAGCTGGAGCACTACCACGTCTTCCACGACCACGACGAGGAGGATCTGGCCGTGGGCGTCCGGGAGGGCGTGGAAGAGGACGTGAACAAGCGCAACAAAAATGACTTTGTGCTGTGGTTTACCAAGTCCAAGTTCGAGGACCAGGCCCTGAAATGGGACTCCCCCTGGGGCGTTGGCTACCCTGGCTGGCACATTGAGTGCTCCGGTATCTCTGCCAAGTACAACGGCGAGTACCTGGACCTGCACTGCGGCGGCGTGGACAACGCCTTCCCCCACCATACCAACGAGATCGCCCAGTCTGAGGCCTACTTCGGCCATCCCTGGTGCAAGCAGTGGTTCCACGTGGCCCACCTGAACACCAACTCCGGCAAGATGTCCAAGAGCAAGGGAGAATTTCTCACCGTCTCCCTGCTGGAGGAAAAGGGGTATGACCCTCTGGCCTACCGCTTCTTCTGCCTGCAAAGCCACTACCGCAAGGGCCTGGTGTTCTCCTGGGACAACCTGGACAACGCCGCCACCGCCTATCAGAAGCTGGTGAAGAAGATTGCCGCCCTGAAGCCCGAGGACGGTGAGGTGGATGCCGCCGTGGTGGAGGAGTATCGCACCAAGTTCAAAAACCAGGTGGGCAACGATTTGAACACCTCCATGGCGGTGACCTGCCTGTATGACGCTTTGAAGGCCAAGACCAACGATGCCACCCGTCTGGCCATTTTGAACGACTTTGACCAGGTGCTCTCCCTGTCCCTGCTGGACAAGGCCAATGAGCTGCGGAAAGCCCAGCAAGCCCAGGCCAAGCAGGCCGCAGCAGGTGAGTTTACCATCCAGGGCGAGGGCGACCCCGCCGTTGACGCCCTGGTCAAAGCCCGGGCGGAGGCCAAGAAAGCCAAGAACTTTGCCGAGGCCGACCGCATCCGGGATGAGCTGAAGGCCCAGGGCATTGAGGTCACCGATATGCCCAACGGGGCCAGCTGGAGACGAATTTGAAGCAAGAGGAGGGGCGGGGCGTGAGTCAGACCCAACAAGAATCTCATAACCACCTGGAGGGCACCGTTTCCGCCATTCTCTTCCGCAACGAGGAAAACGGCTACACCGTGCTGCGCCTGGACAGTCCAGACCGGGGTGAGGTTACCGCAGTGGGGTGTATGCCCGGGGTGGCCCCTGGAGAGACGCTGGAGCTGGAGGGCAGCTGGGGCCGCCATGCCAGCTACGGGGAACAGTTCAAGGCTGAGGCCATCTACCGGCGCATGCCGGTGGGGGAGAAGGCCATCTATGAATACCTGGCCTCAGGGGCGGTGAAGGGCATCCGCATGGGGCTGGCCCGTCAGATCGTGGACAAATTCGGGGCGGATGCCCTGGAGATCATTGAGCACGCTCCGGAGGAGCTGGCCCAGATTCGAGGGGTGAGCCTCAAGCGGGCCCGCACCATCAGTGAGGGGTTCCGGGCCCAGATGGGAATGCGCAACCTGGCGGAATTTCTCACCCAGCACCAGCTGCCTCTGGCCGCTGCCATGCCCCTTTACCAGCGGTTTGGAGATCTGGCGGTGGAGATGGTGAGCAACAACCCCTATCTTCTGGCCGACCGTGGGCTGGACATCCCCTTTTCCAAGGTGGATGCTCTGGCCATTGAATTGGGGGTGGCGGGAGATGACCCCCAGCGGGTGGAGACCGCCCTCCTCTTTGAGTTGGAGCACAACGCCGACAATGGCCATGTCTTTCTCCCCCAGGGCAAGCTGCTGGACGCCACTGCGGCCCTCATTGGGGTGGAGGGAGAGTGCCTGGAAGTTGGGCTGGAATCCCTCATCCAGCGTGGCGAGGTGGTGCGGGAGAGCATTGCCGGAGTCACAGCCTGCTATCTGGCAGGGCTGTACGGAGCGGAGAACTATGTGGCCATGCGCCTGAGCGAGATGTGCACCATGGAGCTTACCCCGCCCCATAACCTGGATCGGCTGCTGGAGGACATCCAGCGCAGACAGGGTATCACCTACGCCCAGCAGCAGCGGGACGCTGTGGAGCTGGCCGCTCGCCGCCAGGTGATGCTCCTCACTGGCGGCCCGGGCACGGGCAAGACCACCTCCCTGCGGGGGGTGCTGGCCCTCTTTGACCACCTGGGGCTGGAGACCGCCCTGGCCGCTCCCACCGGGCGGGCCGCCAAGCGCATGAGTGAGACCTGTGGTCAGGAGGCCTACACCATCCACCGCCTGCTGGAGACCAAGATGGATCCCTACACCGGACAGCTGGCCTTTACCAAGAACCAGGACGACCCCCTGGGGGTGGATGCCGTCATCGTGGACGAGACCTCTATGGTGGATATCTCCCTGATGGCGGCGCTGCTGGCCGCTCTGCGAGGGGACTGCCGCCTGGTGCTGGTGGGAGACCCGGACCAGCTGCCCTCGGTGGGGCCGGGCAACGTATTGGATCACCTGCTGCGCAGCCATGTGGTGCCGGGGGTGTCTCTCACCGAGATTTTCCGTCAGGCCCAGGAGAGCGCCATTGTCATGAACGCCCACGGGGTCAACCAGGGAGTTATGCCCGACCTTTCCAACCATAGCCGGGACTTCTTCTGCATGAAGCGGGGGGATGCCGTGCGCACCGTGGATACCATTGTGGAACTGTGCCAGCGGCGACTGCCCCAGAACATGGGCATTGCCCCCAGCCAGATTCAGGTGCTGTCCCCCACACGCCGCCGGGAGGCGGGCACCGCCGCCCTCAACCGGGCTTTGCAGGAGGCCCTCAACCCCGCCCAGGAGGGGAAGGGGGAGCGGGCTTTCGGCCCCTATATCTTCCGGGAGGGAGATCGGGTGATGCAGGTGAAGAACAACTACGATCTCTTTTGGGAGAACCCGGAGACAGGGGAGAAGGATCTGGGGGTGTTCAACGGGGACATCGGGGAAATTCTTCAAGTAGATGCCGGGGGCGTCACCGTTTCCTTTGATGGCCGCCTGGTGGCCTATCCCCCGGAGCTGCTGGGGGAGCTGGAGCCAGCCTATGCGGTCACAGTACATAAGTCCCAGGGCAGCGAGTATCGGGCGGTGATTTTGGCCCTCCAGGATGTGCCCTCCACGTTGTTGGCCCGAGGCGTATTGTACACCGCCATCACTCGGGCCAAAGAGCTGTTTATTTTGGTGGGCAGCCCGGAGCTTCTGGAGAAGATGGTGGCCAACGACCGCCAGACCCGGCGGTATTCCGCCCTGCGCACCCGTCTTATCCAGGGAACAGAAGCATGATTGAGGCCCCACGGCTATTGCCGTGGGGCCTTGTTTGTTTATTGGATGGTGCAGGTGATGTCACCGCTGACGGTGGTGAGGTTGCAGGAGCCGCCAGAGAAATTAGATGGGACGTCCACATCCCCGCTGACGGTTTGGGTGGAGAAGGTCTTGCCCGTGCACAGGGAGGCGGATATATCCCCGCTGACGGTGTTGATAACCAGTGATTGGGCATCACAGCCGTTCAGACGCACATCTCCGCTGACGTTTTCTACACGGCAGGAGTTAGCAACTACGACTTGGGAAAGACGCACATCTGCGCTGGTGGATTGGATTTGTAGGGTCTGGGGTGTCCATCCTGTGATGTCTACATCCCCACTGATCGTCTCCATGGTGGCTTCCCCAGAAACGGCGGAAGCGCATTGAAGAGTGCCGCTGGTGGTGGAGATGGTTGCATCTACGAAGGAAAAGTCTTGGGGCAGTGATACGTTTCCAGTGACCGTTTTCAACTTCAAAGTTCCATAGGTCTGTTGGGGGAGGTACACCACCAGCTCCTCGGGCTCTAGATCAATGCCCACATGGTGATACCAAGCGGTGTCGTCCTGCTCTGTAATGGTCAAGGTGCCTTGCTCCACAGAGATGGAGTAAGAGAGGTTAGGACTCTCCGGGCAGTCTACCCGGCAGGTGTCGCCGTGGGAGGAGACAAAACGGACATCGCAGTCGGACACATCCACGGAAATGTGGGTGAAGGACTCGGATACGGTGTGGTTGACCACCTGGGTTTCCTGGGTATTGAAACGGGTCAAGTCAAATTTCATGGCAACCAGAGCACCCAGGCAGAGGACAAAGCCCATGGCGATGGCCAGCAGAGATACCCAAATGAGAATGGTGCGGATGGGTTTCATAGGGTGTCCTCCTTTCGCACAAAACGGAACTTTACAGCTAATAGAGCCTGTTTGCTTAGCTGGAGAATCCAGGAAGATATCTTTGTGAAGGCGAAGAACAATAGCACGGACAGACCGGCGCACATCAGCCCCGCACCGATGAGAAAAATCCGGGGCAACACGTCACCGGAAGGAACGTAGAGAAACGAGCCAAAGATACCAGCCACGGCACATAGCACGAGAGAGAGGTCCACGGCGTATAGAGAGATGATGCAGGCCCAGAGCGTAGCATAACAGGCCAAAATCACCAGGACCCCGGCAAACAGAAGAGGCACCCACATCGGAGACCCCAGCACCAACAACACAATTTCCCATGCTTTCAGTGGCCGTTTGGGCTTTACTTTGGCATGGACCAGCTTGGGAAGCGGTGTCTCGGAGAGAATTTGGGTCACGATGTTATGTACAGAGCCCACATCGGCCACGGCCTCAGGCTCTGTCATGCCTTCTTCCATCCGGTCGTCAATGATTTCCGAGTAAAAGTCCAGCCAATGCTGCACGTCTGCCTCAGGCAACCCAGTTAAACCCGCACGAAGGGCAGCGAGAAATTCCTTCTTATTCATGCTCCTCTCCCTCTCTTGCTATAAAGTGATAGATAGATACGATTTCTTCCCACTCAGCCTTGAAATCCTCGATGCGCTGAAGCCCTGTGGGGGTGATGTGGTAATACTTGCGCAGCCTTCCATTGTGCTCCGCCGTGCGTACCGTGAGCAGCTGGGAACTTTCCAGGCGGCGAAGAATGGGGTACAGGGTGGACTCAGAGATCTCCACATAGGGCTTCATATCTTTGATGATCTGATAGCCGTAGGAATCTTCGTTTTTGATGGCCGCCAGTACACATACGTCCAGCAACCCTCGCTTTAACTGAATATCCATGAGATACCTCCCTTCACACAATACTATGCCACACATAGTATTGTGTGTCAAGAGAGAAGTGGAGGAAACCGTGAAAATTGGGAATTATTGAATCTTGCCATTTTTCCTCCAATCTGCTATGATACAAAGTCGAGACAGAAAGGAGGGGAATGGTATGCAGGCACAGATGATGGCGTTTATGTGCTGGGCGTATCATTTTCATCTTCCCATATGAGGCAATTACCCTTTGTTTGGGTGATTGCCTTTTCTTCTGTGAATCACAAGAGAAAAGGAGAGAATCACGTGAACAACAACCAAGCTCCCATCCAAGATGCCCGCACCTTGGGTTGGCCCAAAATGCTCATTTTGGGCCTGCAGCATATGTTCGCCATGTTCGGTGCTACTGTGCTGGTGCCCATGCTGGTGAGCAACTCCTATGGACTGCCCCTGTCCATTCAGACCACCCTGTTTTTCGCCGGTATCGGCACTCTGTTCTTCCACCTGTGTACCAAACTGAAGGTGCCCGCCTTCCTGGGCTCCTCCTTCGCCTTCCTGGGCGGTTTCCAGGCGGTGAGCGAGCTGACTGCCGGCAAGTATGCCGACATGGCCGCCGCTGAGAAGCTCCAGTACGCCCTGGGCGGCGTGGTGGTGGCCGGCCTGCTGTATGTGGTACTGGCCGCCATCATCAAGCTGGTGGGTGTGCAGAAGGTCATGCGCTTCCTGCCCCCTGTGGTTACCGGCCCCATCATCATCCTCATCGGTCTGAACCTGGCCCCCTCTGCGGTGTCCAACGCCTCCACCTGCTGGTGGCTGGCCATTGTGGCCATGGCTATCATCGTGGTGTCCAACATCTGGGGTAAGGGCATGATTAAGATCATCCCCATCCTCCTGGGTGTGGTGGGTTCCTACATCGTGGCTGTGATCGCCAACGCCTTTGGTGCCACCGCTCTGGATGCCGCTGGCAATGTGATCCCCCTCATCGACTACTCCGGTGTGGCCGCCTCCAAGGTGGTGGGCCTCCAGCCCTTTGTCATCGCCAAGTTTGACCTGACCTCTATCTTCGTCATGGCCCCCATCGCCATCGCTGCCATGATGGAGCACATCGGCGACATGTCCGCCATTTCTGCCACCGTGGGCAAGAACTTCATCTCGGATCCCGGTCTGCACCGCACCCTCATCGGTGACGGTATCGCCACCTCTCTCTCCGGCCTGTTCGGCGGCCCCGCCAACACCACCTACGGTGAGAACACCGGCGTGCTGGTGCTCTCCCGGGTCCACGATCCCCGTGTGGTGCGCCTGGCTGCCATCTACGCCGTGGTGCTGTCCTTCAGCCCCGCCTTTGCCGCTGTGGTCAACTCCATCCCCACCGCCATCATCGGCGGCGTGTCCTTCATCCTCTACGGTATGATCTCCGCCATCGGCGTGCGTAACGTGGTGGAGAACCGGGTGGACTTCACCAACTCCCGCAACCTCATCATTGCCGCTGTCATTCTGGTGTGTGGTCTGGGCTTTACCGGCGGTGTGACCTTCGCCATCGGTGAGGTGCACATCACCCTCACCAATCTGGCTCTGGCCGCCATTGCGGGCATTGCCCTCAATGCCATCCTCCCCGGCAAGGATTACACCTTCGGTGCCGACGTCACCGAGGGCCGTGCCGGCGACTTTGGCCGTTACTAAGCCCTGTCAAAATCCCCTGCCACGTTTGAAATGTGGCAGGGGATTTTTCATTGACAAGACTCTATCCTTTTAGTATGATAAAGCGTATGAGATCTGCGGTCTCGTTCAAAGGGGAGCGTGCGCCGCATAAAAGGAGAGAAGACCATGAAAAAGCCGTTCCTCACCCTGGCCCAGGCCAAGGAAATTCGTGAGACCTACCCCACCCCGTTCCACATCTATGACCAGGCGGGGATTGAAGAAAACGCCCAGAAGCTGTACCGGGCCTTTTCCTGGAATCCCGGCTTTAAGGAATACTTTGCCGTGAAGGCAACCCCCACCCCCGGCATTTTGAAGCTGCTCCACGCCCAGGGGTGCGGCGTGGACTGCTCCTCCCTCACCGAGCTGATGATGGCTGAGCGCTGCGGGTTTGCGGGGCATGAGATCATGTTCTCCTCCAACGAGACCCCAGCTGAGGAGTTCCGCTATGCCCACAAGCTGGGTGCCATCATCAATCTGGACGATCTGACCCATGTGGACTTCCTCTACGACACCTTGGGCTGTGTTCCTGAGACCATTTCCTGCCGCTACAATCCCGGCGGTACCTTCACCCTGGGGGAGAGCAAGGAGGGATTCCAGGTCATGGACAAGCCCGGGGATGCCAAGTACGGTATGACGAAGGAACAGATGAAAGAGGCTTTCACCCGCCTCCGTGAGATGGGAGCCAAGAACTTTGGCATCCACGCCTTCCTGGCCTCCAACACCCTGTCCAACGACTACTATCCCGCCCTGGCCCGGGTACTCTTTGAGCTGGCGGTGGAGCTGCAACAGGAGACTGGCTGCCACATCACTTTCCTCAACCTGTCCGGCGGCGTGGGCGTGCCCTACCGCCCCGAGCAGCCCGCCAATGACATTGCCGTCATTGGTGAGGGGGTGCGGCGTGCCTATGAGGAGATCTTGGTGCCTGCGGGCATGGGGGACATCTCCCTGTGCACCGAGCTGGGCCGCTTCATGCTGGCCCCCTACGGCCACCTGGTCACCACGGCAGTGCACGAAAAGCACATCTACAAGGAGTACATTGGGGTGGACGCCTGTGCTGCCAACCTGATGCGCCCAGCCATCTACGGGGCCTATCACCACATCACGGTGCTGGGCAAGGAGGACGCCCCCTGCGACCATGTCTACGACGTGGTAGGCTCCCTGTGCGAAAACAGCGACAAGTTTGCCATTGACCGCAATTTGCCCCAGATCGACAAGGGCGACATCCTGGTCATCCACGACACCGGGGCCCACGGCTTTGCCATGGGGTATCAGTACAACGGCAAGCTGCGCTCGGCGGAATTGCTTCTCAAGCCCGATGGCTCGGTGGAGCTGATGCGCCGGGCGGAGACCCCCGACGACTACTTTGCAACCCTGATTTGGTGAGAAAAACTTCCCGTCCGGCAATTCAACCGCCGGACGGGAAGTTTTTAGTCTTTTTTCATACGCTGGAGAATGGCTGCCTCCACCTTGTCCCCATACCGCATGGCAAGGAGGAACACCGACAACCCCGCAATCCCCATGAGAGCCATGGCCCAGGGGGGGATGGTAAGGGCAGAGCTGCCTACGGCGCAGGCCACCAGCAGGCCCCAGGGCCGGGCTACCAGGCAGAGGATAAGAAAGCGTTTCCAGCTCAAATCGGTGAGTCCTGCCAGAATACACAGCAGATCGTCGGGAAAGAAGGGGAAGAGAAAGGCCAGAAAGAGAAAGGTGTCCCGCTTGCGTTCAATGACTTCCAGGTACTTTCCGGACACCTTTTCCCCCACGAACTGGTGGACGAACTTCTGGCCCAGCACCCGGGCCAGGAGAAACACCATCACCGAACCCAGCACCACAGCACCCCAGGTGAGAAGAAAGGCGGGGAGAAACCCGAACATCACAGAGCCCACCAGGGCGGTAATGTTGCTGGGGATGGGGGCGATGATCACAGACACCAGCTGAATGGCAAAGTACATCAGGTGAGACCAGGGGGAAAAGCTGGCAATGTAGGCCTCCATGGCCTCCTTGGAGTGGAGGGTCTGGAAAAAGCCGGTGGTATACAGGGCGTAGAGACAGCCCCCCAGCAACGCCATGGTGAAAAGCCACAACAGGGCTTGTTTCAAGCGTGGATTCACGTCGCTACCTCCTTGGTGAAGATAGGAACAGTGTATCAGAATGTCGAAGAAATGGAAAGGTGAGAAGGGATTATACTTTTATTAAGAAATGGATAAGACCTGGTATCCGGCCCCTTCCACGGCAGCCTTGAGGGTATCGGGGGATACCTGGCCAGTGACGACGGCGGTGCCGCTTTCCAGATCTACCTGGGCGGATACCCCAGGAATGGCGTTCAAGGCCTGGGTGACGTGGTTGACGCAGTGGGGGCACATCATGCCCTGGATGTGGATGGTTTGAGTCATGGTATTGTCTTCTCCTTTCAATTCACAGCATGTGTGGTTGCATACGATGGGGGCATTGGACTTGGTGGGGCGGAAGCGGCGCAGCCGCAGAGCGTTGCTCACCACACACACCGAGCTTAGGCTCATGGCTGCCGAGGCCAGCATGGGGGAGAGCTGGAGGTGGAACAGGGGATAGAACACTCCGGCGGCCACAGGAATGCAGATGGCGTTGTACAGGAAGGCCCAGAACAGATTTTCTTTGATGTTGCGCAGGGTGGAGCGGGACAGACGCACGGCGGTGACCGCATCCAGCAGATCGCTTTTCATCAGTACCAGGTCGGCGGAATCCAAGGCGATGTCCGAGCCTGCCCCAATGGCAATGCCCACCTCTGCCCGGGCCAGAGCGGGGGCATCGTTGATGCCGTCTCCCACCATGGCCACCTGGTGTCCCTGGGCCTGGAGAGCCGCCACATGTCCCTCCTTTTCGGTGGGCAGCACCTGGGCAATGACGTTTTCTATGCCCAGCTCCGAGGCAATGGCCTGGGCTACCACCGGGTGGTCGCCGGTGAGCATCACCACCTCCAGCCCCAGCTTGCGCAGTTCGGCCACCGCCTGGGCGCTGGTGGGCTTCACGGTGTCTGCCACCCCGATCACCCCTAGCAGAGTAGAGCTCTGGGCGAAGTACAGGGGGGTGTGGCCCTTTTCCGTAAGGGCTTGGGTGCGGGAGGACACAGGGGATAGGTCTACCCCGGCTTCCTCCATCATGGCACTATTGCCAGCCAGGAAGGGGAGACCCTGGAGAGTTCCCGTGACTCCCTTGCCGTGGACAGCTTGGAAGTCCACCACCTCCTGGAGCGTCAGGTTTTGCGCCTGGGCATGGGCCACAATGGCCTGGCCCAGAGGGTGCTGAGAGGGGTGCTCCAGGCTGGCGGCAATGGTCAGCAGCTGCTCCTGGGTAAGCCGCCCCAAGGGGAATACCTCTGTGACCTGGGGCTTGCCCTGGGTGAGGGTGCCGGTTTTGTCCAGCACCACACAGGTCACTTTGCCCAGCTGCTCCAGGGCCTGGGCGGACTTGATGAGAATGCCGTTTTGGGCCCCCACTCCCGTACCCACCATGATGGCCACAGGGGTGGCCAGACCTAAGGCGCAGGGGCAGGAAATCACCAGCACAGCCACGGCGGAGGTGAGGGCTTGTTCCACCGGATGGCCGCTCAAGAGCCAAAGCAGGGCGGTGAGCAGGGCAATGCCCATGACCGCGGGGACGAAGATGCCCGCCACACGGTCCGCCAGCCGGGAGATGGGGGCTTTGGAGGAGGCGGCCTCTTCCACCAGAGCGATCATCTGAGACAGGGTGGTGTCCTGGCCCACCTGGGTGGCCCGGACAGTGAGCATGCCTGCGCCATTGAGACAGCCGGACATCACCCGGTCGCCTTCTCCCTTGTCCACAGGAATGGACTCCCCGGTGAGGGGGGACTCGTCCACGCTGGACACGCCCTGCACCACCACCCCGTCCACGGGAAGGGAAGAGCCGGGACGGATAAGGAGCAGATCCCCCACCTGTACCTCCTGGGTGGGGATGGTCACCTCCTGGCCGTCTCGCAGCACAGTGGCAGTTTTGGGGCTTAAATCCATGAGCCGGGCAATGGCCTGGCCCGTCTTGCCTTTGGAGCGGGCCTCCAGGTACTTACCCAGAGTGATGAGGGTGACGATCATGGCCGCTGACTCAAAGTACAGATCCATGGCGTACCGCTCCACCAGGGCGGTGTTCCCGTGGCCCAGCCCCCAGCCGATGGCGTACAGAGCCACCACGCCGTATAGAACAGCGGCGGAGCTGCCTACGGCAATGAGAGAGTCCATGTTGGGGGAACGGTTCCAAAGGGAGCGGAAGCCGTTGACAAAATAGCTGCGGTTGATGATGAGAGGGGGCAGGGTGAGCAAAAAGAGGGTGAGAGCGTACACCATGGCATTTTTCGTGCCGTGGAAGACGTGGGGGATGGGCCAGCCCATCATATGCCCCATGGACAGATAGAACAGGGGGAGGAGAAAGACCAGGGAGGAGACAAAGCGCACCTTCAGATGCTTTTGCGCATCTCCCTGGGGAGTGGGTGCAGGGGCAGCTTTCTCCCCCATTACCGTGGCCCCATATCCGGCCTTGGACACCGCCTGACAGATTTGTTCCGGGGTGAGAGGGTTCTGGTAGGTCACCGACATGGAGTTGCCCAGCAGGTTGACCTGTACATCTTCCACCCCTTCCAGTCCCTTCACTGCCTTTTCCACATGGGCGGAACAGGCGGCACAGGTCATGCCGGTGACGGAAAAGCGTTGCTTCATGGCGAGACCTCCGTTACAGTAGCTTGCCCAGGGCGGCCACCAGTTCATCCACCTTTTCTGCCCGCTCCTGGGGGGTGTCCGCCTGCTCCACGCAGTGCTTGAGGTGGGCGGTGAGTACCTCCTTGTTGGCCCGTCGCACCAGGGCATCCACGGCTAAAAGCTGCTGGGAGATATCCATACAGTATCGGTTTTCCTCAATCATGGTTAAAATCCCGTCGATTTGGCCCCGGGCAGTTTTCAACAGTCGTGTGACAGTTTTGGCATCGGCCATCATGACACATTCCTCCTTATTTTTTCAATAACACCCCCCTGGGGGGTAGAGTTATCCTAGCATAAAAGTAGGAGAAAGTCAAGAAAAAACGGCGCTGCAAAAAGGGAACCCTTTTGCAGCGCCGACTGATCTCAGCCCTCCAACTTGCTCTGGGCCTTGGCCAGGAACTTCTCAGGCTTAATGATGAACCGCTCATGGGTGCCGGAGCCGATCTCGCCCCGCTCATCATAGGCGTGTACTTCGAAGGTGATCTTCTTGCCCTCCACGGCGGTGACTACGCTCTCTGCCCACACCTTCATTCCCACGGGGGTGGCGGCAGAGTGGGCCACATTGAGGTGGGTGCCCACAGAACCTTCCTCCTCACTGAGGTGTGGGAGCAGGGAGGTATAGGCGGCGTTTTCCATCAGGGCAATCATATAGGGGGTGGCGAACACAGGCACCAGGCCGGAGCCGATGGACATGGCGGTGTTCTCCTGGGTGACAACAGTTTCAGCACGGCCCTTCAGGCCAACTTCAATGGACATGGGGGGTTCCTCCTTTGTAGTGTCTGGACACAGTGTAACCGATTTTCATTTCCTTGGCAAGAGAAAAGAGCGGCGCCCGCAGGCGCCGCTCCAATCAGGCCGAATTAAAGTCCCAGCTGAATCCAGAGGTCGTTGTACAGAGTGCGGGTGGCCTCGGGGAGCACCACGTAGTTCTCACACTTTTTAAGAACTTCAGTGGAGGGAGCCATAATGTTGTACAGCTCCATGTCCAGCTCCTCGCCGTAGGTCTCCTTGTAGTACTCGGGGTACTTCTCCAGGGCCTCGGTATTGGGAGAGGCGTACCAGATGTAGTCCATGTTGGCCAGAGAAGCCTCGGTGGAGGCCAGGAAGTTGATCCACTCCTCGGCTTCGGACACGTTCTGGGCGCTCTTCAGGATGCACCAGGCATCCACGAACCAGTTGGCGCCCTCCTCGGGCAGCACATAGGCCAGGTCGGGGTTGTTCTCGTACATGGTCAGGTAGTCACCAGCGTAGTAGGTGGCAATGGCGGCGTTGCCCTGCTCCATCTTGTTGAACACCTCGTCCATGACCTTACCCTGGAAGATACCACGCTTGGTGGCGTCGGCAATGAGGTCGTAAGCCTGACGAATCTCGTCCTCATTGGTGGTGTTCACGGAGTAGCCCAGGTAAATGAGGGCGTTGCCGAAGGCGTCACGGGAGTTGTTGATGAGCAGCACGTTGCCCTTGTTGGCATCGTCGTACATGGAAGACCAGCTGGTGATCTCGCCGTCCACCATGGTCTTGTTGTAGATGATACCCAGGGTGCCCCAGGTGTAGGGGACAGTGTACTTGTTCTCCGGGTCAAAGGCCAGACCCTTGAACTCGTCGCCGATCTTCTCATAGTTGGGAATGTTGTCGTAGTTCAGCTCCTGGAGCATGTTCTCTTCAATGAGCTGGGAAATCATATAGTCGGAGGGGCAGATGACATCGTAGGTGGCACCGCCGGTTTTCAGCAGGGAGTACAGAGACTCGTTGCTCTCAGCAGTCTGGTAGTTGACATCGATGCCGGTCTTCTTCTCAAATTCGGCAATCAGGTTCTCGTCGATATACTCGCCCCAGTTACACACGTTGAGCACTCGCTTACCGTCTGCAGAGTTATTGTTGCCGGAAGTGCCGCTGTCGTCCATGCGCTCCACCGTACAGGCAGTGAGACAGAATGCGGCGGCCATGGTGCAGGCCAGGGTCAAAGCAGTGAGTTTTTTCAATTGATCATTCCTCCAAAC
Organism: Pseudoflavonifractor capillosus; assembly: GCF_016902575.1. Classification (GTDB taxonomy): domain Bacteria; phylum Bacillota; class Clostridia; order Oscillospirales; family Oscillospiraceae; genus Enterenecus; species Enterenecus capillosus_A. The sequence goes on along the minus strand of NZ_JACSNZ010000006.1, from coordinate 28,429 downwards.
AATAATATATATGCTCATGCCCCATGGGGCAGTGAGTCCCTCAATAAACCCGCTTGGCAGCGGCTTTTTCCGCCCGGACCTCCCGGACGTTGACGATGATGAGCAGCGCCAGCACCACCGCAAAGAGGATGGTGGACACGGCGTTGATCTCCGGTGTCACACCCTTTTTGGTCATGGAGTAGATCTGCATGGCCAGAGTGGAGGTGGCGCTGCCGGCGGTGAAGTAGGAGATGACGAAGTCATCCACACTCATGGTAAAGGCAATGAGTGCGCCGGAGACGATGCCAGGCATGATCTCGGGCAGAATCACCTTAAAGAAGGCTTGCCACCAGGTGCAGCCCAGATCCTGGGCGGCATCCACCAGGTTTTTGTCCATTTGCCGCAGCTTGGGCGCTACGGAGAGGATCACATAGGGAATGTTGAAGGTGATGTGGGCAATGAGCAGGGTGCCAAAGCCCAGAGACAGCTGGGGGAAGGTGATGCGGTAGGTGGAACCAAAGAGGTTGACCAGGAAGCGGTAGTTGGAGGCAAAGTAGTTCCACCCACTCAGCACCGCTACAAAGAACAGACACATGGCCACGCCGGTGACGATGTCAGCGTTCATCATGGGGATGTTGTTGACGGTGAGCAGAGGCTCCCGGAACTTCCGGCGCATGGAGTACAGTCCAATGGCGCTGAAGGTACCTACCACCGTGGCAATGATGGTGGCCAGGACAGACACCAACAGGGTGTTGTATACGCTCTTGATAATCAGTTGGTTTTGGAACAGCTTGGCATACCAGCGCAGAGAAAAGCCCTTCCAAATGACGCTGGAGTCTGCGGCGTTAAAGGAGTAGAAGATCAGCAGCAGAATGGGGGCGTAGAGGAAGAAGAAAATGAGGCCGATAAAGATGCGGTTGCCCAGGCTGTTTTTCTTATTCAAACTCATAACATCACCGCCTGTTCTTCGCCATCACCAAAGCGATTCATGATCCACATACAGGCCACTACAATGACCATCATCACCAGAGCGATGGCAGAGCCCAGGTGAGGGTTGTAAGCACCACCCAGGAACTGCTGCTCGATGAGGTCGCCCAGCAGCATCTGGATGCCGCCGCCCAACAGACGGGAGATGGCGAAGGTGGACACCGAGGGGACAAACACCATGGTCACCCCGGAGAGAATGCCAGGCAGGGACAGGGGGAGGATCACCTTGCGGAACACCGTGGCGGTGTCAGCGCCCAGATCCTGGGCGGCTTCCAGCAGGGTGTTGTCCATCTTAATGAGGGTGGAGTAAATAGGTAGTACCATGAAGGGCAGGTAGTTGTACACCATGCCCACCACCACGGCCCCCTGGGTACCGATCATCTTGAAGTAATGAATATCGGTGCCAAAGACGTTGTTGATGAGATCAAACAGGCCGATGGCGGCAAAAAACTGATTGATGAGACCGTTGTTCTCCATGATGGACATCATGGAGTAAGTGCGCAGCAGGAAGTTGACCCACATGGGCAGCATAATCAGCAGCATGGCCACCCGCTGGAAGCCCTTGCCCTCTTTGGCCATGGCGTAGGACAGGGGATAGCCGATGAGCAGGCATACCAGGGTGGCAATGATGGCCAACTTAAAGGAGCGGGTGAAAATGACTGTAAACAAGCCCATCCGGGTGAAGTTATCCCCGGTGATGGAGAAGTCGGCGGTGGTGAAGGCGTAGATCACCACCATGATGATGGGGGCCACCACAAACAGAGCCATCCAGCCCACATAGGGGATGGCCAGGAGGGAACGCTTATTCTTCATGCCCGTTCTCCTCCTCCTCGGGCTCATAGTCCGCATCACCGATCTCCTCGTACTCCTCAGAGTAGGAGGAGTAGTCACCGAACATACCGGAATACTCGCTCTTTTTCATCACGTGGATGGCGTCGGGATCCAGGTGAATGCCGATGACAGAACCCACGGGATGGAAGTCGGTAGTCTGGATCAGCCACTTAAAGCCATAGAAGTCCACAATGGTGTCGTAATGGACACCTTTGAAGGTGACAGAGGTGACGGTGCCCTTGAGTTGGCCCTGGTTTTCCGCCACGATGTCCACGTCCTCGGGGCGAATGACCACGTCCACAGGCTCGTCCTTGTCAAAGCCCTTGTCCAAGCAGGGGAACTTCCGGTTGAAGATTTCCACCACCTCGTCGGCCCGCATAATGCCGTCAAGGATGTTGGACTCGCCGATAAAGTCGGCCACAAAGGCGTTTTTAGGCTCGTTGTAAATGTCCTCAGGAGTGCCGATCTGCTGGATGCGTCCGCCGTCCATGACCACCACGGTGTCGCTCATGGCCAGGGCTTCCTCCTGGTCGTGGGTGACGTAGATAAAGGTGATGCCCATCTCCTGCTGGATGCGCTTCAACTCGTTTTGCATGTCCTTGCGCAGGCGCATGTCCAAAGCACCCAGAGGCTCATCCAACAGCAGCACCTTGGGCTGGTTGACAAGGGCACGGGCAATGGCAACACGCTGCTGCTGACCACCGGAGAGGGCGGAGATGGAGCGCTTTTCAAAGCCCTTGAGGTTGACGATCTCCAGCATCTCCATGACTCGCTCATGGATCTCCTTTTCCGGGATCTTCACCTTCTTGGCGGTGGACTTGCCATTCACCACATTGGTGACAGTTTTGCCCAGACGCAGGCCAAAAGCCACATTTTCATACACATTCAGGTGGGGGAACAGGGCGTATTTCTGAAATACGGTGTTCACCTCCCGCTTGTGGGGCGGGACATGATTAATCCTCACGCCGTCAAACAAAACGTCCCCGGAGGTAGGCGAAAGAAACCCGCCGATGATTCGAAGCGTGGTCGTCTTGCCGCACCCACTGGGACCCAGCAGCGTGAGGAACTCTTTATCGTTGATATACAGGTTGATGTGGTCCAGCACCACGCCATCGTCGTAGGCCATGACGCAGTCTTTCAGGCGGATCAATTCCTTGGACATTTGTCCTCCCTCATTTCTATGGTTGTTTTCTAAAATGTCAGCTCCCTCGATTTTTGTCCCGGCTAGTGCCCTCCAGCGGACAGCCCAAATGAGCCCGGGGTTTCACGGATAGCGAGTAAAACTATATTATGTCGATGGGGAAATGTCAATCATTTTTTTGAAAAATTTTTTCGGTCTCCAGGAAAGGGAAAAGGCCGCCCGTTGGGCGGCCTGAATGAAAGAATACAGCTCAATTCTGGGGGCACCACTGGGCGGCGAATTTGGGAAAATACTGGGGGACAAAGTCGATGTCCTGCACCGTCCATTCCATCCCGTTTAAGTGGGCCAGGCATCCGGCGTCGGTGGTGAAGTCAAAGCGCAGCTTGTAGGAATACAGAGCCTGGTAGCTGCGGCCAAACTGCCGGTTGTCCCGTTCCCGGCCGTATTTGCCATCCCCCAGCAGGGGGTGGCCGGCGGCGGCAAACTGGGCCCGGATCTGGTGGGTGCGCCCGGTGATGAGATCGCACTCCACCAGGGACAGCCCGCCCTCACAGGCCAGGGTATTATATAAGGTAAGGGCGGTCTTGCCGCCGGGAATGGGGTGGTCGTACACCTTCACCTGGGCTTTGTTCTCGTCTTTGAGAATGAAGCCCTTCAGCTCCCCCTTCCGGGGCCGCATTTCGCCCCGAATCACACACAGGTACAGCTTGGTCAGTTCCCGGTCTTTGATCTTCTGGTTCATGATGCGCAGGGACTCGGCGGTCTTGGCGGCGATGACGATGCCGCCGGTGTTGCGGTCAATGCGGTTGCACAGGGCGGGGGCGAAGGAGTTCTCCCAGTAGGGAGACCACTCCTTCTTTTGATAGAGGTAGGCCTGGATGTGGGTGAGCAGGGTGTTCACCCGCTCCTGCTCGTCCGGGTGTACCACCATACCGGGTCTCTTGTTCAAAAGGAGAATGTGCTCATCCTCATAGACGATGTCCAGTTGAGGCTTGAACACGGAGAGAAAGGCGTTTTCCCGATTGGGGGTTTGAAAAAACTCGTCGTTGATATATAATTGCAAGGTGTCCCCCACCGCCAGGCGTACATCCCGCTTGGAGCCCTTGCCGTTGAGCTTCACCCGCTTGAGGCGGATGTACTTCTGAGCCAGCGGGGCGGGGAGGAGGGGGACGGTTTTGGCCAGCCAACGATCCAAACGCTGCCCTGCGTCATTTTTTCCTATGGTAAATTCCTTCAACCGAGATCACTCCTGGATGGTTCAAAATGATTGCCTCCAGTGTACCATGATTTTGGGTGAAAAAAAAGAGCGAAAAAATTGCAGAAACCATTTGACAAGTGGGAGTGTCTTGAGTATAATACCATTTGTGTCGTTATGCGAGGTGTACCGATGAAACTGGATTTGAAGCGAATCGCCCGAGAGCCGGGCAGTACCCTCCCCTTTGCCTTCCAGATGGACTTGAGCCAGCTGGAGTGGAATGGGGAACACCCTGTATCCCAGCCTGTCACTGTGGAAGGCAGCGTGCGGAATATGGCGGGGGTCCTTTTGCTCCAGGCCAACATGGTCACCACCCTGTCCCTCATTTGCGACCGCTGCGCCCAACCCTTCACCAAGGAGAAGTCGGTGGACTTTGAGTCCATGCTGGCTGCGGAATTGGAAGACGAGGAAAATGATGATATCATTTTGCTGGATGGGGATATGCAGCTGGATCTGGAGGAACTGCTGGGTGATGTGTTCCTCCTGAATATGGACACAAAGAATCTCTGCTCTCAAGACTGCAAGGGGCTGTGTCCGGGCTGCGGTGCAGACCTGAACCATGAGCCGTGCCGTTGCAAGAAAGAGATCGATCCCCGTCTGTCCAAGCTGGCCCAGTTGTTGGGTCAGGATGGATGATGTGTAAACATATGTCTGCGGACATTGACCGATAAGGAGGTGTCAAAATGGCCGTCCCTAAGAGTAAAGTATCCAAGCAGCGCAGAAACAAGCGTCGCAGCTCCGTGTGGAAGCTGGAGACTCCCGGTGTCAACACCTGCCCCAAGTGCGGTGCTGTCCGCCTGCCTCACCGCGTCTGCAAGAACTGCATGACCTACAATGGTCGTGAGGTTACTGTCAGCGAGTGATCGCCCGTGATGAAAAAGAGGCTGTTGCAAAGTGCGCTTTGCGACAGCCTCTTTTACGCACTTTTCAGAAAGCCTAGACTGAATTGCCCAATTTTGTCAAGAACTGCTTTTCATGTACTGAGAAGTTTGATATACTAAATTCTGTATGTAAGGAGGGATTTTCATGGCAAGACCTTTGGTGGCCATTGTGGGCCGCCCCAACGTGGGCAAGTCCATGCTGTTCAACAAGCTGACGGGCAAGCGCCTGTCCATTGTGGAGGACACGCCCGGCGTCACCCGTGACCGCCTCTATGCCCAGGCTGAGTGGTTGGGCCGTACCTTCGACCTGGTGGACACCGGTGGTATTGAGCCGGGCACCGACAACGAGATCCTGGCCTTCATGCGCCTCCAGGCGGAGATCGCCATTGAGGCCGCTACCGTGATCATCTTTGTCTGTGACATCCGCACCGGTATGACCGCCGCCGACCAGGAAGTGGCTGGGATGCTCCAGCGCTCCAAGAAGCCGGTGATCCTGGCGGTGAATAAGATGGACTCCACCGGACCCACCAACCCGGACATCTATGAGTTCTATAACCTGGGTCTGGGAGACCCCTATCCCATTTCCGCCGTCCACGGCCACGGTACCGGCGATCTGCTGGACGCCTGCCTGGCCTACTTCCCCCCCGAGGAGGAGGAAGAGGAGGAGGACGATGTGGTAAAGGTGGCCATCATCGGCAAGCCCAACGTGGGCAAGTCCTCTCTGACCAACCGTATTCTGGGTCAGGAGCGTGTGATCGTGTCCAACGTGGCAGGTACCACCCGGGACGCTGTGGACAGCTACTTTGAAAATGAGACGGGGAAATACCTCATCATCGATACCGCCGGTATGCGGAAAAAGTCCAAGGTGGACGACCGCATCGAGAAGTTCTCCGTGCTCCGGGCTACCATGGCCATTGAGCGCAGTGATGTGTGCCTCATCATGATCGATGCCCAGGAGGGCGTCACCGAGCAGGATACCAAGGTGGCCGGCCTGGCCCACGAGGCTGGGAAAGCCTGCATCATCGTGGTCAACAAGTGGGATGCCATCGAAAAGGACGGCAAGACCATGAAGCACATGGAGGACGAGGTGCGCCGGGATCTGTCCTACATGACCTACGCCCCCATTATCTTCATTTCCGCCATGACCGGCCAGCGTGTGGATAAGCTCTTCCAGCTCATTCAGAACGTGGTCAATCAGGCCGCCATGCGCATTCCCACCGGCGTGCTCAACTCGGTGCTGGCAGATGCCCAGACCAGAGTGCAGCCTCCCACGGATAAGGGACGTCGTCTGAAAATCTATTATATGACCCAGATCGGAGTCAAACCCCCTCATTTTGTCATTTTCTGCAACGATGCAAAGCTGTTCCATTTTTCCTATCAGCGGTATATTGAAAACCAAATTCGTGCCACCTTCGGACTGGTGGGCACTCCGGTGCGCATCACCATCCGGCAGAAGGGTGATAAGGAGGAGTAATCCATGCCAGAATATTTGATGGAATCCGTTGGGGGCTGGCTGGCCCTGGCGGGGGTGGGCATTGCGGTGCTGGCCTACTTTTTGGGCTGCTTCAACGGGGCTGTGGTGGTGTCTCGATACATCCTGCGGGACGACGTGCGCAACCACGGCAGCGGCAATGCCGGTCTGACCAACTTTTACCGTACCTTCGGTGGTCCCCTGACTCTGGTGGTCATCCTCTCAGATGCGGTAAAGGCTGTGGTGGCGGTGCTCTTTGCCATGTGGATTGCCGGCTCCATCTCTCCGGAGCTGGTAACACTGGGAAAGTACTGGGCGGGATTGTTCTGCCTGCTGGGGCATATGTTCCCCATCACCTTCCAGTTTCGAGGCGGTAAGGGGATCCTGTCCGGCGGCGCCATTGCGCTGATGATCGACTGGCGAGTGGCCCTGGTGGTGTGGGGTGGATTTCTCATCCTGGCCATTGCCACCAGATATGTATCCCTGGGCTCCTGCTGGGCCGGGGCATCCTTCCCCTTTGCCACCTGGTATGTCTATCAGAATGAGCTTCTCACCGTTCTGTCTGTGATGATCGGCGGTCTGATCCTGTGGAAACATCGGGGCAATATCGTGCGCCTGGCCAACGGCACCGAGTCCAAGTTCACCCGTCATAAAAAACAGGAGCCTTCCCCCGAGACTGAGGAAGGGGAGGAGCTGCAGCCCATAGAGCAGGCAGAGGAAGAAGAGGAGGTCTCCCAGGAAGAGCAGTCTTCTCAGACTCAGCAGGAGTCTGCTGCCCAGGACGAGGAAACCTCCACACAAGAGGAGGACTCTGAGGAAAAATCCCGCCAGACTGAGGAGAATATCCCCCAGGAGGCGGAGGAAGAGCCTGCCACAGAGGAGGAAACTTCCACAGCTGAAGAGACTGCTGAGGAAGCGGACAAGAAGGGGCAGGAGGAACAGGCATGAACATCACAGTGGTGGGCAGCGGTGGCTGGGGCACGGCTCTGGCTCTGGTGCTGCTGAAAAACGGGCACCAAGTGTCTATGTGGTGCCGCAGGGAAGATAAATGCCGCCAGATGCAGGAGAGCCGGGAGAACCCGGTGCTTCCCGGGATCAAGCTGCCCCAGGAGCTGGCGCTGACCTGTGACCTTAACGTCCTGGCCAACAGCCAGGTGGTGGTGCTGGCCACCCCTTCCTTTGCTGTGCGCAGCACCTCCCGGAAAATTGCCCCCTATCTAAAGGAAGGCACGGTGCTGGTGAGCGTGGCCAAGGGCATCGAGAAGGATTCCTGCCTGCTGCTCCATCAAGTCATTGAGGAGGAGATCCCCGGCTGTCCTGTGGTGGTGCTCTCCGGCCCGTCCCACGCCGAAGAAGTGGCCCGTGGGGTGCCCACCGGGGTGGTGGTGGCCTCTGAATCCAAGGAGGCAGCCATGCTGGCCCAGGATCTGTTTATGAATGAGCAGATGCGGCTGTACACCTCTCCGGACATTCTAGGGGTGGAAATTGGGGCTGCCCTGAAAAATGTGGTGGCGCTTTGTACGGGGTGTTGTATGGGCATGGGCTATGGAGATAACACCAAGGCCCTCATCATGACCCGGGCTCTCACCGAAATGGCCCGGCTGGGTGTGGTCATGGGAGCCCACAAGGAGACCTTTGCCGGCCTGTCCGGTCTGGGCGACCTCATCGTCACCTGTACTTCGGTTCACTCCCGTAACTGCCGGGCGGGCATCGCCATCGGCAAGGGGATGCCTGTGGAGGAGGCCGTGGGAGGCAAGGACGGTACCGTGGTGGAGGGCTACTACGCCGCCGCCTCGGCCCGACAGCTGGCCCAAAAGATGGGCGTGGAAATGCCCATTGCAGAGGGCGCCTATCAGGTGCTTTATGAGGGCAAGGACCCCCATGTGATCCTGGCTCAGCTCATGGTGCGGGAACGCCGCTCTGAGCTGGAGCTGGAAGAGATTTGGCTGTAACCGCGAGAAATTGCATCGATACAACGTGCGGAGGGACGCAAAGGTCCCTCCGCACTTCTTTTTTAAGAGCGAATTAAGAAAAATGGTAAAAGTGTGTAAATGTTACGAAAGAATTACCACCAGTTATTGACAAAACGACGAACAAAAAATAGGATAAATGTATAAAACATCCAATACAATCTGCGGATGAGAAAGAGTTTTGGTCAGAATGACAAGAAGGAGGGGGAGGTATATGCTTGTTCGTCACACACGGTCCCAGATCGCCTTTCTGCTGCGGCAGAAGGAGGCGGTGTTGACCTTCTGTGTGCTGCTGTTGCTGGTCCTGGCCAACTTTGTGGACAACTGCCAGGAATACCGGGGATTTGATGTAATGGCCCTGGCCCATACCACCAAGATGGGACTGCTGAGTTGGAACCGCATGACGTATAAGGCGGATTTAACCATGATTTTTATCCAACTCTATCCCCTGCTGGTGGTGTGTCCGGCGGGATTTATCCTGGCTAAGGAGCGGGCAACCCAGGAGCATATGCTCATGATCACCCGCATGGGCAGTGGGGTGTACTACTTCAGCAAGCTCCTCTCCGCCTTTGTGGTGACGGCGGTGGTGTTTACTCTGCCGTTTTTGGTGGAGATTGTTCTCCATGCAATCGCCTTTTCCACCAAACCCATGGGAGATTTGACAAACTGGGACTATTATAGTGAAGAGTACATAGAACTGGTGCGCGGTTATATGTTTTCGGATCTGTTTATCCACACCCCCTACGGATATGCCGTGGTGAAGGTGTTGCTGTTTGGCCTGTTCTCCGGGCTGATGGGGGTCTTCAGTGTGGCGGTGTCTGCGCTGTACCGGGTGAAATTCCGCATCACTGTATTTCTTCCCACCTTTCTCCTCCTCAATCTCAGTGTGTACGCCAAGGTCATTTTTGGGGAGATGGAGAAATCCATTGCCTGGTATAACTTTGTGATGCTCCACGAGGAAGCGGTGAAAAATATGACGGTGTTCCTAGTGACGCTGGCGTTGGTAATCATCGTGAGCGTAAGTGGCACTTTCTGGGCTGCCAGGAGGGATCAGCTATGAAGCTGCGGAGATATGGCCCATATGTGGTCATCGGTGTGGCGTGCGGCGTGCTGTTGAGTTTTTCGCGCATCAACCCTTACGGCGGACAGATCACGCTGCCAGAGCTGGTGTTCCAGCTTTCAGGTTCCCGGGGAGAGTTTGCCATGGGGCTTCATTACAGCGCTATGGTGGATTTCGGATTCCTGTTGCTCCCCATGTTTCTTTATCAGTTCTACGGAGGTATCCAGTTGTACCGCCAGTTCTGCGTGGCCAGTGTGTATGTGTTTTCCAGAACCACCAACCGGGTGAAGTGGTATTTCACCGAGCTGTGGGGACTGTGTAAGGGGCTTTTGGTGCTCCAGGTGTTTCTCCAGAGCGCCATCTTGTTGGTGGCTGTCCTGCGCTGGGACGTGGTGTGGACCACGGAGGGGTGGATTCTGCTGGGCGTCCATGTGCTTCTCTTTACCCTGTGGACCTTCGCCATGGCCATAGGGGTGAATCTGCTGGCATTGGTCTGGGGGAGCAGCACCGGATTTTTGGTGGTGTTTGCCCTCCAGTCTGCCATGCTGGCGGCTCTGTGCATGGGGCAGGGGGTGGAACCTCCCTCCCCCCTTTTGGATTGGCTGATGTTGTTGGACCCCGTGACCCGGCTGGTGCTGGGATGGCAGAGTGGTGGAATCTTTGGCTTGGAGGGTGTTCTGCCCGCAGCATACGGCCATGTGCTCAACTTGTCCGGCTCTCTGCTTCTGGTGGCGATGATGACGGCAGCTGTGGTGGTGTTGGGGCTGGTAGTGATTCAGAAAAAGGACATTCTGGTGTCCAACCTTGAAACGGGAGGGGTATAGGATGATTTTGACGGCGGAACACATCTCAAAGACCATTCGAGGCCGGGAGATTCTCAGTGATGTGAGCCTGGAGCTGCACAGCGGCCAGGTCTACGGCTTTGTGGGGCGCAACGGCTCGGGCAAGACCATGCTGTTTCGGGCTCTCTCCGGTCTCATGGGCCTCACCTCCGGCACGGTGCGGTGGGGAGACCAGGTGCTGAAACGGGACTTTGCAGTGCTGCCAAACCTGGGCATCGTGCTGGAGCACGTGGGACTCTACCCCAACCTGACCGGGCTGGAAAATCTGCGCTACCTGGCCAATATCCAAAAAAAGTGCACCCAGGCGGACCTGCGGGGGGTGCTGGAGCGGGTGGGGCTGGACCCCGACGATAAACGCACCTACGGGAAATACTCCCTGGGCATGAAGCAGCGTCTGGCCATTGCCCAGGCCATCATGGAAAAACCCGATGTGCTCATGCTGGACGAGCCCACCAATGCTCTGGACAGAGAGGCGGTGGCCCAGGTACGAGAGATCATCACCCAGGAAAAGGAACGGGGCGCTCTGGTGCTCCTGGCCAGCCACAACTATGAGGATATCCGCCTGCTCTCCGATAAGGTGTACCGACTGGCCAGTGGAAGGCTGAGAGAGGAGGGTGTGGGATGAAGATGCGGTGGGTGTTGCTGCCCATGGCAGCTCTGACGGTGGCGGCTGTTCTATATGGCGGATATACCAGGACCACCCTCACGGATTACACGTCTGGAGAGAACTGGAAGGATAATTTTACAATCGCATCTCTCCACAGCGGGAAAGGCGTGGAACGCTGTGAGGTCATGAGAGAATATTTACCTTTGGCCCCCAATATTCTGCGGGTGGAGGTGTTGGGCGACCTGGAAGTTCTACCTGGAGAGGCACAGCAAAAGGTCAAGGTGAAGCAGGTTTACGCTGGGGAAGACTTACAGGTGGGACAGGAGTTCTACCTATATGAAAGAGGGTGGAGCATCTCGTTTGTGGAGCCATATTCCATCGAGCGTGGATTTGTCAATGTAATGGATGTGGGCCGAGAGTACCTGGTGTTTGTGAGCAAAGAAATCGACACTTTGGATTCTTCGTTGCCGGTTTATCAGAGCTGCAGTGGAGTTGAGTCATCGACAGGGGAGTGGGTGCGATTTTCTTTGTCTCCGGTGTTCTGTTATGACCACATAGACAATGCGGTGGCGATCCCATCGGGAATCGGTGGAACGGCTCTGCCCTATGCCCAGGTCAAGGACAACGAATTTTTTGGGACCACCCCCGAAGTGGTGGAAGCCTGGGAGCAGCTGAAAGCGGAGATGCTCCAGAAATATCCCCGCTGACCCATTTCCCATACAACGACGAAAGCCCTGTACCATGCGGTACAGGGCTTTGAGTCATGGGTGTATGGAATTACACAGCACGGGTGACCTTGCCGGAACGGAGGCAGCGGGTGCACACATAGACGTGCTTGGGGGTGCCGTCCACCACAGCCTTCACGCGCTTGACGTTGGGCTTCCAGGGACGGTTGGAGCGGCGGTGGGAGTGAGAAACCTGGATGCCGAAGTTCACGCCCTTACCACAAAACTCACATTTGGCCATATCTACAAACCTCCTCGCTGGTTGGAATTGCATTCATACGATAACTACGATATCTTACCAGAAACTTTAGAGAAAATCAAGGGGCATTTTTGAAAAAGAAGTATTTTTTTCGATGGGGCTTTGTGATAGAATAAAATCACAAAATACAAGGAAAGGGCGTGAAACCATGGGGAAAGGGCCTACCATTGGTTTGGGCACCATCATTGACCAATTTCATCTGGAGGTATTGTACGGCCCGGCAGGCTACCGGGATCGCCAGATCGCCATTCAGGATGTGAACCGTCCTGGGTTGCAGATGACGGGATATTTTGACTACTTTGACCGGGAACGGATGCAGCTGCTGGGCCTGGTGGAGTGGTCTTATTTGCAGGAACTGACCAGTGCGGAGCGTACCGAGCGGTTTGACCAGCTGTTTTCCTATCACACCCCGGCAGTGATCATCGCCCGGGGGCTGGAGCCATATCCTGAGTGCGTAGAGTCTGCCAAGAAGTACGACCAGGTTCTGCTGCGCACCAAGGAGAACACCGCTGATATCATGAGTAACATGATTGCCTTTTTGCGGGTAGCCCTGTCTCCCACCATCACCCGCCACGGCGTGCTGGTGGAGGTGTACGGCGAAGGCGTACTGCTCACCGGCGAGTCCGGCGTGGGCAAAAGTGAGACCGCCATTGAGCTGGTCAAGCGTGGACACCGCCTCATTGCCGACGACGCTGTGGAGATCCGTCGGGGTTTCAATAACAGCTTGGTGGGCACCGCTCCCGAGCTAATCCGCCACTACATCGAGCTCAGAGGCATCGGCGTGGTGGATGTACGCCGCCTGTTCGGTATGTCAGCAGTCAAATTTGAAACCAGCATTGATATGCTGGTGAAGCTGGAAAACTGGCAGGACGGGGCCATGTATGACCGCCTGGGAGCGGATGAGTTCTTCACTGAGGTGATGGGTGTAGAGCTGCCTACCCTCACCATTCCCGTCAAGCCCGGGCGGAATCTGGCAGTCATCCTGGAGGTGGCGGCCATGAACAACCGTAACAAGAAGATGGGACATAATGCGGCGCTGGAATTTACCAGACAGATCGACGCACACATTGACAGCCAGGTTTCCGACCGATGAAACATAGCCTCCCGCCCCTTGGGGCGGGAGGCCGTTTTTTAGTCTTGCAATTTTTCATCGATAGGAGTACACTGACAGACATCCAGGCAGAGTAGGTGCGCACGTGTGGTTCTCCGCACAGGAGACAGTGCCGGCGGGACGGGGAGTTGTCCGCCGGACGAATAGCACGAGGGGGAGATGCTTCCTCCGAGGCTTGCAGTGTGCCCACCGCATCCCGCTGCCGCATAGCGGAGCTATTGTCCCTCCTTTGTGCGGCGTTCCCGTTTTTCGGGCTGCCGATGCAAAGGAGGTATTTTTATGGACAAAACAATGCCCCTGCAAAATGGGGCGCAGGCGGTGGAGTACATCCACTCCTTTTCCTGGCTGGGAAGCCGGCCGGGGCTTTCCCGTACCAGAGCGTTGCTCTCGGCGATGGGAAACCCGGAACAGCAGCTGCATTTTATCCACATTGTGGGCACCAACGGCAAGGGTTCTACGGCCGCCATGCTGGCCAGTGTGCTCACAGCGGCGGGCTACCGTACAGGGTTGTACACCTCTCCCTACATCCACCACTTTGAAGAACGGATGACGGTGGACGGGGAGGAGATCACTGGCGGGGAGCTGGCAGAGATCACCCAATGGGTGGGCACGATGGCCGACCGGATGGAGGAGCACCCCACGGAGTTTGAACTGGTGACCTGTGTGGCCCTGGAGTTTTACCGCCGCCGGGGCTGTGACATTGTGGTGCTGGAGGCGGGCATGGGGGGAAGACTGGACTCCACCAATGTGATCCCTGCCCCTGAAGCGGTGGTCATCACCAACATCGGCCTGGATCACACCGCCCAGCTGGGCAATACGGTGGAGGCCATTGCCGCTGAAAAGGCCGCCGTCATCAAGGACGGCTGCCCTGTTATCCTCTATGAGCAGACCGAGGGTGTGACCCGGGTGGTAAAGCAGGTCTGTGAGACCCAGGGGGCCACCCTTACCATCGCCCGGGCAGACAGGGTGGAGCTGGAGCGGGAGAGCCCCGAAGGCCAGTGGTGGAAGTGGAAGGGAGAGTCCCTCTTCGTGCCCATGCTGGGGGACAATCAACGCCACAATGGGGCCGTGGTGCTCCACACTCTGGAGGCCATTGCCCCCAAGTACCCGGTGCCTGCTCAGGCCCATCGGGAAGGACTGGCCCGGGTGCGCTGGCCGGGCCGCTTTGAGGTGCTCAGCCGCAACCCCTGGTTCGTGGTGGACGGGGGGCACAACCCCCAGTGCGCCGCCACGGTGGCGGAGAACTTGACCCGCTATTTCCCGGGAAAAGCCCCGGTGCTGCTTATGGGAGTGCTGGAGGACAAGGACCGGGCCGGGCTGTGTGAGCTGGTGGCCCCTTTGGCCCAGGCCTTTGTCACCATCACGCCCCCCAGCCCTCGGGCACTGGCCGCTGAAACTCTGGCCCAGGAACTGACGGCCTACGGAAAGCCGGCCTATGCTGCCGCCTCCATCCCCCAGGGGGTGGAGCGGGCCATGGAACTGGCTGGTGAGGATGGCTTGGTATGTGCCCTGGGTTCCCTGTATTCTGTGGGAGAGATTCGAACCTACATTTTGTCGAAAGAGGAAGATAAAAGATGAAAAAGAAAATTTCTGTTCTGATATTGGCTCAAGTGGCCATGCTGCTGGCCATGGAAGTGATTTTGTCCCGTTTTTTCTTCATCGCCACTCCGGTGACCAAGTTTAGTTTTGCCTTTGTGCCGCTGGCGGTGTGCGGTGCGCTCTTCGGCCCTGTGTACGGCGGCATTATGGGGGCTTTGGCGGACCTGTTGGGCGCCACCCTCTTTCCCATCGGCCCCTACTTCCCTGGCTATACCTTAAATAATGCCCTCCACGGTGTGGCTTTGGGCATGGCCCTGAAGGAGGGCCGGAGAACATGGTGGCAGCTGGCCCTGGCCCTGGTGTTTAACCATGTGGTGGTGGGCATTTTCCTGTCTGCTCTGTGGGGCCATATTCTCACCGGAAGCCCCTATTGGGCGGTGGTGGCTGCCCGGACCTTCCAAGCCGTGGTGATGGCCCCGGTGCAGTTCATCGTCATTCGCCTGATGATGCGCCCTGTGGAGAAGTATTCCGCGTTTGCCCAACGGTATCGTCTCATCTGAGGCTCTATTTCATAATGTATGCCATGTCCGCATACCTTCTCATGAAGGAGGTGTGCGGGCATGGCTTTTTTTGCCCAGGTGGGCACGATGCTCTGGAGCGGACCGCTGTTGGTGGGGTTTCTGGTGGTGGGGCTGTACTATTCCCTGCGTACAGGCTTCTTTCAGATTTTTGGGCTGCCCATGTGGTTCAAACACACGGTGGGCGCACTGTGGAGGAGACAGAAGCAGACACGGGAGGGAGTGACCCAGCTGCAAGCCCTGTCCACCGCTCTGGCAGCCACCATCGGTACAGGGTCGGTGGCGGGAGTGGCAGCTGCCATTTTCTTCGGCGGGCCGGGCACGGTGTTCTGGATGTGGATGTCCGCCCTGCTGGGGATGATGACCGGGTGCGCAGAGAAGATCCTGGCCATCCTGTACCGGGAGAAGGATGAAAAGGGTCAGTGGCGGGGCGGGCCGATGACCTATATTCAACAGGGGCTGAAGCTGCGGTGGCTGGGGTGCGTGTACGCTCTACTATGTGTGGCGGAGACCCTGGTGGGGGGGAACCTGGCCCAGGCCAATTCCATTGCCACCGCTTTGGAGCGGGCGGTGGGAGTCCCGCCCAAGGTGGTGGGGGTGGTGCTGGCAGTGGTGGTGTCGGTGGTTCTACTGGGCGGCATCCGCCGGGTGTCCCGACTCAGCCAGCTGCTGGTGCCGGTGATGGCGGGGGTTTTTCTGGTGGGCGGCGTGGGAGTCATCGCCGTCAACGCCCACAAGCTGCCCCTGGTGATGGAACAGATTATAAGCTATGCCTTTGCACCCAAAGCTGTGGTAGGGGGCTATTCCATGGGTCTTGCCCTGCGTTACGGTGTGGCCCGGGGGGTGTTTAGCAACGAGGCCGGGGTGGGAATGTCCGCCATGGCCCACGCCTGCGCCCAGGTGGAGCACCCAGGCAAGCAGGGGATGTGGGGCATCTTCGAGGTGTTCTTTGCCACCCTGGTCATTTGCACGGTGACATCCCTGGTCATCCTTACGTCTGGGGTGTATGACCCGCTGGCGGCCCAGGAGATGATAGCCGCCGGGGAGATTCCCCGGGAAATGCTGGGCAGCAATCTGGCCTGTGCCAGCTTTGCCACATTGTGGGGGAAAGCGGGGGAGTGGATGGTGACGGTGAGTTTGACCCTGTTTGCCTTCACCTCCCTGGTGGGAGCTGGGTACTACGGGCGGCGAGGTGTGGAGACCCTCACCCGATCTCGCTTTGTGCTGGGGGCGTACCATGTGGTATTCCCTGTGTGCGTGGTGGCGGGCGCTGTGGGAGACCTGGCTGCGGTATGGGAACTGGTGGATCTATGTAACGGCCTGTTGGCCATTCCCAACCTGGCGGCTCTGCTGCTCCTCTCGCCGGTGGTGCTTCGCACCCTGCGGGATTGGCTGGAGAAAAATAAAATGAAAAAGAATTGAAAAAGGTGTTGACATTGGCGGAGAATCTGGTATAATGACCTTCGTTGACTCGACAAGAGACCACATGGAGTGGTATCGAAGAGGTCATAACGAGCACGATTGGAAATCGTGTGACGGCCAAAAACCGTCCGAGGGTTCGAATCCCTCCCACTCCGCCAAAAATCCCGAACGCATTTGCGTTCGGGATTTTTACTTTTTCCCTATTCACTCTTCCCTTTGCACTGACACCTTTCTTATCCCCGGCAGCAGCAACGATTTCTTCGGTGCTGCTGCCTTTTTTGTTGCGCCCAGAGCGGCTTTTGTCGAAAAAAACCAATCGTTGTTTTTTTGTGTGCAAAACGCACAAAAACGGGAAAAACTGGTGGAAATTTGGGTAGCACGCTTGCAAAGGGTTGATATGAGTCGAGATGTTTGGTCAAAATGACGGAGAAAAAGGGTTGCAAAAGGGTTGAGAATGGGTTACAATACGGTTACAATTTGACAACAAATTGAAACAAGGAGCGATTGAATGAAAGTGAAAGTGACCAGCTTAATGCTGGCAACACTCATGGCTTGCACATTGATCCAGCCCACTCAAGCAGTCCAGCCCCTGGAAGCTGTGCCTGTGGTTCAGCAGGTAGGCGGTGTGGATGAGCTGTTGCAAGTTGTCTCTGCTGAGGCCACAGCTGCACGACAGGCCGCAGAGAATATCCAGCACCCCCAGGGCATCGGCCTGTATCTGGACAGCGTTGCGCTGTTGGAGGTACAGCGTGAGATGCGCAATGGTGTCTGCTACGTCGCCGTGGACTCCTTCCTGGCAGCGGCCCAGCCTCAGGCTGTGGTGACCCAGGTGGACGGCGGTATTTCTGTCTCCGCTTCCACCACCACCCAGACTCAGGAGGGCAGCGTGGAGGAGACTTTGGAGATGACGGTGTATCAGGGAGCCGCCTATGTGGTGGCCAACGACCGCTATCTTTACCTGCCCCAGGGTGTGGCGGACCTGGATGGCCACCTGGCCATTCCCGTGGACACCATGGCTAAGATCCTGAATCTGAATGTGGTTCGGGATGAGCAAACCGGGTATATCCGCCTGTACACCCAACAGGGTCAGGCGTATCTCACTGCCGGTAGTGCATACTACAACAGCGAAGATTTCTATTGGCTCTCCCGGATCATTTACGCCGAGAGCGGCAACCAACCCCTGGAGGGGAAGATCGCAGTGGGCAACGTGGTGATGAACCGTGTGGCCAGCTACAAGTTCCCCAATACTGTCACCGGGGTTATCTTCCAAAAGAACCAGTTCAGCCCCGCTGCCAGCGGATCCGTTTACCGGGATCCCAACTGGGACAGCCAGGTGGCAGCCAAACTGGTGCTGGACGGAGCGGTGGTGCTGGATAACGCTCTGTTCTTCAACCGGGCAGGCCTGGACTGCTATGCCTCCCGGAATCGAGCCTATGTGGCCACCATTGGTGCCCACGCCTTTTATGCCTAATGAGTGTTGCGTGCCCCCCAGAAATTGGGGGGCACAAATTTTTCGGAGAAAATGAAAAAAGGGGGTTGACTTTTGACGGAAACCTGTTATACTAACAAAGGCTCAAGCGAGCGACACAAAAACAACCAAACATAGCGGATTAGTGTAATGGTAGCACACCAGACTCTGACTCTGTTTGTGAGGGTTCGAATCCTTCATCCGCTGCCAAATGGACATGACCCAGGTCATGTCCATTTTCTTTTTCCTTCCGGAAAACCCACCTCTTGCCTGGGGAAAGGCAAAGTGATATAATAATTTGATAACATATGTGCCCAGGGGATAAACTTCCCCTGAGGGGCATACCTATGGACTGAGAAGAGAGAATACCACGGTGGTATTCGTTTCCTATGGCAAATTCCACCCATAAAGGAGAATGGTCATGAAGATTGTTGTATTGGCAGGGGGCCTGAGCCCCGAGCGGAATGTCTCGCTGTCCAGCGGCTGCAAAGTGTGTGCTGCGCTGCGGGAGCGGGGGCATCGTGTGGCCTTTGTGGATATGTTTCTGGGCACCCACGCCCCGGTGGACACCCTGTTTGACGCCCCCCTGGATGAGGAACTGACCCGGGTGGGCCGGGTGGCGCCTGATCTGGAGCAGGTGAAGGCCTCCCGCCCGGAGGGCGGGGCCAGTCAGTTCGGCCCCGGAGTGCTGGAGCTGTGCGCCCAGGCGGATGTGGTGTTTCTGGCCCTCCACGGGGCTTGCGGCGAGGACGGCCGGGTGCAGGCTGCCCTGGATCTCATGGGCATTCCCTATACCGGCTCCAACTACCTGGGCTCCGCCATCGCCATGGATAAGGACCTGACCAAGCGCATCGTGGCCCCTCTGGGTGTACAGACTCCCAAGTGGGAGCGGGTGGACTACACCGCCGTGGATATTCCCGGCCTGGTGGAGCGGCTGGAGGTGCCCTGTGTGGTGAAGCCCGTGGACTACGGCTCCTCCATCGGCGTGTCCATTCCCCGCACCAAGGAGGAACTGAAGGCTGCCTTGGAAGAGGGCCTGGCTCTGGGCGGCCGCTGCGTCATTGAGCAGTTTGTGTCCGGTCGGGAAATTCAGGTGGGGATTTTGGAGGGAAAGGCTCTGCCCTCCATTGAGATCATCCCCAAAGAAGGGTTCTATGACTACGAGAACAAGTACCAGCCCGGTGCAGCCGATGAGATCTGTCCCGCTCAGATTCCCCAGCAGTGGGAGCAGAAGCTGGCAGAGGCAGCCTTGAAGGTGTTCCACGGGGTGGGTCTGGCGGTGTACTCCCGGGCGGACTTCATTGTCACCCCCGACGGTACCCCCTGGTTTTTGGAGATCAACACCCTGCCTGGTATGACCCCCACCAGCCTGCTGCCCCAGGAGGCTGCTGTGGTGGGCATCGACTATGGCAGTCTGTGTGAGCGCATCATTGAGGCATCCCTGGAAGCCCGCAAGGCGGGACGTTGATGGGATACTGAAGGAGATGAAGAGATGGAAGCATTGACATTGGCCCAGGTTCTGGAGGCGGTGGGAGGAACCCTCATTGGCCCCCAGGCCGATTTGCACCAGACGGTGACGGAGGTCAGCACAGATAGCCGCAATGTGCCCCAGGGCTGTCTGTTCCTGCCCCTGGAAGGAGAGCGGTTTGACGGCCACTCCTTCATCAACAGCGCCCTGGAGCAGGGAGCGGCGGGGTGCCTCACCGCCCGGGAGCGGGAGAGCTATCTACCCGGAAAGTTCTACATCAAGGTGCGCTCCACCCGGCGGGCTTTGCGGGATCTGGCCCGTTACTACAAGGAGCTGTTCCCCATCCCCTTCGTGGCGGTGACCGGCTCGGTGGGCAAGACCACCACCAAGGACATGGTGGCGGCAGTGCTGAGCACCAAGTACAAGGTGCTGAAAACCGAGGGGAACTTCAATAACGACATCGGACTGCCTCTGACCTTGCTGCGCTTGGACGGCAGCTATGAGATCTGTGTGTTGGAGATGGGCATGGACCACGCCGGGGAGATCGACTACCTCAGCGAGCTGGTGGAACCGGACGTGGCCCTCATCACCAACGTGGGGGATTCTCACATTGAGAATCTGGGCAGCCGTGAGGCCATTTTCGCCGCCAAGTGTGAGATTTTCAACCACCTCAAGGTGGGTGGTACCGCCATCCTCAACGGAGACGATGCCATGCTGGCCACGCTGAAAGGAAAGCTGCCCCAGACCACCCTTATGGTGGGCAACGGGGAGGGGCTGGACTATACGGCCTATGACGTGGAAAGCGACGGTGTGGGGCACATCTCCTGTCAGGTGAAGACCCCCCACGGGAAGTTCCAGGCGGACATCCCCGCCCTGGGCGCCCACATGGTCTATCCCACCCTGATGGCCACGGCGGTGGGTGAGCTGTTTGGTATGGAGGCCGACCAGATCACCCGGGGCATCCGGGCATTTCTCCCCACCAAAATGCGGATGAATGTGGTCACCTGTCCCGGTGATGTGGTGATTTTGAACGACGCCTACAACGCCAACCCTCAGTCCATGCGGGCGGCTGCGGCAGTGCTGGGCGATGCCCGGGACCGCCGCCGTGTGGCCGTAGTGGGCGACATGAAGGAGCTGGGTCAGAACAGTGCCATGTTCCACCAGGCGGTGGGCGGCTACTTTGCCCAGGCCGGGGTGGAGCGGCTCATTGCCATTGGCGATCTGGCCAAGTACATGGCTCAGGGTGCGGTGCAGGCCGGCATGAGCCAGGAGCAGGTCTCCTATTTCCCCGACTTGGAGCAGGCCAAGGAGGCGCTGAGCCGGGAAATCCGGGCAGGGGTGACCATTTTGGTCAAGGCCTCCCGGTCTATGGCATTTGAGAAGATCGTAGAATATTTGACCGCCCAGACCCAGAAATAAGACTGGCTGAAGGGGCCGGTGGACGAGGAGAACGGAATGATTGACATACAGTTGACCGGCCTGGTCAAAGAATTTGAAGTGGGCAGAAAAATCCTGGACGGCTTCTCCCTCCAGGTAGATACCGGGGAGCGAGTGGGCCTTTTGGGCCGCAACGGCGCAGGCAAGACCACCATCTTCCGCATCATCACCGGCGAGGTGGAGGCGGACGAGGGCACTGTCACCATTGCCTCCGGCAAGCGGGTGGGGCTGATCTCTCAGATCCCGGTCTACCCCGAGGGGTACACCGTGGAGGATGTGTTGGACACGGCCTTTGAGCGGCTCCACGCCATGGAGCGGGAGCTGGGAGAGCTGGCCCAGCAGATGGGAGACCACCCCACCCAGAGTGTGATGGAGCGATACGACAAGCTCACTGCCGCCTTTGAGGCGGGGGGTGGCTATCACACCAAGACCCAGCTGAACAAGGTGTGCAACGGCCTGTCCATTGACCAGGATATGCGGGGTCGGCCCTTTTCCGCCCTGTCCGGCGGAGAGAAGACCCGCATCAACCTGGCCCGCCTCATTTTGGAGGACACCGACATTCTGCTGCTGGACGAGCCCACCAACCACCTGGATCTCAACGCCACGGAGTGGCTGGAGGAGTACCTGGAGCACTTTGCCGGCACGGTGCTGGCCATCTCCCACGACCGCTGGTTTTTGGACAAGGTGGTGCGCCGGGTGGTGGAGCTCCAGGAGGGCAAGGCGGAGCTGTATGCGGGCAACTACTCCTTCTATGTGGAGGAGAAGGAGCGGCGGTATCAGGAGCGGCTGCGCCAGTACGAAAAGGAGCAGGCCAAGATCGCCCAACTGGAGCAGGCCGCCCAGCAGATGCGCCTGTGGGCCTTCCAGGGCAACGACAAGCAGTATAAGCGTGCCATCAACATGGAAAAGCGTATTGAGCGCATGAACACCACCGCCAAGCCCACCCGGGAGAAGAAGATGACCACCCGGTTTGGGGAGCGGGAGTTTCACGGGGATGAGGCCATTGTGGTCACAGGGCTTTCCAAACGCTTTGGGGAGCGCACTTTGTTTTCCAATCTGAACCTGGAGGTGGCAGGTGGGGAGCGCATCGCCCTTCTGGGTGACAACGGCACGGGGAAATCCACCTTCCTGAAAATCCTCATGGAGGAGGAGTACCCCGACCAGGGCAGCATCTATTTAGGCCCCTCCATCCGGGTGGGGTATCTGCCCCAAATTATCCACTTTGACCACCCGGAGCGCAACCTGGTGGACACCATGCTGTATGCCCAGAACTGCACCACCCAGGAGGCGAGAGACCGGCTGGCCTCCTTCCGGTTCCGGGGGGACGACGTGTTCAAGCCTGTGTCCGCCCTGTCCGGCGGTGAGCAGTCCCGGCTGCGGCTGTGTATGCTCATGGACAGTAAGATCAATCTGCTGGTGCTGGATGAGCCCACCAACCACCTGGACATTGACTCCCGGGAGTGGATGGAGGAGGCGGTGTCGGAGTACGGGGGCAACCTGCTCTTTGTCTCCCACGACCGCTATTTTATCGAGAAGTTTGCTACCCGCATCTGGATGTTGGAGGACGGTGGAATTTTGGACTTCCGGGGCACCTACGGGGAGTTCCGGGCCTGGAGAGAGCGTCAGGCCCAGCTCAAGCAGGCCTCCAAGGCTCCGGCGGTGCCGGACAAGCCCAAGGCAGAGGAGAAGCCCCGCCGTTCCGGCGGCACCAAGGAGCTGGAAAAGCAGGTGCGAGCGGCGGAGCGGGCGGTGGAAAAGGCGGAGATTCGTCTGGACGAGCTGTCCGTGGAACTGGAGGCCGCTGCCAGCGATTATTTGAAGGCCCAGGAGCTGTATGAGGAGCGCAGCCGTCTGGAGGACGAGCTGGCCCACCTGTATACCCAGTGGGAGACCTTGGCTGCCCAGCTGGAAGAGGCCAAGGGGTGAGAATATGACGGATAAACTCAGAGGCATTGAGCTGCGCTACGGGGAGATCGAGGCCCGTCTGGCAGCCAACGAGACCTATAACGACCCGGATCTGGTGTCCCGGCTCAACAAAGAGCAGCGGGAGCTGGAGCCTCTGGTCACTGCCTACCGCAGTTGGTGTAAGGCGGGGGAGGATCTGAAGGGGGCAGAGGAACTGCTCTCCGACCCGGAGTTCAAGGACCTGGCCCAGGAGGAGCTGACTGCGGCCAAGGAGGAGCTGGAGCGGCTGGAGCTGCGCATCCGGGAGCTGCTGCTGCCCCGAGACCCCAACGACGATAAAAACGTGATTTTGGAGATCCGGGCCGGAGTGGGCGGGGAAGAGTCCGCCCTCTTTGCCCACTCCCTCACCCGCATGTACACCATGTATGCGGAAAAGCGGGGATGGCGGGTGGAGGTCAACAGCGCCAGCGAGACGGAATTGGGAGGCGTAAAAGATATCTCCCTGACCATCTCGGGGGATGGGGCCTACTCCCGGCTGAAATTTGAAAGCGGCGTGCACCGGGTGCAGCGGGTACCGGAGACGGAATCCGGAGGCCGGGTGCACACCTCCACCGCCACCGTGGCGGTGCTGCCGGAAATGGAGCAGGTGGATGTGCAGTTAAACCCTGCCGACGTGGAGATGCAGGTCTACCGGGCTTCCGGGGCTGGTGGACAGCACGTGAACAAGACATCCTCGGCGGTGCGCCTTATACACAGACCCACTGGGATCGTGGTGGAGTGCCAGCAGGAGCGCAGCCAGTTCCAGAACCGGGAGAAGGCCATGCGCATTTTGGCCTCCATGCTCTACGATCAGGAGCAGCAGCGCATCTCCGCCGAATACGGAGACCAGCGGCGCAGCCAGGTGGGCTCGGGCATGCGCAACGAGCGCATCCGCACCTATAATTTTCCCCAGGGGCGGCTCACGGAGCACCGCATTGGGCTGACCATTTACAAGCTGGATGCTGTGATGGACGGGGATCTGGACGAGATCATCGACGGCCTCATCACCGCAGACCGGGCCCAGCGGCTGAAAGAAGGAGAGGGCTAGAGCCATGTATACCCATGTGATTTTTGATTTGGACGGGACGCTGCTGAACACCATCGACGACCTGGCCAACGCCGGCAACTGGGTGTGTGCCCAGCGGGGCTGGCCCACCCACTCGGTGGAGGCCTACAAGACCAAGGTGGGCAACGGTATCCCCAAGCTGGTGGAGCGATTTGCGCCCCAGGGCACGTCTCAGCAGGAGCTGGACCAGGCCCTGGCACAGTTTATGGACTACTACGGCCAACACAAAGAGGACATGACCGCCCCCTACTGGGGAATGGCCCAAGTGTTGGACGCTTTGAAGCAAGCTGGGGTGGGTATTGGCGTGCTCACCAACAAGGCCCACGCTCTGGCGGGAGCGGTGGTGGAGCGGTACTATCCGGGGGTGTTTCCCTTCATCCAGGGGGCGCTGCCCCATGAGCCCACCAAGCCAGACCCCACCCTGCTCTATGCCCTTATGGAGCAGATGGGGGCCAAGAGAGAGACAACCCTTTTTGTAGGGGACAGTAACGTGGATATCCAGACGGGGAACAACGGCTCGCTGGACACCTGCGGGGTGCTGTGGGGCTTCCGCAGCCGTGCCGAGCTGGAGGCAGAAGGGGCCACCTACCTGGTTCAGCGGCCCGGACAGCTCCTCTCCCTGGTGCTGGGCAGGCCCGAGACCCAGACCCTGCCCCCTCATGAGGTGGAGCGGGCTGCCCGGCTGCTCTCTCAGGGTGAGCTGGTGGCAGTACCCACCGAGACGGTGTACGGTCTGGCCTCGGATGCGTACCTGGAGGAATCGGTGCGGGCCAACTACGAGGCCAAGGACCGCCCGGAGGAGAAGCCGTTGAATGTGCTGGTGGACGGCATGGACATGGTGGAAGGGGTGTGCCGGGACATTCCGACCGAGGCCTACACTCTGGCCCGGGCATTCTGGCCGGGGCCTCTGACCATGATTTTGTGGGGAAAGGGCAGTTTGCCCGCCGTTGTCCCCGCTGGAGGCGCCACCCAAGGGGTGCGCTGCCCTGACCACCCGGACACGCTGGGGGTCATCAAGGCTTTGGGCCACCCGCTGGCCTGCCCCTCGGCCAACATCTCCGGCTACCCCAGCCCCAAAGATGCAACCCAGGTGCTGGAGCAGCTGGACGGGCGCATTGGGGCGGTGCTGGACGGCGGGCCTTGTTCCGTGGGGGTCGAGTCCACCATTGTGGACCTGACCGTGCGGCCTTTCCGCATTCTCCGCCAGGGCGGACTGAGCCGGGAGGCCATTGAGCAGGCACTGGGCTGCCAGGTGACGGGATGAGCTTCACCATTGTGGGTCTTACCGGTCCGACGGGAGCGGGGAAGACCACGGTACTCCATGTGCTGGAGGAGATGGGGGCGGCGGTGCTGGACTGCGACGCCATCTACCATGACTTGACCCGATCCAGCCAGCCCATGCGGCAGGAGCTGGAGCAGCGGTTTGGCTCTGACATCTACGATTTGCAGGGGACACTCCAGCGCAAAGTGCTGGGGGCCAAGGTGTTCGGGGACCCCCAGGCCTTGGAGGAGCTCAATGCCATCACCCATCGCTACATCCACCTGGAGATTCAACATCGGCTGAACCAGGCCCGAGAGGCAGGCAAAGAGGTGGCGGTGGTGGATGCCATTGCCCTGATTGAAAGCGGCTTGGCAGACATCTGCCAGGTGACGGTGGCGGTGGTGGCTCAGCCGGAGACCCGGATCGGCCGCATCATGGCCCGGGACGGCATTGACGAGGGATATGCCCGAAAACGGGTGGAGGCCCAGAAGCCGGTGTCCTTTTTTGAGAGCCACTGTCAGTATACTTTACATAATGATGGAGACGACCCGGGGCAGCTCAAAGCAGAGGCCACGGCGTTGTTTGACCACATATTTCACAGATGAACATATAGGAGGTAATACCCATGGAAGAAAAAAGCAAGGGTAAGCTGCTCCGGGAGCAGCTGCTCAACCAGAAGAAGAACGGTTGGGACAAGGTGGACGAGGCCACCGAGCGGGCCATTTTTGACTACTGCGAGGGCTACAAGGTGTATCTGGATCGAGGCAAGACCGAGCGCACCTGTGTGGACTACACCGTGGAGCTCATTGAGGCTGCCGGCTTTGTGCCCCTGGAGCGGGGCATGGAGCTGCATCCCGGCATGAAGGTGTACCGGGTCAACCGGGGCCGTGGCATCAACCTGGCTGTCATCGGCTCTGCCCCCCTGGATCAGGGCGTGTCCATTGTGGCCGCTCACATTGATGCTCCCCGCCTGGACCTGAAGCCCACCCCCCTCTATGAGGACAGCGAGATCGCCTTCCTCAAGACCCACTACTATGGCGGCATCCGCAAGTATCAGTGGGTGACCATCCCCCTGGAGCTGCGGGGCGTGGTGGTGCTCAAGGACGGCTCTGTGGTGAACGTGTCCGTGGGCGGCAACCCCGGCGATCCCCGGTTCACCATCAACGACCTGCTGCCCCACCTGGGCGCTGACCAGTCCAAGAAGCCCCTGGGCGAGGCCATTCCCGCCGAGAGCCTGAACCTGGTGGTGGGCAGCCGTCCCCTGAAGGACGACGAGGGCGACGGCCGGGTGAAGCTGGCTGTGATGCAGATCCTCAATGAGAAGTACGGCATTACCGAGGCCGACTTCATCTCCGCTGAGATCGAGGCCGTCCCCGCCTTCAACGCCACCGATATCGGCTTTGACCGCACTCTGCTGGGCGCTTACGGCCACGACGACCGTGTGTGTGCCTACGCCGGTCTGAAGGCCATGCTGGACCTGGAGGGCACTCCCTGCCGTACCGCCGTGTGTGTGCTGGCTGACAAGGAGGAGATCGGCTCCGAGGGCGTGTCCGGCATGCAGTCCGCCTTCTTTGACACCTTTGTGGAGGACCTGTGCGACAGCCAGAATGTGCCTCTGCGGGCCTGCTATGAGAAGTCCTTCTGCCTGTCCTCCGATGTCACTGCCGCCTTTGACCCCAACTTCGCTGAGGTCTATGAGCGCAACAATTCCGCCTTCGTCAACTACGGCGTGGGGCTGAGCAAGTACACCGGTGCCCGTGGCAAGGGGGGCTGCTCCGACGCTGGCGCTGAGGCTGTGGGCTATGTCCGCCGCCTGCTGGATGACCGCAACGTGCTCTGGCAGATGGCTGAGCTGGGCAAGACCGACCAGGGCGGCGGCGGCACTGTGGCCTGCTACATGGCCAACCGCAACATTGACACCCTGGATGCCGGTGTGCCTGTGCTGTCCATGCACTCTCCCTTTGAGACTGTGTCCAAGCTGGACTGCTACATGACTTACGCAGCCTGCCGCGCTGTCTACGAAGGCTAAAGTTACTTGAAAAAGACACAAGTCTTTTTCAAGTAGGAGTTGCAGCCTGCTGCGCGCAAGATTTTGCCCACCAAGGGTGGGTAAAACTCACACTCGCAGGCTGAGAGGAGTTTTTCCCGATGCGCATGTCCCCGGGAAAAACGGATTCTGATGTTTCGCACCTGCGGGTGCGAACTCTGCGAGGCTTTTGTAGAAGTATAAAACACCCCCTTCCCGGAAAGACTATCCGGGAAGGGGGTGTTTTGTTTGAAAAAAGAGGACGGGGAAGGGCAGGCCCAGCCCATGGAGGGCCAGCAACAGCAGCTCACCGAGCTGGGCGCTTCCACGGTGAAGACAGGGGCTGGCACCATCCAAACCCTCACCATTATCGGACAGATCGAGGGGCACCAGGAGGCCCCGGAGGGGGCCAAAACCACCAAGTATGAGCACGTACTGCCCCTGCTCACGGCGGTGGAGGAGAGCGACGAGGTGGATGGTCTGCTCATTTTGCTCAACACCATGGGGGGCGACATCGAGGCGGGGCTGGCCATTGCGGAGATGATTGCCGGTATGTCCAAGCCCACGGTGTCCCTGGTGCTGGGGGGTGGGCACTCCATCGGAGTGCCCCTGGCGGTGTCAGCCAAGGAGTCCTTCATTGTGCCCTCCGGGGCCATGACCATCCACCCGGTGCGGCTCAACGGCATGGTCATTGGGGTCAGCCAGACCTTCCACTACTTTCAGCGGGTGCAGGAGCGCATTTTGGACTTCGTGACCCACAACAGTTCCATCACCCGGGATCGTCTGGAAAAGCTGATGCTCAATACCCAGGAGATGGCTGCCGACATGGGCAGCATCGTCTACGGACAGCAGGCGGTGGAGTTGGGGCTCATTGACCACCTGGGTGGGCTGTCCGATGCCATGGCCTGCCTGCGCAAGAGAATCAAAAAGTATAAGAAGAAGTAAAAAATCGCTCTGGAGCAATTCCAGAGCGATTCAGACTGTGGAAAAAAGTAAAAGTCATGCAAGAAGTCTTGACCATCTTGCATGGAGAAAAGCCCTCGGCAGAGTTTTCCCGCCCCCAGGCGGGAAAATAAATTGAAATCCTGTTTTTTCCGGGGA
>NZ_JACSNZ010000050.1 GCF_016902575.1 Pseudoflavonifractor capillosus | reverse complement strand
AAAGTGGCATACCAGATATCACGGAACAGCTCAGAGAGCAGGAGCAACAGCCCACAGAACCTTATATTCCCCAGCAGACCATGTGAAATTGCGCCGGAGTTCTAACCAATGAGCTACGCTCATTTGCTGGACCCAGAGGTGGTTCATGGTGGACCGCCCGGAAGGACTCACTTGAAACAAATCTATGTAATACAGAGAAACAGATTCACAACATCTTCAGGGTAAAACTCCCACTATATTTCCACAATATACCGTTCATATCCATTGATGACCCTGGTTTTCCCATACATACGTTCTCTCTGAATCTGTCGACCGTAGTTCATATGGGTGTGTCCGTGGAGAAACAGAGCAGGCTGATACTTATCCAGCAGGCGGTTAAAGGCCCAAAAACCCCGGTGTGCCAGGTCGTTGCTCTCCACCATATCAGTCCCAGGGGCATGGGTGAGCAAAATATCAAACCCTTTTTTCATCCAGATATGTGGAAGCAGCCCGGCTGCTCGACAAGCCATCTGAATATCTGTATACTGATGCATTCCCGGCTTATAGCGCATGGAGCCTCCCAGTCCCAGTATTCGAATTCCCTGATACTCATAGAGCTTCCCATCTACGCAAATGCAACCCTCTGGAGGATTCTGCTGGTAACGGTCATCGTGATTGCCATGCACATACAAAACAGGACAAGGCGCAAAGGTTGCCAAAAAGGAGAGATAGCTGGGCTCCAAATCTCCACAGGACAAGATCAGATCCAACCCCGCCAGCTTACCATCTCGGTAATAGTCCCAAAGGAACATAGACTCCTCATCCGCTACAACTAAAATTCTCATGTATCGCTCCGTCTCTCCACGCCCTGCAATCGAATCAGCTCCTGAGCCTTAGGGGTAAACTCCTCTAGGTCGGGCAGCCGCCCCTCCACGTAGGAGGACAGCCAGTTCATGGTCAAAATTTTCTGGGTAGACAGGGGAATCTCATCGCTGTGCACCACCTGTCCCCGCTGATTGTAAATGGTTCCGTAAAAGGGGTCCAACTTTTGGTTGCGCATGGCGTCCCGGAACAACCCCACCAGCCGACGGGTTCCCGCCGGCACCCGCCGGGAACTGAGCACGCTCACCACCCCCTGGGTCATGCCCCACCAATAGTTGACGGCGCTGGCCCCCCGCTCCTCCAGCTTCCAACTGCCGTCCATGACCCGGCGTACCAGCCGTTGGTAGAATTTTCCCCAATAGCACTGGACCAGGGCCAAATTGTGGGTGTCATCCTGGACACCGTCTCTGTGTTCATGGAGTTGGTCGTGGTAGTCCACCAGGTTAATGCCCTTCTGGCGCAGCCGCTCCAGGCCATCCCCTGACTGGAGCTGAGACCACTCCAAGTAAATTTTTGCGTGGGCGTTGACCATCCGTGCCCCCTGGGCAAAGGCATTGATACTGGCAACCCCCCCATAGGTGGGGTAGTCGGTCACATAGCCGATGCGCCCGTCTCGGGACATGGCCCCGGCAATGGCCCCTTTGATGAACTTGGCCCCGTACAGGCGGGGATAATAGGTGCGCACGGAGGGGTAGTTGGTGTTCAAAGAGCAGTTGAGGATTTTCGCCTCTGGGTGGAGCACCGCCTGCTTGACGCTGGGCAGCAGCAGCTGGGGGTGGGTGGTAAAGATGATGTCTGCCCCCATCCGGATGACGTCCTCAATGACCTGCTCGGCCTGTTCGTCGGTGTCCACATTTTCATACCACTGTGTGGACACCTGCCCCCGCATGGCCCGCTCCATGCGGATGCGCCCATACTCGTGGCTGTACGTCCATTTGGAGGTCTCGGTGTTGCCCCGGTGGATGAAGGCCACGTGGATTTTATCCGGCGTGGGGCGCAGGGTGTACAAAAAGGGCATCTTCACATTGTCATCCAGCACCACGGTGTTCTCCACCTGCTCCACTTTGTTTTGTATCTCCTGCTTGATTTTGGACAGATCCTCCTCCAGCTGAGATGGCAGCTTCCGGATGGACTCCTGATAGCCAAAAATCTCAATATAGGTCAAAAAGGCCTGTGCAACCCCCTGCTCGTCCTCATATTCCCGGAGATATGCCTCCCGGAACATATAGTAAAACGCCCGGAAGGCATAGGTGAACTCTGCGCCCCACACCTCCTTGTTGGTGCATCCCATCAGTTCCAGCAGTTTGGCGTACTGGCCAGGCTGGCGGAAAACTAGGAACAGCTGGCCGGTCATGTGGTAAAACTCCAGAAACTCCTGGTAGGCCAACACCTCTGGCTCATCGGAGGGATAGGGCAGCAGACGTGTGACCACCCCGGGGATGGAGACGGCACCAAAGTATTTCAGCACACTCACCCGCTTGTGCCCCTCCACAACGTAATAGCGGTTGAGATACTCTACCGCCTTGATGGGGTCCCGAATGCCCTCGTCCAGATGAGCTTTGCAAAGACTCATCCACTTCTCGCCAAACTCCGTCTCCGCTGGCAGAGCCGGATAAAACCCCGGCGAAAAGGCATCCGCTCTCAGGGCATTACAGGTTCCCACAATCAACTCGGCGGGAATTTCCACAATGCCCAGGGACTCCCGCCGATAGGCCAGCTTCTCCGGTTGGTCCGGCAGCGTCAGTAGCCCCGTGGGCC
Source organism: Pseudoflavonifractor capillosus (assembly GCF_016902575.1). Lineage (GTDB taxonomy): Bacteria > Bacillota > Clostridia > Oscillospirales > Oscillospiraceae > Enterenecus > Enterenecus capillosus_A. The sequence goes on along the minus strand of NZ_JACSNZ010000050.1, from coordinate 11,430 downwards.
GCCCCTTCAACTCTGCACTTTTCCTGTCCTTTTGGGCAATCTTCAACGCCCGTTGATATTCTTCAAAGGCCATGGTGTGTCCCTCCTAGTCCCACACAGATCAAAACGGGTCGGGCCTGTGTGGCCCGACCCGTAGCCGTCGCATCGGATGAAATTACGCTTTTTAGATCAGATTGCGTTCCGTCTCCTTGTCGAACAGGTGCACCAGAGCACCGGGGAAGCTGAAGCTGATCTGGGTGCCATAGGGGATGCCGTTGCGGTACTGGCTGGGCAGATCGTTGGTGGATACCCGCATGACCACATCCTTGGCAGCGCCGTCTCCGGTGGAGGTGGAGATGTGCAGGTGAATCTCGCTGCCCATCATCTCGGACACGTCCACCTGGCCGGTGAGGGCATTACCCTTACCACCTTCCACAAACTGGATGTGCTCGGGACGGATACCCAGCACGATGTCTCCAGCGGCCACGCCGTTGGCCTTGAGCTTGGCCTGGACCTCATTGGGCAGCTGCACCTTCATGCCGCCGCAGTCCACCTGGTAGGCACCTCCGTTGTTCTCCAGCTTGGCGTCGAAGAAGTTCATCTGGGGCGTACCGATGAAGCTGGCCACAAAGGTGTTGATGGGGTGTCCAAACACCTCCTGGGGGGTGCCCACCTGCTGGATGTAGCCGTCCTTCATGATGACGATGCGGTCGCCCAGGGTCATAGCTTCGGTCTGGTCGTGGGTGACGTAGATGAAGGTGGTGTCGATACGCTTGCGCAGCTTGATGATCTCAGCCCGCATCTGGTTGCGCAGCTTGGCGTCCAGGTTGGACAGAGGCTCATCCATCAAAAACACCTTGGGCTCCCGCACAATGGCACGACCGATGGCCACACGCTGGCGCTGGCCGCCGGACAGAGCCTTGGGCTTGCGCTGCAAATACTGGGTGATGTCCAGAATCTCTGCGGCCTCCTTCACACGGCGGTCGATCTCATCCTTGGGCATCTTGCGCAGCTTCAGGGCGAAGGCCATGTTCTCATACACCGTCATGTGGGGGTAAAGTGCGTAGCTCTGGAATACCATGGCGATGTCACGGTCCTTGGGTTCCACATCGTTGACCACACGGTCGCCGATGCGCAGCTCGCCGTCGGAGATCTCCTCCAGACCGGCGATCATCCGCAGAGTGGTGGATTTGCCGCAGCCAGAGGGGCCAACCAACACGATAAACTCCTTGTCCGCAATCTCCAGGTTGAAGTCGTGGACGGCGGTGACCTGGTTGTCGTAGATCTTCTTCACATGTTTCAGACTCAAAGTTGCCATATGATATACCGTGGATGGACTGCCTCCGCAACTCCATCCTCACCACCCAGAGAGCGAACCTCCGGGGGCCTTGCGACAAGTCTCCACATTGCCGCACCGCCGGTCAGCGGATGTTTTTCCTCCTTTGTTCCTCACAGGGGCTGAGGGAGTCATCCCGTGGAAGTCGCCGCCTGCGGGCTTGAATATGTCAGATCTGGTGCGTAAGTTCAAGTATGGGACTGAATCATCCAGGCAAAACCATAGGGATACAGCCCCACCTGGTTCAGATTTGTATAGTGGTTGTCATACATGACCTCATGGTAGTCCCCCGGCTCGGGACAGGTGGCGGTGATAAAACTGCCACCGAAGTTGAAGAACGCCATGAGCTTGCAGCCATTGTACCAGCGGCCCACCCCCAGCACGTGGGGGGACCCTGTGTCAAAGGTCCACACATTGGCGTTGGGCTGGAAGCAGGGGTACTGGGCCCGGAGGGTCTCCAGACGGCGCAGGCCGTAGAACAGCTGGTTCTCCACCGTCCCCTCCACGTGACGTTGCTCTGCCGCCTCCCAGGGGAAGTCTCCCCGGTGGAGGTATCGGCTGTCTGCGCACTTGTTGGGGTCTTGGTGGTAGCTGTAGTCGTTGCACTGGCCCACCTCATCCCCGCTGTACAGCACGGGGATGCCGCTCTGAGTAAACATCCAGGCGTGGAGCATCAAATCACACCCCACAGCCCGGGCCTGGGACATGGCATCGCAGGCGGTCTCCAGCCCGCACAGGGAGGCGGTGGTGCCACACAGCCGGGCGTCCCCCAGCCGGGGGTCGTCGTTGTACAGCTCGCCCCGGCTGACGCTGCCGGGCCACTGGCCAGTGAACCATTGGTTCAGATATCGCTTGTGGGCTACCTCGTCAGTGCCGAAGCGGGCGTTGAGCCAGGCGTAGTCCAGGCCCCAGCCGATGTCATCGTGGCAGCGCAGGTAGTTGAGGAACAAAAACTCCTTGGGCAGAGCGCACACGGTGTCCAGCTGGCGGCGCAGCAGGGATACATCGCCGGTGGCCAGGGTGTGCCAGGTGGTAGCCATGGTGGTGACGTTGTAGAGCATGTGACACTCGGGTTTTTCGGTGCTCCCGAAGTAGGGCACCACCTTGGCCGGCTCCATGACCACCTCCCCCAACATCAGCACGCTGGGGCAGACAATTTCGCAGGCCAGTCGCATCAACCGCACCATAGTGTGCACCATGGGCAGGTTGCGGCAACTGGTGCCCAGCTCCTTCCAGATGTAGGGCACAGCATCCAGCCGAATGACGTCAATGCCCCGGTTGGTCAGGTACAGCAGATTCTCAGTCATGTCGTTCATGACCACGGGGTTTGCATAGTTCAGGTCCCACTGATAGGGGTAGAAGGTGGTCATCACCACTTGCTGGCAATCCTCCAGCCAGGTGAAGTTGCCGGGGGCTGTGGTGGGGAACACCTGGGGCACCGTCTCCTCATACCGGTTGGGAATGTCCCAGTTGTCGTAGAAGAAGTAGCGCTCCCGGTAGCCAGGCTCCCCTGCCCGGGCCTTTTGGGCCCACTCGTGGTCCTCGCTGGTGTGGTTCATCACAAAGTCCAGGCACAGGCAGGTGCCCTGGGCTCGGCAGGCATCAGCCAGAGCCTCCAGGTCCTCCATGGTGCCCAGCTGGGGCTGCACCGTGCGGAAGTCCGCCACGGCATAGCCGCCGTCGCTGCGCCCTTCGGGGCTCAACAGCAGCGGCATCAGGTGCAGGTAGTTCACTCCACACTCGTTGAGGTAGCCCAGCTTCTCCTTCACCCCCTGGAGGGTACCGCCGAAAGCGTTGGTGTACAGCATCATGCCTACAAAGTCCTTGGCCTTAAACCACTGTGGGTCCTGCTCCCGCTGGGCATCCTGCTCGTGCAGGGCCTCTTTCCGGCTCAGGAACATCCGGTGCAGCATGGCCACAAAGTACTCATAGGCCTGTTGGTCGTTGGGGTAGATGGTATTGTACAGTGCCCGAAGCTCCTCCTGGCGCTGGTCCAGACGGCGCTGGAAGACACTCTCGTCTGCAACCCATCCCGACGGGACGGATGCAGCAGCGACGTTTTTTTGCACCACAGCCGTGGTGCGGCTTCTCTTGGGTCGCATCGAGTTGTGCTCCTTTTTGTTTGATTTTATCCGGGGCAGGTGTTTCGCCTTACAGATCCTCTTCCTGCACCAGCTCAAAGTTCTCCTCTCGGTGGGGTAGGAGCAGCCGGACATTCTCCCGGACCAGGAATCGTCCCACCACACAGGGGAAAGCCAAGCCGCCCAAGAGGAAATAGGGTCCGCTCAGCGGCAAAAACCCGATGGCCAGAAACATCAGGCCGTGGTTGAGCACCCCACACACCAGGGCCTTCCCCGGCCGGGCCAGGGCCAGGCGCACACTGGCTGGGATAGCCTGTTTCAGGGGCATGGCCTCGGAGAGGGGGAAGAGGTAGGCAGAGGTGAGCAGGGACACCAGACATACCAGCAGAGAGAAGGCACAGGGGAGAAAGAAGACCCCGTGCTCCTGGGTCATCCCCGCATAGAGGAATGCGGCTGCGGCAGCCAGCCAGGGCAGCACACAGGCCAGAAAGAACACCGGGATTCCCCGCAGCAGGTTCCCCTTGACGCTGGACCAGAACTGCCGTGGGCTGGCCTCCTCATCCCGTACCATCCGTCCTGCCATGTCATTCATGGCACAAATGGCGGCAGGGATGGTAACCAGCGGAATCATGGCCAGGCAGGTGAGGAGATTGATACGAAATAGGTCCAGACTGCTCTGAGTGAGCACATCCGAGAGCTTGGAGGGCTCTCCCTCCCGCTCCTGGGCAGCGCGAAAATCTTTTTGTCTCCAATACATGCCTGTCATCCTTTCCTGCCGGAGCCGTTACCCTCCACCACCTGGCTGTCCTGCTGGCGCCAGGTCCGGGGCGGCACCCCCTGATATTTTCGAAACACCTTGGAAAAATACATTTGGTTGGGGTATCCCACCATAGCGGCGATCTCCCCAATGGATAGGCTGGTACCCCGCATGATCTCCATGGACTTGTTAACACGGTAGCGGGCCAGGTACTCCTGAGGGGTCTCTCCCAGCATCTCCTTGAACAGACGGCTGAAGTAGGTGCGGTTGAGGCCGCAGAATGCAGCGATCTGCTCAATTTTGATGTCATCTTTGTAGTACTGCTCAATGAACTGGGTGGCCTCACGGATGTAGAAGTTCTGCTGGGTCATGCCTCGCATCCGCTGTTTGTTGGCGGAGGTCTCAATGAGGGCGTCCATGAAGAGGTAGAAGTGGGCCATCAGGTTCATGGTGGTAGCCTGGGGATTGTTGGCGATGTAGAGCAGCTCATCCTGGAGCCGCTGGGCCATATCCCGCTGGATGGGGGAGTAAATGGGCTGCTGTTCGGTCAGCCCTGCCAGCCCCAGGCGGTACTGGGCCTGTACCCCGCCAAATTCCACCCAGGTATATCTCCACGGGTCATCCTGGTCAGCACAGTAGGTGGTCACTTGTCCGGGGAGAATGAGGAAGCCGGTGCCCTCGTGGAGCTGAAACCGACGCACCCCGCCCTCAGGCTGGGTCACCTCCAGCTGTCCCTTTCCCGAGATGATGTAGTGGAAGAGGAAGTTGTTGCGTACATGTGGGCCATAGGAGTGGAGGGAGGCGCACTGTTCCCACCCGAACTGAACCATAAATAAATCCAGAAAATTGTCGTGTGGAAACATGGAAAACTGTCCTTGCATGGCTCCCCCTCCCCCTATGTATTTCTCACACCCGGGTCAGCTTGTACTGAACCGCGCCGTGTTCTTTCTGCACCGGCAGGGCCAACCCACCAAACATCAGCTCATCGCCGCCGTATACCTGGCCATCCAGTTCGTAGTCCTCCTGGGGATTCAGTCCCTTGAGGTAGAGCAGTGGCCGAATGGGGTTGGCGTGTGTCTCTCCCATCACCACGGACACCAGAGCCACGTCCTTCTCCTGGGAAACATGCATCCAGGCCTGGTAGTATCCGGGCTCAAAGGGATTGGTCAGGCGGTAGTAGTCCCCCCGCATCACCACTTCCCAGTCCTCTTTGAACTGGGCAATTTGTCCGGCGACCTCGTCCAGGTCATCCTGACTGAGCTTATTCAGGTCCAGCTCATAGCCGAACGTGCCACCGGTGGCCACCACGCCTCGGGTGTGCATGGGAGTCTCCCGTCCGGTCTGGTGGTTAGGCACGGCAGACACATGGGCACCTACTGCCGAGCAGGGATAGCAGAAGGACGTGCCGTACTGGATGCGCAGGCGGTCCAAAGCGTCGGTGTTGTCGCTGCACCAGAACTGAGGGCTGTAGTACAGCATGCCGCAGTCGAAGCGACCGCCACCGCCGCTGCACCCCTCGATGAGAATGTGGGGGAACTCCTGGTGGAGCATCTCCAAAATCTCATACACACCCAGCACATACCGGTGGTACAGTTCTCCCTGCCGCTGGGCGGGCAGGCCGCCGGACCACACATCGGTGAGGCTGCGGTTCATGTCCCACTTGATGTAGGAAATGTTGGCGCTGTGGAGGGTGCGGCACAGGTTGTCCTTGATGTAATCCCGCACCTCTGCCCGGGTCAGATCCAGCACCAGCTGGGAGCGGCCTCGGGTGGGTTTGCGCCCGGGAATTTGCAGCGCCCAGTCGGGGTGAGCCCGGTACAGGTCCGAGTCCTCGTTGACCATCTCCGGCTCCACCCACAATCCGAACTTCATGCCCAGGGCGTTGATCTGCTCTGCCAACGGGGCCAGCCCGCCGGGCAGCTTGCGCTCATTGACATTCCAGTCGCCCAGCCCAGCAAAGTCGTCGTTGCGCTTGCCGAACCAGCCGTCATCCATCACCATCATCTCCACACCCACCTTGCTGGCGGTCTGGGCAATGGAGACGATCTTGTCTGCATCAAACTGGAAGTAGGTGGCCTCCCAGTTGTTGATGAGAATAGGGCGGCGCTCATCCTTCCAGGGGCCCCGACACAGATTGAGCCGAATGCCCCGATGGAACTTCTGGCTCAGGTCGGTCAGGCCCTGGCGGGAGTACACCATGGCCACCTCGGGGGTGTGGAACGTGTCGCCAGGCTCCAGCTGCCACCGGAAGTGAAAGGGATGAATCCCCATACTCAGACGGGTCTCATCAAACTGGGTACCGGTGACCTCGATGAGATGATTGCCCGAGTACACCAGGGCCGCACCCCAGCAGGAGCCGTGGTCCTCATTGGTATCCGGGTCACACACCACCACAAAGGGATTGCTCTGGTGGCTGGAGGTGCCCCGCACACTGCCCACGCTGTGGGTGCCCTGGGTCAGGTGGGCCCGCACCGGCTCCCGCTCCCGGGCGTAGGCGCCGCCCAGGGTGATGTAGTCCTTCTTCCCTGTCGGGAAGTCCAGACACAGGGACATCACACGGGTCAGGGTCACGGGGTTATCCCCGCTGTTGTGCACTCGCACCGCCCGTGTGATCATGTCCTGTTCCTCCAGTATACCATACAGGAGGGTCACTTCCAACCCGGTGTGGACATCTTTCAACACCACTTCCAAGGTCTCGGCGGTCAGGCCCTCGTCGTAAAAGCTGGGCATGCCGGGAATGGTGTACTTGCCGTGCAAGATGTGGTGGGTCACATAGCGCCAGTCCACCGCCATGCTCCCATCGGCAAATTCAGCCTCCAGGCTGGTGGGGCGGAAGTCGCCCACGTTGCAGGTGGAGTACTCCTGGGGGATGGTGTCCAGGGAGTAGGTGCGGTCGGTCCCCGCCTCATAGGGGTTGGGGGAAAAGCCTCGGTCTTCGTGACAAATCAGCCGGAACAGGTCGCCCTTTCTCAGCCGTTTCCCATAGTAGGTGTGGAGCAGGACCCCCTTGTCATCGATTTTCATCTGATAGGAGGTATGGGCGGTGTGAAGAGTAAGAGTATTGTTTTGCTTGTCAAATTGAATCATGGGGAATCATCCTTTATTTTCCGCCAGTCAGGGCAATGCCTTCAATGAACTTGCGCTGGAAGATGAGGTAGAGCACGAGCATGGGCACCATGGCAAACAGGCTGCCTGCCATAAGCACCGGATAGTTGGTGGTGAATTGGCCCTTGAGGGTGGCCAGGCCGGAGGACAGGGTCATCAGGTTGATGTCGGTGTTGACCACCAGAGGCCACATCAGGTCTGCATAGGCAAACACGGCGGTGAAGATGGTCAGAGCGGCAATGGCACTGCCCGTGAGGGGGAAGAGCACTTTATAAAAGGCCTGCCACTGGTTGCAGCCGTCCAGATAGGCCGCCTCGGCGATCTCATCGGGGATGCCCATGTACGCCTGGCGCAGGAAGAAGGTACCAAAGGCGCTGACCAGACCGGGGAAAATCAGGGCGAAGATGCTCTCGGTCATACCCACCTTGGACAGCATCTCGTACTGGGGAATGACGAAGATCTGGGAGGGCATCATCATCTGGATCAGCACCAGGGCGAAGAGCACATTTTTGCCCTTGAAGTGCAGCTTGGCAAAGGCGTAGCCCGCCATGGAGCTGAACACAATGGCGCAGACCACACGGCCCAGCACCATCAGGGCGGTGTTGATGTACAGCTTGCCAAAGGGCAGGCTGGTCAGGGCGTACTGGAAGTTTTCAAAATACGGCACTTCCGGGAAGAAGGTGGGAGGAATGCGCACGCTCTCGGACATGGACTTGAGGGCGGTGAGGATCATCCACACAAAGGGGAAGATCATAATCACAGAGCCGATGATCAGACAGGCGTAGGTGATCACCGTGGCGGCGGATTTGCCGCCGATTCGAGTTGTTCTGTTCATGCTGGCCCTCCTATTACACGTCGTAGTTGACCCACTTTTTCTGGCCAATGAACTGCACAATGGTCACGATGCCGATGAGGAGGATGGTCCACACCACAATGGCGGATGCGTAACCCTTGTTGCCGGCCACGAAGGCCTCCCGGTAGAACAGATACATCAAGCTCTGTACGTCGGGCAGCACGGGGTTGTTCTGGTCCACCATCATGTAGATGAGGTCATACACCTTCAAAGAGGCCATCATGCGCATGATCAGGGTGACGAACAAGGTGGGAGAAACCATGGGCAGGGTGATGGAGAAAAACTGCTTGATGCGGCTGGCGCCGTCAATGCGGGCGGCCTCATAGTAGCTCTTGGAGATGCTCTGCAAGCCGGAGAGCAGCAGCACGGCGTCATAGCCGATGGAGCTCCAGATGGCCACAATGGCACAGGCCAGCACGGCGGTGACAGGGTTGGTCAGCCAGTTGACATCCACGCCGAAGATGGCATTGATGATGCCGTACTCACCGTTGAACATCCAGCGCCACACCATGGCGATGGCAGCGGGGGCACACACCATGGGCAAGAAGTAGATGGCGCGGAATCCGCCCTTGAACTTCACCTTGGCGTTGAGCAGCACAGCCACCAGCAACGCCAGGATGATGCCCACCGGCACGGTCAAAATACAGAAGTACACCGTGTTCCAGGTGGCCTTCCAAAACTCCGGGGACTGGAACATGTCGATGTAGTTTTCAATGCCGTTGAACTGGGTGGCGCCGAAGGTCTTGGTCTTGGAAAAGCTTAAAATGATGGTTTGAATCAGGGGAATATAGTTGAGGATGATCAGGCCGATGATGGTGGGGGCCACCATGATCCAGGCCCAGCGCTGCTCACTGCGAGCGGCAGCAGACTTCTTTTTCTTCATCCGTCTGCACTCCTTTCTCTGAAAACGTTCTCATCCAGGGGAGGTCAGGAACACCACAGGTCGGAGTTTCCTCCGACCTGCCCGGTGTTTCTTAGCCCTCGGCAATGGCGCTGTTGATGGCGTCGTTCATGTTCTTCAGGCCATCGTCCACGGACACCTCGCCGCTGTAAATGCGCAGCAGCTCGTCAGAGACCTTGCTCTTCCACACGGGGCGGGTGGCATCGTTGACCGACTGCACGGAGTAGTCGAACATGTCCACACAGGCCTGAACGTTGAGTTTGTAGTCGAACTGGTCGAAGGCGGCCACCCACTCGTCCTCGCAGCCCTCATAGGCGGAGATGGCGGCGCCGTAGGAGGACTGGATCTGCTGGGCTTCCTCAGTGCCCAGCCAGCGCAGGAAGTTCATGACTGTCTCGTTGTCCTGGTTGTCGGCGGAGGTAGCGTAGCACAGACCGTTGGAGATGGTGGCACGTCCGTCGCCAGTGGCGGGGTTGGGAGCCTTGGGCAGCACGGCCACGTCCCACTTGCCCTGCATCTCAGGGTAGTTCTGCATCTCGCTGAGCAGGCTCCAGGTGCCCTCAAAGAACATGGCGCCCTGCTCGGAGAAGAAGGCGTTGCCGGGAGCGGTCTCGGCAAAGTAGGTCTGGTCGGGGCACCAGTCGTTGTCCTGCAGGCCAATGTAGAACTTCATAGCCTCGATGGTGGCGGGCTGGTCCAGACCAGCTGCGGTCTTGTCCTCGTTGAGGATGTAGCCGCCATTCTGGTAGACGTAGTTCCAATAGCCCAGCTGATCGTCGGCGTAGGCCATATATCCATACTTGCCGGTGGCCTCGTAAATCTTCTCGGAGGCCTCCACCAAGTCATCCCAGGTCCAGTTCTCATCGGGATAGCTCACACCGGCAGCATCAAACATCTCCTTGTTGTAGACCAGGCACACGGTGTCCTTGTCCTTGGGCACGCCGTACATGCGTCCATCACTGCCCTGGGTATTTGCAATGGAGATGTCAGAGTAGTGAGAGTATGTATCGTCGTCATAGAGATCGGTGACATCTGCCAACATGCCGTTGTCTGCATACATCAGAATGTTGTTGGTGTGCATCCAGAACACATCAGGGAGGTTGCCAGAACCGGCAGCGGCCTCCAGCTTGGTCCAATACTCGTCCCAGCTGGTGACTTGCACTTCGATGGTCACATCGGGGTTGATCTCATGATAGGCATCCGCCAGGGCCTGCATGGCATCACGCTGGGCAGTGTCCCAGATCTGCATAGTCAGGGTGCCATCAGCAGATTTGTTGTTGCCGCCTCCACAGGCCGCCAGGCTCAGGGAAAGCGTGGTTGCAAGGGCAAGTGCTCCTATCTTTTTCCATCGTCTCATCATTATATCTCCTTTCAAATTGTTGAATTTACCAGGATCCAACACCACATGGTTTCGGAGGTTTTGTCTCCCTTAAGCTGGCCAGCTCACGACTTTTCCTCTGGTGTTTGTATAGAAAGTGTATCACCTTTTTTATGGGAATAAAATGGAGATACATTTTCTATATATACACATTTGTTGTTTTACGTCAAAATAGTATATGTTACAATACATTATTACATATTTTAGTCGTATTGGCCATTTTTTGTCTACATGCACAATGGCAAGTTGATAAATATGACATTTCGCACAACAAATCTCTCTCTCCTGTACCCACAGTTTTCTTCCTTTATGACAAAGTTCTTTAGTCTACATCTTCTATAGACATATCATCTCCCTCATATATATCCATAAATGTATCTAACGAGAATTCCCGACCTCCATGAACCTATCTATCTGTATATCTCTTCCTTAATTCCCATATATATTCATTGATACGAACATTCGTTCTACTTATAATCAATGCGATATCTTTATCTTATCGTTCATTTAGCGCGACACACAGATGATGTACAAATAATTATCATTTTTTATATCGTGCTAAGTTCAATACTCCTCCCCTAGTCGAAATCATTTCTTTCACATTTATTTCTTTGATCAGATAACGGCTTACCGACTGAAAATACACGTCTTACACGGAAAGGAGTATTTTTATGATTCTAATCTATAGATTATTCTAAAATGAAATTTATGGATTACGAGCCACAGGTATCTGGCTTTCAATTTCTAATCCCTAGCAAAAACAATATTGATGGCTGAACAAAGTGTTGGACCCCACCCCCCCTCTTTCCCTGGTGTGGAGGCCTTACCTCAAAAGCCCAAAAATGCGAAAGTATTTTTTACTCTCTGACGACATTTAGACACTCATTTTCGAACGTGGAGATGTTTGCATCTATAGTGTTGGGGTGTTCCAAAAAGGATGTGTCGCAAAACGTAAGTTTTGTGGCACATCCTTTTTTACTCTCAACAGCAAAAACGAATCCAGTATGTGGAACTTCCGCAGCGTTTTGGGCATGCAAAAG
>NZ_JACSNZ010000049.1 GCF_016902575.1 Pseudoflavonifractor capillosus | reverse complement strand
CAGCCCGCCAGTGTGGCCTTGGGTCGCCCTTTGACCCAAGGGTGCATGCAGCGGGCTGCATCTCCTCGAAAAAATGCTTGCATTTTTGAGAAGCGTGTCGAACTTTTTCAACACGCTCACGGGGCATCCCCTGTGCAGGAGAGGCCCCGTATCGTGGTGTATTATTGCAAGTGCTGGCACACGGCCTGAGCCACCCGCTGAGCAATGGCATCCAGAGCCATGCACACGTCGTGGGGCTGGTCTTGCTCCACCCCCCGGAGAATGGCACGATAATCCTGCAAAACAGCCTCCACGTCCATGCCGTGGGCGGTGCACAGATTGCGCAGCAGCAGCTGCTGACCCTGAATGGCCAGCATACTCTTGTCCAGACGGCGATTGCCGCAGTGGACGTAAAAGACCTCCATAAACAGGTGCATCCCCTCAGACTGCTGCTGGGGGGTCTTGGCGGCGGCCAGGGCCTGGATGCGTTCATCCAGCTCCTGGATCAGCACCTGGCGGTCGGTGCGCTCCATGGCCAGCCGGGCGGCGGCACAGTGCAGGGTGGTGGCCAGCTGGGTGATCTCTTCCACGTCCTTGGCATCCAGGGTGAGCACCCGGGCGCCCACGTTGTTTTCATAGGCAATCAGCCCCTCCTGCTGCAGCCGGTTGATGGCCTCCCGGATGGGGGTACAGCTGACACCCAGATACTCCTGCAGCTCGTTGACATTGACCCGGCTGCCCAGGGGCAGCTTCAGGGAGATGATGTCACTGCGCAGACGCTCGTAAACCTGATCCACCAGAGATCTCTTTTTAATGGAAGACATAACTACTCCTCCAATGACCGATATGATATCCCCGCAGGGGAAAAAGTAACTATTTCTTGCAATATATAGGATAACAGATTGTGGAACAAAAGGCAAGAGAAAGCAGGGGAAGTCCCTTTTCAAGATCAGTAGTGACGGTCCAAACTCCGTCGGTTTGACGAAACCGGGAAAATCTCCGCCGCCGGCCTTGCAAAGGGCAGGCCGGTATTGTATGATAGGAAAAACAACAAATTTTGGCACTGGAACGGTGCAGCAGGGGGCTTGTGTTGTGGGTATTTTCGATGACGATGATTTAGAGTTTATTGAGCAAGCAAGAAAAGAGGCAAATGAATTTAAGCCGCAGGAGCTGAACGAGGCCAATGTCCAGGCCATCTTCAATCGGTGCTTGGCGAAAGAGGGCGAGGACTTCTATAATGTTCAGGTGCTCGGCTCAGAACTGACAAAGAATCCCTCGGACATTGTTCAACTGTCCAGGCAGAAGATGGAAGAAAACGATCAAAACATCTGTTATCTGCTGGGCCAGCTGAAAACGATCTATCTCCCCGATGTAAAAGCAATCACATTGCAAGAGGGTTTCTTTCGATATGACAATCATGTCTGGACGAAAGATTTTAATTCCCTTTTTCAACTCTATGCATTGGCGCTGGGCTGTGTCTATCTGCGTGGCTTTGGACAAACAAAGGATGGGAATATTACCAGCCTGATAGATTACAACCGTTGCACTCCTACTCTCTCCCCGAAAGACCCCAACTTTCCGGCGTGGTGGGAGGAGCACAAGGGCGAGTGGGAAGTCTGACTTCTCCTCACAACCAAACAGCGCGCAAAAGGGTATGCCCCATCTGGAGGGTATGCCCTTTTTGTCTATATTTACCAATGGTTTTCAATTTCCCTTGAAATCACTACTTTCCTTAAAAAGGGAGCAGGGAAAGAATGGGGGGGGTGAGCGGCCTGGGGCAGAGGGGAGAACGTCCCCCCTGGTTCCCCTTGTGTCCCCGGGCAGAGTGTGGTATAATTTCAGGCGTGAAAACGATTCCATATTCAAGGAAAGAGGGATTTCCATGCGCATTGTCACCATCGGCGAGATTCTCATTGACCTGACCCAGACGGGGGTCAATCAGCAGAACATTCCCACCTATGCTGCCAATCCCGGTGGCGCACCCGCCAATGTGGCGGTGGCGGCAGCCCGGCTTGGGGCGGACACCGCCTTTGTGGGCATGGTGGGGGAGGACGGATTTGGAACCTACCTGGCCCAGGTGCTGGAAGAGAACGGAGTGAGCACCCATGGGCTGCGCACGGCTCCCGGGGCCACCACCTTGGCGGTGGTGTCGGTGAATGGACAGGGGGAGCGTTCCTTCCAGTTCATGCGGGGGGCGGATGCCAGGCTCACCCCGGAGCAGGTGGATGAAGAGCTGCTGGCCCAGGCGGGCATTCTCCACTTTGGTTCGGTGAGCCTGACCGCAGACCCTGCCCGCAGCGCCACCCTCCACGCCGTGGAGCGGGCCAGGCAGCAGGGGGCGGTGGTGAGCTACGACCCCAACTACCGGGCGGCTTTGTGGGACAGCCAGGAGAATGCGGTGGCGTGGATGCGCCGCCCCCTCTCTCAGGTGGATATTTTGAAGATTTCTGATGAGGAGATGGAGTTGCTCTCCGGCAGCCATGACCCTGAGGTGTGCAGCAGGGTCATGGCAGACAAGGGCATCTCCCTGGTGCTCATCACCCTGGGTTCTCAGGGGGTGTTCTACCGCTTGGGAGGCCAGACCGGGGTGGTGCCCGGAGTGGCCACCAAGGTGGCGGACACCAACGGCGCTGGGGACACCTTCTTTGGGGCGGTGCTCAGCCAACTCAGCCTCCGGCCCCAGGGGGTGCTGGAGGGGCTGGAGACGGCGGAGCTGGAGGACATTCTGGCCTTTGCCAACCGGGCGGCCTCGGTGACCTGCTCCCGCAGTGGTGCCATTCCTGCCATGCCCACCCTGGACGAATTGAAATAACCGAGAAAAAGCTCCCCATCGCACAGCGATGGGGAGCTTTTAGGCTGCACAAAAGCCAAAACTTACCCAAGAAGCTATGGCTATCATGTATAGAGAAAAGCCTTCGGCAGAGTTTTCCCGCCTAGGGGCGGGAAAATAAATTGAAATCAGTTTTTTCCGGGGACATGTGCATCGGAAAAAACACTTCTCAGCCCGCCAGTGTGGAATTGGGTCGCCCTTTGACCCAATTATGCATGCAGCGGGCTGTATCTCCTCTCCAAAATGCTTGCATTTTGGAGAAGTATGTTAGTATCCGGCCAGGAATTGCCGGGTGCGTTCTTCTTGGGGATTTTCGATGACCTGACGGGCGGGGCCACGCTCCACGATGACCCCTTCGTCCATGAACATCACCTCGTCGGCCACGTCCCGGGCAAAGGCCATCTCGTGGGTGACGATGATCATGGTGGTTTTTTGCTCCACCAGGCCTCGGATCACCCGCAGTACCTCTCCGGTCAGCTCCGGGTCCAGGGCGGAGGTGGGCTCATCAAAGCAGAGAATATCCGGCTTGAGGGACAGGGCACGGGCAATGGCCACCCGCTGCTGCTGGCCGCCGGAGAGCTGGCTGGGGTAGTGGCTGGCTCGCTGTTCCAGACCCATTTTGGTGAGCAGTTCCATACCCTCCTGTCGGATTTCCTCTAAAATGGCCTTTTTGTTGGCCTTGAAGTCGGGCCGCTCCCGGGCCAGCAATTCCTTGGCCAGGGTGACGTTTTTCAACGCCGTATACTGGGGAAACAGGTTGAAGGACTGGAACACCATGCCGAAGTGGAGCCGCTTTCTGCGGATCTCGCTGTCGGTTTGGCTGCGGCGCTGGGCAGCGTCAAAAATCACGTTGCCACCCACGGAGATGGTGCCCTGGTCGGGAGTCTCCAGGAAGTTTAAGCAGCGCAGCAGGGTGGTCTTGCCGCTTCCTGAGGAGCCGATGATGGCCAGGGCCTTGCCCTGCTCCAGGTCGAAGCTGATATCCTCCAGCACTCGGGTGGCACCGAAGTGCTTTTCCAGGTTGTTTACCTCTAAAATTGCCATGTTTCGCCGCTCCTCTCAGGAGAAATAGTCCAGCTTCTTTTCCAGCCGCCCCAGCAGCAGGGTGAGCAGGCCGTTGAAGACCAGATAGTACACGCCGGTAAAGAACAGGGGCCACAGCAGGCTGGAATAGCCGTGGGAGGTTTTCAGGAAGGCCTCGCCCGCCCACAGCAGCTCTTGCAGGGAGATGACGCCCGCCAGAGCGGTATCCTTTAAGAGGGTGATGACCTCATTGGACATGGGGGGCACAATGCGCTTGATCATCTGCAACAGGGTGACATGGAAGAAGATCTGGCCCTTCGTCATGCCCAGCACCTGACCCGCCTCCTGCTGGCCCCGGGGGACACCCTGGATGCCGCCTCGGTAGATTTCGGAGAAGTAGCAGGCGTAGTTGAGGATAAAGGTGACGCTGGCGGCAATAAACCGTCCGGAGTCTCCAGCGGGCCAGGGGTTTTGGTCCAGCACCATGCCTGGAATATAAAAGATCACAAAGAGCTGGAGCATCAGGGGGGTGCCTCGAATGACCCAAACCAGCCCCCGGCACAGCCACCGCAGAGGGGGAAAGCGATTCATGGACCCCCAGCAGATGACAAGTCCCAGAGGCAGGGCACCCAGCAGGGTGACAAAAAACAGTTTTAGAGTCTGTACAAACCCCTCGTTCAGGGCTCCGATAACCGTCAGAAACATGGAAATACCACCTTAAGTTTGCTTCTCAAAAATGCAAGCATTTTCGAGAGAAAATGCAGCCCGCTGCATGCACCCTTGGGTCAAAGGACGACCCAAGGCCACACTGGCGGTCTGAGAAGTGTTTTTTCCGATGCGCATGTCCCCGGAAAAAACGGATTTCAATTTATTTTCCCGCCCATAGGCGGGAAAACTCTGCCGAGGGCTTAAAAGCCTGCGACTCACTACGATCTTTGCACAGATGTTGCTTTTTGGTGTTCTTACCAAAGGCAGAGCCTCCGCTCTGCCTTTGTATGTCCTGGGTTATTGTTCCACCAGCTTTTCGGCGATGCCGTACTTCTCTGCCACCTGCTGCATGGTTCCGTCGGCGTACTTTTCGGCAAAGAATGCATTGAGCTTCTCTGCCAGGTCAGAGCCTTTGCGGAAGCCCACGCCGTACTGCTCGTCGGCCAGAGATACGGTGTGGGTGAGGTTTTCATAGCTGGAGCCCTCTCCGGTGGAGGCCACGGCCATGAGGTAGTCAATAATGGCAGCGTCCGCAGTGCCCGAGGCTACCTCCAGCAGAGCGGTGGCCTGGTTCTTGGCGGGGGTATAGTTCAAGGAATAGGCCTCTGCCTGCTCCATACCCGCCGAGCCGTTTTCTACGGAGAACTGCAAGTCCTTCAGGCTGTCGGTGGTCTGGTACTTCTCTGCCTGGTCAGCCTTGACGATGACCACCTGGGCGTTGTTAAAGTAGGGGTTGGAACACTCCATAGCCGCCTTCACGTCCTCGGTGAGGGTCATGCCATTCCACACCACGTCGATGGTCTTGCCGTCCAGCTCCATCACTTTGCTGTCCCAGTCGATGAGCTGAAACTCCACGTCCACCCCCAGGCTCTCGGCGAAGAGGGAGGCCATGTCGGCATCGAAGCCCACCCAGTTGCCCTCGGTGTCCTGGTAGTCCATAGGCTCAAACTCGGTGATGCCCACCACCAGGGTGCCCTTGTCCTGGACGTAGGCCAAATCGCTGGTGCTTTCGGTGGTTTTTGTATTTTTGTTGCCGCAAGCGGTGAGACTCAGACCCATTGCCAGGGCCAGAGCCAGAGAAATCATTTTTTTCATGGTTGCATATCCTCCTTGTCACACATGACACTGGCCGGGAAGAGCCAGTGACGACATTTTAGCACAGTAACGAGATAATGTAAAGAGGCAAAAAGAAAAAATGTCTCCCGGCGGAGGACAACTCCGCCGGGAGCACACAAAAACTTCCAGTTAGCCGTTGCCGGTGGGGATGAAGGGGCGGATGGCCATGGCCACATTGGAGATGGGCATGGTTTGCAGCCACACCTTGCCGGGGCCGGTGAGCAGGGTGTTGAACAGCCCTTCACCGCCCAGGAACTTATTTTTCAGACCCGGTACTTGCTGGATATCCATGGACACGGTGGGCTCGAAGCCGGCCACGTTGCCGGTGTCCACCACGATCTGCTGACCCGGAGCCAGGGTGTACTCCACCAGTTCGCCGTCGATTTCAGCGAAGGCCACGCCCCGCCCGGACAGCCGCTGCATGATAAAGCCCTCGCCGCCGAAGAAGCCGGCGCCCAGCTTGCGGCTGAAATGGATGGACAGCTCCACGGAGGATTCTGAAGCCAGGAATGCATTTTTCTGCAACACCATCTCTCGACCAGGCCCGATGTTCAAGGGCATGATCTTGCCGGGGAAGCTGGAGCCAAAGGCGATCATACCCTGTCCTCGGGCGGTGTAGATGTTCTGGAAGATGCTCTCCCCCGAGAAGGCCCGGGAAAACATCTTGCCCAGACCGCCCCCGGAGGTCTCCATGCTCATGTTGGGACTCATCCACACCATGGAGCCTCGCTCGGTAATCATGCGCTCCCGATCTTCCAGATGGCAGATGACCACGGGGAATGCGCCGCCGGTGATTTCGTATCTCATAGAGACCCTCCTTCTATGTATCTAGGATGAGTCCATGATACCTGGGGGACAAGGGGACTGTCAAGGGGGGAGAAAAAATACTTTACAAACCGGGGCGGGTGGACTATAATCTCCCCTGGGAATGAAGTTCTCCCACGGGCAACCGAAACCGCTGTATGCAGCTGATGACTTCTGTGATTTGATTTAGGTCACAGGGGGCATTGGCTTTTTTTGTGGCCGAAAACGAGGAGGAATCCATTATGTTAACATCTCTGGCGCTGATTTTCCTGGTGGGCCTGTCCATGGCGGCACTGGTGCAGGCCATCAAGCTGCCCCGCATCATCGGGATGCTCATCACTGGTATTGTGGTGGGGCCCTATGTGCTGGACTGGTTGGACCCGTCCATTTTGTCCATCTCTGCCGAACTGCGGCAAATGGCCCTCATCATCATTCTGCTCAAGGCGGGGCTGTCTCTCAACCTGTCCGATTTGAAAAAGGTGGGACGGCCTGCGGTGATGATGTCCTTTGTCCCTGCCAGCTTTGAGATTTTAGGCTATGTGCTCCTGGCCCCCTACCTGTTGGGGGTGAACATCATGGAGGCCGCCGTCATGGGTGCGGTGCTGGGTGCGGTGTCTCCGGCGGTGGTGGTGCCCCGGATGGTGCGCCTGATGGAGACGGGACATGGCACCCGCAAGGGCATCCCCCAGATGATTTTGGCCGGGGCCTCCTGCGACGACATCTTTGTCATCGTCCTCTTTACCACCTTTACGGGCATGGCTCAAGGCGGGAACCCCAACGTCATGGACTTTGTCAACATCCCCATTTCCATCGTGCTGGGGGTGGCTCTGGGGGCTTTGGTGGGCTGGTGCCTGAGCAACTTTTTTGAGACGGCCTATGCCCATCGCCACTGTGTGCGCAACAGCACCAAGGTAATCATCGTCCTGGGTGTGTCCTTCACCCTCATGGCAGTGGAGACCTGGCTGGAGGGCGTGGTGTCGGTCTCCGGCCTGCTGGCGGTGGTCAGCATGGCCTGCGTGCTGAAGATCAAGAGCCCCACCTTTGTCTCCAAGCGTCTGTCTGAGAAGTTCGGCAAGCTGTGGATCGCCGCCGAGGTCATTCTCTTTGTGCTGGTGGGCGCCGCCGTGGATATCCGCTATACCCTGGAGGCCGGCGGGGCTGCGGTGGGGATGATTCTGTGTGCCCTCATCTTCCGGGCCGTGGGTGTGTGCCTGTGCGTGGCGGGCACCAAACTCACCTGGAAGGAGCGGCTGTTCTGTGTCATCGCCTACCTGCCCAAGGCCACGGTGCAGGCCGCCATCGGCTCGGTGCCTCTGGCTATGGGGCTGTCCTGCGGGCCCATCGTGCTGTCCGTGGCGGTGCTGGGTATTCTCATCACCGCACCCCTGGGCGCCATCGGCATTGATGCCACCTGTCAAAAATTGCTGACGAGAGACGACACGGTATGATATCATAGACCCAAACAACAAAAAAGAGGTGCTTTCATGAAACCCATCGCCCACATTCACACGGATTTTACCACCAAGTTCGGGGTGCCCCGGCAGGCGGGTCTGGTGCGGGAGCTCCAGGCCACCATCGTCTTTGAACCGGAATACCGGGAGGCGGAGGCGCTGCGGGGGCTGGATGGGTTTTCCCACCTGTGGCTCATTTGGGAGTTTTCCCAGTGCGTGGGCAAGCCCTGGTCTCCCACGGTGCGCCCGCCCCGGCTGGGAGGCAATGCCCGCATGGGGGTCTTTGCCACCCGTTCCCCCTTCCGGCCCAATCCCATTGGCCTGTCCTGCGTGGAGCTGGTGGGGGTGGAGGAACATACCTCCCAGGGCCCGGTGATCCATGTGGGGGGAGCGGATTTGATGGACGGAACCCCCATCTATGACATCAAACCCTACGTACCCTACGCCGACTGCCGTCCCCAGGCGGTGGGGGGCTTTGCCCAGGAGGCCCCGGAGCAAAAGCTGGAGGTGGACATTCCGCCCCATCTGCTGAGCCTGGTGCCGGAGGAGAAGCGGGCGGCCCTCACGGGTGTGCTGGCTCAGGACCCCCGGCCGTCCTACCAAAAAGACAGCCAGCGGGTGTACGGCTTTGGCTTTGCCGGGTTAGAGGTACACTTTGTGGTCAATGATGGGGTGGCCCGGGTTGTGGACATCCAGCCATGAGGAGGAATGGACTGTGGAGATGATACATACCACCTCAGACCTGCGCCTGCTTTGGGACACTGTACTTTGGAAGTAAGACCCTGTATGATGAAAAACATCAGATTTTGAAGCTGTGAGAATAAAAACATGGATAGGGATGCGGCAAATGCTGCATCCCTATCCATGTTTTTTGGGGTAAGATTCAATCTTTTGAAATGGTATAGAACTTTTGATGGCGGCTTTTGGGTTTGTTGGGGATGGTCATAGCCAGTAAATTTGCATCCAGAAGTGGCTTGATGTGGTGCTGCATGGCGTAGAATGTGGTCTTCAGACCTAAAAAATCCAGAATTTCCTGGCGGGAGCGAGGGGTTTGGCAAAAATTCAGCAGTTGTTGCGTGGGATTGGCAGAGGAAGGGGATTGCTGGGGGGGTGTTACAGCGTGAGAAACGGTGGGGTGGTTGTACAGGGTGACCACAAATTCGTGACGGCGGTTTTCAAACTTGGGTTCTGGAAGTCCGTGTTCTTTCATGGTGCGGCGAATGGTGGGGATGCCGGAATAGCGGTTTTCTGCCTTGGTAAGGGCCTCGGCCATGACAGCCAGCGCAGGATTGCGAAGATCCGGGCGGGCATGGCCCAGTTGCTCCACACTCATGCGTCCGTAGAGACTTCCGGGACTGTGGATTTCCACTCGATCGGAGAAAAAGTCGATTTGTACCGGAGTGCCCTCGGTGTAAAAGCTGTAATCCCGGTGAATCAGAGCGTTTAAGATAGCCTCTCTCAGGGCGTCGATGGGATATTCTGTATAATCGGTGCGTTGACCGGTTTCCTGGCTGATGACCGTGCGAACTTTCATATTGCGCATACAAAAGTGAAGGGCATCTGTGACCATGGTAGGAATCGTGCCCTCGATACGTTTGTTGTCCAAAAAACGGGAAGAGTCCGTACCTACGGCTCCGATTTCTGTACCAGGAACCACAATGGCGGTAATGCCAAGCTGAGGGAAATATCCCTGGGGATAGAGACCGAAGTTTAGGACAGCAGCCAATGTGGGAACGCCATCCCGGGTCAGGTTCAGCATCTCATAGGCCTGCTCCTGAGGCAGTTGGGAAAATCCAGGGCGTTCTATGCTTTTTTGCAGGACATACTGCTGAAGCAGGTTTTGATCCAGCATAGACAGACTGGCCCGAGGAACCGGGCGTTCATCATCGTGCAGATGCTTTCGAAATGCCTCATAGCTGTACAATTCGTAGTCTGTCATGGTTTGATCGGAGTCGCCCACACGAATATAGGCGCCTTTCATACGCCCTGCACCCTGGTAATAACAGGGCCGTTCAGAAATGTCAATGGAGGGGATTTCTGCCGAGCAGATCAGTTTTCCCTCCATCTCGGCTAAGGTGAACACAGCTCGGACGGGAGGCTCCATTTGCATACACTGAGAGGTTACCTTTTTTTGCAGGTCTTGGGCATCGTAGACCCCCACCACTTGATAATCAGCAGTTTCGTCAATACCAAACAGAATGATTCCACCCATGTCCTGATTGGAGAAGCTGGAAAGCGTGTCATAAAGTCGTTTGGGACAATCCACATGGGCTGCCTTGATTTCAATGGTTTGCCCCTCGGATTTATTTCTGCATACATGTTGGGCCAATTCTACCAATTCTTCTGGCAACATGTGTATCACCTCCTGAGATTACACTAACACTACCAAATCAACTTGTAAAAATCAAGGGGAACTTGCAAAACAAAACGCAAAATAAACTAAATAATTTTTGATTAAGCAAAATATATTAGTCTATTCGCGTATGGTGTTAGCTTATTTTTGATAAAACAAATAGAAATGATCGAACATCATAGAAGGCAAACAGAGATGATGCAGCCGCAGCTGCATCATCTCTGTTTGCCTTTTTTACTTGTGACAGCTGCAACCACCGTGTTTGCTGTGGGGACAGCTGTGCCCGTCCGGGCAGCCCAGGGCACGGGATAGGGCGGGAACATCAATGCTGGTGCCCTTTTTCTCGTTGAGGTCCTGCTTGTTCAGGGCCACCACCACGGGAATGCCCAGCTCCAGCAGCTGGGTGGTAAAGAACAGGGAGCGGCTCAAATTGGTGGCATCCACAATGTTGACGATGACATCGGGCCGCTCCCGGCGCACATAGCTGCTGGTGATGCTCTCCTCTGTCAAGGGGCGGGTGGAGAAAATTTTTTTCGGCAGGGGGAGGGCCTTTCCAAAGGCAGGAAGCTGTGCTATCATAGAGATAGCTCCCCCCGTGGGAGATCGACGTATTTCGACCGTTACGACTACCCCATTCCAAGAGGAAATATCCATGAACATTGCAAAAATTATGATCCCCAAGGCGTGCACCATCGTGCTCCACCAGGATAACACGGTGCGGCAGGGCCTGGAAACCATGTGCCACAACAGCTACACCGCCATCCCTGTGCTGGACGGACAGGGGGGCTATGTGGGCTGCGTCACCGAGGGAGATTTTCTCCGCCACGTTTTGGAGGTGAATTCCACCGACAAAAAGAAACTGGAACAGACCAAGATCAGAGACATTATGCGCTCCGATTTTTGCCCCGCTGTGAGCATCCGTGCCACCTTTCAGGAGGTTATGGATTTGGCCATGGAGCAGAATTTTGTTCCGGTGGTGGACGATCGCAACGCCCTGTGCGGCATCGTCACCCGCCGCAATCTGCTGGGTGCCGTGGGGAAGGATTTTGCGGAGCATAAGCAAGAGCAAGGGCCCATGTGACCGGAATCCCGGGAGGTGGTGCACCCCGTACCACCTCCATATTCCTGGATGCTATTTCCCGCTATGGACAATTATTCTTATTTACGGTATTGTCAATTTGTTGATAAAAATTTGGAAAAGTGATAGTTTGTCAACAAATATGGAAATAGATGGGCCTGTCCCAACGCCTTGAGTACTGAGAGACAGGCTTTTTTCTGGGCAAAGACCGGACAAAAAGGCCTAAAATACCATGTTCTCATAGCCGAGAAGTTGATTTATATGCCTACAAAAAGACCTATATGGTCAACTACGGCGGGGATGCCATCTCCTCCGACCCGGTGAAGAAGTACACCGCCATGAAGGATCTCTATGACAAGGGCTACTTTGCCCGGAAAGAGGAGTTCAAGACCTACCCCATGGAGCTGGTGCGGTATGTGATGGACGCCAAGATGGACGACAGCGAGATCCTGTGGCTGCGGAAGTACACTGAGAGCCGGTGCGCCGACCTCGATGACCGCATCAACGGCTACACCTTTGTCAACTATGTGAACACCTGGTACAACGATGCGGAATTTTACGACCCTGCCTATAAGAGCCAATGGGATGCCAAGTATGGGTTCCTGAAGTACGGGGTGACCTATGGCGTGGAGAATCTGTTCCGCCTGTGGATGATGATGGAGAAGGGCGGCATCTGCTGGGGCATTTCAGGCATGGGTATGAACACCGCCGAGGTGCACGGCATCCCCGCGGTGAACACCTACCAGCCTGGCCATGAGGCCTATTTGATTTACAGCCAAAACGACAACGGGGACGGCACCTGGACCATCTGGAACAACGTGGGGGGGTGGGGCCAGTCCTACTCCCGCTGGGGGGACACCATCGCCACCGAGGCCCGGCTGCTGCTGGGCTGGGGGTGCATGGAGTACATCACCAACTACAACAAGAATAACACCACCTATATTCTGCTGGCTCAGGCGGCTCTCAACGAGTATGACAGCTACCTGGAGTCCATGTACGCCAACTTCCTGGCCGCATCCTATCCCGCCGGAAGTGACCGCCGTGAGCAGGCTCTGAAGCAGTGCCTGAACGAGCTGAGCTTCAATCTGGACGGTATGTATGGGCTTATCAAGTTCTACGCTGCCGATACCAGCACCACCAATGAGGAGTGGGAAACACTGGCCCGCCGTGTGGTGGATGAATACACCTACTATCCCGCCGTTATGGTGGATCTGCTGGGGCTCATCACCCCCCACCTCACCAACAACCTGTCGGTGGTGGAGGTGAACACCCTGAAGACCCAGGCTCTGCACGCTGCCTCCCAGGCCACTGCCGATGAGAGCCTCCAGCCCGACGCCTGCCGAGAGATCGCCAACTCCCTGCTGGGCCAGGGGGTGGAGCTGGCCACCTTCTCCTTTGACGGGGAGCACCCCAATTCCATTGTCCTGGACGAGAGCTACGACCAGTATGAGTTCATGGTCCGCTATTCCCTGGACGGTGGAATCACCTGGGAGAAGCACCTGATTGACGGCGAGGAAGTGTCCTATACTCCCGAGCATATCATCACCCTCACACCGCAGCAGTTGGAGCGTGTGAGCGCAGAGCACGACATCGTGGTAGGCCTGGTGGGCGTGGAGACCACCCACACCATTGACATCCTGCCTGGACAGGCGGTGCAGCCCACGAAGGTGTACCTCAATGACAACGAGGACCTGTTTATTGGCGCCACCGATGCCATGGAGTACAGCGTAGACGGAGGAGCGAATTGGCAGGACTATGAGGCGGGGCTGACCAGCTCTACCCGCTTTACCGGAGAGGTGGACGTGATGGTGCGGTACAAGGCCCATGGGGTGTACCTGCAAGGGCCGAAAAGCACCTATACCTTCCACCCCTCCACCGATATCCCCCAGCAGACCTATCTCCAGCTTCAACATGTGACCCTGGTGGACTTCTCTTCCCAGCAGAGCACCGGGGCAGACCACGCTGCGGCCAACTTCATTGACGGCAGCGGCAACACCACCTGGCACACCCTGTTTAATGCCACCAACGACGGCAAGTTCTACACCGTCAAGCTGGATGGGGTGCGGTATCTCTCCAAGCTCGCCTACCTGCCCGGCGGCCAAAACGGTCGGCTCAAGTCCGGGCAGATCTACGTCAGCCTGGACGGGGACACCTGGACCCTGGCCCACACCTTTGAGGGGCTGGAAAACAACACCCAGCGCAAGGAGATCGTGCTGGACACCCCCACACAGGCTCTGTATGTGAAGGTTGTGGCCACAGAGACCTACTACAATACCGTCGGGGAGATGAACAAGTATTTCAACGGCAAGATGCTGGACTTCTATGTGGACGCCACCCAGTCCTATGACGCCCAGGCCCAGGTGACCTACTCCACCCAGGCCCCCACCAACCAGAACGTCACCGCCACCCTGGAACTGCCCCAGGGGTGCACGGCGGAGGTGACGGAGTATGTCTTTGAGGACAACGGCACCCATATCTTCACCTATACCGATGCCAACGGAAAGGAGCAGAGCGTGGAGGCGGTGGTGACCTGGATTGACCGGGAGGCCCCCAAGGGAGAGCTGGTGTACGACCTGAAGGGGTGGACCAGCCAGCCCGTCACTGCCACCCTGAAGAATCTCAGTGAGGACGTGGTCTTTGTGGACGGTTCCAACGGCGTACACGTCTTCGACACCAACCATTCCTATAAGTTCGTCATCCGGGATGCGGCGGGCAACGAGACCACCTACACCGCCACCGTGGCCTGGATCGACCCCACCAAGCCCCAGGATGACCAGCTGGTGAGCGTGGCAGACGGGCAGGGAGAGACCACCTTGACCCTGAACATCAACCCGGACTATGTGCAGGTGCTGGCGGTCAATGGAGAAGCTGCCAGCGGCAATGTGTTTACCGTCACGGAAAACGGCACCTATACCTTCCAGATGAGGCTCAAGAAGACAGGCTACACCTTCCAGCACGCCGTGGTGGTGGACTGGCTTTCCTCTCAGCCCCAGGTTACCCCCACCCCCGAGGT
>NZ_JACSNZ010000048.1 GCF_016902575.1 Pseudoflavonifractor capillosus | reverse complement strand
AATTGATGAGACCCTTCATGTCTCTGTGTTACCAGTTTCCATGAAGGACTCGTGTCCTTCTGGTGCTTTTCGTGTTTCTCATTGTTTAATTTACAAGGTACAAACCGCTCAAGCAAGCGGAGCCCCATTATACCAGGCTCACTTTCGGTTGTCAAGCGTTTTCCCAAACTTTTTTCAAACTTTGGTGTCTCGCTGTCATCCTTCCGGCTCGCTCGAACTTTTATATCATATCACGCCGTTTCGCTCTTGTCAACACCTTTTTGAACTTTTTTCTCAACTTCCTGTTGGATTTCTGTTCCGGTGTTGGCCTTGCGTCAGGCGCTCAGTTAATATACCAAATCCATACTCTGTTGTCAACACTTTTCTTCGCCTTTTTTCGGGTTTTTCCGAACTTTTTCCTGGGGCCCCAGATATGGTGGTTTTTCTAGTACTTCACCACTATTTTCCCCTCACCCTGGGGCCTCACCACCGCCAGAGCCACCAGTACCAGATTGCCTATGGGCCACACCAGCTGGGGCCACCCTTCTGTCCATCCGGAGAGAGCCACCGCCGTACCCAGAAGAGCGCACACCACCGGACCCTTTCCCCCGCCCCACACACGGGTGAGCAGCCCCGCCCACACCAGGTCACAGACCAGCCACAAAGCAGAGAGCAGTCCCTCCGTGCGGGCAGTCTCTCCCATGACCCCCGTGGTGACAAAGAAGGGCTGAGACAGCTGCACGGCACTCTGCCCCAGCACCCCCCGGGTGAGGGCGGCCAGTGCCACAGTGAGCACCCCCAGCAGAAGCAGCCAGCGGCCCACAGCCCCTGTCTCCCCCTGTTGGTAGGGAGATGCCTTATATAGATATGGCAGCACCCACGCCACCATAGCCACGGTGCCCGCCGCAGTGAGGGCAGATGTCCAGTCCCGCTCCTCCCAAGCCCATAGGTAAGACACGGACACCTGCGGGATGGTGAGCAGGGCCACCGCCACCAGCACCGCCACAAACGCCATCCAGTAGATCTCCCCGCCCCGGAAGAAGGCAGCGGGCTTGCCCCAGCCCATCCACAGCACCGGCAGAGCCAGCAGGACAATGAGCCAGCCGAACACTCCCTGGCTGCCTCCGGTGATCTGTACCCGCTGGGCTGCCTGGCACAGCACATGACCCAGAGTCAGCACCGACCAGCCGGCATACACCGCCGTGAGCAGCACCCCGTACACACCTTTATATACCGGGCCGCAGCGCAGGCGCTTGAGCACCCAAGTAAGAAGGGGTACCGACACCGCCACCCCCACCAGGCCCCATTTCCAATCCATCTGTCCCGCCTGAGCCGCAGCCAAAGAAAGCCCTGCAAGCACCACCGCCGCCAGCACCTGGCGCAGAGAGAGCACAGCCTGTGTGTTCAACCTCATTCCTCCCATGTCTGGCGGCCCGCCTGTTGCAGCCGTCCGCCCTTCTCCTCCACCTGGGGCAGCTCCACGCTGTCCCGGGTACTCAGCGCTGCCAGCACTTCCACCGCCGTGGGCGCCTCTACCCCCTGGTTGGTGAGCAAAGTCAAATCCCCCTCCGGGTCGTCACAGCCGTCCAGCATCCGGGACACAGAGCCCTTCGCCATCCATACCGTGGCAGAGGCCCCCAGCTCCTCGTCCTCCAGCACCTGCTTTAGCACCTTTTCCAGGCGCACATCCTCTCCTATGACAAAATAAGATACCGACGTCAGGGACAGCTCCCGAGAGGCAGACCAGGGCACCGCCTCCAAAGCAGTGGAAAAATGATCTCCCACGATGGTCCCCCGGATGGGCTGCTGGTCTTCGTTGTCCATGCCGCACACCGCCGTCAGCTCCACCGGGCCGTCCCCCTCCACACCCAGCACCCGTACCAGAGCCAGCTGATCCGGCTCCCGGGCGGTGGGGGCGCAGCCGCACAGCAGCAGCGCCAGGGGCAGCGCCAACATCCATATGCGTTTCACCCTTGATTCCTCCTGTTCTGGGGATTGAGGTAGCGGGGCCGAGTCTTCACCCAGGGCAGAGGTTGGCGGAACACGGTGTGCCCCCGCTCCCCGCTGCCCCCGCAGGCGGCAAATGGGGTGAGGTAGGCCACCCCGAAGCTCTCCAGGGAGGCCAGATGGTACACCAGGGCCATCCCCGCCAGCACCAGCCCGATGAGCCCCGCCACTCCCGCGGCCAAGGTGATGCCAAACCGCCACAGCCGCAGCGCCCCGGAAAAGTCCTGGCTGGGGGCGGTATACCCGGCAATGCCCGCAATGGCCACCATCACCAGCACCGCCGGAGACACCAGCTTGGCCTCCACCGCCGCCGAGCCCACCACCAGGCCGCCCAAAATGGACACCGTCTGTCCAATGGCGGTGGGCAGACGCAGCCCCGCCTCCTGCACCACCTCAAAGGCCAGCAGCATCACCAACACCTCGGCCAGGGTGGAGAAGGGCACGTCCGCCTTGGCGGAGATGATGGACAGCATCAGCTTCACCGGAATCAGCTCCGGGTGATACAGCACCGCCGCCACATACAGCCCCGGCAAAAATAAGGTCACCAACATACACAGGTAGCGCAGCACCGACAGGGCGGAAGCCACCATCCAGCTGGTGCTCCGGTCTTGCCCCGTGCGGTAGAAGCTGTCCAGGGTGGCAGGGAACAGCCACCCCATGGGGATGCCGTCCACCAGCACCCCCACCCGGCCCTCCGCCAGTCCGGCACTGAATCGGTCGGGCCGCTCGGTGTATACGCTCAGAGGAAAGGGGGTACGGGCCTCCTGCCCCACCATATACTGCTCCAAATTTCCTGTCATGAGCATGGCATCAATGTCAATGCTCTTCACCCGCTCCTCCACCTGGGCGGCCAGTTTCTCGTCGGCAATTCCTTTTATATATAAAATGTCCACCGGTGTCACCGACTGCCGCCCCACAAAGGTCTCCCCAATGCGCAGCTCCGGGGCCCGCAGGCGGCGGCGCACCAGAGAGGTGTTGGTGCGAATGCTCTCCACAAAGCAGTCCCTGGCCCCTTTCACATCCGGCTCATTGTCCGGGGGCGAGATGGAGCGCTTCTCCTCCGTGGCGGTCATGAGGGTGAGCACCTTGTCTTTTCCCGGGAAAAACAGAGCCACCCAGCCGTTGACCAGGTCAAACACCACCTGGTCGGCGGTGGTGCGCTCCTCCACTGCCAGGGAGTACAGACATCCCTTGGCCATGCGGTCGTAAGCCTGGTCCAGGGTAGGCACCTCCGCCAAATCCTTGCACTGGGTGAGGGGCCGCAGCACATAGTCGCTGGCCCGCTCATTGCGCACCTGTCCCACAATGTAGAGCATTTCAATGGCCCGGTTTGGATCGTCCCCCAGATACAGCGTCCTGCGCCCGAAATCCGCACACCCCTCAAACACCCCGGCAATGCCGTCGGCGGTGAGGGGAGCGTCCACCCGTGGCTCCCGTCTCGGGTGGGGCGGTGGAATATGTTGGTGTCCCATGGCATTTTACACCCCTTTCACAAATTCCAGTATTCCTCCCCGTCCATTCTTTTATACCCTTACCATAGTATTTTACTAGGAAACTCTGGACGTGCCCCTTGAGGGTATGGTAGAATGGCTTGAAAGAGCCATCCCGACTTCACGGCCGGGCCATCTCCCTTGACGCAAGGGAGGTAACGAGGAATCTATATGGAAAAGGTGATACCATGATTTACACGATCATTGCCCTGGTGCTGCTGGTGGCAGACCAGGTGGTAAAATATCTGGTGCGCACTGGCATCGCTCTGGGGGAGTCTGTGCCCTTCATCCCCTATGTGCTGGATCTCACGTTTGTGAAGAACACTGGCGCTGCCTTCTCCATGCTGCGGGAGCACACCTGGGTGCTGATCCTCATTTCCGCCATCATTGTGGTGGTGGTGGCAGCCTTTGTGCAGCGGGGCTTTTTCCAGGGCTGGCTGGGCCTCACCGCCGCCATGCTGGTGATGTGCGGCGGGGTGGGCAACCTCATTGACCGGGTGGTGCTGGGCTACGTCACCGATATGTTCCAGACCACCTTTATGGACTTCGCCGTGTTCAACCTGGCCGACTGCTACATCACCGTGGGCGTGGTGCTGCTGTTCATCTACGTCCTCTTCTTCTACCCCGATCCCCATCACAAGGAGGTGGATTCCCATGCAGACAGCGACCTTCCCGGTGACGGTACTTGAGGCAGGCCGGGCGGATGCGGTGCTGTCCGCCATGGTGGAGGGGCTCACCCGCTCCGCTGCCCAGAAGTGGATGGAGGAGGGCCGGGTGCTGCTGGACGGCAAGCCGGTGAAGAAAAACACCCCCCTGAAGCCCGGGGACACCCTTCTGGTCTCCCCGCCCCAGCCCCAGGACATTGACCTTGTCCCCCAGGACATCCCCCTGGACATCGTCTATGAGGACGACGATGTGGTGGTGGTCAACAAGCCTGTCGGCATGGTGGTACACCCCGCACCGGGCCATCCAGACGGCACATTGGTAAACGCTCTGTTATATCATTGCAAAGAATCACTCTCTGGAATCAACGGAGAGCGCCGTCCGGGCATTGTGCATCGCATTGACCGGGACACTTCGGGGCTGCTCATTGTGGCCAAGAACGACAAGGCACACCTGGCTCTGGCGGCTCAGCTGCAAGATCACTCCCTGTTCCGCCTCTACCACGCTGTGGTGGTGGGTGGCTTCAAGGAGGACTCGGGCACGGTGAATGCCCCCCTGGCCCGGCATCCCGTAGACCGCAAACGCATGGCGGTGTGCCGCACTGGGGAGGGCCGGGAGGCGGTCACCCACTGGCAGGTGGTGGACAGCCAGGGCGGCTACTCCCACATCACCTGCCGCCTGGAGACCGGGCGCACCCATCAGATCCGGGTACACATGGCCTCCATCGGCCACCCCCTTGTGGGGGACGTGGTATACGGATCCAAGAAGCCATTCCCGGGGCTTGCAGGCCAGTGTCTCCACGCCGCCTGTCTCACCTTCACCCACCCCACCACCGGGGAGCGCATGACGGTGGAGGCGCCGCTGCCGGACTGGTTTACCAATACCCTTCGGCGGCTACAATTAACCTGACACTTTTCCCATCCATACCCAGAAAGGAATGATATCTATGAATCATCGGAAAGTTGCCATCATCGGCTGCGGCTTTGTAGGGGCGTCCATCGCCTTCAGCCTTATCCAGAAGGGGCTGTTCTCTGAAATGGTGCTCATTGATGCCAACCGTGAGAAGGCGGAGGGCGAGGCCATGGACTTGAGCCACGGCCTGCCCTACCTCTCCCCCATGGAGATCTACGCCGGAACCTATGAGGACGTGTCCGACTGCGCCCTGGTCATCATCACCGCCGGGGCCAACCAGAAGCCCGGGGAGACCCGTCTGGACCTCATCGACAAGAATGTGGGCATCCTCAAGTCCATCATCCCCCAGATCACCGCCCGTCCCTTTGAGGGGATGCTGATGATCGTGTCCAACCCCGTGGACGTGCTCACCTACGCCGCCATGAAGATCTCCGGCTACCCCGCCCACCGGGTGTTTGGCTCTGGTACGGTGCTGGACACCGCCCGGCTCAAGTTCCTGCTGGGCCAGCACCTGGACGTGGACAGCCGCAATGTCCACGCCTTCATCATCGGCGAGCACGGGGACAGCGAGCTGGCGGTGTGGAGCGGCGCCAACGTCTCCGGCATCCCCCTGCAGCGGTTCTGCCAGTTCCGGGGCCACAACGACCACGCCGGAGCCACCCGGCGCATCTATGAGGGGGTGCGGGACAGCGCCTACGAGATCATCCAGCGCAAGGGTGCCACCTATTACGGCATCGCCATGGCGGTGGCCCGCATTGCCGAGTGCATTGTAAAGGATCAGCGGTCTGTGCTCCCCGTGTCTGTGTGCCTGGCCGGTCAGTACGGTCTCAACGGTCTGTGCCTGTCCATCCCCTCCATTGTGGGCCGCCGGGGTGTGGAACAGATTTTGGAGATCCCCCTCAACGAAGAGGAGTCCAACGCTCTGCACGCCTCTGCCAAGCAGCTGCAGGAGGTCATTGAGCACCTCAATCTGTAATATTTCCAAACGAGAACCGGGAATGCAGGTGAATACTTGCATTCCCGGTTTCTTTTTTGGTAGCCTCTGCTTCTCCGATTTCTCGGGTATACACCTACGCCCCCGGTGGGGACGCTCCGCTGGGGTGACTTTCTGCCGCCAGAAAGTCACCAAAGACCGCCAAAGGCGGGGCCTTCCCCCGCCTTGTGGAATCCACCCCGCCGGTACTGGGTGTCCCTGCGTTCTCCTTTTTGCGGCCCTTAGCCTGGTGAGGTCACATGGATGGCACGGCAATTCTATTGTCAGTCTCAGCTTCTATGGCAAATAAACTTCTACCTTCAGGGCCTTACCCTGGTGAGCCGCTGTTCCCAGCGGTCGGAAGCCAGGCTCCCGGCGGCGGGAACGCCGCTTCTCCAGAGTAGGCCCGGACGTGGAAACCACCCAGCCATAGGGCCAGTTGCCCAGGGTGCCCTGGTGTGGTGGCAGAACTAGGCGCCACAGCAAGGGTGACGGGCCGAACACCAGCTTGACGCAGGCCCAGCCTCGTACCCCAAGGGAGGTCCTTAGGGGGGAACGCCCTAAGCGGGTTTTGGTTCCTTTTGCCCGCTCAAAAGGAACCCCCAGCGGGAAGCGTCCCCACCAGGCTGGCAAGCCTGAAACATGGGCGGTTAGACCGACACCCCCTCCCTTTGCATAAGGGGGTCTTTTTGTTTCCCCCTTGACATTGTATCCCCCCTGTGATATGCTAACTGTACTAGAACAGCTAGTACAGTCCATACAGTTTGGAAAGGGGGATGACAACCCATGCTCAACCTGAACTATCGGGATGGGCGGCCCATCTATGAGCAGGTGAAGGAGGGGCTGCGGCAGCTGGTGATCTCCGGAGCCATCCGGCCGGGGGATAAGCTGCCCTCGGTGCGAGCCATGGCCAGCCAGCTGGCCATCAACCCCAACACCATCCAGAAGGCCTATGAGGCCCTGGAGTCTGAGGGGTATGTGTACTCCATCCCCGGCAAGGGCAGCTTTGCCGCCGACCGCAGTGAGGTGGAGGGCAAGCGGCGGGAGGAGCTGCTGGAGCAGCTTTCTAAGACCGTGACCGAGCTGCGCTATTTGGGGGTCACGGAGGAGGAAATCGCCGCTGCGTGCGGGCAGAAGGAGGAAGCGCCATGATTGAGGCCAAAGAAGTCAAAAAGACATTTGATGGGTTTGTGGCCCTGGACGGCCTGACCATGACGGTGCCGAAGGGCTCCATCTACGGACTGGTGGGCCCCAACGGGGCGGGCAAATCCACCATCCTGCGCCACCTGTGCGGAGTGTATCGCCCGGACAGCGGCTCCATTACCGTGGAGGGCCAGCCGGTGTATGAAAATCCTACCATCAAGCAGCGCATGGTGGTGATTCCCGACGAGGTGTACTACTACGGCTCCGCCTCCGTGCGGGAGATGATGAAGTTCTACCGGGGGATGTACCCCACCTTTGACATGGAGCGGTTTGAAAAGCTGGCTCCCGCCTTCCCGGAGGTTGACCCCACGCGGCCCATCCGCCGGATGTCCAAGGGAATGCAGAAACAGGCGGCTTTTTGGCTGTCCATGAGCTGCTGCCCGGACTATCTGCTGCTGGATGAGCCGGTGGACGGCCTGGACCCGGTGATGCGCCGTCAGGTGTGGTCGCTGCTCATGGGTGACGTGGCAGAGCGGGGCACCACGGTGCTGGTGTCCTCCCACAACCTGCGGGAGCTGGAGGACGTGTGCGACCATGTGGGCATTTTGAGCCACGGCCGGGTGGTCATTGAGCGCTCCCTATCCCAGCTCCAGGGAAACACGGTGAAGCTGCAAGTGGCCTTCCCCGACGGGGTGGGGCCCGGCCTGCCCCAGGGGCTTGAGGTACTCCACCAGTCCCAGCTGGGCCGGGTGTATACCTACATCGTCCGTGGCAGCGTGGAGGATGTGCGGCAGCGGGTGGAGGCCACCCAGCCTTTGTTTGTGGAGGCGCTGCCTCTGAGTTTGGAAGAAATCTTTATCTACGAGATGGGAGGGGACGACTATGCGGTGCGGGACATCGTTTTATAATGGGACACTGGGCAAGCAGCTCACCGCCCGGTTCTGGCCTCTGGCGGCCCTGTATACCCTGGTATTGGCCATTTTGCTCCCCCTGCGTGGACTCACCGTCCAGGTGATGTCCCACGCCATCGAGGCAGAGTACTATGCCGTGTCCGAAGCCAAAGCGGTCTTTTATATTCTCACCCCCTGGGGGGCCTTGCTGGCCGGCGGCATTGCAGCCATGGTGGTGTGCAGCCATCTGTATTCCACCCGCTCGGCCAACTTCACCGCCGCCCTGGGTCCCAAGCGCACCGCCCTGTTTTTCACCCACTATCTCACGGGGCTATTGTGGCTGGTGGTGCCCTTCCTGCTCATGGGCTTGTCCACTCTGGCCATCTACCTGACCAAGGTGCCCAACTCCACAGATCTGGTGTGGCAGGTCTTTGGCTCGGGTATAGCTGTGGGCACGGTGGCCCTGGTGCTGTTTTACTCCTTTGGGGTGCTGTGCGGCATGCTCACCGGCCACCTGCTGGCTTTGCCGGTGTTTTACCTCACCTTCAACTTCCTGGTGGCGGGGGTATGGTACCTGCTGACCTTGTTGTTCCAGACCTTTTACTACGGCTACCCCGGCAGCCTCACCCAAGCCCCCGACTGGGTGCTGTGGCTCTCCCCGGCCCTGCGCATGAGCCAGGGATTGATGATCTTTCCTGAGAAGCTGGATGTGGTGACCTTTGTGGTGTACGGCGTGGTGGGCGTGGTCATGGCCCTGGTGGCCTGGCTGCTGTATGTGAAGCGGCCCATGGAGCGGGCGGGAGACGTGGTGGCCTGGGCGGGTCTGCGCCCCGTGTTCCGCTACGGCGTGGCCATTTGCGCCGGGCTGGCCCTGGGCTCCCTGACCCAGCTGGTGCTGAGCCTGGGCGAGCTGGGCCTGGCGGTATCTGTGCTGCTGTGGGGCGTGGTGGGCTGCTTTGTGGCCCAGATGCTGCTGACCAAGTCGGTGCGGGTGCTGCGGTACTGGAAGGGCGCTGTGGCGGTGGCCGTCACCTTCGCCGCCCTGTTTGTGGTGATGGCCCTTGACCTCACCGGCTACGAGACCCGGGTACCGGACGGGGAGCAGGTGGCCTCGGTGGAGATCGGCCAGCTGTACAGCTACCCCTCTGACTCCGCCGGCTACCTCAGAGGAGCCAAGTCCACAGATCCCCAGACCATCCAGCTGGCCATCCAGCTGCACCAGCTGCTGGTGGATCAGCCCGTGGATGCCTCCACCTTCGACTCCCGCTTTGAAGATCGTTTGCAGCGCATGGATCTGACCTACACCCTCACCGACGGCACCCGCCTCTCCCGCTTCTACTTCGTCCCCCTGCTGGAACGTGACATCGACCGGGAAGGCTCCACCACCTATCTGACCAACCAGCTGATCAACCGCCCTGACCTGCTGCTGGACGCCTACCGCCTGGATGAGGTGGAAAAACTGGAGGCTCAGGGCTACCGCCTGCGCAGCGGATACGTGGAAGGCGTGAGAGAAGATTTCACTGGCTCCTACATCAGCCTCTCCGCCGATGAGGCCCGGACGGTGTATCTGGCTCTGCTTCAGGACATCCAGGAGGGCAATCTCACCCGTGACTTGTTCCAGGACGTGGGTTGGGCCTACATCACCTTGACCTGGGAGAAACCCACGGACACCTTGAACCCCTATTTCTCCTCCTCCACGGACAGTTTCTCCCTGTCCATTACCGATGATGCAGCGCACACCCTGGAGGCTCTGGAAGGTTTGAGTTCCTAAGCGGCCATCATAGCAACAGCCCCCGGGAAAGTGTCCGTTGACATTTTCCTGGGGGCGCAGTACAATGTACATAGAAAGGGTGCTACCGGCAGACGGCTAGCCCCCGTGGCGATTAAGAAGTAACCGCGTGCCGGGAAGCAGGGCGGTTACTTCTTTTTACCTTGCAACAAGACAAGAAAACTGACAATCAAAATGCCAATCTGAATCAAATCAGAGTATGTCACATAATTCATCAGTCATCCCCCCTTTCTGGGGGGACTCAAGAAGCACCCCCCATATGTATCCAGGGGGCGTCACCGCCTAC
The DNA here is from genome assembly GCF_016902575.1 of Pseudoflavonifractor capillosus. GTDB lineage: Bacteria > Bacillota > Clostridia > Oscillospirales > Oscillospiraceae > Enterenecus > Enterenecus capillosus_A. The sequence continues at coordinate 4,286 of NZ_JACSNZ010000048.1, read as the reverse complement.
CGATGCTGGTAGCACCAAAATTAGAATACCATAAAACTCGACCCGACACAACACCCAGAGGAGGGCCATGCCATGACACCCAAAGACGAGTTTCTGGAGATCTTTCAAACCCACATCCATCGGGAGGGCTCGGCGGAGCTGCTGGACTACCTTATGAATAAGAGCGACTTTTTCACCGCCCCCGCCTCCGCCCGCTTCCACGGCTCCTATGCGGGTGGGCTGTGTGAGCACTCGGTGAATGTGTTCCGCTGCCTGGAGGACTATCTCAGCCGCCCCCGGGTGCGGGAAGTATACAAGCTGGAGGGCTACTCCATGGAGTCGGTGGCCATTGTGGCCCTGCTCCACGACCTGTGCAAGGTGGGGTGCTACAAGGCGGGCACCCGCAACGTCAAGAACGAGGCCACGGGGCAGTGGGAGAAGGTGCCCACCTTCTTTTTCGAGGATAAGCTCCCCTATGGCCACGGGGAGAAGTCGGTGTACATCATCTCCGGGTTTCTGCGCCTTACCCGGGAGGAGGCCATGGCCATCCGCTGGCACATGGGCTTTTCCGGCACCGAGGACAACCGGCTGGTGGGGCAGGCCTTCCAGCAGTTCCCCCTGGCCTTTGCCCTGGCTACGGCGGACATGGAGGCATCCTACTTTTTGGAGGGGAACTAAAAGTTCCCCTCCCTTCTTTTTTAGGGCCTGATCTTCTGGAAGTTCTCTGGCGTAACCCTGCCAGTCTGGGTTTGCTCCGCAGGGTGACTTTCTCCCCGATGAGAAAGTCACCAAAGAATCGCTTAGGGCGTTCCCCCCTAAGACCCCCCCTTGGGGTACTTGGATGGGGTGCGTCAAGTCTATGGTCGGCCCTGGTTTGGTGCCAATTCAGAAAAGCAGCTGCTCCTGGCATAGTACACAGCTAGGCAAGCCATGCGCTGCCTCCCCTCCAGGGCCTTAGTTCGGGGTGTTGCAGCCGTTCCCGGCTGCCGGAAGCCGGGGTTTCGGCGGCTGGGAACAACCGCAACGCCAGGGGAAGGCCCCGCCTTTGGCGATTCTTTCCCCGATTTCTCATCGCTGAGAAATCGGGCCCAGCGGAGCGTCCCCACCAGGCCGAAGGACTGGAACAGAGAAATTGGACAAAAACGATCTCCCCCCACTGGCATTGATATGAGGAAAGCCCAGCTCCCACAATGATATGCTCCCTCTATGAGAGACAGTGAAATAAAACACTGTCAATCATGGAGGGAGCATATCACACGGCAGCCGGGCTTACCTTATTTATAGATACCGTCCAGAATGTCTATCACTTGAGCCACGGCGTGCTCGTCGGTGTGGCCCACCAGCCGTGCCCCCCAGTCCTTCACCGGCTGGGAGCAGTTGGCCGGAGCAAAGGGAATGGCAGACACCGCCAGCATGGGGATGTCATTCTGATTGTCTCCCATGCAGTACACATGCTCCGGGGCAATGCCCAGCATCTGGGCCACTCGGGAAACCATGGTGCCCTTGTTGACCCCCTTGGCGGTGACCTCCAGCAGGTAGGGGTTGGAGAAAATCACCTCGTACTCCTCCCCATAGTGGGAGACCAGGTATTCCTGGGCCTGAACCAGCACCGGGTGATCCTGCTCCAAAATCACCTTCAGCCAGGGCGTGGGCATGTCCTCAATGGCACACTCCTGATAGGGCACCCCCACCCGCTTCAAATGGGCGGCTGTCACCACGTTCTGGTTGTAAACGTAGATGTCATCCCAGTGGTATGCCTCAAAGGATAACTCCGGCAGCTGCCCACACAGCTGCGCCATGTGGGCAGGGGCTGCGTTGGGCAGATGGGTGCAAACCACATACTCCCCCGCCTGGAAATCGTAGATCCCAGCCCCGTTGCCCACCACCACCGGGGCGTTGAACTCCAGGTGCTCTTTTTCGATCTGGGGCTCAAAGGTACGCTTGGCCCGGCCTGTGGCAATGGAGAACCTGCCGCCCTCCTCCATGAAGTACCGGATGGCCCTGTGGTTTTCCTCCGACACCGTGCGGTGTTGATTATATAAGGTGTCGTCATAATCGGTGTACAGCAGCACACCGTCAAACTTTCCCATGGCTGTGGCCTCCTTTTTCTTTCAGCTCAGCCATAATTTTACCGTCCCGCCCATGCCCCTGTCAACCCCGGCCAAATCTTCCCGCTTTTTAAGATTCCAGGAAAAATTCCCGAAAAACACGTCGAAATTTTACCATAAATTTTCCTTGCTCCCCAGGTATAAATAAAATTCTTTACAAATTCAGGTGCAAAAAACCCTTGACGACTGGCAAAAAAACGTGTAGGATATGACTTGTAACTGATTTGTAACTATTGAAATTTATTTGTTACCAATTCGAAGGTCGGGAGTGACGTTGGCGTGATGAACTCACAACAGGACAACGAACAGAATACAAATTCCCTGCGCTCCAAGGCGCTTGGCACCGCTCAGCGCGCCAAGGAGCAGCTGAAGGGATTGGCCAACCGGGCCAAGGCAGTGGCTGCCACCTGTAAGGGTAAGGTCGCCCCCGCCGCCATGGTTTGTTCCGACACCGCTCGGGTGGCCTGCGTGGACACCTGCCGCTGGGCAGGCAAGGGCTGGCACAAGGCCTCCGCTGTGTGCAAGGCCAAGGTGGCTCCCATCGCCGCCGCCTGCAAGGCTAAGACCGCCCCCGCTGCCATGGCTTGTTCTGACACCGCCCTGGTGGCCTGTGTGGACACCTGCCGCTGGGCCAGCAAGAGCTGGGACAAGGCCTCCCGGTGGGGTAAGGATCACTGGGAGAAGGCTGGCGTTTGGGCCAGCCGTGTGCGTGTGCGTGTGGATCGCCACCCCGTCTCCCCCCTTCTGTACATCACCCTTTTGTGTGTGGGCGTGGGCGCCATCGCCTTCAACGGCATGTACACCAAGGCCTATGTGGCCTATGTTGGCGGCCAGGAAGTGGGCGTCGTGTCCAGCGAGGAAGAGCTCAACGACATCGTGGGCAACGTGGAGACCCGTGTGGCCAGCGTGCTGGGCCAGGAGTACAGCTATGACGCTGAGATCACCCTGGCTCCCACCTATGTGGATGCCGGTACTCACACCAACGCCCGGGCTGTGGAAGACGCCCTGTTCCAGGACACCGGCGCCATGATGGACGCCTTTGCCGTCTCCGTGGACGGCCAGGAGCTGGGCTATGCCCAGACCAGCCAGGAGCTGGAGCAGATGCTGGAGCAGGTGGTTCAGCCCTACCTCACCGAGCAGACTGTGGAGCATAAGTTCCTCCAGAATGTGGAGATCTTCCCCGTGGAGCTGCCCTCCAACACCGAGTTTACCCCCGATACCCTGCTGACCACTCTGTCCGGCAACAAGGAAGAGGCCCAGTACGTCACCGTGGAGCGGGGCGATACCTACAACAAGATTTCTGAGCGTGTGGGCATTACCACCGATCAGCTCCAGGCCCTGAATCCCCAGGTGGACGGCAGCAAGCTGGTGGTGGGCGATCAGCTGCTGGTCAAGCAGGCTGTGCCCATGCTCACCGTGGAGACTGTGGTCACCGAGACCTATGAGGAGACCATCCAAAGCCCCGTGGAGTATGTGGACAATGCCAACCTGTACGAAGGCACCACCAAGCTCAAGCAGGCCGGTCAGGACGGCGTGGAGCAGGTGCAGGCCCGTGTCACCCTGGTCAACGGCGTGGAGTCCGCCCGTGAAGAGGTCTCCCGCACCACCATCCAGGAGGCTACCACCACCTACATGTATCAGGGCACCAAGGAGAAGCCCTCCACCGCCTCCAAGGGCACTTTCATCTGGCCTGTGTCCGGCTCTGTCACCTCTGAGTTTGGATATCGGAACATTTTCGGCTCCACCTCCTTCCACTCCGGTCTGGACATTGCGGCCAGCAACGGCGCCTCCATCTACGCTGCTGACGGCGGCACCGTCACCTTCGCCGGCTGGCGTGGCACCTATGGCTACACCGTCATCGTCACCCATGACAACGGCATGGTCACCTACTACGCCCACTGCTCCTCCCTGCTGGTGAATGCGGGAGACAAGGTGTTCCAGGGCCAGCAGATCGCCCGGGTGGGAATGTCCGGCCGAGCCACCGGCTACCACTGCCACTTTGAAGTGCGTGTGGGCGGCCAGAGCGTCAACCCCAGAAACTATCTGTAATAAACCTTCAACCGTGCTGTGAGACCCCCTCGCAGCACGGTTTTAGCGTGTCGAAAAAGTTCGACACGCTTCTCAAAAATGCAAGCATTTTTTCGAGGAGATGCAGCCCGCTGCATGCATCCTTGGGTCAAAGGGCGACCCAAGGCCACA
>NZ_JACSNZ010000047.1 GCF_016902575.1 Pseudoflavonifractor capillosus | reverse complement strand
CCGAGGGCTTGACCTACAAAGAAGCGTGGAATCGTCGTGAGCAGCGAGCATGGACCGGAGCGAGCTTTGCAAACCAAGAAATTGAAAAATTTCTGTTTGTAAAGCGAGACGAAGGGAATGCGAGCGTTGCGAACAGATGAAACGTGACAACAAGAATAAATGCAGGCAGCTTGCTTGATCACATTGTTCAGTTTTGAGGGTGCGGAAAACCCTGACATGCACCTTTAGCTCAGTTGGTAGAGCACCTGACTCTTAATCAGGGTGTCCAGGGTTCGAGTCCCTGAAGGTGTACCACTCCCACTTAGGTGTGAGTAACACCTAAGTGGGAACCACAAAAATGGGGTAAAAAACACTTGACAGTAGCGGAGAAATCTGCTAATATGTCATATGTTGAGTGCAGGCTTTGCGGTCTGCAACAAGGCAGTCGGTGCTGATTGCAGTGAGGGTCCACCCGTTCCCATTCCGAACACGGCAGTTAAGCTCACTTGCGCCGAAAATACTTGGCTGGCGACGGCCTGGGAAGATAGGTAGTGCCGACACAAAAGAGGTTTGAGTTTCTCAAGCCTCTCAATATTCCTCCTTAGCTCAGTTGGTAGAGCATGCGGCTGTTAACCGCAGGGTCGTTGGTTCGAGTCCAACAGGGGGAGCCATTTCTGTACATGAGCCGTCACAGGTTTGTGACGGCTCATGTAGACAGAACAGATCGACGACATGGGCCTTTAGCTCAGTTGGTTAGAGCAGCCGGCTCATAACCGGTCGGTCCCGGGTTCGAGTCCCTGAAGGCCCACCATACAGGGGTATAGCTCAGCTGGTAGAGCATCGGTCTCCAAAACCGAGTGCCGAGGGTTCGAATCCTTCTGCCCCTGCCATAAAAATAACAGCGGAAGCTGATCAAATAGATTCCCCCAGATGGCGCGGTAGTTCAGTTGGTTAGAACGCCGGCCTGTCACGCCGGAGGTCGAGGGTTCAAGTCCCTTCCGCGTCGCCATTTGCTGCTATAGCTCAGTCGGTAGAGCGCATCCTTGGTAAGGATGAGGTCGGCAGTTCGAATCTGCCTAGCAGCTCCAACAAAGACCCGTCAAAACCAAACGGTTTTGACGGGTTTATGTTTTTCTACTAACTTTATTTTAGAATTTGATATTTTGACGAACTGTCTATTTTCAGGAAAACCAACACAAAAACCGACACCGCCAAGAAAACAAGCCGGATGGGGGATTATCCCTGTCCGGCTTGTTCTATTGCTCTTCGAACGATTTGAGCGGCCTGACTAATGCTCTCTTGGTCTGCATGGGTGTACATGCGAAGGGTTACAGCCTTGTCGCTGTGGCCTAGTGCCTCCGATACACTAGCAATGTCTGCCCCGTTAATAATGGCGATACTGGCGAAGGTATGCCGAAGCTTGTGAGGGTGCAGATCTGGAATGCCATACCGCTTTGAAAACTTTTTCAGATATCTTGTAGGACTTTGTGGGTGCATTGGTTCTGGGCTTGATTCTTGGGTAAAGACATAGCTACTAATGCATTTTTGAGACTGTTCCACTCGGAGCTGGCGTAACAGCCCCAAGGTGTGCTCTCCGGCATACACAGTACGGATGTGGCTATTTTTTGGTGTGTCGAGATAAATACCCTTGGCCTGTGTGTAGCAGAGATTCCCTCTAATAGCAATTGTACCGGTACTAAAGTCAATGTTTTTCCATTGAAGGGCGCAACATTCACCACGGCGAATACCGGTATCTATTAGCAGATGCACTAAGGTGCGCCACTTTAGTGACTCTTCTTCCAGGCTGGCAAAGATTTTTTGCACTTCCGCAGGAGTGTAGGCCATTGAATCATTTGTTTTTATTTCATCCTTACGCGGCTTTGGCCGCTCTACTTTGTCCATAGGATTGCGGTCGATCATATCTCCCTGGTAGGCCATTTTGAAAAAGCTGTGAAGAATCGTATAGACCTTGATGACGGTGGAGTGTGCCTTGCCTTCTGCTTGGATGGACAGGAGAAGGGCAGTAATTTGAGCTGGAGTAATCTCTGGAAGCTTGAGATCACCCAGGGCCGGGTAGATCTTCTTGTCCAAATAGCTCTGATAGTTGGCTCGGCTATTCTCACTCATGGTAATAGTTTTAGATGGCATGAACACACGTTCGCCGTATTGCCGGAGAGTAAGAATCTTGGCGGCTTCAGCTGCGACCTGCGCCTCCCGATCTTTCTGCTCTGAACGGCTAATCACCTCGCCAGCGTCGCTCTGACGCTCAAACTCGGCGGCCACGGCAGCTAATTCCCGCTCAATAGCTTTTCGACTCCAACCCTCCGGAGGATACCAGCGCCGCGTTAGGCGGGACTTGCTCCTACCCCGGCTGACGGAGATCTCATAGAACACCCGCCCGTCTTTTGTTTTCAGCTTTCGTGTCGAGGGCATGAGCGCACACCTCCTGCCCCTGGAGAATTTCCAGGGCTTTTTATTTGCCGTCTGTTCCGGCTGGAGACTCCATTGCGTTGATCATCTTTTTCAGAATGGTCTGGCTGTCTTTGATGTACTCGCGCACAAGGTCAATTTTTGCTGGATTCCAGACATCTTCTAGCGCCCCGGTTGCATGATCCTCTGCAATTTTGTACTTATCCATCCCACAGATTTCATGGACTGTGCTGATCAATTCGTCATCAGCAACGCTAATGTCATCCTCAAGTTTGGGGTCGATTGCTCCAAGAGAAATGCACTGACAATCAGGTTGGTCTGTATATCCAACCAAGTAGTCGAGAGTGACACCTAGTTTTTCGGCGATCTCCTTTGCCCTGTTCAATGAGATAGGTCCGTCGCCATTAGCAATTGTTTTGCACGAGATAGAGGCATTGTTCATATCGTCGGAGTTTGCGAGTGCAAGCTCGCCAAAAAGGCGCTCGAGAAAAATACGACGAATATCGGGAGAAAGAACGTCCCTCGATGGTTCCAAGAGCTGGGAAGTTTGGATATCTAATGCGGCCGCTATACGATTAAGTGTCTCCAGCTTGGGCTTACGAACATCTCGCTCCCACTGGCCGATGCTTTGATACGGAATATTAAGTTTTTCAGCCAGATCACTCTGTGTCATTCCGGCCTTTTTCCGTGCGGCCTTTATAAGCTGTCCTGTTGTCACAATGAATCACCCCGCATTTACAATAGCACAGCAAATAGAGAAACACAAGCAAAAGTTTGCAAAAATGGTTGACAAAAGCTAATGAGTGTAGTACTCTAAAACAAACTCTTATGAGTGTGTGAGGTGAGAATATGAGAATTAATAGAGAGAAATTTGTGGTTGCCCTTGTAAGGCATGATTTAAACGGCAACGAACTGGCAGAGCGAGCGGGTGTTTCCAGGGGTACAGTAACAGCCGTAAAGAACGGAAAGAGTTGCAGCAAGGAAACTGCGAAAAAATTGTCTGCAGTGCTGGGCCAAGAGATTTTGGAAAAGGAGTGTAGACTATGACGCCATTTCAGAAGATCCCGGAAGCCTGTAAAACCACCGGCTTAAGTCAGTACTTCCTTAGGAAAGGGTGTAAGGACGGGTCGATTCCACATGTTCGATCCGGCCAGACCTACTACATTGATGTCCCAGCTCTGCTTCAGAAGCTCAGTGATGATGCCATGAACTGCGGTCAGAGGGTGGACACTGCGTCCAGGGGCGAGGCTGGGGTGACCCCTTGGAGGTAGATGCATGAAAGGAAGCAGACTTGGAGTGACGCTGTGCCTCAAACCGACTTTTCAAGGAACCCTGGCTTCAGTATGGTCGGTAATCCAGCCGGATCTTAACAATGCCAGGAGGCGGTGATGGTGAATGGGGTATGGATTTATGATGTTGCCATCGTACTATGAGGCCATCCGACCACTCCCGGATGACCAAAGGTTGGCATTATATGATGCCATTATGGACTATGCGTTTCAAGGGGTGGAGCCTGTGGATTTGCCACCAATTCTAAACGGCTACTTTGTGCTGCTGAGGCCCAATATTGACAGCTCATCCAGCCGCTATGCTGCATCGGTTGAAAACGGGAAAAAGGGAGGGCGACCGCCCAAGTCAAAACCCAGTGAAAACCCGACAAAAACCCAAGCAGAACCTAGAGAAAACCAAGAGAAGGAAAAGGAGAAGGAGAGGGATAAGGAAAAGGAGAGGGATAAGGAAAAGGAGAGGGATAAGGAAAAGGAGAGGGAGTTTGTTAGCTCACCCGCTTGTGGAAAAAAGAAACAACAAAGCTTTGTTCCTCCGACATTAGAGGAAGTAGCCGCCTATGTCCAGGAGCGAAAAAGCAATGTTGACCCACAGGGTTTCATAGACTTCTACGCAGCCAAGGGCTGGATGGTTGGCAAAAACAAAATGGTTGACTGGAAAGCGGCATGCCGGAGAGCCGAAAAATGGGAGCGTTGGGGACAGAGGGGCAAAACCAGAAATGATGTCAAGACTGCTTCTGACTATGTAAGCGGCGAAGATTTCTTTACGCATTAAGGGAGGGATATGAAATGAATGTAGATTTGACAGGTTTGATGCAGGCGAAGAGGAACCCAGGAGACTACGTTGGGAAAGACGGGCTATTATACTGTTCCAAGTGCAACACACCCAAACAGATCCGACTTAATTTTAACCCGGCTACCGGCGCCAAAGAAGAGACTCTGGTTCGCTCTGCCTGCAAATGTGAGCAAGAAGCGGCTGAAGTAGAACAGCAACGTGCTAATCAGGAGAAATTCAAAAAAAGCATGGAGCGTCGATGGGAAGACGGGATTTCTGCCCCCAATGGTCTGCGCTATAGTTTCGCTGAGGATGATCGTGCAGATCCCAGAGTATCTGATGCTTGCAGACGGTATGTGGAGAATTGGAAAGAGATGCAAATGGAGAACATCGGAATCTTATTCCATGGCACAGTAGGTACTGGCAAGAGTTTTTTGGCTTCCTGTATTGGTAATGCCCTGCTGGACAAACAAATTTCGGTGGCAGCAACGAACTTTCCACGCCTACTGAATCTGCTGCAAGGTGCATCGGAAAGACAGAAACTCCTTGATCGACTGTCTACATATAAGCTGCTCATTCTGGATGATCTAGGTGTGGAGCGGGACAGCACCTACGCAGCTGAACAGATCTTTAACGTCATTGATGCTCGTGCCAGCTCAGGGCTTCCAGTTATTGTGACGACAAATATGACGCTGGAGGAACTAGAGCACCCTAACTCCATGCAGTACGCACGAATTTATGATCGTGTGCTTGACATGTGTCCTGTACGATTCAAGCTTTTGGGGGAAAGTCGCAGGCGAGGGAATGCCAAGGTAAAGAAGCAACTTGCCCAGAGGATTCTTCTCGACTGAGTGGGACAGAGATCAAAATTCCCTAGATAGAGGCCGATAAAGAGTGACTTTGGGCTTGGCTTCTCGACTACCTAGGTTTCCACGCTTCTGCAGTTAAGAAGCGTAGGGATGTATACAAAACGGTAAAAAGGTACTGTGACGGGGTACACCCTTCTTTGAGGGCTCGTCGACCCCAAAAAACGCATAATCAGTCCTCCTGAAAAGGACAGGGTTAATTGCAGAATTCTGAATTTGGAGGAGAAATTAGCATGAATATCCAAGAAATTTTAGGCGTGGTCAAGGAACATGGGGCAGAGGAAGTAAAAAGCATCCTTGAGAAAATGAGACAGGAGAATGAGGCACTGAGAACCGAAGCCCAAGCTGCCAAAAGTGCGTACTTCGCCGATGTTAAGCGTCGCGAGGATAGAATCAAGCAGCGAGTTGAGGCTCTCTCGCATGAGAACGATACGTTGGCTGAAAAAATTTTAGCTATGAGACCGGGTCTGGTTGCAGCCACCGTTAATGGGGATGCGAGTACAGTGGACAAGATCCAGAGAGAGATCGCGGACATTGAGGCACAGAAGGCGGCAGTGGTGACGCAGATTGACCTGCTGTCGGGGGCGAATGTGCCAGGGAACGAAGAGCTTTTCCGGGTGGCAGATGAAAAACTGAGGGAGCTGAATGAAGACAGCCTTCGGCTCAGAGAAATTAAGAAAATGGTGTTCGAATTCGCCGGAGAGCAGGAAGAACTGTGGAATCGGCTCAAAGAAGACAACAGTTATTATAACCTTGCGGGTGGCACAGTTTATCACTCCGAGAAGTTGTATGAGCACTTCCAACAGAAATAAGGGCTACCGCAATGGTGAGGAGGTGACGTACTGATGATGACTGAAAAGGAACTGCTGGAGAAATGCCCTGAGCTGCGTCTTTATCCTGGGTTGTTGGTAAAGGTAATGGAAAATCCGGAGGCTTACATGATGACTCACGGGAAAGTAGATGCCCGGAGGTTGAAGGAAAAGCTCGGCATTGGAAGCGGCAATTAGCTCCCCTTTTTGGGATGTGGTAATCCAACTCTACCACGAAAGGGGCTTAGGGGCAATGACGAAACAGGAACTGGATTCCCATTGGGAGCTGCTGCAGAAGTTGGCCGAAGATCTGGAACTGCTGACTTCACTGGAAGCAGCGGCTGGGCCATGGGCGCAACGGCTGGATGGTATGCCCCGTGCCTCCGGTGCCAGCGATCCAACAGGCAGTCTTGCGGCCGAGATAGCCGATATGCGGGCGACTGTGGCCCAGCGTCAGGCTGCAGTCGCCCGCTCAGAGGAGGCAGTGGCCGCATACATCAGCACTATACAGGATAGCCAGACGAGGATAATTTTCCGCCTTCGGTTTATCCGGGGTATGACCTGGAAAGAAGTCGCTTCGGCTGTCGGGGGACGAAATACGGAGGCTGGGGTAAAGGCCGCGTGTTATCGGTATATATCGCGCAATGGACCTGCACGCATGGGGCGGCCTCGGAAAGTAAATCCGAAAGAATGATAACGAGGAGGTGTATGAGAGTGCTGATAGCGTAGACACAGGAAATAGGCCACTGTTGTGGTTGATTATTCATTCTTATTCCATGGCTTTCCACCGGGCGTAAATGCCCGACCTTCCTTTCTCTCTTAAACCGGGCCCCTGGTTTTGCAACGGCCGAGGCGCCGGGTGGAGAGCCATAGAATAGAGAGGAGGAATTATGGCAAGTCGCAAGGAATATGAGATGCTATTCCAACTGAACGCGCAGTTGGGGAGCAGCTACACCAAGACGTTTAAGGCTGCACAGGACGAGATTACGTCCATGCAGAAGGAAATACAGTCCCTCTCGAAGACCCAGTCTGACATTACAGCGTATCAGAAACAACAGTCTGCGGTCGAAGCCACACGCAAGCGGCTGGAGCTGTTGCAACAGCAGTACGAGAACATTCAGCAGGAGATTGAGGAGACGGGACAGTCTTCTTCTGACCTGAAGAATAAGCTGCTGGCCAAACAAATGCAGATCGACAAGACTACATCATCGCTGGGAAAGCAAACCCAGAAACTCGACGAGATGGGGGATGCTCTGAGAGAGGCCGGGGTCGATATGGACGACCTTGGCCAAAGTTCTGTCCAACTCTCCAACCGGATCGACACCCTGAAAAAAGAGCAGGAGGAGGCAACTCAGCAGGCACAGACTTTTGGGAATAAAGCGTCCCAGGCATTTGGTGCCGTCCATGAGGCTATTGTTGCTGCCGGAATTGCTACTGCCCTGAAGGAGATCTATCAGTATTATGCTGAGTGCTCCCAGGCGGCCATGGACTTCGAGTCGGCGATTACCGGCGTAGCCAAGACCACGGATCTCACGGAAGAAGAGCTTTCTGCCATGTCGGATTCCGTCAAGGAGATGTCCACAGAAATCCCGGCAACCACAGACGAGATTTCAGCTGTGGCAGAGGCGGCAGGCCAGCTTGGCATCGCGAAGGAATCTCTGCTGGACTTCACCGAGGTCATGGTGATGATGGGGACATCCACCAATATGAGCGCCGACGAAGCAGCGACGGCATTGGCCAGGTTTGCCAATATCACCGGGACTTCCGCTGAAAATTACAGCCGACTTGGGTCTGTGATCGTAGGACTTGGCAATAATTTCGCCACCACAGAGAAAGAGATTACCGAAATGGCGACACGCCTTGCTTCTGCCGGCACTCTGGCTGGACTAAGCGAATCAGAAATCCTCGCTCTGGCCGCTGCAATGTCCAGTGTCGGTATTGAGGCTGAAGCTGGTGGCACGGCTATGACACAGACGCTAAATGCCATTGAAACGGCAGTGGTGAAGGGCGGAGATGCACTGTATGAATTTGCACGCATCTCCGGGATGTCCTCGTCTGAATTTGCTACTGCATGGGAGAACGATGCAGTGGGTGCGTTGCAATCTTTCATCGCTGGTCTTGGAGCTCTGGATTCCCAGGGGGAGAGTGCCGTGCTGATCCTCGATGACCTTGGCCTGACCGGGGTGCGGCAAGCAAATATGCTGAAAAGCCTGGCCCTTGCATCTGAGCAGTTGGGCGGGGCTGTGAGCCTGGCCAGCCAGGAGTGGAAAGCGAACACTGCTCTTACCACTGAGGCATCTAAACGGTATGCCACGGCTCAAAGCCAGCTGACCATGATGCAGAACGCCTACAAGAACCTGAAAGTTGCGATTGGTGATGCATATACGCCAGCGCTTCAGAAGGCATATGCTGAAGGGACAAAGCTGTTAAATGCAGTATCTCAATTCGTCAAGCAAAATCCGGCCCTTGTGAATGCTGTTGTTGCCTTTACTGGTGTTATGGGAACGGTAGTGGCAGCGTTGACAGCATATACTGCTGCGATGAAGCTTGCAGAGGTGGCAACGACAGCATTTGCCACTGTGTCCAGTGTATCTCTCGGACCGATTTTTGCAGTCACGGCTGCGGTTGCTGCAGTCACCGCTGGTGTTGTGGCGCTGGCCACAGCTGCGGCAAATGATGCGGCTCCGTCTGTGGACGAGCTGACTCAAGCGGCCCAAGGTATGCGTGAGGCCATGGATGAGGCCAACGCAACCTATGATGACACGGTGTCCTCCACCATGGCTGCTGCTGGAGTTGCAGATTCTTACATCAGCAAGCTTGAGGCCATGGAAGAGGCTGGCGTCAGAACCGAGGAAGAACACCGGGAGTATCACAACACCCTGGCTCTGCTCTGCCAGGTTGTTCCTGATTTGGCTGAACAGATCGACCTAGAGACAGACACCATCAACGGAGGGACTGCTGCGCTCCGGGCGAATACCGAGGCGTGGAAGCAGAATGCCATACAGCAGGCATATCAAGAACAACTAACCGCTCTGTATAAACAGTATTCTGAGGTTCTGATTGAAGCTGAGGAAAACAGTATTGGGCTTACAAAGGCAAAGTACGAGTTAGAAGCAGCAGAAAAAAAACAGACAGAAGCTGTGTCCAGGATGAATGCATTGTGGGAGGAGGCTAGCAGAGAAGCCCAAAAGCAGGCTGATGGTAACGGTGTCATTGCTGATACAACGGCTTACCTGACCCAGGAATATTACGACCTAGAAAACGCTCTGGGATCACTCAACGAAGAGGTGTTTACAGCACAGAGCGCGGTCGCCTCGTATGAACAGGCGATTGAGGAAGGAAAAGATGCGGCCTCCGCCGCTGAGGAAGAAATTGCGCTTGCTGAGGAGGCTATCAACAATTTAACCGATGCCACCCAGGCTGGTGCCGATGCAACAGGTGAAGCTGCAAATCAGGAGCAGGAACTCCAGTCTGTCATAGTTACAACTATGGATGCTGTTAACAGCCTGACCACAGCGTATACCGAGGCATATGAGACAGCTCTGGACAGCGTGTCGGGGCAGTATCAAATATGGGAGGAGGCGGCAGAAGTTGTTGCAACCAGTGCTGGAACCATCAACTCCGCACTGGAGAGCCAAATTTCCTACTGGGAAGACTACAATGAAAATTTGCAGTCCTTGAGAGATCGGAGTGCAGATATCCAGGGGCTGAGTGATGTAATTGCATCTTTCGCTGATGGCTCAGCCGATAGTGTAAATGCAATCGCCGGCATGGCCAGTGCCAGCGACGAAGAGCTGGCTACGATGGTCAGTAACTGGCAGGATCTCCAGGCCGAACAGGAGGAGGTCGCCGGCAGCGTGGCGGACCTAAGGACAGATTTCTCGAACACCATGGACGAGCTGCAAGCCGATCTTGCAGAGGACATTGAGGCGATGGACCTCAGCACGGAGGCTGCGGAGAGTGCCAAGGCGACTATCCAGGGGTATATCTCTGGAGCTACTGGGATGTTGCCACAGGTCCAGGCTGCATATGCTAACTTGGCTTCTGCCGCACAAGCTGCTCTCGGTATCACGGGAGGAAGCGGGAAGAGCGGATATATGAGATATTCCGCTTACGCAAGTGGCACAGAATACGCTGATCCTGGCTTTGCTCTGGTGGGCGAACACGGCCCGGAGCTGGTGTGGCTCAACGGTGGAGAGCAGATCATGACGGCCGAGGAAACTGCGGCGCTCCGGGACAGTATGTCTGTGGAGGCCATGGCTTTCGCCCCACAGCTTATGGCATATTTGTCCTTGAGCCGGGGTATTGGAGCCATCTCGGCGGAAAGCGGGGTAACTGCATTTGGGGGAACGACAGGAGCTGCGCACACGTTCAATATTATCTATAATGTTTCGGGGACAAATGCCACTGACATCATATCCGATCTCGAGGCGCACAACGATGATTTGGTGTCTTTGATCCGGAGTGTAATCGAAGAAGATCGGGTAGATGCACTACGCGTAAGCTACTCGTGACATCAGTTCTTCGGTATTGTGTGCTGCCCGGTGAGGTACACGGTGGATCGGGCCGGTTCAGGGACAGCTTGACCCGCTGAAGGAGGCAAACGCCGCAGTTATCCTGACCGAATACGGCTTCAAGACCCACGAGCAGGTCACCCTGGAAATGGGAGGTGGCGACTGAGAGAGCAACATCCAGTAGCTGGCAATCGAAAACAAGAGGCTGGCCGAGGCCGGCGGCGGACACATTACCGTCCCCATCGACCAAAAGGCCAGCGAAGGAGAAGGAGGAAACGAATGAAGGATCCGAAGAAAACGCGGCCAGCGGCGGTGGATATTCGCCGGCCGGTCTATGCCATGGCGACGACCGACGGCCAGAGTGCAGAGATCACCATGTATGGAGACATCTATGAGCAACGTCCCACCGACTGGTTCGGAAATCCTGTGGAGGGGGAATTCGTGCTTCTGTCCGACTTTATGGAGGACCTGGAGCAGATTGCTTCCTGCAAGGAAATCACCATCCGCATGAACAGCTACGGCGGTGACGCCGGAGTGTCCATCACCATCCATAACCGGCTCCGGGAGCTGGCGAGGGCCGGGGCAACGCTCACCTGCATCGTGGATGGCGTGGCCATGTCCGGCGGCTCCCTGATCATGTGCGCCTGCGACACTGTGAAAGTCAATCCTTCCAGCCTGGTGATGATTCACAAGTGTTGGACATTCATCTTTGGAGGATACAACGCCGATGAAATGCGGGAGCTGGCCGCCAGGAATGACACCTGGGACAAGGCCCAGATCTCCATCTACAAGCGCAAGACCGGCATGAGCGACACAGTCCTCTCTCACATGATGTCCGACACCACCTACATGACGGGCGGTGAGGCGATGGAGAAGGGCTTTGCCGACGAGCTTCTGGAGGATGCAGAGCCTCTGGGGATCTCGGCTAGCGCAGACGGGCGCTGCCTGTTTGTCCACGGGCGCGCGCTCCACCTTGCCTCGGGTATGTTTGCACCGGACAATATTCCAACGGTTAACCAAGAGACGAAGGCGACCATTTCTGCCATGGGGCAGGTATATTCTGCGGCTATCCCAGCAACGGTCCGACAGGCAGCCACCCGAATTGCGGAGGATGATGCAGTTCAGAGGGAGAGAAAGCGCCTCCAGGACATCGATGCCCTGGAATCCCAGTTCGACGCCGAAACCATCCAGGCGGCCAAGTATGGTCCCGACGCCTGCACCGCGCAGGAGATGGCGTACCGCGCCGCACAGAAGGCGGCCAAGACCGGCAAGAGCTACCTGGCCTCCATGATGAGTGACACCGAGGACTCCGGTGCACAGGATGTCGGCGCAGCAAGTGCCAGCGGAGAGCCTGCTGGTGGGGGTCTTACTCCCGAGCAGCGTATGGCCAAGGGCCGGGCGGATGCTAAAGCCCTGAAAGAGGGAAAGAAATAATATGGTGGAGTATCTCACGGTAAGAGCGTGGGGCATAGAGTTCGATGCCGCCCGGGCTGGGGGATCCATCTGGCACAGAATGTGAACTAGAGAAATGTTTACAAGCAACTAAAATTGTATCGGGAGTGCGATATGGAAAACGGATATGTATTCGGCACATTGGAAATCCAAGAGCTGATTTCCATGTTGACACCAGGTGAGGTAAGAGATGCGCAATTAAGGCTAAGAGTATTCCTGAAGGACTATTCGGTGATTGGCCTGGAGCGTATGGTTATATTGGCATATTTAATCGGGGAAAAAGATGCCTTATGCGCCAATGTAGATTGTTCAGCGGAAACTCTTGCGACACGGTTGAAGCAGATATATGGCATGGGGAAAAGGCATGGTTTTACAGAGGCGGCAATGCTGTTTAACAGCCCAAAGACAGACCTCAAATAGCAGGTGTATTGAGAAAAGTCTGTTTGCGCTGTTGCAATTTGCCTAGGACTTTCCAGAGAAAGATAATCTGAGAGCGGGATGTAGCTACTTACTAGCGTATGGCACACTATCTACTACGCTCCTATTAAGTCTATTGGTAGGGCGCTTTGGTGGAGGAACGCCAGAGACTCAACTAAGTTGCTGAGTGAAAGAGAAACAACATTTCCGACGCCATGAGTAAGTCTATTCTCCAAACTTAGGTAATTAAGGTCATTGTTATAAATTGTTTTTGGGTGTGGTTCAGCGTAGTGGCTAATCCCTTGACCCACACGCTGACCCACACGGGGAAAGGCTCTGAAAGGATAAAAGCGCACCGGAGAGGATGTTCTGCCCGGTGCGCTTTTTCTCGCTATCTTACATCACTTGTGCCATAAAGCTGCCCATGGTGGCTGCTGCCTCGTCCTGCTTTTGCCTGGTGGCGTGGGTGTAGGTGCGGAGGGTGAATCCGGCGTCGTAGTGGCCCAGCATGGAGGACACAGTTTTTACATCCACGCCGTTTTGCAGGGCGGTGGTGGCGAAGGTATGTCGGAGGTCATGGAAGCGGATGTGGGGGAGCCCGGCATCCTTTAGAATTTTCTTGTGGAGGTTTACCACCGAATCCGGGTGGTACATGTCTCCGGTGATGGGGGAGGGAAACAGATAGGGGCTGTGGGGGTGTTTCTCGTGCTCCTGGATCAGCAAATCCACCGCCGCCTGTGGGATGGACACCAGGCGGACGGAGTTTTCCGTTTTGGGGCGAGTTAATTCCAGAGAGCCGTCTGGATTTCGGACATACTGCTTGCTCACCGAGATGGTGTTGCTCTGGATGTCCAGGTCGTCCCACCGCAGGGCTACCAGTTCACCCTTCCGCAGGCCGCTGACCAATTCCAGATAGAACATGGGGAGCAGGTCCCGGGCTTTGGCTGCCTCCAAGTAGGCGTGCATGTCCTGGGCCGGGAGAATCTGCATCTCCACCTTCCTGGGCTTGGGAGGCACGCAGTCCTCCGTTGGGTTTCTGGGAATCAGCCGCTCCTTTACCGCCCGTTCCAGGGCTGCATGGAGCATGAGGTGGACGCTGTGGACGGTGGTAGTGCTCAATCCCTGGGGCTGGTTGCTCCCTACATGGATTCTGCCGCTGTCCAGCAGCTCCTTATAGAGCTTTTGCAGGTGGCGGGTGGTCAGCTTCTTCAGTTTGATGCTTCCAATTCTGGGGATGGTGTAGCGTTCAATCATCAGTTCATACCGATTGGCGGTGGCGGCGCGCACATTGGGCTTGGCATACAGCTCGTACCAGGTGCGCAGCCAGGTTGTCACGGTGTATTCCTCACTGCGGCTTACATCCAGCCCCTGACACTCTGCTATAGCCGCCTGGAGTTTCTCTTTTACTTGGGCCTGGGTCTTGCCCAGTACATTCTTGATGATCCGCTTGCCAGTCTTGGCATCGTACCCGGCGGTGTACCGGCCTTCCCACCGGCCATCCTTTCGCTTTCGAATATTTCCTTCGCCGTTGGCTCGTTTCTTTGCCATTTGGGGTCACCTCCTATTCAGTGACACAACATAGCACAGAGGGGAGAGAATATCCAGGAGACACGAGCAGAGTTAAAAGAAAGTTATCAATTCCCACGTCAGGGGTTTTCATTGTTAACACTGTGCTATTTTGGGAAGTGCTTTCTTTGTTTAGGCGACGCAAATTCTGAGCCACGCGAGCAGTCACAACCCCTGTAAATTTGTTGCGGCCCTAAGGATACGGGGAATCACGCCAGCCTTGGGGGAGTATTTTGCTGTTTACAATGCCCTGTTTGACCCCTGTAAAAATGCCCGCACTGCGGGCATTTGTGGCCGGAGAGGGGGCGCTTGCGACCCCTCTCCTTTCTCCTGCTTCTCGTCGTCGCAAGCTACATATCCCTCATTTCC
>NZ_JACSNZ010000046.1 GCF_016902575.1 Pseudoflavonifractor capillosus | reverse complement strand
CCCTTCGGCCCCGGCCCCGCCGCCGCTTTGGAGGAGGGCCTGAAGCTGGCCCAGGAGTGGGGTCTCATCACCCAAAACCACCAGGGCTATGTGGGCACCGCCGACCTGTGCGACAAGGAAGATGCCCTGCACATTCTGGGCCACCTGGACGTGGTGGCTCCCGGCGAGGGCTGGACCGTCACCCAGCCCTACGAGCCGAAAGTGGTGGACGGCCTCATCTACGGCCGTGGTACCGACGACGACAAGGGCCCCGTGGTGGCCTCCCTGCTGGCCATGAAGGCGGTGAAGGATCTGGGCGTGCCCCTCAAGGCCAACTGCCGCCTCATTATGGGCACCAACGAGGAGAGCGGCTCCGGAGATATCGCCTGGTACTTTGCCCGCAATCCCTTTGCCCCCGCCACCTTCTCCCCCGACTCCGGTTACCCCGTCATCAACACCGAGAAGGGCGGCTTGAAGCCCACCTTCACCTGCTCCTGGCCCGTCCAGGAGGCTCTGCCCCGGGTGAAGTGGCTCCACGGCGGCTTCCGCATCAACGTGCTGCCCGGTGACGCCGAGGCGGCGGTGGAGGGTCTGACCCTCCACGAGGTACATCCCTTTGCCCGGAACGTCACCGCCCGCACCGGCATCACCTTCACCTTTACCAGCGAGGACAACTGCACGGTCATCCACGCCAAAGGCGAGGGCAGCCACGCCGCCTGGCCCGAGGGTGGCAACAACGCCGTCACCGGACTCATTGCCCTGCTGTGTGCCCTGCCCCTGGCTGACGGCCCCTGCAAGCAGGCCCTGGATCACCTCAACACCCTGCTTCCCCACGGGGATTATCATGGCCGTGCCCTGGGCATCGCCCAGTCTGAGCCCATTGCCGGCGATCTGACCCTGGCCTTCACCCTGCTGGAGATCACCGAGACCGGACTCACTGGCCGTTTTGACGCCCGGGTGCCCCTGTGTGCCACCCGTGAAAACTGCGAGGACGTGGCCCGGGCCGCCTTTGAAGCCCGGGGCTTCACCTTTGAGGGGGAGCAGGAGGAGCCTCACCACACCCCCGCCGACTCTCCCTTTGTCCAGACCCTGCTGAAGCGGTACGAGGAGTACACCGGCCTCAAGGGGGAGTGTCTGTCCACCGGCGGCGGCACCTACGTCCACGAGATCCCCGGCGGCGTGGCCTTCGGCTGCACCATGCCTGGGTTTGATACCCACCTCCACGGTGCCGACGAGCGGGTGAAGATCGCTGACCTGATGCTCTCGGCCAAGCTCTTTGCCCACATCATCTTGGATATGTGTGCTGAGTGATCTTCTGGGGCCGCTGCGACACGCAGCGGCCCTGTTGTTTTTTCGGCGTTATGAAAAACATGCTTCTTCTCTTAACGCCATTGTCAGGCTTGGAAGCCTGGGGAACGCGCTCCCCGCTGGGGGTTTCTTTTGAACGGGCAAAAGAAACCAAAACCCGCTTAGGGCGTTCCCCCCTAAGTACCCCCCTGGGGTACGAGGCTGGCCCTGCGTCAAGACTAGGTTCGGCCCGTCACCCTTGCTGTGGCTCCTGTCACTGCCACCACACCAGGCAACCTTGGGCAGCTGGCCCTATAGACAGGAAATTTCCACGTCCGGGCCTATCCTGGAGAAGCGGCGTTCCCGCCGCCGGGAGCCTAGCTTCCGGTCGCTGGGAACAGCGGCTCACCAGGGTAAGGCCCTGGGGATAGAAGCATTGTCTGCCAGAGAAGTAGGTACTTTCTGTAGAATTTCCACGCCATCCATGTGACCCCACCAGGCCAAGGGCCGAAATAAGGAGAACGCAGGGGCATCCAGTACCGCGGGGTGGATTCCACAAGGCGGGGGAAGGCCCCGCCTTTGGCGATTCTTTCCCCAATTTCTCATCGCTGAGAAATTGGGCCCAGCGGAGCGTCCCTGCCAGGGGCGCTGGTTTCCGCCCGAGAAATCGGAGAAGGAAACGCCAGGCAAAGAATTGCATCATTCTTCCCTGGCCCTTGTCAGGTGGATGTGGTACAATGAACTTAGATCTGCGGCCCGCCCGTTGGCGGGCCATCGAGGAGGTCATATTATGTTCAACTACTTCTGGTCCCGCAACGCCTCGGTGGGCATGGCGGTGGTGTACATCGTCCTGGGTCTGCCCCTGCTGCTCTTCCCCGCTGCCGTAGGCACCGCCTTTGTGTGGGCGCTGGCCATCGGCTGCCTGGTGTACGCTGTGCCCCACTTTATCCGCTACCTCCAGGGCCGAAAAGCAGGCCAGTCCTTTGGCGGAGATCTGTTTCTCTCCGTCCTCCCCCTGTTCTTCGCCCTGTTTGCCCTGTTGCGACCCCATGTGATCCTCTCTTTCCTCCCCTTTGTGCTGGGAGCCTTGCTGCTGCTGGACGGCGTGGGCAAGCTGCCTTTGATGCTGGATGCCATCCAAACCCACGCCTCTGGCATGATCTACGGCGTGGCCTCCACCCTGCTGCCCCTCATTCTGGGTCTGGTGCTGCTCATCAACCCCTTCCAGGCCGCCCAAATGGTGATTCAATTCTTCGGCCTGGGTCTGATTTTGGACGGCGTGGCCGACTTCATCGCCGCCCGCTCCATCCGCTGATTTCAGGAGGTTTCCATGAAATATCACTCTCTGCTCCCCCGGGAGCGTGCCGAGCGGCTGAACAAACGCCTGACTGATGGGATGATGGCCGCTTTGAAAACCATCCACTCCGCCACCTCCCCGGACTCCATGGACCCTGCCGACTTAAACCGGCAGCGCCGGGGCCAGGAGGTGCTGGGGCGGCTCATCTCGCCCCCCATCGGCTTCAGCTGGGAGCCATTCACCCACCAGCAGCTGCCCATGGCCTGGGTGCGCCCGGAGCGGGGCCACCAGCGGCGGCGGGTCATTCTCTATTGCCACGGCGGCGGCTACACCAGCGGCAACCTGGGCTACGCCCGGGTGCTGGCAGCCAAGATGTCCGCCGCCACCGGATGTGAGACCCTGGCCTTCCAATACCGGCTGGCCCCAGAGCACCCCTACCCGGCGGCACTGGAAGATGCCCTCACCGCCTGGGACTACCTGATGCACCTGGGGTACGGCGCCCGGGAGGTCATTGTGGCGGGGGACTCCGCCGGGGGCAATCTGGCTCTGGAGCTGTGCCTGAAGCTGAAGGAGACGGGGCGGTTTCTCCCCGGACGGCTGGTGCTCTTCTCCCCCTGGACAGATCTCACCGCCTCGGGAGATTCCTACTCCTCCGCCCGGGACTTAGACCCCATGCTCACCATGGACTATATCCACGCCGTGCGGGGTGCCTACGCCCCCCAGGGCAAGTGGGATGACCCCCATCTCTCCCCCCTCTTTGCCGACCTTCACGGCTTCCCCCCCACCCTCATCCACGTGGGAGAGCGGGAGATCCTGCGGGACGACGCCACCCGCCTGGCGGACAAGCTGCGCCAGGCCGAGGTACCCTGCGTGCTCCGCATCTGGCCGGATATGTGGCACGTATTCCAGATGTTCCCCGTGAAAAGCGCCGGGGAGGCCATGGAGCATATGGCAGCCTTTTTGCAAAAATTCGATTAAAAAACTCCCCCAGATGGGGGAGTTTTTTTCTGTCAGCGTTGGCGCCATTAGGAAAGCACTGATATTTTTACGACTTTTTAGAAGTGGAACCTTCTGCGCACCTCCCGGCGCAGATCTGGTCGGTAGCGGATGATGAACAGGGGCACCATCAAGGTCACCCCCACCACCGCTACCACCAGGGACCACATGGGCTGGTAGCCGCCCAAAAACAGGTCAATGCACCCCTCCAGCCACAGCATCAGCGCCACGCAGCTGCCCAGCACCAGCATACACCGGCTGAGAATGGAGCGCCGGGGTAGAATATACCACAAAAACAGCAGCACCACCGAGCACCCCCACCAGATGGGCAGGGCCAGCCGCCCCAGCCAGTCCAGGCCGTGGGTGGCCAGTGCGATGAGCCACAAAAACCCCGCCACAGCCAATAGATCCAGCCCCAGCAGGAACAGGGAGTGCAGGGAGCGCAGCAGCAGCGGCGCCACCGTCCACACCCACAGCATGGCGCAGGCCCCAGCCACGATCAACGACCAGGGCATACCCCGCCACCAGAACAGCAGGTTGAGCAGCACACAGCACACCCCCACCACCCCATACAGGGCGGTGAGCAGCACTGCCGCCTCCCGCCGGTTCACCGGCTCCACCTCCCGCCGCTCCATGGGGAAGTTGGGAGGGATGGTGGTGTCCACCGGACATACCGGGTTGACCACCGGCGTGTGGCACAGCGGACACGCCTTTGCATCCCTGTCCAGCTCCACCCCGCAGTTGACACAGTATGACATGGCACTTCACTCCCTTCGATTGGATGTCACTTTTACATGGAGCCCGTCCCGCACCAGAGTGCGGAAAAAGTCCCGCTCCACGTCCGTCTCCTTCACCGTCCCGGCGAAGGTGATTTCCATTACGTCCCCGTAGCTGATGGAGGCGCAGTTCACCCGGGGGGTGTAGGACTGGCCCAGCACCACCTCCATGTGCTGGATGTGAGGCTCCATCTCCTTGGGCACCCGGAAGGCTCCGGGATTGGTAAAAGTGGTGGAATAGGGGCGGTTGCCCGCTATGCGGTAGCCCAGATCCACCACAAAGTTTTTCACCGGCACCGGGATGAGCTGGAGAGGGAGAAATTTCTGTAAGAACACATTGCGGGTGATGACCCCCTGCATCTCCTGGCGGGTGATGTGCAGCCGCATGTGGTGGTGTACCTGGGAAATGATCTCATCCAGGGTGTAGTCCCCCAGCTCCGGGTCGATGGAGGGACGCACCGTGAGAACGAAGTTGCGCAGGGTGCGGGTGGGAAAATAGGGGCGCAGATTGATGGGAATGGCCAGGGCCACCGGAAGCTCCCGCCGCCGTCCCTCCCGCCGCTGCCGGGCCAGAATGGACTGGATGAGCACCGCCGCCAGATACTCGGTGATGGACGCCCCATGGCTCTTTGCCACCTCCCGCAGGGCCTGCACCGAGACAAACCCCATGGTGACATTGAGGGTGTAAAAAGGCTCGGGGGTGCCGGTACAGGGGTAAGCCTTAGGCTCAGAGCGGCCCAGCCGCACCCGCTTTCGGGTGTACCTGGTGTAGGCATCCTCCCACTCCTGGGGGTCGGGCTGCTCTGTCACATCCAAAATTCCGTCCGTGTTGGGGATGTCCTCCCCCAGCTCCCGCAGATATACCGCCAGCAAGGTCTTGAACAGCACCAGCGCCCCGCCGCCGTCGGCCAGGGCGTGGAATACCTCCATGGAGATGCGGTGACGGTAGTAGAAAAAGCGGATCAGCTGGTCCTTATTCTGAAAGTACACGGGCTGACAGGGGTTTTGAATGTCCTTTTGCAAAAAAGGGCCGGGGCTGTCGTCCGGCTCAAAGTAGTACCAGAACACCCCCCGGCGGATCTTCACATGGAAACCGGGGAACCGGGGCAAGGTGCGGTCAATGGCCCGCTGCAAGGCCTGAGGCTCCACCTGACGGGCCATGACGGCGGAAAAGCGATACACCGCCGAGTAGTTGCCGCTTTGAATGGCGGAGTACATCATGGCGGCGTTATCCAGCTGAAACCAGCCCTTGTCCTGTCCTTTTCGTCTGCCCATAGACCCGCCCCCCTTCTCCGTTTTATCCCATTATAGTATGCAAATGTTTCCCTGACAATGGCAAAAAAAGAAGAGGCGCCTCCGCTCTGGCGGAAGCGCCTCTCCCGGCATCATGGGTCAGTCAATGGCGATGGTGGTGCGCTGGGGAAGCTCTCTCTTGACCTGCTTGGGCATGGACAGCTTCAAAATGCCGTCCTCATACTTGGCGGAGATATCCTGAGGCTCCACATCGCCCACATAGAAACTCCGGCTGCAAGAGCCAACATACCGCTCTTGGCGGATGTACTTGCCCTTTTTGTCCTGCTCGTCCTTATCCAGACCCTTGGTGGCCCCAATGGTCAGGTAACCATCCTTCAGTTCCACCTGAATCTCGTCCTTCTTGAAGCCGGGCAAATCCACATCCAGCTCATAGCTGTCCTCGGTCTCCCGCACATCTGTCTTCATCAGGTTCTTGGCGTGCTTGCCATACAGAGGATTGCGGGTATTCCACACGGGGAACATCCCAAAGTCATCCCCAAAGAAATCATCGAACAAATTCTCACCAAAAATGCTGGGCAACATAAGTCATTCCTCCATTCGTGTCATTCATTTTGTGCCCTGCGGGAGGAGCTCATCTGCTCCTCTTCTTGGAACAATTATGTTATAGCACCGTAAATTAGCGCTGTCAACACGAGAGTGCTAATGTTTACAAAGTTCACGATGTTTGTTCATAATATATGCGATTTTCCCCTCTAGGCAGGGCAGTATGACCACGAATCATACGTCAGGCACGTTCTTTCTGACTACGGTGTCACAGTGAGCTGGGTGTTCAGCTGTACATTGCCTGCGCTGTGCCAGGTCTCCGGGGTATACCCCACCACCTGCATCACCACGGGGGTGTCCTGGGTGACAGGCTGGGTCAGAGCGACCCGCTCCACATACGCCCCGTTGCGCACCACCCCGCTCTCCCCCAGCAGCTTTCCCCCCTGGGTCAGCAGCCGGAGCTTCACCCACACCTGGTTGTCCTGGGGGGAGGTGAGGTACACCACCGCCTCATCCCCCTCCACCCTGGGCTGGGCACACAGAGAGATGGTGTAGCCGTCGGTGACCTCCACGGGCGTCCACTGATATTCCTGGGCTACGGTGGGCGTGCCCACTTGGGCGGCGGGGTCAAAGGCAGGGGGCTGAAACGGGGGTGTCTGGTTGTGGCGGTACAACACCACCCCCATCACCAAAAGGCTGAGGGCGCACACAGCACCCACCAGGGAAACCACGATTTTTTCTCTGCCTTCCATGGAAATCCTCCTTGCCTGTCTCTTTCCAAAAGGCAGCACCCCTGGGTGGTGTCCTTTGGAAAGAGGCAGGGCCTGCGGCCCTGCCTCTTGGTATTTGAGTTGGTACGTTACTGGGCGGCGGTGATGGTGACGGTGGCGGTGCCCAGCTTGGTGCTGGTGCCAACGCTCTTGTCCAGCTCGCCGGACAGGGTGAGGGTGGCGGTCTGGTTGGGAGCGCTGTCCACCTGGGTGCCTTCAGCGGTGGCCAGCCGGAAGGAGCCGTTGCTGAATCTGCCGGTGATATCGGAGTAGCTGCTCTCGGCGGCGTAGGTCACAGCCACTTTGACCTTGGCATTGGAGTGGTTGGTCACCTTCACATCGCCGTCACCGCTCCACTGGCCCTCAGAAGCGCTATCATACCGGTGCGTGGTGGGATTCCAGGTACCCTCACTGGCCACCGTATAGGTAAACTTCATGGAGTCCCAGGCCACGTCCACACTGTACACCGTGCTGGCGGCCCCGTCGGTGTGGTACTGGCCCTTTACCTCGTGGAAATCGCTGTTGCCGCTGTTGACATCGGTGATGGTAGCGGCAAACGCAGCGCTGGAGACAGCCAGGGTGCAGGCCAGACCCATAAGGGCAATTGCGGATTTTTTCATGATGATTTCCTCCTAGTTTTAAACGCATTCTCTCAAAAATCTATTGCAATGGGGCAAAGCCCCACAACAACCTTAGGTTTGGACGGTAATATCCACGGGAATGACGGTGTTGACCACCGCTTTCTCCCCGCTGTCGGGGTCATAGCTGAGCACCCGGAACTCCCCCTCATAGCCGCCCTGGGTGAGGAGCACAGGCTCCTCCAGCTCCATGCTGTCCAGGGCGTAGCCAGCGGGAATGAGCTGGGACTGGGCCACCAGGGTCTCCTGGTCATCCTCCCCCACCACCAGCTGGAGCACCACGTCCTGGGTGGAGCGGGCGGGGTTTTGGAAGAGGATGTGGGCCTGTCCGTCCCCCAGATCCACCTCCACCTGGGTGGAGTAGGTCAGGCTGATGGCGCCGCCCCCCTCCTGGGTCTCCAGCTTGTCCGTGTTCTCGTCCTCCATTTTGTGTGCGTTGTCATCCACCGACTGAGGGGCGAAGTCTGGGGCCTGTACCGTGGGCGGCTTGAGCAGGATGCTCACGGTGATGGCCACCGCAGCAACGGTAATGAGAAGCATCAGGGGAATCAGCCATTTGAGTTTGAGCGGCTTCTTCTCGGTTTGCTGTTGAGGCATTAGGATACATCTCCAATCGTCATGGTAATGGTGCCAATTTTCTGGCCTTCGAACTGCTGGGCCACCGGATCTCCCGTGGGCAGGAAGGTGAAGATGAGGGAGCTGGGGGTGCCGTCCGTGGCGGCGGGGAGAGACTGGGATCCATTCACGGACACTCCGTCCACCTGGAAGGTGCCGCCGGAGGTGTAGTTCTCTTCGGCGGTGTACCCGGCGGTGACGGCAACATCTGCGGCGCCCTGGTTGACCAAGGTGATCCGGTCGCCGCCCTCCTGGTCTGCCGTCCACCCTCTGCCGTCATACTGGTGGGTGTCGGGGTTCCAGGTGCCGGGGTTATAGGTGTAGGACAGGCTGCCCCAGGTCACATCCACCGACACGGTGGGCTGCCAGGACAGGGCGTAGGCCGCCGGGGTAAACTCCTGGATGGTGAGCAGCAGACCATGTTCCAGCTGCTGCACCGTGGCGGACTTCTCCTCCTGGGTGAGCTGGGTCACGGTGACTGCCTGCATCTGGTCTTGGTAGCTCTCGTCTCCGCCCAGGCCGTACTGGCGGTTGACCCCGTCATAGCGCAGCAGGGTGAAGGGGGTGTTTTGGTCGGTGCCCTCCGGATAGGGCCAGAATACCGTGATGCGCTGGGAGGCGCTGACCCAGGCGTTGTCGCTGGTGGAGTCCACCAGATCCATGTACTTGAACTGGGTGTGATCCGGATCCAAGGTCAAGTTCAGTTGCTCTTTGGCCTTCTCCACCAGATCCTGCTGGGGGTTGTTGTCCCCATAGCTGGAAAGAATGTCGTCGAACATCAAAGAGACATCCTCAAAGTCGGTCTCCCGCTCCTGGTGGCCGTTGATGTAGAACTGGGTGGTGTCCTGGGCAGCGGCGAAGGGCTGTTCCCGGTCGGTGCTTGCCTGGGCCTGGTCGGGTGTAAACACCTCATGGTGCTCACTGGCCTGGTCGTTGATGTACCGCAGCACCAGGGTGCCGGGGCGCACGTTATAGGTAAGCTGCTGCTCCTGGTAGGTGATGGTCAGCGTCTCCACCGGCTCCCCGTCCACCGTCAGCTTCACGGTGTACTCCCCCGGGGGATTCTGCCCCTGGGTGACAGGCTGACCGTCTGCGTTGAAGTAGGCAAAGTCCAGGATGCCGCCCTGGTACAGCTCTTGGAGCTTATCCAGGTGGTAGACATAGAACATCCCCGTCTCGATGTAAGGAGTGGGCAGCTGATCGCCGCCGGGGTAGATCTCGGTGCGCATGGGGCGCAGGGTGAGACACACCACTTCCCAGTCCAGAGCAGCCTGGGCCGGATCCAGCAGGGAGAATGCGCCGGTGTCCACGTTGCACACCAGGGTGACGGTAATGGTGTCCTGATTCTCCACCATGAAGTAGTGGGTGCCGTGTTCCCCGTTATAGACCTCCAGATAGGGGGTGCGCTCCAGGGTCACCGGGATGTGGTAGTCGCCCCCCACCAGCTGGGGCTGACCCACGGTGTAGCTGCCGGGGAGCAGGTCCTGGAAGGTCTTATCTGGGTCGCCTTCCATGGTGTTGGCGTCGGTGAGGGTGATGTTCACCAGGTTGTCCAGGGTGTCCTGGGTCACTTCCAGGCCGATGGACACATCCTGGGTGACCTGGATGCCGGTGGGCTTGTCGTCCAGGTACACCTCAGCTGTCACTTTGGTGGTGCCGATGCCCAGGGGGGTCAGGGCTCCGCTCTGGTCGATGGCGGCCACGGTGCCGTCGCTCACCGACCAGTGGATGGTCAGCGGATCGTCTGCGCCGGGGGTCCACCCCAGAGAGGCGGAGTACCGGCCTGTGCCGTCCAGCTCCAGGGTATCGGGCCCGGTCAGGGTGGGAGTGACGGCGTAGAGGGTCATCTGGTCGGTGAGGTCAGGATAGGCCTGAGCGCGCAGAGTGATGACGGTCTTGCCCACCCCGGTCAGGGATACCATGCCGCTCTGGCCGATGGTGGCCACGTCCCCGTTGCCGGACTCCCACACCAGGGCGTTGTCAAAGGCGTTGGCGGGGATGACCATGCCCTGGAGGAGCAGGCTGCCCCCCTCCTGATAGGCCACCACCCGAGTCTCATCCCCCACGATCTCCACCCGGGTGACCGGGTAGTTTTCCACGGTGCGGGTGGGGCCGTACACAATGGCCTCCGCCGACCCGCCGGTGCCTGTCATTCCAGTGGGAGCGGATTTCCCATCTCCCACCAGATAGTACTTGCCGTACACGGTGTGGGTGCCGCTGTCCAGGGCGGCGGACATGGCGGCCTGGGCCGACCCGTCGTTGCTGAGCTGGGTGTTCAGCCGGGTGCCGCCCACTCCAGCCATGCCCTGGGGGGTGTTGGCGGCGGTGTCTGTCTCATAGATGCCGTCGCTGCCGCTGCTGCCGTTGCTCTGGCGGTAGGAGATGGTGATGTCCCGATAATTGTCCGTCTCCACCTGGCCCACATAGGGCTTGTAGTCCCCAATGACCACCTTGCCCCAGGTGTCGGTGAGAATGTACATCTTGCCAGTGTTTCGCAGGTCGATGGTACGGCCACCCCGGTTGAGAATGGTGCCTCCGGTGAGGTAGGAGGTGCTTTTGGCGGTGACGGGGTAGCGCTGGGTGCCCTCCACCTCAGTGCCGATGGTGCCGCCGTTGAGGGTGAAGGTGCCGGCCACAAACACATCGGAGATCTCGCCGCCGTTGACCTCCACCGAGCCGTTGGTGTCAATGGCGGGGTGATTGTCGTTTTTGCGGTCCAGGGTGCCGGCGTTGACCACGATTTTGGAGTTGGAGGGGGAGGAGAACATGGCCCCTTCCGCACCCCAGCAGCTGCCGGTGCTGTTCCAGTACACGGTGCCGCCCTCTTCAAATTTGACGCCAAAGCCGTCGGAGGAGCCGCTCCTTCCGTATTCGGTGCGCAGCTGCACCGAGCCCTTGGTCACCAGGGTGGAGTTGCCGTAGATCTCAATGGGGTTGAGGGAGCCGTAGGTGGAGCCCTGGGTTCGGGTGTCGTCGATGTAGATGCTGCCGTCCAAAATGAGGGTGGCGCCGTTGGTGATGTGAAACTCCACAAATTTCAGGGTGGCGGAGCCGGTGATGCGCAGATTCCGGTTGATGGTGTATTCCCGCTCATTTCCCCAGAAATTTTCAAATTCAATGGTGCCGCTGGCCACGATCTCGGTGACGGAGCTGTCGTTGAGGGCCTCAACGAACTGACTTTTGCTGTTGACGGTGCGGCTTTGCCCGCCGGCAATGCTCTGGAGGGCACGGAGCATCTGCTCGGCCTGCTCCAACGAGGCGTAGTTGCTCACCAGGGCCTGGTCCTGGGCGGACAGGGCGTCATAGGCGTTGCGGGCCTGGGTGATGGCCCCCTCATGGGCGGTGGTGATGTCGGCGGGCTGGGGCAGAGCACCGATTTGATCCACCACCTTCTGCCAGGCGGGGGTCTCCACCTCGCTCTCTTTGTCAATGGCGAAGCTGTCAATGAGTTCCGACGTTCCCTGGTCGGTGACCCGGTAGGCCCGGTAATACAGTCGGTCGCCCACCACCTCAATGCCGGTGTACACCGGGGAGTCCTGGTCCAGCCCGGCCTCCACGGCGCTGGGCACCGTGTCAATGCTCTCCTGCCGGTAGTTTTTCACACCGGCGGTACCGGCAATGAGGAAGAGGGTGCCGCTGGGCTGCATGGCCATCTGGTAGTTGTGTCCACCGTGGCTCACTGTCTGGGTCTGCACGCTCTGTTCCGTTCCATAGGCCAGGTAGGGAGTGCGGTTGTACACGTGGTCGTGGCCGGAGAGCACCAGGTCAATGTCACAGGTGGCGCACAGCTGATCCAGCTGCTCCCGGATGGCGATGACGTCGCTGTCCTCCCCGTGGGGGCCGTTGGAGTAGGGGGACTTGTGCATGAGGATGATCTTCCACTGGGTATCGGCATTCTGTGCCGTCTCATAGGCCCAGTTGTACTGCTGGGGGGAGAGGGTCTCCTCCTGGGTCAGGTCATTGGTGTTGAGCACGATAAAGGTGGCGTTTTCGTATACAAAGGAGTAGTAGACCCCGGTGGAGGTGTCCTGCTGGGGCAGGTTTTGGAGGTTGAAGTGGCTCATCAGGGCGTTGTCCACCGTCACCCCCTCCACCGAGGAGCGGTCCTCGTGGTTGCCTGCGGCGGGGGCGGTGGCCAGGGAGGCGGAGACGTTGCTGTCCAGCACCCAGTTCCAGTAGTCCTCGTTGCTGCCGTCATCCACAAAGTCGCCGCTGTGGAGCAGAAAGGAGGCGTCGGGGAAGGTGGCGTCTGCCTGGGCCAGGGTGTTCAGGTAGGTCTGGTAGTCCGAGAGCACCATGCCCTGGGAGTCGTTGACATAGAGGAAGGAGAAGGTGTCGTCTCCGGCCTCGTCCAGTTCAAAGGACACCGGATCGCTCCAGTAGCCCTCCTCCTGGCAGCCCAGGCGGTAGTAGTAGGTCTTGCCCGGCTCCAGACCGGTGACCAGGGCGGTGTGCCGGTTTCTCTCCTGAGTGGTGTAGTTGGTGAGGAGCCCCAGGTTGAGCAGAGTCTTGGGGGTGGTGACGGTCTGGGTGGTGGCTGTGGCCTCCGCCACCACGTGGGAGAAGTCCGGGCTGTCGCTGACCTGTACCACGCCGCTGGTGACCGTCTTGCCCGTGTACCAACTAAATGCCCGGGAGGTCTGGGGGTCTTGCCCCAGGGTCATGGTGATCTGGTCGGGCAGCAGTCCGTTTTCCACCGAGGGGGCCTGGGGGCGCCTGGTGCCGTCGAAGGTAATGGTCCGGCTGCGGGAGGGGTCCCCTTCCACGTCGTCCAGGGTGTCGTCGTAGAGAAAGGCGGCCAAAATGTCATCCACCAGGCTGCCCATGCCGGTGAGAAAGCTCTCGCTCATGTACTCGCTGACCAGGTCGTTGATGGTCTCGTTGATGTCCAGCCCCACCAAATCCAGGGTGGCTTTGACGTTGCCGTTGTCGGTTTGGCTGTCAATGGCGGTTTTCCACAGGCCGCTGAAGGCGATGCCGGTGTCCACAGACAGGTTGGAGGTTATCTCCTCTGCCAGTTGGGACACATCACCCACCAGCAGGTCCACCAGGTCCTTTACCACCACCCCGCTGCGGATGTATTCCCGGGCGCTCTCCACCCACTGGGGCGGATCCTCTGCTCCCTGGTAGTGGCCGGTGAGGAGGAGCACCACCAGGTCGTACAGGCTCTTTTCCTCGGGCGTGTCCAGGGGGGCCACCCCGGTAGTGGAAATTTTAGTTACCAGTTCATCCACTTTTCCCAGAAGATAGTCGGGGTTTTGAATGTACTGCTGCTCCACTTTGCCCAGCAGGTCGTCCACCATGCGGATGATCTGCTCATCGGTGATAGTCATGGGGCCGAGCGCCCATCCCGCCGTGCCGCTGGCATCCAGTTGGATGCCGCCGTTGCGGTAGGAGACGTGGACACGGCCAATGCCGCTGCCCAGCTCGATCTCCATGCCTCCCACCAGATATTCTCGGGCCATGTCCAGGATCATGCCGTTCAAGTCCAGCTCCGGGGCCAGCTGGGCCACATAGGCCCGGATGCCCACCTGTCCAATTTCTTTGAGCATGGGGGTTAGCATACCATTGGCCATGTTGTTGAACAGTTTTTCCGGATAGAGCTTGTCCTTGGTGTAGGCAGCAAAATCTTCTATGTTCTCCCCCTGGTACACAATGGTTTTCACGCTCTGGCTGGTGACGGTAAAGGTCTCGTGGGTGCGCTTTGTGCCGTCGTTTAAGGGTTCCCCTTTTTCCAAGGTCACCGTTCGCACTGGGGAGCCCCAGGAGGCCAGAGAGCCGGTCTCCAAATCGTAAATGGTGTTACCAGAAACGGTGGTGAACTCCGCCACGTCGTTGGCGTGCATATGGCCGGTGAAAATGTAGCGCAGGCCCGCATCCGCCAGCGTGGTGGCAGATTCCTGCCAGTTTTCCACCACGTACTCATGGACGATCTTGTCCTCGTTTTCAAAGTGGGGGAGCAGGCCATGGTGCATCAGTCCAATGACCGTCTTTCCCTGTGCCTCCGCAGCCTCAATTTGATCCACAGCCCACACCATGAGATCCTCGTCCAGCCGTCCAGCGGTGATGTGCTCATTGGTCTCCATACCGGTGGCATCGGGGCTGTACATCCCCGAGTCCATAGCCAAAATGACATAGTCCCCGTAAGTCACAGTGTAGGACAGGCCACCCGCCTGCTTGCCCTGGGGCGGGGTGTAGTATTGGGCGTTGAAATCCCCGTTATAACCGAATTTGGCGTAAAGTTTCTTAAATTCATCGGGGGTAACGGTCTCGGCACTCTCCTTTTTCCCGTTTTCAAAGGTGCAGGCATCGGTGTAGTTGTACACGTCGTGGTTGCCGTTGATGACAAACACGTCAATGCCTGCCTCATTCTCCAAGGCCTGGAGCTTGGCTGCGACATCCAGATGGCCCTGCTTTTCGCCGTCCTTGGTCAAGTCACCGGAGATGAGTACAATGTCCGGCTGGTCTTGCTCAATGATATCCACTGCCGCATCAAAAATGGAGCCGGACTCCGCCAGCATCTTGGGGTCGCCGTTGACGTAGGTGGTGTAGTCCTGGCAGTCGCTGACGTAGTTGAGGGGATAGTAGTGGGTGTCAGACATGACACAGATTTTCAGCTCCTCACCTGTTGGCTGCGCCTGGGCCACGGGGATCAATCCCAGTCCCAGGGCACCCGCCAGACATAAACTCCCGATTCTCTTGACTGTCGCCTTTTTTCTTGCCATGTGTCATCCCTCAGTCTTCCAGTGTTTTTTCTTTGCAAAAAAATTCTTACCCGGCAAGTATAGCGCACGTAGGTGTTTTGTTCGACCAATGTTCTGTGGTTTCCATGTAAAGTTCTTGTAGCCCAACAAGACTCCGTTGATTTGGTACAGGGCAATGCTCTGGATCTCAGCCGCTATGCAGACAACACCTTTGACATTGTCCTTCTGTTTGGCCCCCTGTATCACTTGCACAGCCAGGCCGACAAGCTCCGCTGCATCCAGGAGGCGAAGCGGGTGTGCAAGCCGGATGGAACGCTGTTCTTTGCTTTTATCTCCAACGACATGGTCATTCTCACCATGTTTCACGAGGTGCCGGACTACTTCATAACGGGAGACTACAACAAGGAGACCTTCCGCTGTGACGACTTCCCCTTCGTGTTCCACACCGTGGATGCCTGCCGGGAACTGCTGCACCAAGGTGGTGTAAAGATACTCCATGAAGTGGCCTCCGATGGTGTCAGCGAACTGCTCCAGGAGAAGATCAACGCCATGGATGATGCCAGCTACGCCCAATATCTGCGGTACCACTTTTATACCTGTGAGAAGCCCGAACACCTGGGGGCCTCCAATCACCTGCTCTTTGTGGGAGAGCCATAAGCCAAGCTATAAAAGCGCACCGGATAGAACATTCTGATATGCTCCCCCTATGGAAGACAAGGAATTAGAAAAGTCTTCGATAGGGGGAGTTGTCATGTCCAGGCGAAGTAAGTACAGTGCGGAAGAAAAGTTGAAAATAGTAG
>NZ_JACSNZ010000045.1 GCF_016902575.1 Pseudoflavonifractor capillosus | reverse complement strand
GTCCCCATCGGCCCCAGCCCAAGCCCCAGCCCTGCTGCCTGCGCCAACAGGTGCTCAGCAGCCTGGAGCAGTGGCAGATGGCCCGGCTGCTGGTGCGGCGGGCAGGCAATCAGGCCAGACAGATGACCGCCATTGCCGCCCAGCTCCACCAACAGGCCAAGCAGTTGTCCACCGCCTATTTTCTCCAGTCCGGGGTGCGGTACTGGCCGGTGGCCCAGCTGACCCAGCCCCGCATGACCACCTATGTGGGTGGACTGCGCCAGCTCTACCAGCGCTGTCAAGCCCTGACCCAGGAGTTCCACACCTGCCGTCCCAAGGCTCCATCCCAGGACGTGGCCCAGCTCTATGGGCAGCTGACCCAGGCGGGAGAGAAACGCTGTGCCCTGCTGCGCTCTCTGCTGGAGCAGACCCACATGTAAACTTGCGCACCGCTGTACCCCTGTGCTATACTGGATTTCGGCGGATTTTGACGCCAATCTACCGATAAAGGAAGGAATACACTGTGGAACAAGTGGTACAATATGCCGTTGACCAGGCCCTGGCCCTGCTGGCCATTGACAGCCCCTCCGGTTACACCGGAAAGGTGGCAGAATATGCATACAATCAGCTGAAAGAGCTGGGCTTTGACCCTCAATACACCCGCAAAGGTGCGGTGCTGGTGAATCTCACCCCCAACCTGCCCCAGGAAAACGGGCTGCTGCTGCTGGCCCACCTGGACACCCTGGGCGGGATGATCACCCGTATCACCGGAGAGGGCCGCATCCACATCATCAATGTGGGCGGTCTGCGCCCCCACAACTGCGAGGGGGAGAACGTGCGCATCATCACCCGGGGGGGCAAGGTGTATACCGGCACCTTCCAGCTTCGCAATCCCTCCTCCCACGTCAACCCCAACTACGCCGACACCCCCCGCACCTTTGACACCATGGAAGTGGTGCTGGACGAAGAGGTGTTCTCCAAGGAAGAGGTGGAGGCTCTGGGCATCGCAAACGGGGATGTGGTGTGCTTTGACCCCCGCACCACCGTCACTCCCTCCGGGTACATCAAGAGCCGCTTTTTGGATGATAAGCTGTCTGCAGGCATCCTCCTGGCCCTGGCCCGCCAGGTCTCTCAGGGCCAGGTGACCCCCAGCCGTCCCCTGTGGCTCCACCTCACCGGGTACGAGGAGGTGGGCCACGGCGGCTCCACCTCCGTCCCCGCCGGCATCACCGACGTGGTGGCGGTGGACATGGGCTGTGTAGGCGATGGCCTGGAGGGGGAGGAGCGCAAGGTGTCCATCTGCGCCAAGGACGGCCGTTCCCCCTATGATTACGCCCTCACCAGTGCACTGATTGCCGCAGCCAAGGAGAGCGGCGCGGACTACGCCGTGGACGTGTTCACCAACTACGGCTCGGATGCGGATGCCACCCTCACCGCCGGGTACGACGTGCGCCACGGCCTCATAGGCCCCGGAGTGTTCGCCTCCCACGGCTATGAGCGCAGCCACAAAAAGGGCGTGGGGAGCACCTTGAAGCTGCTGGACGCCTTTGTGGGGTGACAGAATAGGACAAAGGGAGATGCAAGGCTGGCCTTGCATCTCCCTTTCTCTTCGGTTTTGGCCTGCCCGCCAGGGGACGCGCTCCGCTGGGGTCCATTTTGACCGGGCAAAATGGACGAAAACCCGCTTAGGGCGTTCCCCCCTAAGAACCCCCCCTTGGGGCACCAGGCTGGAACTGCGTCAAGCTGGTGTTCGGCCCGTGACCCTTGCTGTGGCTCCTGTTTGTGCCACCACACCAGGCCACCCTGGGCAGCTGGCCCTATGGCTGAGCGGTTTTGATATCCGGGCCTACCATGGAGAAGCGGCGTTCCCGCCGCCGAGAGCCAGTCTACCGGCAGCTGGGAACAGCTGCTTTACCAGGGTAAGGCCCTGGCGGTAGAAGGATGCACCAGCAGAGGAGCAGGCACTTCCAATAGAACTATCATGCCATCTATGTGACCCCACCGGGCCAAGGGCCGCAAAGAGGAGGACGCAGGTACACCCAGTACTGCGGGGTGGATTCCACAAGGCGGGGGAAGGCCCCGCCTTTGGTGGTCTTTGGTTCCTTTCTGGCAGCAGAAAGGAACCCCCAGCGGGAAGCGCGTTCCCAGGCTGCCAAGCCTGGTATGACGGAAAAAAACAAGACGCCCAGCGGCGTCTTGTTTTTTTGCCTTATTGGAAGTTCTTCATGGCCTCGGCATCCCGGGCCTTCTGCTCCTCCAGGGCCTGCTGGAGCAGCATATCCTTCACCTTCATCAGGCGGGTGGTGGTGGAGCGGTCGTTTTCATCCAGCTTCATGGTGATATACCGGATGGCCTCCTGGGTATTGGGAATCAGCACATACTCCAGGGCGTTGACCCGGCGGCGGGTCTTTTCGATCTCCTCGGCCAGCAGCTGGGCGGTCTTTTCGATCTGGGCCAGCTGAAGCATGGACTGGAACACATCCCCCAGGGCCTCCACGGCAGAGTCCAACTCGCCGGAGGTGTTGGCAAAGCCATAGGGGAAGATGTCTGAGGTGTCGCTGGTACAGGTCTTGTAGGTGTACTTGGGCACGTTGACGCTCATCACGTTGTGAAAGCTCATGTCCAGCTCCACGCTCTGCTTGGGGTACATCAGGGCCTGCTCCATGGCCGCCCCGCTCATCAGGGCGGAGGCCACGGTGAAGGAGCCGTGCACCCGCATCAGTTCCGCCTCCACCTGGCTGCGCAGGGCTCGCACCTCACGCACGGTGTCCAGAAACTGCTTCATCAGCTCGTCCCGCTTGTCTTTCAGCAGCTTGTGACCACGCTGGGCGGTTTTCAGCTTCCGCTTTAAGCGGGTGAGCTCCATTCGGGTGGGATTGACAACGGTGGCAGCCATTGTTTATCCCTCCTTCTTGGGCATATACTTGTCGATATACTCCTGTTTGATGCGCTTGAGCTCGGCAGTGGGCAGGATGGACAGCAGTTCCCAGCCCAGGTCCAGGGTCTCCTCGATGGTGCGGTTGGTCTCGTAGCCCTGGTTGACGTAGCGGCGCTCAAACTCGTCGGCAAACTTGGCGTACAGCAAATCGGTGGGGGTCAGAGCGGCCTCACCCAGAATGGACATCAGCTCCTTGTTGTCCTTACCGGTGGAGTAGGCGGCAAAGAGCTGGTTCATGGTGTTGGCGTGGTCCTCACGGGTCTTACCCTCGCCGATGCCCTTGTCCTTCAGACGGGACAGGGAGGGCAGCACATCCACAGGGGGATTGATGCCCTGGCGGTAGAGGGCACGGGAGAGGATGATCTGACCCTCGGTGATATAGCCCGTCAGGTCGGGGATGGGGTGGGTCTTGTCGTCCTCGGGCATGGTGAGAATGGGGATCATGGTCACAGACCCGGGCTTGCCCAGCTGACGGCCAGCACGCTCGTACATGGTGGCCAGGTCGGTGTACAGGTAGCCGGGGAAGCCACGGCGGCCGGGCACTTCCTTCTTGGCAGCAGACACCTCACGCAGAGCCTCGGCGTAGTTGGTGATGTCGGTCAAGATGACCAGCACGTGCATTCCCTTCTCAAAGGCCAGGTACTCGGCAGCGGTCAGGGCCATACGAGGGGTGGAGATACGCTCCACGGCGGGGTCGTTGGCCAGGTTGGTAAAGAGCACGGTGCGGTCGATGGCGCCGGTGCGCTTAAACTCCTGGACAAAGTACTCAGACTCCTCAAAGGTGATGCCGATGGCGGCAAACACCACGGCAAAGTTGCCCGCATCGTCACCCAGCACACGGGCCTGACGGGCGATCTGGGCGGCCAACTGGGCGTGGGGCAGACCGGAGCCGGAGAAGATGGGCAGCTTCTGGCCACGCACCAGGGTGTTCAGACCGTCAATGGTGGACACACCAGTCTGGATGAACTCGTCGGGGTAGTCACGGGCGGCAGGGTTCATGGGCAGGCCGTTGATGTCCCGGTACTCCTCGGCCAGGATCTCAGGGCCGCCGTCAATGGGCTTACCCATGCCGTTGAACACACGGCCCAGCATATCCCCGGACACGCCCAACTGCAGGGGGTGACCCAAAAACCGCACCTTGGACTGAGCCAGGTTGATGCCGGCGGCGGACTCAAACAGCTGCACCACAGCGGTGTCGCCGTTGACCTCCAGCACCTTACCACGGCGGATGCCGCCGTCGGGCAGCTCCACTTCCACCAGCTCGTCATAGGTGACGTTTTCCACCATTTTGACCATCATCAGAGGAGAGACGATCTCCTGGATGGTTCTGTATTCACGAATCACAGGGTCTCACCTGCCTTTTCCACAACTTCATCAATTTCCCGCTCCATCTGGGCGGAAATTTCGGCGTACACGCTCTCGTACTGGTCAGCGGGCACGGACTTGGCACGGCCAATGCGCTCCCGGGCGGGGATGGCAAACAGCTCCATGGCAGGGGCTCCCTTGGCGATGGCCCCCCGGCAGAGCTTGTCGTAGTCCAGGATCATGGCCAGCAGCTTGGCCTGACGGTCATAGCTGGAGTAGGAGTCCACGTCCACGAAGGAGTTTTGCTGCAGGAAGTCCTCACGCACCATACGGGCGGACTCCAGGGTCAGCTGGTCGTTGGGGGACAGGGAGTCCTTACCCACCAGCTGCACAATTTCATTCAGGCTGGCCTCGCTTTGCAGCAGAGTCATGGCCTGCTCCCGATTCTGCATAAACTCAGGGCCAAAGTTCTCGTCAAACCAGGGCTTCAAAGAGTCCAGGTACAGAGAGTAGGAGTTGAGCCAGTTGATGGCGGGGAAGTGACGCTTGTAGGCCAGCTGGGCATCCAGAGCCCAGAACACCTTGACGATGCGCATGGTGCCCTGGGAAACAGGCTCGGACAGGTCGCCGCCGGGAGGAGACACAGCGCCCACAGCGGTGAGCGAACCACGGCGGTCGTCGCTGCCCAGGCAGGACACGGAACCAGCCCGCTCGTAGAACTGGGCCAGACGGGAGGCCAGGTAGGCGGGGTAGCCTTCCTCACCGGGCATCTCTTCCAGACGGCCGGACATCTCACGCAGAGCCTCGGCCCAGCGGGAGGTGGAGTCGGCGATGACGGCCACGTCGTAGCCCATGTCACGGAAGTACTCGGCGATGGTGATACCCGTGTAAATGGAGGCCTCACGGGCAGCCACAGGCATGTCGGAGGTGTTGGCGATGAGCACGGTACGCTTCATCAGTGTCTCTCCGGTGCGGGGGTCCACCAGCTCGGGGAACTCACGGAGCACGTCGGTCATCTCGTTGCCACGCTCGCCGCAGCCAATGTAGATGACGATGTCCACGTCGGAGAACTTGGCCACAGCGTGCTGCATCACGGTCTTGCCGGAGCCGAAGGGGCCGGGGATGGCGGCAGTACCGCCCTTGGCCACGGGGAAGCAGGTGTCCACGATACGCTGACCAGTGGACAGGGGACGCACCGGGGGATACTTATGCTTATAGGGACGGCCCACACGCACGGGCCAGCGCTGGCTCATGGTGATCTCCACGTCGGTGCCGTCTTCCTTGGTCAAAACAGCCACCACGGTCTTGACGTTGTAGGAGCCAGCGGGGGTGACGCTCTTCAGAGTGCCCTTGAGATAGGGGGGCACCATGATCTTGTGCAGCACCACGGGAGTCTCGGGGACAGTGCCGATGATGTCGCCACCCTCCACCTTGTCGCCCACCTTGGCCACAGGGGTGAAGTCCCACAGCTTCTCCTGGTCGATGGCGGGCACTTCCACGCCACGGGGCAGGTTGTTGCCCCCCACCTTCTTCATGATCTCTTCCAGGGGACGCTGAATGCCGTCATAAATGTTCTCGATCATACCAGGGCCCAGTTCCACGCTCATGGGGTAACCGGTGGTTACCACCTCGGCGCCGGGGCCCAGGCCGGAGGTCTCCTCGTAGACCTGGATGGAGGCAGCGTCGCCGTTCATGGTGAGGATCTCACCAATCAGACGCTGGGGACCCACACGCACCACGTCGGACATATTGGCGTCCGACAGGCCGGTGGCCACCACCAGGGGGCCGGAGACCTTAACTACTTTACCCATATCGTCGAAACCCTCTTTCTAGGTTTTGATTTGTGTGTTCAAACACGCCATGGCAATGCCGAGACATGGCGACAAGTGCTATGGCGGAGCAATTTTGTGCCAGACCGAGGCGTGGCTTTGCAGAAATCCTTTGTGGATTTCAAAAAGTCACAACGATGGTGTGGCGCAAAAGGGCCCGTCAAAGCCGCAGCCGTCATGGCGAGGGATTGCCTAAATTACAGGATGTCTGCGCCTACGGCACGCTCTACCGCTTTTTTGATGTTCTGCATGCCGATGCCCAAGCTGCCCTCTTTGCCGGGAATGAGGATGATGGCGGGGGTCAGCTCGTCTTTATACCGGGCGATGTCGCTTTCCATATTGGCGGCCAGGGTCTCGGTGAGATAGATGATGCCGAAATTCTCCTTGGCCAGGGTGTGGAGGGTGGTGCGGGCCTGGTCCACGCTGTCCACCGGGTAGGTGGCCAGCCCCAGGGCCTTGAAGCCCAACACGCTGTCCTTGTCGCCCACAACGGCGATTTGATAACTAGCCATGTCCGCTCCCCTCCTTTAACCGTAGGTACGGCGCAGACGCTGCCGGATGGTGTTCCCATCCAGACCCGCCATGCGGCCGGACAAAATGGTGCGAATGGCGGTCATCTCCGCCTGTCGGGCGTAGAGATAGCCCACAATGGGCTGCTCGCCAAAGGCCACCCGGCGACCGGCGCCCAGGTACTCCATCACCGCATCGTCGCACTGCCGCTCAAAGTCGGTGAGAGCCCCAGAGCCAGGGGCGGACAGGGCCGAACCCGTGGCAGCGGCCTGGGAGAGAGGACTGGTGCGGAACAGGCCCGCCAGCTCGTCCCCCCGGGCCGTGGCCAGGGTACGGGCGGGGACATTG
Organism: Pseudoflavonifractor capillosus; assembly: GCF_016902575.1. GTDB lineage: Bacteria > Bacillota > Clostridia > Oscillospirales > Oscillospiraceae > Enterenecus > Enterenecus capillosus_A. The sequence continues at coordinate 8,917 of NZ_JACSNZ010000045.1, read as the reverse complement.
CCCCCGGGCACCAGCACCTGCTGGAGAAAATCCATGCCCTTGTTCAGCCGGGATGCCCGGACACAGGAGCGCAGGTTGGCCATGTCAATGGTCAGGGCCACATAGCCCTGTAAGAACTTACTGTCCGCCTTCTTGGCCAGATCAGTCAGCTCCTCAAAGTAGGCCCGATCCAGGATAAAATCCGCCATCTGAGGATCTCCCGTAGAACCCAGGGTCTCCCGAGCCCGGGACACCCCCCGGCGGAAGATGTCGGAGCAGCCCCGCAGATCCTCCCGGCCATAGTCCTCGGCCAGCTTTTCAGGTGCGTACCGTCCGCCCCCCACCAGCAGGGACTCCTGGTTTGACCCCAGGGCTTCCCCCTTCACCAGCACCTTGGCATTGTGGTAGTCGTAGCTGCACCGGAACACATCCAGCAGCGCCCGGTTGCCCACGGCGGTATTCAAATCGTGGAACAAAGCTTCCTGCGCTTTGGCCAGAGTGTCCTCTATGGCCTGGGCCGTCACCTGCCCCATCTCCTCATATCCGCACTCGGTGAGCACCTTGGCAGCCTCGGAAAGCTCCCGGGCCTCAATCATCCGCTCCATGCGCTCATGGTTGAGCAGTCGGTTCTCCATGGCGTGGATGCGGGCGGATATAGTCAAATAATCCAAATCTTTCTCGTGTGACATGGTTGATTTCCCCCTTTCTGAAATGATGTGTGAAAGGGTCTGCATCAACCGAAGAGCACGTCTGCCACCTGGGTGGACAGGGTGTTCCGCTGCAGCCGCACCAGGGTCTCGAAGGTGCAGTTGACCTCCACCACCCCGTCGCTGAGGATGAAGCCTCCCTGCATGGGGCGGGTCTCCTGAGACAAGGTCAACTGACCCTTATCCCCCAGCTTCTCGTTGGCGGCCACCACCACAGCCTTGCCCACCCGGGCCCGGTCTGCCACGGAGAAGATGAGCTTCTCGTTGCCCTTGGCAGCGGCCTGAACCGCCAGATCCGCCAGCAGGGAGACATACTCCTCCTGGGGCAGCTGGGTGAGCTTTTTCAAAGCCAGCCGGAAGGCCTCGTCAATGACCTCCTGCTTGGCCCGCAGCACCTCCTTGCGGCACTCCAGCTGAGCCACGCTGGCCAGACGTTCGCCCCGCTCCACCGCAGCCTGTTCTCCCCGACTCAGGATCTCATCCGCCTGGGCCTGCGCCTGAGCCTGATACTCAGCGGTGATCTTCTCCGCCTCGGCCTGGGCCGCTGCCAGCACGTCGTCGATTTCCCGCTGGGCATCGCTGCTGATGCGGTCTATGATCTTCTCGATTCCGTCCATAGTCTACCTCTCAGCTCAGAAGCCGAACATGATCATCAGGAAGGAGATGAGCAGGGACAAAATGGCGTAGAACTCCACGATGATACACAGCACCATGCCCTTGGACCAGTCGTTGGGGTTCTTGGCCACGATGTTCACCGAAGCGGCGGCCACACGGCCCTGGGCAATGCCGGAGAGCAGACCACCCAGTGCCATGGGTAGGCAGGCGGCCAGAATCAGCAGGCCGTTGGCCACGCTCAGCTGGGCCACGGTGCCGTCAAACAGGCCCATCTTCATCAGGGCCAAAAAGCCGATGACCAGGCCGTACAGACCCTGGGTGCCGGGGATGACCTGCAGGATCATGCACTTGGAGAACTGAGAGGGATCCTCGGACAACAGGCCGGCGGCGGCCTCACCGGCCAGACCGGTACCCTTGGCGGAACCGACGCAGGCCAGGCCTGCAGCCAGAGCAGCACCCAGAAATCCAAAGAAGGGACCGGCATACATGGTCAGAAATTCGCTGATATACATATTATTTTTCCTCCTCAATATCGACGTACTTGGTGTTGATTTCCAACGGACGCCAGGGACGTCCGCCTTCCTGATAAAATTGTTTGAAAAATTCCAGATATTGCAGTCGGGACGTGTGTACATAGGTACCAATGACATTGAGCCCGATGTTGAAGCTATGTCCCAGCAGGAAGATGATGAAGAAAATTGGGATCCCCAGCGCCGGGGGCAGCCCGCTGCCGGGCATGGCCGCCAGGATGTTGAACACCTGGCCGATGACCGAGCCGGCCAACATCATCACCATCAAGCGGGAGTAGGAGAGGATGTCTCCAAAATAGCCGGTGACACCGTTGTACACCGCACCGATCACCGCACCCAGCTTCCCGCCGATGCCCTTGGCCCCCCGGGCCTGGCCCAGCAGCATCAAACAGCCCACGATCAGCACCACCGGGTAGCCCGACACATTGCCGATGCCCAAGGCAAACAGGGCGATGCCCACAAAGATGACCCACCAGGATCCCACGTCCAGCACCGCATCCAGCACCTTGCCGTCCCGGCACAGCATCCAGAACTTCACCGCCATGCCCACCACGATCTGAACCAGGCCTACCACCAGGGAGAACACCAGCACACTCATGGGATCGCCCATGACGTTGAGCAGCGGGCCGGGTACGCCGCTGCCCTCGGGCGCCGACAAAAACGGAATCACCGGCTGGGGCAAGCCCAGCATCCCGGTAAACTGCACCAAAAAGTCGGAGAAAAAGCCACCGGTGAGCAGGCCGATCACCGCAGAGGAAATGCCGCACATGATCATCAGCCGCACCAGCTGACCGAATCCCCCCTTGGGACGGATCCGCCACTGGATGAATGCGGTGACGGCGGCCAGGATCAGGCCGTAGCCCAAATCGGCAAACATAAAGCCAAAGAAAAACACATAAAAGGGCATCATCAGCCCATTGGGATCCACTCCGTCATAGGCGGGCAGGGAGTACATGGTGGTAATGGTGGTCAGCGGCTCGGTGAGCCGGTTGCTCTTGAGCTTCACCGGCACCGTGGGATACTCCTCCCGCTCCGGCGCCCGGATGTCCCAGGCGCAGACATAGCCCCTCAGGGCCTGTCCCAGCGCCTCTACGTCGGGGTCGGGCACCCAGCCCTCCAGATAGAAGGCACATTCCGAATCCACCAGTCGACCCTTGGCCTCCTCCCGAGCGATGTCCTGAGCCACCCGGTCCAGGCACAGACGCAGAGCGTCCCGGTGGGGGGCAAAGGAGGCGATGTGCTCTTTGGCCTCATCCATCTTCTGGGCCACCACCGCCAGCTGGTTGTCCAGCTGCCGGTCATTGTCCGCCGCCGTTCCTGTCCAGCCCCGGAGGTTGGAGCGGGAGAAGCCAAACTCCCGCATGGCCTCACAACAGGCCTGCTCCACCTCCTTGTGGCAGACCAGCAGGAAGTATTGCAGCTCCCGGTCCGCCCCGGCATGGCTCAGGCTGGTCAGCTGGCTGGCCTGGGTCACCGCCGCCTCCATGGCGGCGTAATCCGCCCGGGCGGGGATGGTGCCGAAGATCACGGCAATGTTCTCATCCCCGGACAGCTCCAAAGGTACATCCAGGGACAGCCATGGGGCCAGCGCCGCCTTTTGAGTTTGCAGCTTGCCCTGCTCTGCCGTGAGGTTGGCCAGCTCCCGCTCCCCGTCCACAATGGCCTGAGCGGTGTCCAGCCCCCGCCGGTAGCTGTCCTGGTCGAACAGCTCCTTCCGGCTCAGCCGGGGCCGGGGGCGCAGCAGCCCCCCCTTGAGAGAGACGTGCCTGGCCAGTACGTTCAGCGCCTGGTTGAGCAGATTGCTCTGCTCCCGGGCGGTGGCCAGTCCCTGTCCATCCGGCTTGCCCACCGCCGCCCACTGGGGATCGGAGAGATCAATGGCGGGCTCGTCCACCTCCACGCACCCCAGCTTTTGCAGCAGGTGCAGCAGACTCTCCCGATCCGACCGCATCCCCATCAGGCGCAGCCGTTTCATTTTTACGATTGCCATCAGTGATTCCCTACCCTTCCAACAATGAGGTCAGCAGCACGGTCCAGGCGGCCACGGGCCTCCTTCTTCAGGGCCTCACAGGCCACAGCGTTGCCCTCCAGTACCTGGCGGGACTGCTGAGCGGCCAGCTCCTCGGCCTGGGCCATCATGGCTTTGACCTTCTCCTGGGCCTGGGCCCGAGCCCCCGCCACCAGTTCCTTGCCGGCCCGGTGGGCGTCAGCGACGATCTTCTTGGCCTGGGCGGCTGCCTCAGCCTTCTGGCTGCGGCTGGTCTGCTCGGTCTGGGTGACCTTTTGGATGGCTTCAAATGCCATAGTTTCTCACCTCTTTCTACCACTCAAAACTCGTGGATGTGTTAGTTTAGATTTTCCCCGATTATGCTAAAATTGTACCACATTTGTCAATTCAGTTCAATCCTTTTTTAATGTTTTTGGCAAAAAAGTTCTATACTTCTTTTTGTAAAATCCAGTGCTTTTTTAGATATTTTATTATTTTTTTATCTCTTTTCTGCTTTGCTACCTATTTAACTAATGTTCCACAAAAAGAATCCCCCAGAGCCTGTACCCTGGGGGACTGGTGGTTTACCGTATGTTGCAAGCTCAGGTTTCTCCCTGCTCCTGGCGGTATCGCTGCATGGACACGGCAAACAGTTCCGCACTGCTGGGAGGGGTGTATGTAATGGCGTTGGCCCCGGCGGCGATGGTCTCCAAAATGCTCTCGTCGGTGGGGCCGCCGGTGGCGATGATGGGCACGGTGGGGAACTTCTCCCGGATAGAGCGGACGATCTGAGGGGTGTGCCGGGCACCGGATACATTAAGAATATCCGCACCCGCCTCCAGGCGGGCTGCCACATCGGTATGCTCAGACACCACGGTGACCACCACGGGAATGTCCAGCACCTGCTTGAGCCTGCGCACCACGTCGTTGTGGGTGGGGGCGTTGACCACCACGCCGAAGGCACCCTCGTGCTCAGCGTCGTTGGCCAGATTCACCACCCGCAATCCCCGGGTGACACCGCCGCCCACACCCACAAACACAGGCATGTCGGCGGCCTGCATCACCGCACGGTGGATGGCGGGCTGGGGGGTAAAGGGATAGACGGCAATGACAGCATCGGCATTGATGTTGCGGATCACTGCCACGTCGGTGGTGAAGGCCAGAGATTTGATGCGCCGCCCAAACACCCGAATGCCAGAACACTCGGAAATACAGGTGGGGATCTTGATCATATGGCTGCGCAGGGTGCCCTCGTACTCAGGCACCCACTTGCGGGAAACGAGTTTGTCTGTCATGGTCTTCTCCTCTGTCGACTCTATGTGATAAGGCTCATTCCCAAATGGTCTGACCGCTGTTTGCGCTCTGGCGTGCCATCTGCCCAGCCGCCTGGATACCGGCCTGAGTCAGAGCGGCATCCACCTGGGACTGCTCCACATCCTGTGTGGTCACCCACACCCGTTGGGCGTACTTTTTCAGCAGCTGGGGGGTCAAGCCGGTGACAGTCCCCCCATCCACCACGGACTCTCCCCGCACCTGGGCAGAGAGCACCACACCGCTGTCCGCCAGAGCCGTGGACAGCTCCTTCCAGAGCAGCTCCACGGAAGTGGTACGATCCCCGGGGTAAATGGAGGACTGGGCCAGTGCATACACTTCCCCTTCATCAGGGTAGTGGGCGCCGCTGAGCACCAGCTCATCAAATCCCATCTGGGACAGCTCCACACACACCTGCTCCAGGTAATCCCGCACGGTTTGGGACATGGGGCTGACCCAGCTCATGCCCCAAAAGTCATACCAGCGTCTGCCGCTTTTGGTCACCAGCACGCTGTTTTCCACATTGAGCCCTGCCAGCAGCTGATCCCGGAGGCAATCCACCCTTGCCACCAGATAAATCCCCTGATCGGAGAGGGATTTGAGGGCATCGGTGAGGCTCTTCTGGCCAGACACTGCCCCCCACTCCTGGGCCTTGGCCACCTGGCTGGGCCATTTCAGATGACCCGACCTGTCCTTGACCTCCACCACCAGGGCGCTGCACCCAGCCTGTTCCACTCGACGCTGGGCACTGCCGTCCAGCAGCTGGTCTACGGTGACCTCCACGGCACGAATTTCCGTCATCTGGGGTTTGGGAGACACCGTGGGAGATGGGGTGGCCTCAGGCGTCTGGGACTCACTCACCTCCTGGGTGGCCGGGGCCGGATCCTCCTGGGTGTCCTGGGTGGACTGCGCCGTGTGATCCTGGAAGGTGGGCAGGCTGGGCAGAGAAAACTCATCCTGCTTGGCCAGCAGAAATCCTGCGCCACCTACCACCAACACGGCCAGGATGCACACCAATACCTTGAGGAAGAAGCTGCCTGCACTCCCCCTGCCCTGATATTTTTTGTATCCCATGCGGTTTCGTCTACTCACCGAAACCACCCGCCTTTCCTCTGTGGTTATCCTGTGCCTGGGCCTTCATCGCCCAGGCTGTGCTCCTTATTCTACCACAGCTTCTCCGTCGATTCCAGCGGCTTTTTTTATATATTCTGCAAATACTATCGGAAAACCCACTGGGTGAGCAAAAGCAGCCCAAATCCAGGCGCACCCAACACCCCCAGCACCAGAGCATTAAACGCATTGAAGCCCAGGGTGATGCCCAGGGTCGGCCCCACACCTTGCAGCCCCCACAGCACGGCAAGTCCCACGCACCAGCGCAGGAGCAGCCGTCCAACACGGCGCAGCGGCCCTGTCAGCGCTGCCAGCAGCACCAGCGCACCCAAAGCCACCCCTATCCAGACCCCCCAGCTCATATCAGGCCCTCATCAGCGGCATCCAGACGCTTGACCTGGCGCACCAGATAGGAGTAGCGGCTGCGCAGGGCGTTGATCTCATACACACAGGCATCCACCAGATCCGGATCCGAGTGCAAATTGAACTGGGCATAGGCCTGGCTCAGCTCCACCCGGGTGCGGGCCACCCCCTCCATCAGACACCGGCGTTCCTCCTGCCGAGGGTTCTTCCCCCGCCGTCTACCCACCGTCATACAAATTCCCCCTTGGTTTTTTGTTCCAGTTTCCTTCCCAGTTTAAGCAAAAATCCAGAAAATTATTCCGCTTATGGGTTTTGTGATAACACACGGAAATTGGTGGCGGGTTTGCCTCTATATTTTCCTCTTACACACTCTTTACACTCCAATTACGTCTATGGTATACTATGACCAGTTATGTCCAAATTTGAAGAAAAAGATTGAGGTATGTGATTATGGATTTATTCGACGTCCTGACCATGCTGGGCGGCCTGGCTCTGTTTCTCTTCGGTATGTCCGTCATGGGCGACGGACTGGAGCGGGCAGCGGGCAATAAGCTCAAATCCATCTTGGAGCGACTCACCTCCAGCCCTATCAAGGGCTTTTTCTTAGGTCTGGTGGTCACCGCCATCATTCAGTCCTCCTCCGCCACCACCGTGATGGTGGTGGGCTTTGTCAACTCCGGCATCATGAAGCTGGGGCAGGCTGTGGGCATCATCATGGGTGCCAACGTGGGTACCACGGTGACGGCCTGGATCTTGTCCCTGTCCGGCATTCAGGGAGACAGCATCTTCATGCAGCTGCTCAAGCCCACCTCCTTCTCCCCCATCCTGGCCGTCATCGGTGTGGTGCTGTATGTGTTCCTCAAGGACAACCGGAAACGGGACATCGGCGCCATTATGCTGGGCTTTGCCACCCTGATGTTCGGCATGGACACCATGTCTGGGGCTGTGGCCGGGCTGAAGGATGTGCCTGAGTTCACCAACATCCTGCTGATGTTCTCCAATCCCATTCTGGGCGTGCTGGCCGGTGCAGTGCTCACCGCCATCATCCAGTCCTCCTCTGCCTCGGTGGGTATCTTGCAGGCCCTGGCCTCCACCGGTGTCGTTACCTTTGGCTCCGCCATCCCCATTATCCTGGGCCAGAACATCGGCACCACTGTCACCGCCATGCTCTCCTCGGTGGGTGCCAACAAAAACGCCCGTCGAGCCGCCCTCATCCACCTGTACTTCAACGTCATCGGCACCATCACCTTCCTCATTCTGTTTTTCGCCCTGCAAATCTTCATCCCCATGCCCTTCCTCAAGGACAGCATCAACGAGTTCTATATCGCTGTTGTCCACACCGTGTTCAATGTGGTGTGCACCCTGGCTCTGCTGCCCTTCAACAAGCTGTTGGTGAAGCTGGCCTGTGCCACCATTAAGGACGAGGCCCAGGAGTCGGAAGTGATCCTCCTGGACGAGCGGCTGCTGGTCACCCCCTCCATCGCCCTGGAGCAGTGTGCCAAGCTGGCCTCCGGCATGGCCAATCTGGCCAGCGAGTCGGTGAAGCGCTCCCTGGGTCTCATCTCCAACTACAAGGAAGAGGATGCCAAGCTGGTGTGCGAGGTGGAGGACCAGCTGGACCAGTACGAAGACCTGATGGGTTCCTACCTGGTGAAGCTGTCCACCAAGACTTTGTCAGTGGATGACAGCCGGGTGGTATCTCTGCTGCTGCACTCCATCAGCGACTTCGAGCGCATCAGCGACCACGCCAAGAGCATCCAGATCTCCGCCCATCGTATGTGGAGCAAGAACAATCCCCTGTCCCAGGACGCCCAGGAGGAGCTGAACGTGCTGGCTCGGGCGGTGTCCAAGGTCACCCGGGAAACCGCCAAGAGCTTCATGGCCGACGACAGCCAGCGGGCCCACAAGGTGGAGCCGCTGGAGCAGGTGGTGGACCGCCTGTGCGCCCACATGAAGGCCCGCCACATCAAGCGCCTGCAAGAGGGTGCCTGCAAGGTGGAGCAGGGTATGCTGTTTATGGACGTGCTGGGAGATTGCGCCCGCATCTCCGACCACTGTTCCAACGTGGCCGCCGCCATCATCGAGCTGCACCACGACAGCTATGACACCCACCAGTACCTGGGGGATCTGCGCAATGACCCCGAGTTCAAGGAGCTGTACCAGGAGTACAAGGCCCAGTACCCGCTCCCCTAATCCAAGAAAGTCCAAGGGCCTGTTGCAAAATAGGCCAGGACAATAGGAACCCCCCGGCATAGCCGGGGGTTCTTCATATGCGGGCAAAGCCCTTTGTTACTAGCCACGCCTAAAGGCGTTAG
>NZ_JACSNZ010000044.1 GCF_016902575.1 Pseudoflavonifractor capillosus | reverse complement strand
GTGGCCTTGGGTCGCCCTTTGACCCAAGGATGCATGCAGCGGGCTGCATCTCCTCGAAAAAATGCTTGCATTTTTGAGAAGCGTGTCGAACTTTTTCGACACGCTAAAGCCCCTGGCTCTCGTGTGAGAGTCAGGGGCTTGTTTGTCATTGAAGTATGACCGATTAGCGCAGGTTGAAGAAAGCGTCGCGGCCCAGGTACTGAGCGGCATCGCCCAGCTCCTCCTCGATGCGGAGCAGCTGATTGTACTTGGCAACACGGTCGGTGCGGCTGGGAGCGCCGGTCTTGATCTGGCCAGCGTTGAGAGCCACGGAGATGTCAGCGATGGTGGTGTCCTCGGTCTCGCCGGAGCGGTGAGAGACGACGGCGGTGTAGCCAGCGCGGTTGGCCATCTGGATGGCGTCCAGGGTCTCGGTCAGGGTGCCGATCTGGTTGACCTTGATCAGGATGGCGTTGGCAACCTTCTTCTCAATGCCGGTGGACAGACGGGACACGTTGGTCACGAACAGGTCGTCGCCAACCAGCTGCACGCGGTCGCCGATGGCCTTGGTGAGCATGCCCCAGCCTTCCCAGTCGTTCTCGCCCATGCCGTCCTCCAGGGAGATGATGGGGTAGTTGTCGGCGAACTTCTTCCACATGTTGACCATCTGCTGCTTGGTCATGGTCTTCTTGGCCTTGGGCAGGTCGTAGCAGCCGGTCTCCTCGTTGTACCACTCGGACACAGCGGCGTCGATGGCGATCATGAAGTCCTCGCCGGGCTTGTAGCCGGCCTTCTCGATGGCCTGCACGATGACCTTCAGAGCGTCCTCGTCCTTCTTCAGGTTGGGAGCGTAGCCGCCCTCGTCACCCACGCCAGCGGCGGGAGTGCCATTCTCCTTCAGAACGGTCTTCAGGGTGTGGAACACCTCGGCGCAGCGGCGCAGAGCCTCACGGAAGGAGGGAGCGGACACGGGCATGATCATGAACTCCTGGATGTCCACGTTGTTGGTGGCGTGAGCGCCGCCGTTGAGGATGTTCATCATGGGCATGGGCAGGATCTTAGCGTTCACGCCGCCGATGTAGTTGTACAGGCTCATGCCCAGGGACTCGGCAGCGGCCTTAGCGCAAGCCAGAGAAGCGCCCAGGATGGCGTTGGCGCCCAGACGGGTCTTGTTGGGGGTGCCGTCCAGCTCGATCATGGTCTTATCAATGGCGGGCTGATCCAGAACGTTCATGCCGATCAGAGCCTCAGCGATCTCGGTGTTGACGTTGGCAACAGCCTTCTCAACGCCCTTGCCCATGTAGCGGCTCTTGTCGCCGTCACGCAGCTCGCAGGCCTCGTAGATACCGGTGGAAGCGCCGGAGGGCACAGCAGCACGGCCCACGGTGCCGTCGTCCAGGGTCACCTCAACCTCAACGGTGGGGTTGCCGCGGGAGTCCAGAATTTCGCGAGCGACGACGTCAACGATTTCGATCATGTTTTTCATGGGAATCAATCTCCTTTCAAATCGTAGAGAATGTTATCTTCAGGTGGGCAGGCGGGATGCCTGCCCACCGGATAACCACAATCAGTGGTGCTTAGTGGACGATCAGGGTCTCACCAGTCATCTCAGCGGGCTTCTCAAGGCCCATGAGATCCAGCATGGTGGGAGCCAGATCGGCCAGACGGCCGTCACGCAGCTTCACGTCCGCACCCACCAGGCAGCAGGGCACCAGGTTGGTGGTGTGAGCGGTGAAGGGAGAGCCGTCCTCGGCCAGCATGTGCTCGGCATTGCCGTGGTCGGCGGTGATGATGGACACGCCGCCCATGGCAGCGGTGGCAGCCACAACCTTGCCCACGCCCTCGTCCACGGCCTCGGCGGCCTTCACAGCGGCGTCAAACACGCCGGTGTGGCCCACCATGTCGCAGTTGGCGTAGTTGAGGATGATGACATCATACTTGCCGCTCTCGATGCGCTTGACGCACTCCTCGGTGACCTGGGCAGCGCTCATCTCAGGCTGCAGGTCGTAGGTGGCAACCTTGGGGGAGGGGATCAGGCAGCGATCCTCGCCGGGGAAGGTCTGCTCCACACCACCGTTGAAGAAGAAGGTGACATGGGCGTACTTCTCGGTCTCGGCAATGCGCAGCTGGGTGCGGCCCATGCGGGAGATATACTCGCCGAAGATGTTGGACAGCTTCTCACGAGGATAGGCCACAGTCACGTTGGGCATGGTGGAGTCATACTCGGTGGTGCACACATACTGCACGTGGAAGAAGCCCTTCTTGCGCTCAAAGCCGGTGAACTCGGGGTCCACGAAGCTGCGGGTGATCTCACGAGCACGGTCGGGACGGTAGTTGTAGAAGATGATGGAGTCGCCCTCGCCGATCTCAGCGCCCTTGGTGCACACCACGGGCTCCATGAACTCGTCGGTGACACCCTTATCATAGGACTCCTGAACAGCCTGGGCGGCATCGGCACAGAAGGGAGCCTCGCCGTAGACCATGGCCTGGTAGGCACGCTCCACACGCTCCCAGCGGTTGTCACGGTCCATGGCGTAGAAACGGCCCTGGACAGTGGCGATCTGGCCCACGCCCAGCTCGGCCATCTTGGCCTGGAGCTGCTCCACGTAGCTCTTGCCGGAGGAGGGGGGCACGTCACGGCCGTCCAGGAAGCAGTGGACGTAAACACGGGTCAGGCCACGCTCCTTGGCCATCTTCAGCAGAGCGAAGAGGTGGGTGATGTGGGAGTGCACGCCGCCGTCGCTGAGCAGGCCGTACAGGTGCAGGGCAGTGCCCTTCTCCTTGCAGGCGTCCATGGCGGAGACGTAAGCGGGATTCTGGAAGAAGGTACCCTTCTCGATGTCCAGAGAGATGCGGGGCAGGTCCTGGAACACCACACGGCCTGCGCCGATGTTGGTGTGGCCCACCTCACTGTTGCCCATCTGGCCGTCAGGCAGACCCACGTCCAGGCCGGAGGCGGACAGGCGGCAGCAGGGGTTCTCAGCCAGGATCTTGTCCAGGTTGGGAGTCTTGGCAGCGGCAATGGCGTTGTCACCGGGCTTGCACTGGCAAGCGGGCAGGCCGTAGCCGTCCATAATGATGAGAGTAGTAGGAGTCTTCATTACTTATGCCTCACAATATCAAAGTGTTTGGCTATGCGCCTATCCGCACGCTTCTTGTTGTCACGTTCGGATTGGACGCATGGCCGGGCCCCTAAGTCCGACGACTCCGGGCAAACCCAGAACGGAAGGTACACCGTTCTTGGGCTTTGCCCATCCGCTCTGTCCTTAGCGGCCCTATGCGTCTATCCTTACGCTTCCTGATTGGCAGCGTTGATGATAGCCATGAAGTCATCGGGCTTCAGGGCAGCGCCGCCGATGAGACCGCCGTCGATGTCAGGCTGAGCCAGCAGCTCAGCGGCATTCTTGGCGTTCATGGAGCCACCGTACTGGATGGTGACGGCACGGGCCACACGGGCGCCGTACAGCTTGCGGATCACGCCACGGATGTGGGAGCACACAGCGCCAGCCTGCTCAGCGGTGGCAGTCTTGCCGGTGCCGATGGCCCAGATGGGCTCATAGGCGATGACCACACGGCGCACCTGGCTCTCGGTCAGGCCAGCCAGAGCGATCTTCACCTGGTAGGTGATCAGCTCCTCGGTGACGTCCAGCTCACGCTGCTCCAGGCTCTCGCCCACGCACACGATGGGACGCAGACCGGCCTCCAGAGCGGCGTGAACCTTCTTGTTCACGGTCAGGTCGGTCTCGTTGTAGTACTGACGGCGCTCGGAGTGGCCGATGATGACGTACTTGGCGCCCACTTCCTTGAGCATCTCCACGGTGACCTCGCCGGTGAAAGCACCGGAGGCCTCGTAGTGGCAGTTCTCACCGCCGATGGCCAGGCGGGTGTCCTTGAACAGCTTCACGGCGCCGGGGATGTTCACAGCGGGAACACACAGCACCACTTCGCACCACTTGTGCTTGCCCAGCTGGGGCTTGATGGCCTCGGCGTAGGCACGGGTCTCGGACAGGGTCTTGTTCATCTTCCAGTTGCCGGCGATGATGGTCTTACGATACTTCAGATTCATAAGAATGTCGTCCTTTCTGTATAACTGCGGAGGGGTGAGGGGTTCACCCCTCCGCAAATGAGATGAGTGGATAGGAAAATTACTTGTCCAAGAGGCAAGCCACGCCGGGCAGCTCCTTGCCTTCCAGGAACTCCAGGGAAGCGCCGCCGCCGGTGGAGATGTGGGTCATCTTGTCAGCGAAGCCCAGCTGAGCCACAGCAGCAGCGGAGTCGCCGCCGCCCACGATGGTGATGGCGTTGGTCTCAGCCAGAGCCTTGGCCAGAGCGCGGGTGCCCTCAGCGTAAGCGGGGAACTCGAACACGCCCATGGGGCCGTTCCAGATCACGGTGCCGGCGTCCTTCACAGCGTCAGCAAACAGCTCGATGGTCTTGGGGCCGATGTCCATGCCCATACGGTCGTCGGGAATGGCCATGGTCTCCACCAGCTGGGGCTCAGCGTCGGCGGAGAACTCAGCAGCGCACAGAGTGTCCACGGGGAGCAGGAACTTCACGCCCTTCTCCTTGGCCTTAGCCATCATCTCGTTGCAGTAGTCCAGGCGATCCTCTTCCAGCAGGGAGGTACCAACGGTGCCGCCCATGGCCTTGATGAAGGTGTAAGCCATGCCGCCGCCGATGATGATGGTGTCAGCGATGTCCAGCAGGTTGTTGATCACGCCGATCTTGGAAGAGACCTTGGCGCCGCCCAGGATGGCAACCAGGGGACGCTTGGGGTTGGCCAGAGCGCCGCCCATGATCTCCAGCTCCTTCTCGATCAGGAAGCCGGACACGGCGGGCAGGTAAGCGGCCACACCGGCGGTGGAGGCGTGAGCACGGTGCACGGTGCCGAAAGCGTCGGACACATAGACCTCAGCCATATCAGCCAGAGCCTTAGCGAACTCAGGATCGTTCTTCTCCTCACGGATGTCAAAGCGCAGGTTCTCCAGCAGCATGATCTGACCGGGCTGGAGAGCAGCGGCCTTGGCCTTGGCGTCCTCGCCGATGGTGTCGTTGGCGAAGATGACCTCGCAGCCCAGCAGCTCGCTCAGACGCTTGGCAACGGGAGCCAGGGTCAGAGACTCCTTGCGCTCGCCCTTGGGCTTGCCCAGGTGAGAGCAGGCGATGACAGCAGCGCCCTGCTCCAGCAGGTACTTCAGAGTGGGCAGAGCAGCCACGATACGCTTGTCGTCAGTGATGGCACCGGTGGCCTTGTCCTGGGGGACGTTGAAGTCGCAGCGGCACAGCACCTTTTTGCCCTTTACATCCAGATCCTTGACAGTCTTTTTGTTGTAGTTCATGTTCAGGCTCCTTTCAAAGTAACAGGGAAATATATTACCTTATGGTATATATAATTGGGGTGCAGGGTGGAACCACCCTGCGTTTCGCAAACCCATTGCGAACAAATCAGGCATCCTCAGCCATACAGCCTGTCCCAGACAGGCCGGGAAAACCTTGCTGCTTCAAGGCCTCGTATGTGAGAATGGCCACCGAATTGGACAAATTCAGGCTTCTCGCATCCTCCCGCATGGGGATGCGGATGCAGCGGTCCCGGTATTTTTCCCGCAGCCACTGGGGGAGTCCGGCGGTCTCCTTTCCGAAAAACAGCCAGCAGCCGTCGGAAAAGGACACATCGGAGTAGTCCCGAGGGGCTTTGGTGGTGGCCAGCCACAGTTCAGGCTGGGGATGTTGGGAGAAAAAGTCGTCCAAATCTTTATAAACCGTCAGTTCCACCATGGGCCAGTAATCCAGCCCTGCCCGGCGCACCGCCTTTTCACTGATGTCGAACCCCAAAGGCTCGATCAGATGCAAATGGCAGCGAGTGGCCGCACAAGTGCGGGCGATATTCCCGCAATTCTGTGGGATTTCAGGTTCGACTAAAACAATATTGACCATAATCTCCTCCTTCGACCATGGACATTATATTCGTTTTTGAAGCAAATGACAAGAGAAAAAATAGGATAAATGGCAAAAAAAATAACTTTTTTTCGGACGAAAGAAAAAACTATGTATTTCGCATAAAATAGCGGATTTTTTAACAATGTAAATTTTATCAATTTATATATTTCCAACAAAAAACGGGATTTTACATTGTATAGGATTATGGCAGAAAATGGGATAGAAAAAATTTGTGAACTTGAGGGAACTTTTTTTGCCCTCCTGCGTCCAAGGATATAGCAGGGCACGAGAGGCCCTGACAGCCAAAAAACATACAAGGAGAACTGTAAAATGATGAAGAAGATTCTGACTTTGGCCATGGCTGCTGCTCTGGCTCTGTCCATGGTGGCCTGCGGCAACAGCGCTGCCAAGCCCACTGCCACTCCCAAGCCCGTGGATCTGGCTGCCTTTGGCGAGACCTACGTCACTGAGCAGACCATGCCCCCCATGCTGGACACCGAGCAGGACATGGGCAAGCAGATCCTGGACATGAACTATGCTGGTCTAAGCGAGATGGATCTGGAGAAGTGCCTGCCCTATGTGTCCATGATGAGCGTGAACAACAGTGAGATGGTGCTGGTGCAGACCAAGAATGCCGGCGATGTGGCCAAGGTCAAGGAGATCTTCCAGGCCCGCATTGACAACATGCTCAACGGCGGCACCTTCTACCCTGAGACCATTGAGATCTGGCAGAACAACGCCGAGATCGTGGAGAACGGCAACTATGTGGCCCTGGTGGTGAGCACCGACAAGGACGCCATCGTGGAGGCCTTCAACGGACTGTTCGCCTAAAAAATTTCCGGTGAACGGCCCTCTGGAGCCCTCACATTTTGAGCAATAGGCAGAATTTTTGCCAGGCCCGCACGGGGTGTTGCATTTGGCAGCACCCCGTGTTACCTTATAAAGAGCGATTTTGTCAACTGAGGTGACTGCCGTGGTATTCTCTACCCCTTACTTTTTGTTCTTATATCTGCCCATGGTGCTGCTTTTGTACTATATCTCTCCTTTGAAGTGGAGAAATCTGGTACTGATGGTGGTAAACCTGATTTTTTACGGCTGGGGCGAGCCGGTGTATATCATCATCATGCTGGTCAACATCACCGCCAACTATGTATTTGGCCTGGTGGTGACCCGATACAAACAAAGGGAAAACCAGCGGGGGGCCAAGATTGCTGTGGCTCTTTCCGTGGTGTTCAACCTGGCTTTGCTGGGCTTTTTCAAGTACTGGGACTTCATTGCCGGGTCTCTGGCCAGTCTGGGGCTGGACGTGATGCCCCAGCTGGGGCTGGAGCTGCCCATCGGCATCTCCTTCTATACCTTCCAGACCATGAGCTATACCATTGACGTGTACCGGGGGGACTCCCGGGTGCAGAAGAACATCATCACCTTCGGCACCTTCGTCACCTTGTTTCCACAGCTCATTGCCGGGCCTATTCTCCAGTATAAGGACTTGGATGCCCAGCTGGAGCAGCGGGACCACACCGTGGAGCGGTTTGCCCTGGGTGTGCAGCGGTTTTGCGTGGGTCTGGCCAAAAAGGTGCTGCTGGCCAACAACCTGGGCAAGCTGTGGGACGTGTATCTGGCCACACCGGGGGCGGAGCTGACCACCCTGGGAGCATGGCTGGGCATTGTTGCCTTCTCTCTCCAGCTGTACTTTGACTTCTCCGGTTATTCGGACATGGCCATCGGCCTGGGTCGGATGCTGGGCTTTGAGTTTATGGAGAACTTCAACTATCCCTATATCTCTAAATCCGCCACCGAGTTCTGGCGGCGGTGGCACATTTCCCTGGGCAACTGGTTCCGGGATTATCTGTATATCCCCCTGGGGGGCAGCCGGGTGGGCAAGGCTCGCCTGGTGTTCAACACCCTGGTGGTGTGGGCTGCCACCGGCATCTGGCACGGAGCCAGCTGGAACTTCCTCATCTGGGGCCTGTACTATTTCGTCTTCATCATGCTGGAAAAGCTGTGGCTGGGCAAGTATCTGAACAAAGCCCCCGCCGTGCTGACCCACCTCTACGGTGTCTTCGTGGTGGTGGTGGGCTGGGCCATCTTCGCTGTGGAGGACTTCGGTGCCCTGGGCCTCTACCTCAAGGCCATGTTTGGCATGGGGGCGGGGCTGGTGAACAGCTCGGCGGTGTATTATCTCTTCAACTATCTGCCCATGCTGGTCATTGCCTGTGTGGCAGCCACTCCCTTGGCGGCCAAGGTGTGGCACAAGATTCCCGCCAAGGTGTGGAAGCCGCTGCTGCCGGTGCTGGTGTGTCTGGCCCTGGTGGTGGCCACCGCCTACCTGGTGGATGGCACCTACAATCCCTTCCTCTATTTCCGATTCTGACCGGAGGTGAACCGTTTTGACCAAAAATTATGCCACTTTTATCACCGCTCTCTTCTGCGTGTTCATCTTTGGCTTTGGCGGGGCGCTGCTCATTCTCCCCGACCGGGACTTTTCAGAGCAGGAAAACCGATACCTGTCCAAGTTTGTCCCCCCCACCCTGTCCACCTTGAAGTCGGGGGAGTTTATGGAGGGCTTTGAGAAGTATGTCATCGACCAGTTCCCTCTGCGGGACAGCTGGATTCAGCTCAAGGCCTGGAGTGAGCGTCTGGCGGGCAAACAGGAGAACAACGGGGTGTACCTGGGTACCGACGGAGACACCCTCTTTGCCCAGTACACCAAACCCGCTGGGGACGATCTGGCCCGCCGGGTGAACTATATCAATCAGCTGGAGGCCAATGTGGAAGTACCCGTGTACTTCGCCCTCATCCCCGACAAAAGCTATGTGTGGGCAGACCGCCTGCCCAACCGTGCCCCTCTGGTGGACGACGGCTCCACCATCCAGGCGGCCATGGAGGCCACCGGGGAAGATGTGACCTACATCGACCTGCGGGACAAACTGTCCGGAGATGACGTGTTCTACCGCACCGACCACCACTGGAGTCTGTTCGGTGCCTTCCAGGGTTATCAGGCTTTGACCCAGGCCATGGGGGTGGACACCGTGACCCCCGACGGGGAGCCTAAGCTGGTCAGTGATGCCTTCTACGGCACCACCTACTCCTCCAGCGGAGCGGGTTGGGTGAAACCCGACGAGATGTATACCTGGGTCAATCCTGAGGGCATCACCGTCACCGCCTACCCCAAGGGGCAGCCAGAGCCTGGGGTGATGTACGACGAGAGCTTTTTGGAAAAGAAGGACAAGTACTCCATGAACCTGGGGGGCAACAAGCCTTTGGCTGTGTTGGAAAATCCCCAGGCAGAGGGTGGCAAGCTGCTGGTGATCCGGGACTCCTACACCGACACTCTGGCTCCCTTCCTGGCTCAGAGCTATCAGGAGGTGCACCTGTTTGATGTGCGCTATAATCTCAACTCTGTGAAAGAGTATGTGGCAGAGCATGATATTGACCAAGTGTTGGTGCTGTACTCGGTGTCCAATTTCTCCACGGAGTCCAATCTCTTTGTCATGAGCCGATAAAACCTCATACAATCGTCTGACGCACAGTCCGCCACTTTGGACTGTGCGTCAGTGTGTACCCAGGACGGTACCCTCACCAACCTCTATACCCTCCTGGAGGAGTACGGGGTGAAGCCGGTGGACGGCATTGTGGTGGAGCAGGACCGGGAGCACTACGCCATTGGCTATCCCTAGGATAACTGTGAACCTAAAGAAAAACGACGATGCAGACCAGAGATGGGTCTGCATCGTCGTTTTGTCTTATTCGTTAGCCGCCTAAGTAGGCCTTTTTTACCGACTCGTCGTTGAGCAGCTGCTGTCCGGTGCCGGTGGAGACGATTTTGCCCGTCTCCAGCACGTAGCCCCGGTCTGCCACGGACAAGGCCATCTGGGCATTTTGTTCCACCAGCAAAATGGTGGTGCCCGCCTTGTGAAGGCTGCGGATGATATCGAAAATCTGCTCCACCAGAATGGGGGCCAGGCCCATGGAGGGCTCGTCCAGCATCAGCAGCTTGGGGTTGGACATGAGGGCACGGCCCATGGCCAGCATCTGCTGCTCGCCGCCGGACAGAGTGCCCGCCACCTGACGGCGGCGTTCGCTGAGCCGGGGGAACAGCTCATAGGCCCGCTCAATGCCGGCAGCCACAGCGGATTTAGGCTGGGTGTAGGCGCCCATCTCCAGGTTCTCCTCCACGCTCATCTGGAGGAACACCCGACGGCCTTCAGGCACCTGGGCCAGACCTTTGCCCACCAGCTTGTGGGCGGGCTGACCCATGATGTTCTCCCCCATGAACTCGATGGAGCCGGTGCGGGAGTGGAGCAGGCCGGAAATGGTCTGCAAGGTGGTGGTTTTACCTGCGCCGTTGGCACCGATGAGGGTGACCACCTCGCCGGGGTGTACCTCAAAGGAGATGTCCTTAATGGCGTGGATGGCGCCGTAATAGACGTTGATGTTGTTGACTTTCAGCATGGCCCTCAGCCCTCCTTCTGCTTGCCCAGATAGGCCTCGATGACCACCGGGTTGTTTTGAATCTCCTCGGCGGTGCCCTTGGCGATGATCTGGCCGAAGTTGAGCACGCAGATACCCTCGCAGATGCCCATGACCAGGTTCATGTCGTGCTCAATGAGCATGATGGCGATGTGGAAGGTGTCCCGGATCTTCACGATGTTCTCCATCAATTCCACGGTCTCGGAGGGGTTCATGCCTGCCGCCGGCTCGTCCAGCAGCAGCAGGGAGGGGTTGGTGGCCAAGGCCCGGACAATTTCCAGCCGCCGCTGGGCGCCGTAGGGCAGGGAGCCTGCCTTGTGGTTTGCCAAGTCCTGCATGTCGAAGATGGACAGCAGCTCCATGGCACTCTCATGGGCCATTTTCTCCTGCTTCCAGTAGCTGGGCAGGCGGAGAATGCTGGACATGGCGTTGTATCGGGTGTGGTTGTGCAGGCCGATCTTCACATTGTCCTCCACGGACAGGTTGTTGAACAGCCGGATGTTCTGGAAGGTGCGGGCAATGCCCATGCGGTTGACCTGGGCGGGAGTTTTCCCGGCGGTGTCCATACCATCCACCAGGATGGTGCCCCGGGTGGGGTGGTAGACCTTGGTGAGCAGGTTGAACACGGTGGTTTTACCGGCGCCGTTGGGGCCAATGAGGCCCGCAATTTCGGTGCGGCCCACGGTGATGTTGAAGTCCTTCACCGCCGCCAGACCGCCGAAGTCGATGCCCAAGTGGCTGCACTCCAGAATGGGAGACTTGTACAGGTCACGCTCAGGGATGATGGAGTGGCTGGGGACGGGGACCATTTTTCCTTTTTCAAATACCTTTTTAGCCATTGACGGCGGCCCCCTTTCTTCTCTTGGGAATCACACGGCTCAGAGCCGCCTTGAAGCGTTCGTTGTTGGTGGCCAGCATCACCAGGATGAGGACCACGGCGTAGGCCAACATGCGGTAGTCGGAGAATTCACGCAGGGCCTCGGGCAGGACGTACAGCACCACGGTGGCGATGATGGAGCCCCAGATGTTGCCCAGACCGCCCAGCACCACGTACACCAGCACCAGGATGGAGGTATTGAAGTCGAACTGGTCGGCGCTGACGCTGGAGTAGTTCAGGCCGAACAGCGCGCCGGCCGCACCCGCCAGGGCGGCCGAGGTGACAAAGGCGATGAGCTTATACTTGGTGACGTTGATGCCCACGCTCTCGGCGGCGATGCGGTTGTCCCGGATGGCCATGACCGCCCGTCCGGTGCGGCTGCGCACCAGGTTGAGCACGATGATGAGGGTGATCATCACCAGCACAAATCCGGCGGTAAAGGTGGCAATGCGGTGGTTACCGGCGGCACCCTGGGCGCCCTTGATGATCTGAATGGCACCTTCCTCCAGGTGCAGGCTGTCCATGGTCTTGGTGCCGTCGATGTTCAGGGCGATGTGGAGCCCGTTTTCATCCCAGCCCACCAGCAAGCAGTTGATGATACCCTTGATGATCTCGCCGAAGGCCAGGGTGACAATGGCCAGGTAGTCGCCCCGGAGACGCAGCACCGGGATACCCACCACAAAGCCCACCACAGCGGCCAGAATGGCGCCAACCACCAGAGCCAGCACCAGCCGGACCAGCTCGTTGGGCACAGAGCTCTGGAGGCTCATGGACACGATGACGCCGGAGAAAGCGCCCACGCTCATAAAGCCCGCGTGGCCCAGAGACAGCTCGCCCAGAATGCCCACGGTGAGGTTCAGCGACACCGCCATGCAGATGTAGCAGCAGATGGGCACCAGCATACCGGTCATGGAGCGGGTGAGCATTCCAGCGGACTGGAGCAGGGTCACGATCACAAAGGCAGCGATGACGCCCAGATAGGTGGCGTAGTCCACCTTGGTAATGGTTTTCATGTTTTTGAAGTAGTTTTTCATATCCGCCACCTCACACTTTCTCAGGCACGTACTTGCCCAGCAGGCCGGAGGGCTTCACCAGCAGCACCACGATGAGCACGGCGAAGAGGATGGCGTTGGACAGCTGGGTGGAGATGTACGCCTGGGCCATGGACTCGATGATGCCCAACAGGATACCGCCCAGGAAGGCTCCGGGGATGGAGCCGATGCCGCCGAACACGGCGGCGGTAAAGGCCTTGATGCCGGGCATGGAGCCGGTGGTGGGCAGCAGCACCGGGGAGTAGGAGCACAGCAGCACCCCGGCGATGGCGGCCAGAGCCGAGCCGATGGCAAAGGTCATGGAGATGGTGCGGTTGACGTGGATGCCCATGAGCTGAGCCGCGCCCTTGTCCTCCGAGCAGGCCCGCATGGCTTTACCCATCTTGCTGCGGTTGGTAAACAGGGTCAGACACACCATGATGACGATACAGGCGACTACGGTGAGCAGAGCCACATAGGAGATGCGCAGCTGGCCGCCGAACAAGGTCAGCTGTCCGCTGATGACGGGGGTGAAGTTCTTGGGGTTGGCTCCAAAGAGCAGCTGGGCGGCGTTTTGCAAAAAGTAGCTGACGCCGATGGCGGTGATGAGCACCGCCAGGCTCCCCGCCTCCCGCAGAGGGCGATAGGCCAGGCCCTCAATGACAATGCCTAGCACCGTGCACACGGCCATGGCCAGCAGCACGCACACCAGCGTGGACAGTCCGGCAGCCACCGCCGAGGGAGAATCCCCCAACAGGGAGCCGCTGGCATAGGTCATGGAGTAGAAGGCCACATAGCCGCCTACCATGATGACGTCGCCGTGGGCGAAGTTGAGCATCTTGGCGATGCCATACACCATGGTATAGCCCAGGGCGATGATGGCGTAGATGCTGCCCAGACTGATACCGGTGATCAGGTATGATAGAAATTCCATAAGCTCTCGATCCTCTCTTTTTCTCCTCTATTCCAGGAGCCAGAACGGAAGGGGTTCCGTGCCGGCTTCTGGGATAGAAATACAGAGTGGCTGCCGGAGCCCGGCAGCCTGCCCTGTGTTTTATTCGGATTGGATGGTTGCGTCAGGGAGTGACGTAGGTGCCGTCCTTGATGATGACGGCGGCGGGGTCCTTGGACACGGCGCCGTTGTCGTCCCAAGTCATCTCAGACCCGGCGCTGGTCAGACCCACCACAGACAGATCGCCCATGGCCTGGATGAGGCCGTCGCAGATCTCCTCGTTGGACATGTCGGGGGTGACACCGGAGGCCTTAATGGCTTCGTAGAGGATGTACACGGCGTCATAGGCGTCGGCGGCGAACTGGTTGGGGGTCTCGCCGTTGTGGCGCTCTTTGTATTCGTTCACGAAGTTCTGGGTGGCCTCGTCCTGGGCGTCGGCGGAGAAGGGAGTCAGCAGATACACGCCCTCAGCCAGAGAGGCATCGAAGCCGTCAGCGGTCAGAATGCCGTCCATGCCGTCCACACCGAAGAAGGTGGGGGCGTAGCCCATGGCGTTGGCCTGGGTCAGAATGACGGAGGCGGGGGTGTAGTAGATGGGCAGGAACAGCAGGTCGGCTCCGGCGGATTGAGCGCCGGTGAGCTGGACGTTGAAGTCGGTCTGGCTGGAGCTGTCGAAGGTGCCCTCATACACCACGTCCATGCCGCGGGTCTTGGCCTCAGCGGCGAAGGTGTCCCGGATACCCTGGGAATAGGGATCGTCGTTCTTATAGATAATAGCGATCTTGGCCCCGTCAAAGTGCTCGTCAATGTACTGAGCGGAGCGGCTGCCCTGGTTGGAGTCGGTGAAGCACACCTGATAGGTGTTGTCGTTGCCCTCAATGACGTCGTCACCAGAGGCGGAGGGGGTGAGGGTAAACACCCGGTCCTCATTGGACAGAGGAGACACGGACAGGGCGGGCTTGGAGGTGACAGTGCCCACCAGCATCTGCATGCCCTTGTCCATCAGCTGGTTGTAGGCGTTCACCGAGGTCTCGGGGTCGTTGACGTCGTCGGCGGAGATGAGCTGGAACTGGATGTCACCGCCCAGGGCGTTGATTTCATCCACAGCAATCTGAGCGGCGTTGACCACGTTGGTACCGTAAATGGCGGCGTCTCCGGTGAGGGGGCCCACCACACCCACGGTGAACACGTTGGAGTCGCTGCTGCCTGTATTGTCCTTGTTGCCGCAGCCGGCCAGCATACCCATACACATGGCGCCTGCCATGAGCATCGCTGCAATCTGCTTCTTTTTCATTGTAACAACCTCCCATTTTACCGATTTAATACGTTGCAAGCATCGGTAAGATTGTTGACAATTATAGACCTGCCGGGTAAAGTTGTCAACCTAAAAAATACACAATGACCGTCCGCCTGGGACGGTCATTGTGTTGCATAGTGACGGACACTTGGCTTTAGACCACCAATCCACCGTTGGGAGCCAGCACCTGACCGGTGACAAAGGAGGCACCGTCGGAGGCCAAAAACAGTGCGCAGGCGGCGCACTCCTGGGGGGTTCCAATGCGCCCCAAGGGGGTTTCGTCGGCCAGAACGGCCATGTCCTCGGGGGACAAATGGGCGTTCATCTCTGTGTCGATGACCCCAGGTGCGATGCAGTTGACCCGAATGTTTGAGGGGCCAACCTCCTGTGCCAGCGCCTTAGTGTAGGCAATGATGGCACCTTTTGTGGCGGAATAGGCCACCTCGCAGGAGGCGCCCACCTGTCCCCACATGGAGGATACGGTGATGATGCACCCCTCTTTGCGGTGGATCATGTGGGGCAGCACCGCTTGGCAGCAAAAGTGCATACCATCTACGTTGACGCCAAACAGCCTGCGCCAGTTTTCTTGGTCAATATCACTGATAAGTCCCACATGGGACAGGCCAGAGCAACAAATCAAAATGTCAAGTTGACAAAAACTTTCTAACACATTGTCAACCATCTCTTTGGCCTGTTTGGGGTCGGACAGGTCAGCGTACAGCTCCAGTACGGGCACGGATAGCGCAGACAGCTCCTGAGCCAGGGCGTGGAGCTTTTCTTTGTTCTGGTGACCATGAAGAGCCACGCCGTACCCTGCCTGGGCAAAGGCCCGGGCAGTGGCAGCGCCGATGCCGCCGGAGGCCCCGGTGATCAGGGCGTATTTCATACCATCACCTCATGTGAGAAATAAAAAAATTATATCATGAAAAAAAGGTGTTGACAAGAAGGGGGGGATTATGTATAATAGCGTTTGTCCGTGAGAGAAATGGACGATTAGCTCAGCTGGTATGAGCACCTGCTTGACGTGCAGGGGGTCACAGGTTCGAGTCCTGTATCGTCCACCATAAAAACCGCTGTTTTCGAGAGAAAACAGCGGTTTTTCTTTACTTTTTCGAGGTATTCACAGGGCGAGCCCTGACCGCATATCAGGTTTGACCACAGTTTAGCCACAAAACAGAGTAAAAGCTGCCCTCCAGAAGTGTTCCTTCCGGAGGGCAGTTATCTTCTCTTAGACGGCTGGTTTCTTAGCTTTGAGGAGGGCCAGTTCCTGTTTCATCTCTGCGATCAGCGTTGCCAGCTTTTCTTCACACTCCACTTCTGTGGGAGCATAGACGTTCCGGGCCATGCGCTTGCCGTTGACCTTGGGGGAGTAGCGTCCCTCCCAGAGGTGGTCGTTGATCTGGCTCACACAGCCGGTTCCCGGCTTGCGGTATTTGCCTTTCACCGCCTGGAAGGGGGTGGCTGTGGCTGGCCTGTTGGGCTTTGGATTGAGGGGCGGCTCCACCCCGGCAATGCCCCGGTCGATGCGGTCAGCGGCTCTCTGGCGCATTTCATCGCTGACATGGGCGTAGACGTTCAGTGTCGTGGCGCTGGACACATGGCCGATGATGGCGGATAAGGTCTTGATGTCCATGCCATGCTCCAGGGCGTTGGTGGCGAAGGTGTGGCGGA
>NZ_JACSNZ010000043.1 GCF_016902575.1 Pseudoflavonifractor capillosus | reverse complement strand
CACCCCGGGCAAGCCCATTCCCTCCCAGCCCTCTGCCCCTGCCCTCACCCTGCAAAAGGGGGACAGCGTCAACCACAAGGCCTTTGGCCACGGCATGGTGCTGTCGGTGCAGAAGATGGGTGGCGATGCCCTGGTGGAAATCGCCTTTGACACCGTGGGCACCAAGCGGCTGATGCTGAAATCCGCCAGCCAGCATTTGAGCAAAACCTAAGGAGGATATTCCCATGTATCGCATGATTGGGTTTGATTTAGACGGCACCATTGCCGACACTCTGCCCCTGTGCATCCAGGCCTTCGGCCTGGCCCTGTCCCCCTACGCCGGACACACCTTGAGCGAGGACGAGATCACCGCCACCTTCGGCCTGGACGAGGTGGGCATTGCCAAGCTTCTGGCCGGAGACCAGTGGGAGGCCGGGGTGGCGGACTACTGCCGGGAGTACGCACGGCTCCACCCCACCCTGGTGCCCGACCTGTTTCCCGGCATCCGGGAGCTGCTGGGCACTTTGAAAGACCGGGGTGTGCCCCTGGTGTTGGTGACCGGAAAGGGCACCCCCACCTGCCGCATTTCCCTGGAACACTTTGGCATTGCAGATGTGTTTGACGAGGTGCTGTGCGGCTCGGACGTGGCGCCCAACAAGGTGGAGCACCTGCGCTGCCTGCTGGACAAGTACCAGTTGGCTCCGGAGGAGTTCTGCTACATCGGCGACACCGCCACCGACGTGACCTCCTGCGCCCAGGTGGGAGTCACCTGCCTGTCCGCCGCCTGGCAGGACGGGGTCACGGACAAGCTGGAGCAGTGCAACCCCGGGCGTGTGTTCACCCGGGTGGAGGACTGCAAGAAGTTCTTGCTGGAGCACGTATAAGTTGGTAAATACAGAAGAACCCCCTGTTTTGATTGAAAACAGGGGGTTCCAGGTTATAGAAAAGAAATGGGACAGGCCCAAGCCTGTCCCATTTGCTTATCATTGGTTAGTTGAAGGTGACCCACATGGCGGGGCGAAGGTAGCTAGTTGAAGAGTCTCCCATATTAGTTCTCAATTTTCCATTAGGCAAAACAACCGAAAGATGCGCGCCATCATAATAATTACGTAGGGTGGTGTAGGTCTCACTTTTTCTCATTTCAATGTTGGGTACAAGTACCTGCCCCACTCCATCCACTTTGAAGAGATCATGCCCGCACCTGGCTACGACTTTGACCAGGAGAACGGTGCCCCTAAGACCCGATACGAGTTCACCGTCACCGGAGAAGAAACCGATCCGATTGTCGTGCGGGTGTATAACGTGCCCTTGGATGGGCGGCTGGTGGTACAAAAGTGGGTGGTCAATGCCGACAACACCCCCCTGACCCCGGAACAGCAGGATCAACTCTTTGAGTTTACCGTCACCTTCTCCGATGGCGGCACCTACTCCTACCGTGTGGGTGACGGCCCCCTGCAAAGTGTGGCCAGCGGCGGAAAAATCTACCTCAAGCACGGTGAAAGCGCCGTCTTTGAGAACATTCCCGTGGGTGTGCAGTACACTGTGGTGGAGACCCCCCAGGACGACTATCACACCACCAGCAACGGACATCAGGGCAATATCACCGCCCAGGGCAGCAACGCCGTGTTCGTCAACACCTATGAGCCCCAGGAGCTGGGCAAGATCACCGTGACCAAAGAGGTGCGGGGTGAAGGCGGCGATGTGAACAAGGAATTTACCTTCACCGCCGTCATCAACGGTGAGACCTTTACCTACACCATCAAGCACGGGGAGAGCTTCACCATCCCTGACCTGCCCATTGGTACCCAGTATGTCATCACCGAGACTGACTACTCTGCCGATGGGTATGTCACCGCCGTGCATACCTATACCGGTACCATCAACAGCGCCGGAGAGGTGATCCTCCCCTTCGTCAACGTCTTCAATCCCCCGGACACCCTGGGCACCCTGGAGGTGCAAAAGCAGGTGCTGGAGGAGGGCTATGATCCCGATAAGGTCTTTACCTTCGAGGTGACCTTTGAAGGGGAGAACGCCCCCCAATCTCCCCAGATCTTCACTCTGAAGGCTGGTGAGAAGCTGTCCTTCCTGAACATTCCCGCCGGAGTACGCTTCACCGTGCGGGAGATCGATCCCAACGGCTACCTGCCCGACTTTGTGGTGGCCAGCGGCACCATCGTAGGCGGGGAGACCACCGTGGTGGTGTTCCGCAACCGGGTGCCTGAACCCCCCGACCCCACCTCTATCCTCAAGGTGACCAAGCGGGTGGAGGGCGAGATCAGCCCTGAAGATGAAGACAAGGAGTTCCACATCACCGTAGATGTCAACGGGGAAGAGACAGACCTCAACCTCAAGGACGACGAGACAGTGGAGATCGAAGTGCCCGGCAACTCTGACTATGTGGTGTCTGAGGACGATTACTCCGGCGACGGATTCAGCCAGACCATCACCAACGGCTCCGGCACCATCCGCCCCGGCGAGACAGTGGAAGTGGTGGTAGACGGCTACAACCTGACCAACGTCTATGAGCCCGATACGCCCGACAACCCCGGAAGCAGCGACGCTCCCACGGATCCCAGCACACCTGGTATCCCGCCCCAGACGGGTGACACCTCTGGAAATGTGGGTCTGTACCTGAAGTTCTGTGTGGGCAGCGGCGTTGTGCTGGCAGCCCTGCTGGTGCTGGATCACAGACGGAAAAAGCGCAGCTGATCCATCGGGATCGGATCCATATCCAAAGCAATGAAATAAGCGGATGCAGCAACGAAGCTCGTTGCTGCATCCGCTTTTTCTGTGCTTTTGGTACTCGCTGCCCATCCAGTGGGAATCCCTTGGTGCTGCACTCAGCCCTCTAAAAGCTCCTCCAAAGAGTGGACAAACCGGTGGCAGCTGTCCTGCATTCCCTCCCAGCGGGAGGCATAGCAGGGGTCATACACCCCAATGACGTGCATCCCCGCCTTGCGGGCGGTAGCGCAGTTAAAGGGGGAGTCGTCCAGCAGGGTACACGCCTCCGGCTCCACCCCCAGGGTGTGGCTGAGAGCCTCAAAACACCGGGGATCGTGTTTTTCCAGTCCCAATTCCTCGGCAAACACCACATGGGACAAGTAGTCCTCCAGTCCGTGCCGGGCCAGGGCCAGGCGGCACAGCTTGGGGCGGCAGGCGGTGAACAGAGCCAGGTCTTTCCCCTGGCTCCGGTACTGCTCCAACAGGGCCTGGGCTCCGGGCTTGAGCTCCACCAGGTCCCGGTAGTGGTGGGCAGCCAGATCCTCCCACTCCTGCATGATCTGCGCCTCGGTGAGAGGCAGGTGGTAGTATTCCCGGGTATATGCAGCCGCCGACGGGAAGGTGGCCTTTGTCACTACTTCCTCATATTCCTTTGTCACCTGGCAGTGGTGTCGGGCCAGAAATTCCAGATCCACCTCCACCCACAAATCATTGGAATCCAGCAAAGTTCCGTCTAAATCAAATATTATCATCGGAGTATACCCCTCTCTATCTTGCATTTTTTTGCTTTTTCTGCTATCATAGCCCATTGTAGATTGTCTAGGAGTTGATGCTCATGAGCGAAGCCATGCTGTCCAAACTTGCCCGTCCTTTCATCGTCTTGGCCACCATCATCTGGGGCTCCACCTTTTTCATCCTCAAAGACACCTTGGATGAGGTCAACCTCATGTTTCTGCTGGCCTTCCGCTTCACCTTTGCTGCTCTGTTGCTGGCTCTGGTGTTTTGGAAGCGTTGGAAACAGGTGGATCGCTCCTACTGGCTGCGGGGCGGGATCATGGGTCTGTTCCTCTTTGCCGCATATACCGTGCAAAACTTCGGTCTCATGGACACCACACCGGGAAAAAACGCCTTTTTCACCGCTGTGTACTGTGTGATCGTCCCCTTCCTCTATTGGGCGGTAGACCGACTGCGCCCTGACCGGTTCAACCTGCTGGCCGCAATTCTGTGCATCGCCGGCATCGGCTTTGTGTCCTGGGATGGCGGCTTCTCCCTGTCCTGGGGGGATGTGCTCACCCTGATGGGGGGCTTTTTGTACGCCTGCCACATTGTGGCGGTGTCCAAGTTCTCCCGGAATCGGGATATCATCCTCCTCACCATCATCCAGTTCGGCACCACCGCCCTGTGCTGCTGGGCTGGCACTGTGGTGACCCAGGGCATCCCCACCCAGGGGCTGTCCGCCCAGGCCTGGGGTGTGCTGCTCTACCTGGCCATTGCCGCCACCGCTCTGGCCCTGCTGCTGCAAAACGTAGGCCAGAAGTACACCACCCCGTCGTCGGCAGCGGTGCTGCTGGCCCTGGAAGCCCCCTTCGGCGTGGCCTTCTCAGTGCTCTTTGCCGGGGAAGCACCCACTCCCCAGATGTATCTTGGCTTTTTCCTCATCTTCCTGGCTGTGGTGTGCTCGGAGACGAAATTTCAGTTTCTCCCCCTGGGCAACCCCCGCACAACTCCTCTCAATTCCTAAGAAAGTGCCGCACAATCCAGATTGTGCGGCACTTATTTTGTCTATACATGTCTGTCCAGCCAGGAGAGCACGTCAGCGTATACCTCCATACGGTTGGTCTCGTTCAAGGTCTCATGTCGGGCTTCCGGGTACAGCTTCAGCTCCAAATCCCGGGTGCCATGGTCTTTGAAATATCCGTAGACACGGCGCACCCCCGCCCCATTGCTCCCCACCGGATCCTGATCCCCGGAAAACAGATAGATAGGGGTATTGGGGTCCATCTGGGACAGGGCACGGGAACTGGAAATGTACTGCAAACCACCCAGCATATCCCGATACAGGCCCACGGTGGGGGTAAAGGTGCAGAAGGGGTCCTTCAAGTAGGCATCCACCACCTGCTGATCCCGGCTGATCCAGTCCGCTGTGGTGCGGTTGGGCTTGAACTGCTTATTATAGGCCCCCAAAGCCAGGTCATTGACCAGGGCACTCACCGTATCGAATCCCCGGAGATGGCCGATGAGGGAGGCCAACAACTTGCCTCCTGCCACCAACAGGGGGTTTTCCTGCCCCGTGCCGGAGAGGATGGCCCCGTCCACGGTGCCGGGATAGCGGCACAGGTAGGTACGGGTGAGGAAGGAGCCCATGGAGTGGCCCAGCAGGAAGTAGGGCACACCGGGGAACTTCTCTCCCATGAGCTGCCGGAAGGCTCGCACATCCGCCGTCACCAGTGTCCAGCCGTCGTGGCGGGCAAAATATCCAAATTGCCCCGCCGCCTCTCCAGTCTTGCCGTGGCCCAGGTGGTCCTCCCCGCACACCGCATAGCCGTGGGCCATGAGATAGCGGGCAAAGTGATCGTACCGCCCCATATGCTCGGCAATGCCGTGGACAATCTGCACCACACCTCGCACCTGGCCACTGGGCTGCCACAGGTACCCGGCACAGCGGTGCTCACCATCGCTGGAGTCAAACCAAATCTGCTCCATACACGTCCACTCCCTTCTCCTGCCCTGGTCAGTCCAGGTTCATGTCATTCCCGGACAGGCCGTCCTTTTTCAGCATATTTTCCAGCACCTGCACGTCGGCGGCGATGTCCATGGCGTCGCTGCTGAACAGCTTATCCAGCTGCTTTTCAAAGCCCTGTACCACCTGATCCATCATCTCCTCAATGCGTTTTTTGGCCGCAGTGATGTTCTCTCCCTCCACCCCCTGGGCGTCCAGACGGGCATAGGAGCGGAGGATTTTCAGGGTGGTGGGCAGGTAATAGCTCAAGAAGGTGCGCAGCTGCTGGGTGCGCTGGGGATGGGTCTTTTGATATTGGAGGATCTTTTTGGTGATCTCCTCGATGCGGTCTATCTTGGCGCTGATGACCGGGTCTGGAATCAAGTCGTTGATGAGGCGGATCTCCCGCAGGATGTCGTCTTCCGGCGTAGGTTCCTCCTGTTTCTCCGGTTCCGGCTCAGGCTCAGGGGGCTCGGTGTACCCCATTTCGGTGAGCACCAGCTTTCCCGCCTTGATGTCCAAATATCCCGTGGGCAGCACATGGGTGGCCAGCATCTTGCGCAGATCCCGGGTCAGCCGACGCACTGACACGTCCATGGCCGCCGCCATGGGAGCCAGACTCACCTGTCGGTTGGCGCCGATGTAGGCCAGGTAGTTGGTGTACCGCTCCTCCCGGCTGCGCAGCTCACGGCCGCTGAGGAACATCCCCACGCCCACGCCGCAAGCCACCAGGCATACCACAATGCTGGTCAGCTCATCACTGAAAAAGAAGCCGTAGTGCAGGCTTTCCACAAAAATCGCCGTGGAGCCAATGGTCCCCACCCCGAAGGCCAGGGCCATAACAGCCCCTGCCAGCATCTTGATGGTGCCGGGAGCCAGGCCACGCCGCCCGGTGGAGGGCGCCGTCCAGCTCTGTCCCTGCCGGAAGGTAGCGTCCGCCTTATTTTTCACAAATTGGGCCGCCTGTCTGGCCTGGTTCTCATATTTCATTCGCTGGGCCCGGGACATATTCACAAACCGCCCAGCCAGCCACAGCAGTGCAATGAGCTTGGTGATCTTACTGGGGATGAAAAAGAGCACGGCAATGCCCACCCAATCGCCCCAGTCCCCATCCCTGCGAGGGGGGCGCTGGGGATTGGGATTGTAGCGGTATCCCCCTCCCGGGTCGTAATGATATCTTTGCATGGCTTTGGTTTCCTTTCCCTGCGGGCTGGCAGTCGAAGCCCGCTCGTCTTTACCACATTATATACATCTTTTCCCCCGGTGTAAATAGTGACCCAATTATGATGACAAATTGTAAATCTTTTTAACCGAATTGTTCTTGTGCCCTCCTGTCATTGGTGTTACAATAGCAGTGTTGCAATTCGATTCCATTCCGATCAATTCCTGGCATACCTG
The DNA here is from genome assembly GCF_016902575.1 of Pseudoflavonifractor capillosus. Classification (GTDB taxonomy): domain Bacteria; phylum Bacillota; class Clostridia; order Oscillospirales; family Oscillospiraceae; genus Enterenecus; species Enterenecus capillosus_A. The sequence goes on along the minus strand of NZ_JACSNZ010000043.1, from coordinate 9,840 downwards.
ACATATATCAACATCTGGAGGTAGTCACATGGAACAAACGACTCCCCAAAAAAAGCTCACGCCCCCCATCATCGCCGGCATCGTGGCTGGTGGCCTGGCGCTGGTGCTGGCAGGGGCTTACTGCGGGCTGTGTGCCTGGGTCAGCGGCAATGGCCGTCTGCTCCCCGGTACCGTAGCCCAGAATAGTGCACAAACTGTCATCGTGGACCTGGGCGGTCTGACCCAGGAGGCTGCGGTGAAGTACATGGCCAGCTCCATGCAGGACCACATGGATGAGTTGTCCCTCACCCTCAAGTACGGAGAGGATCAGTCCCTGACCATCTCCGGCTCCCTGCTGGATATAAACCCCCAGGCAGCGGTGGAAGTGGGTCTGGAAGACAAACAGTCCCGAGGTTTTTTCTCCCTGGGTCTGGCCTGGCTGGGGGCAGGTGATGCCCCGGCTCCTCTGTCCTTGTCCTCCTCCTCCTTTACCCCCCAGGGAGAAAAGCAGGTGCAGGAGTACATCGACCAGATCGCCGAGGCCCTGTATGTGGCCCCAGTGGACTTTACCTATGAACTGAAAGAGAACGCCCTGTCCCTGACCCTGGGCACCGAAGGTGCCCAGGTGAACAAGGAGGCCTTGAAAGAGCAGATCTCCCAGGCCATGGCCACCGGCAAAACCAGCCTCACTGTGGAGACAGAGCCTGTCCCCTGTGCCGAACTCACCGGCGAGAAGCTCAGCAAGCTGGTATACCGGGAGCCCAAGGCTCCCACCCAGGACGCAAAGGGCAACATCACCCCCATGGTCATCGGCTGCGAGATCGATCCCGAGGAAGCCCAGGAGATCATCGACCAGGCCCAGCCCGGTGAGACCTGCTCCATTCCCGTCACCCTCACCCAGCCCGACCTGAGCAACGTCGCTCCCCTGCTCTATCAGGATCTGTTGGCCAGCTCCACCACCACCATCAGCGGCACTTCCGACCGTTTGTTCAATGTGAAACGAGCTGCATCCTTCTGCAACGGAAAGATCCTCATGCCCGGCGAGACCTTCTCCTACCTGAACACCATTGGAAACCCCTCTCAGGCCAACGGCTACATGGTGGGTACCGGATATCAAAACGGTGAGACCGTATCTATGGCCGGCGGCGGCGTGTGCCAGGTGTCCTCTGCCATCTACTACTGCACCGTGTACGCCAACCTGGATATTGTCAAGCGGGCCAACCACGCCTTTTCTGTGGGCTATGTGCCCGATGGCCTGGACGCCACCGTGTATTATCCCAGCCTGGACTTTAAGTTCCGCAACGACACCGACTTCCCCATCAAAATCGTCGCCTATGTGTCGGGCAGCAGACTCACCGTCCAGATCTACGGCACCAACACCGCCGGCACCTATGTCAAGACCGAGCGCTACACCCGCTCCACCACCCAATACCAGACGATTTATGAGCCGGACACCTCTGTGCCCCGGGGCACCACCAAGGTGAAGACCACTCCCTACACCGGCAAGGTGGTGGATGTATACCGCTGCGTGTACGATGCCAATGGCAAACTCATCTCCCGTACCTTTGAAAACACCAGCCGCTACTCCAAGCGGGACAAGGTGATCCTCTACAACCCCGCTGATTCCGGCCCCTGGGGCGCTGGAACCGGCTCCACGACCCCCACCCCGGCACCTACTCCGGCTCCCACTCCGGCTCCCACGCCCGCTCCCACTCCGGCACCTACCCCCCAGCCCACACCGGTTCCCACTCCCGCCCCTACCCCTGTTCCTACACCCGCTCCTACCCCTGATTCCACCCAGGAGAGCCAGCAGCCATGACGGGAAATTTCCAAGGCTTTACCCCGGAAACCGTGGAATTCATGTGGGGCATTCGGTTTCAAAACGAGCGCAGCTGGTTTGAAGCACACAAGGACGTGTATCTCTCCACCCTCTACCGGCCCATGCAGGCCCTGGGCGCTCAGGTGCAGGCAGCCATGGTGGAGAAGTTTCCCAAAGAGCCCTGGAACCTGAAGGTGACCCGAATCTACCGGGATGCCCGACGGCTCCACGGCCGTGGCCCCTACAAAGACCATCTGTGGTTTACCCTGGTGCGTGGGGATGACACCGCCCCCGACGCTCACCCTGCCCTGTGGTTTGAGCTGACCCCAGATGGTTGGAGCTGCGGCATGGGGTTCTGGTGTGCCAAAGCCTCCATCATGGAGTGCCACCGCCAGGAGATCCTCCGGGACCCCAAGCCCCTGCTCAAACTGGAACGCACCCTGAAGCGACAGGATCGCTTCGTATTGGATGGACCGGAGTACCGCCGCCAAAAGCCCTGCCCTCACAAGGAGCTGAGCCAGTGGTTTAACAAGAAATCCATCTCCGTGGGTCACGAGGAAGGGCTGTGTGACCTGCTGTATACCCCGGAACTGGCAGATCAGCTGGTGGAGGATTTCACCTTTCTCAAACCATACTACGACTATTTTTCCGCTCTGTCTTCCAAAATGTTTGAATAAAAAATTCCCTCTCCACGGAGAGGGAATTTTCAGACTGTCAAAAAACATAAGAGTCATGCAAGAAGTCTTGACCATCTTGCATGGAGAGAAGCTCTCGGCAGAGTTTTCCCGCCCGCAGGCGGGAAAATAAATTGAAATCCTGTTTTTTCCGGGGACATGTGCATCGGAAAAAACACTTCTCAGCCCGCCAGTGTGGCCTTGGGTCGCCCTTTGACCCAAGGGTGCATGCAGCGGGCTGCAACCCTCGAAAAAATGCTTGCATTTTTGAGAAGCGTGTCGAACTTTTCGACACGCTAAAAATTCCCTCTCCACGGAGAGGGAATTTTTTGTCTTTCTCGAGCTTAGTTCTTCAAGCTGTGCATGGGGGCGGGGATGCGGCCGCCCCGGGCCACAAACGCCTCGGCAGAGCCGGTGTGGCAGGGCATCACCGGGGCGGACCCCAGCAGGCCGCCAAACTCCACGGTGTCCCCCACCTTCATACCGGGGGCGGGAATGATGCGCACGGCGGTGGTCTTCTGGTTGATCATGCCGATGGCCGCCTCGTCGGCAATGATGGCGGAAATGGTGGCGGCACTGGTGTCGCCGGGCACAGCGATCATGTCCAGACCCACCGAGCACACGCAGGTCATAGCCTCCAGCTTGTCCAGGGTCAGGGCGCCGCACTGGGCCGCGGCGATCATACCCTCGTCCTCACTCACCGGAATGAAGGCACCGGACAGGCCACCCACGGAGGAGGATGCCATGACACCGCCCTTCTTCACGGCGTCGTTGAGCAGAGCCAGGGCAGCAGTGGTGCCGTGGGTGCCGCACACCTCCAGGCCCATCTCCTCCAGGATCCGAGCCACGCTGTCTCCAATGGCGGGCGTGGGGGCCAGGGACAGGTCCACAATGCCAAAGGGCACGTCCAGGCGGCGGCTGGCCTCCTGCGCCACCAGCTGGCCCATACGGGTCACCCGGAAGGCGGTCTTCTTGATGGTCTCCGCCACCACGTCAAAGGGCTGGCCCTTCACCGACTTCAAAGCGTGGTGCACCACGCCGGGGCCGGACACGCCCACGTTGATGACCCGCTCAGCCTCACCCACCCCGTGGAAGGCACCGGCCATAAAGGGGTTGTCCTCCACAGCATTGCAAAACACCACCAGCTTGGCGCAGCCAAAGCCGCCCTGGTCGGCGGTACGGGCGGCACAGGCCTTCACGGTCTCGCCCATCAGGCGCACAGCATCCATGTTGATGCCTGCCTTGGTGGAGCCGATGTTCACACTGGAGCACACCAGGTCGGTGACCGCCAGAGCCTCGGGGATGGAGGCAATGAGGTTGCGATCCCCCCGGGTCATGCCCTTTTGCACCAGAGCGGAGAAACCGCCGATGAAGTTGACCCCGGTGGCCTTGGCGGCCCGATCCAGGGCCTGAGCAAAGGGGACATAGTCATCGGTATCGGAAGCCCCTGCCACCAGGGCAATGGGGGACACAGAAATGCGCTTGTTGACAATGGGGATCCCCAGCTCCGCCTCGATGTCCTCCCCGGTCTTCACCAGGTTGGCAGCAGAAGTGGTGATCTTGTCGTAAATCTTCTCACAGGCCACCTTGGGGTCGGAGTGGCAGCAGTCCAGCAGGGAGATCCCCATGGTGATGGTACGGATGTCCAGGTTCTGCTGGTCGATCATGGAGATGGTGGAGAGAATGTCCTTTTGGTTGAGCATATCCCGTCACCTCAAATCCGATGCATGGCGTTGAAAATGTCTTCCAACTGTACCCGGATATCCAGGCTGCGCTCCTTGCCACTGTCCGATAGCTCCTGGGCCAGCTGGGCAAAGGGTACGGTGCACTTGGACACGTCCACCAGCATCACCATGGTGAAATAGTCCTGCAAAATGGTCTGGCTGATGTCCAGCACGTTGACATTTCTCTGGCTGATCTGGCCACACACGGCGGCGATGATGCCCACCTGATCCTTGCCCACAACAGTTACAATGGCTCTCATAAGTAAACTCCTCCATATCTTTTGGGGTTATCCCCAGTGTATACCAATTAACCCAGTTGGTCCAGGGTCAGCCCAAAGCTCTCCCCCACGTGCTCCAAAAACCAGGTTACCTCTTCCATCTCCATGGCTTGCAGGGCACGCAGTGTCTCCTCCTGGGCCTGGACAAACTCACTGTTGCCCGCCTTTCGCTCCTCCAGGCACTTCAGCCATGCCGCCAGCTTGTCCGCGGCCTTGACATAGCGGCGGCTCTCCTCATCCTCCCCCCGCAGCAGCGGCTCATAGGCCCCCGCCAGTTCTGGGGGCAGCATCCCCAGCAGCTTGTCCTGGGCCACCGCCTCCACCTGGTCATAGGCGGCCTTGATGGCGGGATTGAAATACTTGATGGGGGTGGGAAGGTCGCCGGTGATGATTTCGGGGGCATCGTGGAACAGCGCCGCCGTGGCCACCCGGTCGGGGTTCACGTCCTTGTGAAAGACCTCCTGTCCAATCACCGCCAGGGCGTGGGCCAGCACCGACACCTCATAGGAGTGCTCCTCCACATTCTCCGTGCGGGTGTTGCGCATCAGCGCCCACCGGGCGATGTATCGCATCCGAAAAATATAGGCAAAAAAGCTGGACGACATTGCTCCACCTTCTTTTATAAAAGTAGGGGAAGTATACCACAATTTTAAGTAAATGTAAACCTGTACAAAACCCTACGAAAATGGTATTATTAAAGAAAAGCTACATTTGGGAGGCCCCTATGGACATTGCCATCTATACCTTGGGCTGCAAGGTCAACCAATATGAGACCCAGGCCATGGAGCAGGAGCTGCTCCACCGAGGCCACAATCTGGTGCAATTTGAAGATCTGGCCGACGCCTATATCATCAACACCTGCACGGTCACAGCGGTCAGCGACAAAAAGTGCCGCAACGTCATCCGCCGGGCCAAAAAGATGAATCCCCAGGCGGTGGTGGCGGTGTGCGGCTGCTACGCCCAGACGGAGCCGGAGGCTGTGGCTGCCCTGGGGGTGGATGTGGTGTCCGGTACCGCCGGGCGTATGGAATTTCTCGACCTGCTGGAGCAGCAGCTGAGCCAACACGCTGCCCCCCTCATTCAGGTGGACGAGGCCCTGCGCCGCCGGGACTTTGAGCGGCTCACCGCCGGGGGCCAGCTGGGCCGTACCCGTGCCATGCTGAAGGTGGAGGACGGGTGCACCAACTTCTGCACCTACTGCATCATTCCCTATGCCCGGGGCCCTGTGCGCTCCCTGCCCCTCTCCGAGGCGGTGGCCCAGGCTCAGGACTTGGAGGCCCAGGGCTACCGGGAAATCGTGCTCACCGGCATCGAAATTTCCTCCTGGGGCCGGGATTTGAAGGAAAGCCAGACCCTCATTGACCTGGTGGAGGCTCTGTGCCACGCTGTGCCCAGTTTGCGGGTGCGTCTGGGCTCCCTGGAGCCCCGCACCATCACAGAGGACTTCTGTCAGCGGGCGGCGGCACTGCCCAACCTGTGTCCTCACTTCCATCTCTCCATGCAGTCGGGCTGTGACGAGACGCTCAAGCGCATGAACCGGAAGTACGACACCGCCCGGTATCTCCAGTCGGTCCAGTGGCTGAATGAGACCTTTGACCGCCCCGCCATCACCACCGACCTGATCGTGGGTTTCCCCCAGGAGACGGAAGAGGAGTTTGCCCACACCCTGGACTTTATCCGGCGCTGCGCCTTTTCCTCCATGCACATCTTCCCCTACTCCCGGCGCAGCGGCACCCCAGCTGCCACCATGGACGGGCAAATCCCCCACGCTGTTCAGGAGGAGCGTGCCCACCGGGCGGGTGAGGTGGCCCAGGAGATGGAGCAGAACTACTTGCAGGCTCTGGTGGGGACCACCCTTCCCGTGCTCTTTGAGGAGGAGAAGGAGGGCCTGTGGCAGGGCCACGCCCCCAACTATGTGGCGGTGCGGGCCAGCGGCGAGAATCTCCACAACCAACTGCGGCAGGTGACCATCACCGGGGTGGGGGACGGGATTTTGCTGGGGGAAATCCAATAAAATATAGAATCTGCCCTGAGCCGTTTGGCCCAGGGCAGATTTTGTTTACACCTCCATGATCACAGGCAGGATCATGGGATTGCGTTTTGTCTTTTTGTAGAGGTAGCCGGACAGGCTGCCCTTGATCTCGGACTTGATGGAAGACCAGTCCCGGACATGGCGGTCCTGGCAGGTCTCCAGAGCGTCCATGGCCACCTGGCGCAGCTCGTCCATGAGGGCCTCGGACTCCTTGACGTAGACGAAGCCACGGGTGATGATGTCAGGCCCGGAGATGACCTGTCCGTCTTCGGCGGACATGGACACCACCACCACGATCATGCCGTCCTGGGCCAGGTGCTGGCGATCCCGCAGCACCACAGCGCCCACGTCGCCCACACCGTAGCCGTCCACAAACACCTTGCCGGAGGGAACGGTGCCGTTGATCTTAGCACTCTTCTGGGTGATCTCGATGACCTTACCCACATCACTGATGATGATGTTGCGGGGATCCATGCCCATGCTTTTGGCCAGCTTGGCATGGGTCTTCAGCATCCGCTGCTCGCCGTGGACGGGGATGAAGTACTTAGGCCGCACCAGAGCGTGGACGATCTTCAGCTCGTCCTGGCAGGCGTGGCCGGAGACGTGGAGGGGCAGCTCCCGCTCGTTGACCACCTCGGCATCCCGGCGGTACAGCTCGTTGATGACGTTGCCGATGGCGTTCTCGTTGCCGGGAATGGCGGAGGCGGAGAGGATGACCCGGTCCCCGGCCTGGATCTCCACCTGGCGGTGGGTGTTGAAGGCCATGCGGGTGAGGGCGGACATGGTCTCGCCCTGGCTGCCGGTGGTGATGATGCACACCTTATTCTTGGGCAGGCCCTTGATCTGGTTGACGTCCACCACCGTGCCCGCAGGCACCTGCATATACCCCAGCTCGGTGGACACCCGCATGACATTTTCCATGCTCCGGCCCGTCACCGCCACCTTGCGGCCGTACTTGGCGGCCACATTGATGATCTGCTGGATGCGGTCCACGTTGGAGGCAAAGGTGGTGACAATGATGCGCTGGTCACAGCCCCGGAACAGGGCCTCAAAGGAGGCACCCACACTGCGCTCGCTCTTGGTAAATCCAGACCGCTCCACGTTGGTGGAGTCGGCCAGCAGGGCCAGAACGCCCTCCCGGCCCAGCTCGCCCAGGCGGGTCAGGTCAGCCATACCCCCCTGAATGGGGGTGGGGTCGATCTTAAAGTCGCCGGTGTGAACCACCACGCCCAGGGGGCAGCGGATGGCAAAGGCCACAGCGTCAGCGATGGAGTGGTTGATGTGGATAAATTCCACGGAGAATTTGCCAGCCCGTACCGTCTCCCCTGCCTCGCAGGTGATGAGCTTGACCTTCTTGTCCAGGCGGTGCTCCTCCAGCTTCAGCCGGATCAGTCCGGCGGACATGCGGGTGGCGTAGATGGGCACATTGACATCCCGCATGAGATAGGGGATGGCGCCGATGTGGTCTTCGTGTCCGTGGGTGATGAAGATGGCCCGGATGCGGTCCCGGTTCTGGATGAGGTAGGTGAAGTCGGGGATGACCACGTCCACCCCGTACATCTCATCATCAGGGAAGCCCATACCCACGTCCACCACAATGATGTCGTTGCCGTACTCAAAGACGGTGAGGTTCTTGCCGATCTCATTGAGGCCGCCAAGAGAGATGATTTTCAATTTTTCTGCCATAAATACTCCTTTTCACAGTTGCATTGTTTGTTGTATCAGTTGTGCGTATTTATGGGCCTGTGGGCACACTCCTCCCCTGTTGGGCCGGGGCACCCAACTCCCCTTGAGATGAGTGTGCCCGGAATGAGCATCTTTTCACCAAAAAAGAAACAAAATCCCTTTTGGGCGCAGGAGAAAAACGCCGTCGTCCCCCCCTCGGTCTGGCCCTGTTTCGCCAAACAGATGGGCGGTCGGCCGCCTCTCCCTGCGCTGTGCGCTGTCTATGTGATTGTATTATCCGAAGCGCGCCCACAAGCCACGCTTTACGCCATACCGATAACCGCTCAACTCAACCCTGTCGGGGAGGAGCTTGCTCAGGCAAGTATATCACACATCTATGGCAAAGTACAGTATTTTTTGTCGCTCCCACTTCCCGGTGTCCTGTCAGGGGCACACCTCTCACTTCTTCACGATTCACTGGCATTGCCCTGCCAGCCCGGCAAGGACGCTCCGCTGGGGTCTATTTTTGTCCGGCCAAAAATAGACGAAAAAGCCGCCAAAGGCGGGGTCTTCCCCCGCCTTGTGGAATCCACCCCGCCGATGCTGGGCGACAGTGCGTTCAACTGTCCACGGCCCGGATGATCTTTTCTGTTCCTGATCATGCCTGCATCCCAGGCCGCCATGGCAACTGGCCCTAAAACTGGGCGTTTCCCCTGTCCGGGCCTACTTTGGTACAGCGGCTATTCCCAGCCGCCGGTGGTCTGGGGGACTATGCCAAGCCAAATATCCCCTTGTATCATGGTAGCCTTTGGTCTGGTCGCACCCCCAGGTCCTGCATTTTTCATTCTTCATTTATCATTCTTCATTATCTTGCCCGGGCCAGGGTCAGCGCCACCACTTCCTCCGCCCCGCCTATGCGCAGGCAGGCGGCGCACTCACTCAGGGTGGACCCACTGGTGGCCACATCGTCCACCAGCACCACCCGCTTCCCCGCCACGTCGGCACCGGGGCACAGCGCATAGGCCCCCGCCACATTGGCCCGCCGGGCGGAGGGGGAGGTGATGCGAGATTGCTGGCAGGTGTCCCGCACCTTCTCCAGGGTGGACACCACCTCCAACTCGGTCAGCTCCCCCACCCGCTGGGCCAGCAGCCGGCACTGGTCATACCCCCGCTGCCGCAGGCCTCTGCCAGACAGCGGCACCCAGGTCACGCAGTCCATGGGCTCACCCCATCGGTCTGTGAGACACTGGGCCATGAGCATCCCAAAGAGGGCGGCATGACCCTGCCCGCCCCAGAATTTATAGCAGTGCATCCCACGCCGTACCCCGTCCTCGTACCACAGGGGTGAAAGGCACTGGGTGCAAAACTCCACCTGTTTGCTCTTGTCCTCACTCCAGGGCAGCACCCTCTGGCAATGGCTGCACAGTCCCTCCTCCCACTCCTCCAGCACTCTGCCGCAAAAGGGGCAGCGGGGCGGGTAGAGGAGATCCACACACGCCCTGAGTATATGGATGCCCATGCCACATCTCTCCCACACGTCGAATCACGTCGAATCTCTCTGTAATAGGAACCCCCCGGCATAGCCGGGGGTTCTTCATATGCGGGCAAAGCCCTTTGTTACTAGCCACGCCTCAAGGCGTTGGTACGGTCTGCCACTTGCGAAAGATTA
>NZ_JACSNZ010000042.1 GCF_016902575.1 Pseudoflavonifractor capillosus | reverse complement strand
ACTCTGCGTAGCTCCTGAAAAAATACTGCTCGATCCATTTTGATTACCTCCTTGGGCTTAGCGCCCTTTTTGAATTTTGCTGGAAATGAAAAAAGGCGCCAATCTGATGGTCAGTCACGACCAACAAATTGACGCCTAGAAACGCTGTATATTCTATTTGGAGAAGAGTAGCGCCCTTTTTGAAACTGCTTTGTTCAAAAAGGGCGCTGTTTGCCTATATCTGTGCCAACGACGGGGGGGAGGGGGGTTCGAGTCCCACCAGTTGGGGGAAACAGGCCGTTGGCATCTATGGAATTTTCGGTGAAATTTTGAGGAGAAAAATCCCGGAAACGGTTGATGCCGTAGGCGTTGCGCCTACGGCATCTATAGTGTTTGGATAACATGGTACGGGTAGTGGGACTCGAACCCACACGAATTGCTTCACGAGAACCTAAATCTCGCATGTCTACCAATTCCATCATACCCGCATGGAGTCGACATTACGAGTATGAAGTATATCACAAAATCAGGTGAAATTCAATACTTTCTTGTGATAGTCCAGGGGAATCGGTCTTTGAGCCGCTGAAGCAAGGAGATTCGAACTTTAGATTTCACAGGGGCTGCAGTAGGCTGCGCTGCTGTGTGTGAGGAAGTGCGCATGAATTCTTCTTGGCTGTTTAGGGGGGAAACAGTGCTGGTTTTTCTCAAATAGCTTCCGTCACTGAGCATGGAACTGGCCTTCACGTTGTCCAGCAACTGGGTTCTAAGAATCCATTCAAGCTGAGATTTCACTTGTGGATCGTCAATGGGACAAGCGATCTCCACCCGACGCAGCAAATTTCGGGTCATCAAATCAGCAGAAGAGATAAAGTACTTGGCTTGCTCTCCACGCCCGAAACAGTAGATACGGGCGTGCTCCAGGTAGCGGCCAACAATACTGGTGACGTGTAAACTCTCTGTTTTACCGGGAATACCGGGTCGGATACAGCAAATGCCTCGGAGGATGAGTTGTACCTCTACACCGGCCTGACTGGCCTGTTGCAACTTGTCAATGATGGCACGTTCTGTCAGGGAGTTTGCCTTGATACAGATGTACCCCTGGTGGCCCAGGATAATCTGCTCGTCAATGTGGTCAATGAGAGCCTGGTGGATACCACGAGGAGAGACAAGAAGACGTTGATACTCTCCGTGCAAGTTGCTCACCAGCATATTACGGAAAAATGCGGTGCCGTCCAAACCAATCTGTTTATCCGCAGTCATGAAGCACAAATCCGTATACATGGCACAGGTTTTTTCGTTGTAGTTTCCTGTACCAATCTGGGTAATGTAGTTCAGACTGTCCCCACGGCGCAAGGTGATCTGACAGATCTTACTGTGACACTTGTAGTCTTCTACGCCGTAAATGACTCGGCATCCAGCCTCTTCCAGAGCTTTAGACCAGGCAATATTGTTGGCCTCGTCAAAGCGAGCCCGCAGTTCCATGAGTACCGTGACCTCTTTGCCGTTCTCTGCCGCCCGGCACAGTATGCGAGCTATTTTGGAGGAGGATGCCAGGCGGTAAATGGTCATCTTGATGGCGATAACGTCCTTGCGCTCGGCGGCCTCCTGGAGCAGTTGAAGGAAGGGGTTGACTGAGTCAAAGGGGTAAAACAGAAGCCTATCCCGCTGCTGAATCTGTTGAATCATGCTCTGCTTGGGATTCAAATCCTCGGGCTGACGGGGTTGATAAGGAGGGAAGAGTAGCTTGCTGGTCATATCAGAAGGCAGCTGACTAATGAGAGGAAAAACATAGCTCATGTTCAGCGGGGAGCGATCCACATACACCTGGTGAGGTTCTAAATCCAAACGCTCTCGCAGCACATCGCTGAAAGTTTCGGACACAGGCCGGGAAAGCTCCAGACGTACCGCTGATTGCTTTCCCCGCAAGTGCAGCAGCTTGCTGACATGGTTTCGGAAATCCTCCTCAGTGGTGTCCTCAAATTTATCCACGTCAAAGCTGATATCAGCGTTACGGGTGACACAGATGACACAGCTGTCCACCACTTTGTATCTCTCAAAGAGAGAGGGGGCCCAGTGCAGCAACATCTCCTCCATGCGTAGATAGCGGCCGCTGGAATTGGGCAGCATCAAAAAGCTGGGCAGGGAAGCGGGGAGGGGGACAAATCCCAAGGAGAGCCGATCCTTTTTCTCCTTCAGCAGAAGAGAGATATACAGCCGCTTTGTTTCCAAATGGGGGAAGGGATGGTGAGAATCCACGATTTGGGGAGACAGGGTGGGAAGTACATTGGCGGCGTAGTACCGGGATACATACTGTTGCTCTGCATCATTGAGTTGATCCATGGGCACGTCTACAATGCCCTCTGTCTCAAGCTGGGTGCAGAGGGTGTCATACAGACGATTCTTCAGGTCAATAAGCGGGGGAATGGTGTCGTAGACACTGCGTAGCTGCTCCAGAGGAGACATACCACTTTTGTTGTCCCGCTCTTTGTTGCCGGAGATGGCGGCGAGATCAAAGAGACTGCCCACCCGGATCATAAAGAATTCGTCCAAATTGCTGGTAAATATGGAGATGAACTTTAATCGCTCCAACAGAGGGACTGTATGATCTGCGGCTTCCTCCAGTACTCTCCGGTTGAATCGCAGCCAGCTCAACTCTCGGTTTTGGGTATATGTGTAATCTTTTTTCATAACTTTGACTGTATTTTCTGGCATAGATATCCCTCCCGCACGCCGTATCTGCTGACGATAACCTCGCTGGCGTCAAAGGTTTTGACGATGTGTCGCAGAATCATCAGACCGGGGATCAGTGTATGCAGCCGCTCAGGTGCCGCTTTCAAAATCAAGTCAGTTGCCGTGCGTTGGTCAGAGCGCAGCAAAGAGAATATCTCATCCAACTGCTGAGCTGTGAATGTTCGGCAAGTTTGAGGGAGCTGGAATACCGTGCGGGCCAGCTTCAATGCTGCCCGGGCAGAGCCGCCCACCGCTGCAATTTGGCCACCGGGAAACTGGCAAGTGGGAAGTTTGCCCAGCTCACGTTTGAGAGCCTTTTCCATTCGTGTATAAGAACCGTTTCCGGGCAAGATGTGTTTCACACAATCTCGATACAGCTTCAAAGAGCCGATGGGAAAGCTGGATGCCTGGTTTATCTGTCCATGTTCAAATTCCACCAGTTCGGTGCTGGCACCACCGATATCTATGAAAAGACCGCTATCCATGGCAGTGTCTTGCATGGCCCCCGCAAAGCCCAGGGTCGCCTCTTCTTCACCGGAGAGCACCTGAATAGGAAAGCCTGCCATTTCGCTTAGCTGTTGGGTGGCCTGCTGGGTGTTGTGAACATTGCGCAGGGAAGCTGTGGCAAAAGCGGAGACGTTGGTGATTTCCAGGTGATCCAGAGTTTTGGCAAAGGAGAGAAGTCCTGCGCCCGCTCTGCGGATACCTTCCTCGGTTAGGGTGCCGTGCTCCATGTAGCTGGCCAATCCTGCCATGATTTTTTCTTTGAACAGGATGGTAAAACTTTCTTTTTCAACAGAATAGACGGTCAGCCGCATGGAGTTAGAACCAATATCAATGATTGCATACTTCATAGATATCCTCCTATTGAATCCCAATGTATATCATGCCCATAAGAGAAGGACATGACACACCACTCATATCAGCTTACAAAAGTTGTGTAAGGATTTCCTGTCGAATTGTGTAAAGAATTTGTAAAAAACTCCTCTGGCCAACATGGTGTGGCCAGAGGAGTTGAAAAGGGATCAGATTAGGGACGACCCAGAAGAGCGAACATATTCTTCTTGTAGGCCTCCACGCCGGGCTGGTTGAAGGGGTTGACCTTCAGCACGTGGCCGCTGATGCCACAGGAGAGCTCGAAGAAGTAGAACAGCTCACCCAGTGTGCGGGCATCCATCTTGGGGCTGCGCAGCACCATGGCAGGGGCGCCGCCGTCGTGGTGGGCAGCCAGGGTGCCCTGGAAGGCCATCTCACGCACAAAGCTCAATGGCTTGCCTGCCAGGTAGTTGAGATTGTCGCCATCATCCTCGCAGTGAGGAACGGCCACATCACAGCCGGTGTCATCCACATAAAGGACAGTCTCGAACAGGATGCGCTCGCCGTCCTGGATATACTGACCCATGGAGTGCAGGTCGGTGGTCAACTGAACGCTGGCGGGGAAGATACCCAGACCATCCTTGCCTTCGGACTCGCCAAAGAGCTGCTTGAGCCACTCACCGAAGAATGTGTAGGAGGGCTCGTAGTTGCAGAAGATTTCGATCTTCTTGCCCTGACGATAGAGCAGGTTGCGGGCGGCAACGTACTGCCACACGGGGTTCTCCATGGAGCGCAGGTCATACTTTTCCATGGCCTCGGCTGCACCAGCCATCAACTCGTTGATGTCGGTGCCGGACACAGCGATGGGCAGCAGGCCCACGGCAGTGAGCACGGAGAAGCGGCCACCGACCTCGTCGGGAATGACGAAGGTTTCCCAGCCGTTCTTGTCGGCCACAGACTTCAGGGCGCCACGAGCCTTGTCGGTGGTGGCATAGATACGGCTGTTAGCCTCCTGGCCGTACTGCTTCTCCAGCATCTCACGGAAGATGCGGAACGCCACCGCGGGCTCGATGGTGCCGCCGGACTTGGAGATGACGTTGATGGACCAGTTGCGGCCAGCGATGCGATCTGTTACCTTTTTAATTTCATTGGGGCTGAGGGAGCAGCCTACGAAACAGATCTCAGGGCCATTGGAGGGGAAGATCTCAAGGGCAGTACGGGCACCCAGATAGGAGCCGCCGATGCCAATGACCACCATAACGTCGGAGTCAGAGCGGATCTTTTCTGCCGCCTTGAGGATGCGGGCGAATTCCTCCTTGTTGTAGGCTTCGGGCAGACGGACCCAGCCGGTGAAGTCAGAACCAGGAGCGGTGCTGTCATACAGCTTGGCATGAGCTGCCTTTACCTCGTCGGTCATGGCAGCAATCTGTTCCTGAGAGACAAATCCATCCAGATGAGACAAATCTAATTTCAGCATAGCTATACACTCCTTGTGTTATGTGTTTTACCCTTTTCGGGGGTTAACCTTGGTAGAAAAACAGACCAGCACCGCCATAAATGCCGGCATTGTTGCCCAACTGCGCCAGAGCGAAGGTGGCCTGTCGGGCGGGGGAGAAGACGTTCTCCCGGTATGCAGCAACCACAGGATCCATGAGAATGGAACCAGCGGCGGACACCCCGCCTCCAATGATGAAAATCTCGGGATTTACGATACAACCGATCATTGCGGTGGCAACACCCAGGGATCGAGCAGCAGTGTTGACAACATCCAGAGCCTGCTGGTTGCCTTCAGCGGCAGCGTCAAACACGTCCTTAGCGGTGACGCTATCCATCTCCCGGAAGGGAGAAAATTCTCTGGCGGCCCGGATGATACCTGTGGCAGAGGCAGTGACTTCCAGACAGCCAAACTTCCCGCAGGAGCACTGCCAGTCACGATGGAAACTCATGGGCATATGACCGGCTTCACCGGCGGCACCGTTGGCACCAGAAATGATTTGGCCATTGGCAATGATGCCACAGCCGATGCCGGTACCGACAGTGAGCATTGCCATGCTCTTACGGCCCTTGGCAGCACCATGCCACAGCTCACCCAACGCAGCAAGGTTGGCGTCGTTTTCCACCTTTACCACCAGGCCAGTGCGACTGGACAGTTCGGTGGCCACGTTGATATCGCCCCAACCCAGGTTGACACAACCCTTGACCTGCTCTTGGTTGAATACAGGACCAGGCACACCAACACCGGCGCCTACAAAGGCACAGTCGTCATATTGAGACTTTACCTGCTGAATTTCCGCAGCGATCCGGTCAAACATGGCCGCCGGATCACGGGGAGATGGAAATTCGCTTTTGTGGAGCAGGGGACCGTCGCTGTCTACCAGCCCCAGCTTGACGGAAGTACCACCAATGTCCACGCCAAAACAGACTTGCTTCATTTCGCTCAACTCCTATTCTATCATGATTGCCGCACCCCAGGGCTCCAAATGCAGCAGCCGCTTATCTTTGCTGGCATGGGATTGATAGAGCAACTGACCGGTAATGGGGATGCTCACTGGATCATTTCCGCCATTGACAAAGGTGTGAATGTGCTGATGGGCCATGGTACGCACAAAATGAATCACGGTTTCGTTTGGATTGTCGAAAGAAATATTGCCTTCCTTGAGGGCAGAATATTGCGTTTTCAGCTTTGTCAGCATTTTATAAGCCTGCTGCAAATCTTTTGCCTCGTGCCCCCAAGGGAAACAGCGGCGGTTGAAAGGATCCTCAAAGCCCTCAAGCCCTGCCTCGTCTCCATAGTAGATACACGGCATACCAGGCAGAGTAAACTGTAAGACGGCTGCGGCACATTCCCGCCGGATGGCCCAAAGTTTCGCATCGTCACTGAGAAAACGATTGGCCTTTTCCTGCTTAGAACCCTCAAAGGAGTCGCCCAAAAGGGTGAGAATGCGTGGCGTATCATGGGTGGAAAGACTGTTCATCAAGCAGTGAAGAACTTCTTGAGGATAATGCTCAACCACAGAAAGAATAGCTGAGCGGAAACAATTAGAGTCCGGATGCGCCATAAAAGACAGGATAGCGCTGCGGAAGGGGTAGTTCATCACGGAATCCAACTCTCCGTCAGAGAAATATTTCCGCCTTGCACCGTAACTAATCTTGTTGGAGGCATCTTCCCACACCTCGCCCAGAAGCAATGCGTCTGGTTTGATGGCCTTGAGATGCTTGCGGAAGAGGGCAATGAAGGAGTCAGGTAATTCGTCTGCCACATCCAAGCGGAAGCCGTCGGCACCCAGCCCTAACCAGTGAGCAATGACGCTGTTGGCCCCAGTGATGATATATTCCAGATAGCCGGGATCCATCTCATTGACACAGGGGAGGGTATCAATGCCCCACCAAGAGGTGTAGCGGTTGGGATACTGCTGGAAGTCGAACCAACTGCGAAAGGGTGAGTTAGGGTCGCTGAGTGCGCCGTGGCCAAAAACATGATTCCGATCAAAATAGACGCTGTTGCTCCCTGTATGCGAGAAGACCCCGTCCAGAATTACCTTCATGCCCAACTTATGAGCCTCACTGCACAGAGCGGAAAAATCCGACTCTGTGCCCAGCATGGGGTCAGGACGCATATAGTTGGCTGTATCATAGCGGTGATTGGAAAAAGCCATGGAGACAGGGTTGAGATAGATGACATCTACATGAAGCTCTTTCAGGTAGGACAGCTTTTCACGAATCCCACGGAAATTCCCGCCAAAAAAGTCATTATTCAGAACTTCACCATGGTCGTTAGGCAGAAAGTGAGGGGTGTCCTCCCAATTCTCATGCACCCAGTAAGGCTGCAACTTATCGCTGAGGTCACAGGTGCCGGAGCGATAAAAACGATCAGGGAAGATCTGATACATCACTGCGCCGGCATAGGCAACAGGGGGATGGAAGTCCGCAGGATAGCAGGTTAGCTGCCACAGATCCCCCTGATTATTGCTGGTGTCAGATTCACCGTTACGGAACACATGAAACGGGCCCTGGGTGCCCTGGCAGCAGAAGTGATAAAAATACAGTCCGCATCGAGAGAGTGAGAACTGGGTCTTATAAATCTGATAACCATCCCGGGTACCCGTCAGCTCAAAGGACACCCGCATTCCATAGGAGGTGTCGGTGGTCAAAATGACATCCACGCCGGTAACGGAATAGTACTCAGGCACCTTTACTGTCAAATGGCAGGGCTGATTTTCCCGCAAACAACCAAAAGGGGTCTTATATTCTTCTAACAGACAATTATAAGCGATGTTCATCCAACAAAACTCCAGACAATGAGGAAAGATAAGATCACTTCAAGTGCCAAATGTTTTTGGCGTATTCAGTAACTGCGCGATCGGCAGAGAAAAGGCCTGCCTTGGCGATGTTAACCAGAGACATATTGGTGAATCGGCGCTGATCGCCATACAGGGCAGAGACGTCGTTTTGAGCCCGAACGTAGTCGTGGAAGTCGGCCAAATTCATATAGGGATCGGCAGGGCCACGATGGTTCGTAATCAGGGAATTGACGATATCGTCAAAATGCATATTGGAGAACCCAGTGCGGAGCAAATCCATCACCGCCTGGAGCTGAGGGTCGTTGTGGATATACTCCAGAGGATTATAGCCTCGATGCCACAGCTCATTGACTTCGGGTGTACGCAGGCCGAAGAGAACAATATTCTCATCACCCACTTGCTCCCGAATTTCCACGTTGGCACCGTCCAGAGTGCCCAGGGTGACGGCACCGTTAATCATCAGCTTCATGTTGCCGGTGCCGCTGGCCTCCTTGCCGGCGATGGAAATCTGCTCAGAAATTTCTGCGGCAGGGATGATCTTCTCGGCCAAGGTGACGTTGTAGTCCTCCATGAAGACAACCTTCAGCTTGTCACGCACCACAGGGTCAGAGTTTACCATACGGGACACAGCGCAGATGAGCTGAATGATCTGCTTGGCCATGATATAGCCCGCAGAGGCTTTGGCGGCAAAAATAAAGGTACGAGGCTGGAACGGGGCGTTGGGATTATTTTTGATTTCCAGATACATATGAAGAATCTGAAGCACATTGAGCAGCTGACGCTTGTACTCATGCAGACGCTTGATCTGAACGTCAAACAGGGAGTTGGGATCCACCTGAATGCCATTGCGCTGCAAAATCAAATCACTGAGTCGTTGCTTATTGGCAAGTTTGATTTCCTGCAAGCGACTGAGCACGCTGGTATCATCGTGATACTTCATCAGTTTTTCCAATTCTCTGGAATCCTTGACAAATCCATCGCCAATCAATTCCTTAAGCAGGGCGGTAAGATCGGGGTTGGACTGACACAGCCAGCGGCGGTATGCGATCCCGTTGGTTACATTGAGGAATCTCTGGGGCTTCATCTGGTAATAGTCCCGGAAAATACTGTTCTCGAGGATCTCGGTGTGCAGCTTGGACACACCGTTGATCTTGTGGCAGGCAGCCAGGCACAGGTTGGCCATGCGGATCTCTCCGTTGGCGATAACAGCCATATAGTTAATCTTACCCATATCGTTTCCGTATCTGGAGCGGAGATCCTCCACCAGGCGGCGGTTGATCTCACACACAATTTGGTAGACCCGGGGCATCTGTTCAGCGAAAAGACTTTCACTCCAGCGCTCCAGCGCCTCGCTCATGACTGTGTGATTGGTGTAGGACAGAGTATTGCAGGTGATTCCCCAGGCTTCGTCCCATCCGTACTCGTACTCGTCCACCAAAAGGCGCATCAGTTCAGGCACACACAGGGCGGGATGAGTATCGTTGATGTGAATGGAAACCTGATCCGCCAGATTGTCCAGGTTAGGATTGTTGCGCAGATGCTTGCGCAGAATGGTCTGTAAAGATGCAGACACCAACAAGTACTGCTGGCGCAGGCGCAGCCGTTTACCGGCAATGTGATCATCCGCAGGGTAGAGAACCTTGGAGATGACCTCAGCCATCGTATCTCCCTCCAGGGCCTTGGCATAGTCACCACGGGAGAAAGCGGACATATCAAAACTGCGGGGAGACTTAGCACTCCACAAAACCAGCTTATTGACGGCCTGGGTATCGTGGCCGGAAATATACATATCGTTGGGAACGGCCATGACAGATTGGTAGTTCACATGTGCTACACGGTATTTGCCATTGTCGTTCCATCCCCGGGCTTCACCACCGAATTTGACTTCCACAGCCTCGTCCTCTCGGGGCACCAGCCACACATCACCCATGGTCAGCCAGTCATCGGGAAATTCCATCTGCCAACCATCGATGATTTTCTGCTTGAAGATACCAAACTCATAGCGGATGGAATAGCCGGTGCAGGGAATACCCAGCGTGGTGGCGGAGTCCATATAGCAGGAGGCCAAACGGCCCAAACCGCCGTTGCCCAGACCTGCGTCAGGCTCCATTTCATATAGGTCATGGATATCGATTCCGCACTTATCAAGCGCCTGGGTGAATAGTTCCTCCAGCCCCAAGTTATACAAATTGTTTCTCAGGGAGGTGCCAACCAAAAACTCCATGGACATATAGTATACTTGCTTGTTTTGTTCTTTTTGGGTTTTACGGTTGAACTGCGTGTTCTTTTCCATCAACATCTCATTGACGAGGTAGCAGAGACTGCGGTAGATCTGCTGGGGAGAGGCGGTGTCTGAGTGACAGCCATAGCGGCGCAACAAGGTCTCTTCCAGTTTTTCGATAATCTGTTTCTGATCCATGTAAACTGAACTCCTCTGATGTGGATCTTATGATCCCAAAGATTTGAAAACCGTGTTACCGTGTATGACCACAGCCTGCAAAGCGGGCTGTGGTCAACAGGATAACACGGTTGTATTATAACATGGATCGATAGATTTGCCAATACTCCTGGACAGACTGTTTCCAGGAACTATCAAATTTCATGTCATTTTTTTGCAGCGTCTTCCAACGCTTTTTGTCGTGAAACAGAGCTGCGCCTCGCCGGATTGCATCCAACATATCATGCGCATTGTAGCTCTTAAAGGTCAAGCCACGCCCTTCCATAGACTCGGGATTGAATGCGGGTACGGTATCATACAAGCCGCCAGTTTCCCGGACAATGGGAATGGTTCCATAACGCATGGCGATGAGTTGGGTGAGGCCACAGGGCTCCTGTTTAGAGGGCATAAGCACTAAGTCACCGGCGGCGTAGGTCTCATGAGCCAGTTTGTTATCAAAGATGATGTTGGCGGACATTTTTTCTGGGAAACGGGAGGCATAGTGGCGGAACATATCCTCATACCACTGCTCCCCGGTGCCAATTACCACCAGTTGGATGTCTTCTTCCATCAGGTCTTCCATCACTGCCTGTACAAGATCCAGGCCTTTGTGGGATGCCAGGCGAGTAATCATGATGACCATAGGCACATCATCTCGAACCGCTAAACCCAGCCTCTTCTGAAGTGCCTTCTTGTTTTGCGCCTTTTTGGACAACTGATCGGGGGAATAGTTCACCGGAATGAGCGGATCGGTCTCGGGGTTGAAAACATCTGTGTCGATACCGTTGACAACGCCACTGAGTTTGTAACTGTGGTGGCGGAGGACCCCATCCAAACCATGCGCATAGTAGGGATCTTGAATCTCGGTTGCATAGGTGCGTGAGACAGTGCTGACGCGATCAGAGACCAAAATCCCGGCCTTCATCATGTTGGTGACTCCGTCAAACTGGGTTGTTCCACGCCAATCCTCCGGCAGGCCAAGCACATCGTCCACAAAAGAGGCAGGGGCTTTGCCCTGATACTCCATATTGTGGATGGTAAAGAGTGTGCGAATAGGCTGATACGCCTCAATGCCCATGTAGAAGGCCCGCAGGAAAACGGGAATCATGGCGGTCTGCCAGTCATTGGCATGGATCACGTCAGGATACCAGTTCAGGTATTGCAAAGACTCCAAAACAGCCTTGGAGAAGAAGGCGAAGCGTTCCCCGTCATCGTAGTAACCATAGGCAGAATCCCGGTAAAAGTAGTACTCATTGTCAATGAAGTAATACTGGAGATTCTTGGTGGTGTCTTTCGCACGGAACACACCGCAATATACGCTGCGCCATGACAAGGGCACCTGGAAACTACAGAGAAACTCGATGTTCCATCTACCGCTGTCCTTGATGGCTTTGTAGTAGGGAATGAAGACAGCTACCTGTGAGTTTTTGTCGCCGCTCAAAGCTTTGGGCAGGGCAGAGGCTACATCACCCAGACCACCCGTTTTTAAGAAGGGAGCTGCTTCACTGGCGGCAAACAAAATCTTCATACTGTGACTCCTTTACGAATAATCACAGGAGCGGTGGACAGGCCCTTCAGCTGGCTTCCGGCGCTGATGGTAGCCCACTTGTCCACGATTACATTTTCCAGCACCGCCCCTTCACCAATGACGCTGCCCTGCATAATGATGCAGTTTTTTACAGTGGCATTCTTGGCCAGACGGACTCCACGGCCAATCACGGAACTTTCTGCATTGCCCTCGAGAATACAGCCGTCAGCAATGATGCAATCGGAGATGCTGCAGTCCATACCATAATGGGAGGGAACCTCGTCGTTAACTCGTGTGTAGATGGGGCGGTCAGGACGGAACAGAGCATCGCTGACGTTCTCGTTCAGCAAAGCCATATTGCTGCTGAAATAGCTCTCAATATCGCTGACCCGCAGTACGGGATCGTTGAAGGGATAGAGGTTGATGGACAACTCGCCAAGATTGAATCGGCTCTGGATGAAGTCCCGCTCCAGGAAGTAAATGCCTCGTGCGGTAAACTCCAAAACCGCATCAATGAGGACCTGACGGTCGATGACCATAATGCTCATACCGCAGTAGTCTCCGGCCTGAGGCACATGATCCAAGGCATAGCTGGTAACCTTCATGTTGTCATCGGCGTGGATGACGGTCTTGTAGGTAGAGTTGTTGCTGAGGTTGTTCTGAGTGGCCACCACAGTGATGTCGCAGCCGCTTTTGATGTGGGACTCCAGAACAGGGCGGAAGTCCATATTGCAAATCACATGGGCATCGGCCATCACCACATAAGGCGAATTATCCTCACGGAGGAAATCCAAAGCGTTACGCAGTTCATCCAGCTTTCCGCGGTTGGCGTGGTTCAGGCTTTCACTGGCATAGGGAGGCAGAATTTGCAGACCGCCGTTTTTGCGGTTCAAATCCCACTCCTGAGTGTTGCCCAGATGAGTCATCAGGGAGTGATAGTGCTGTTTTGCCAGCACGCCCACGCTAGTGATGCCAGAGTTGACCATGTTGGACAGGGCAAAGTCCACCAACCGATAGCGTCCGCCGAAGGGGATGGCAGCCATGTTGCGGTCATGGGTAAAGGCGTTCAGCTCGTCCGAATACATTTCGGAGAAAATAATTCCACACATTTTCATCTTTATATGCCCCCCTTAAACAATTTCCTTGGGTTTGATTACGGTGCCAGAGGGGATGGTCTTCTTATGACCCACCACACTGATACCCCAATCCTCGCCCAAACAATCCTCGGGTCGGGCGCCGATGGTGACATTCTCCTCGATGTCGCACTGCTCGCCAATGATGGCGTAATTCACTGTGCTGCCTTTGCGAACAACGGTATTGGGCATAAGCACCGTACCGCTGACCACTGCGCCTTCTTCTACTACGCAGCCGGTATAAACCACAGAATTCTCCACAGTTCCCTTGATCCGGCAGCCCTCTGTGATAAAGGAATTGGAAACCTTAGAGGTGGAGCTGATCAAAGTAGAGGGGCTGGCATAGTTTCTGGCATAAATCTTAAATTGGGGGTTGCGCATATCCAGAGGATCGTTGGGATCCAACAGATCCATATTGGCATCCCACAAACTGCCCAGGGTACCCACGTCCTTCCAATAGCCCTCAAAGGGGTATGCGTACATGGGACGGCCATCCCGCAGGAAGGCAGGAATGACGTTTTTGCCAAAGTCATTTTGAGACTCAGGGTCGGCCTCATCGGCAATGAGATACTTCTTCAAAGCAGCCCATGTAAAGATGTACACGCCCATGGACGCCTGGTTGCTCTTGGGATGAGCGGGCTTCTCTTCAAAGTCCACAATGGCCTGGTTCTCATCGGTACTCATGATACCCATTCGAGTGGCATCCTCAGCACTGACGGTAATCACAGCGATGGTACACTCAGAACCCTTTTCCTTGTGGAACTGGAGCATCTTGTTGTAATCCATCTTGTAGATGTGGTCACCGGAGAGAATCAGAACATATTCCGGCTGATATCTCTCGATGAAGGGAATGTTCTGATAGATGGCGTTAGCCGTACCTTTATACCACTGATTGTTTTTAGTTTTGGTATAGGGGGGGAGGACATGGGCGCCGCCAAAGTTGCGGTTGAGATCCCACGGCTGACCGTTGCCGATGTAGTCGTTCAACTCCAGGGGCTGATACTGGGTTAGAATACCCACGGTATCAATACCCGAATTGACACAGTTGGAGAGAGAGAAGTCAATGATACGATATTTGCCGCCAAAAGGAACGGCAGGTTTTGCAGTGTTTTCTGTCAGGACGTACAATCTACTGCCTTGGCCACCGGCCAAAAGCATCGAGATACATTCTTTTTTTCGTTCGATCACAGTGAAGCCCCCCTAATTCATCTTTCCTCGCTGGAATGGTGCGATAGTTATTTGCTGGATTTACCTCCAGCAGTTTGCTTTTTGACAGTCCTGGTCTTTTTCACCTTTGCACTGGGCATTGCATCGCTGCCCTTACGGGATTTTTGTGGTGCCTCTCGCTCATAATACACAGTGGAGAGAGGCGGCAACGTCAACTCAATGGAATACTTGAGTCCATGCATGGGTTTCGCTTTTGCCTTTACCGGCTTAAGCGGCGTACCAGTACCGCCGTATTTCACATCATCACTGGACAGAACCGGAATATATGTACCCGCCTTTGCAGCGCCAATGCAATAGTGTTCTCGAGTGACGGGGCAGAAGTTACAGACCACAACCACTTCTTTGCCCTTGCTGTCTACTCTTCGGAAGGAAATCACGCTCTGACTGTCGTCGTCACAGGCAATCCACTGGAAACCATGCCAGTCATTGTCGTTCTGCCACAGGGCAGGGTGGGACAGGTAGAAGTGATTCAAATCACGAACGTAATCTTGCAGCTGACGGTGCTTATCATATTCCAGAAGGAACCAGTCCAGTTCCTTTGTGAAATCCCATTCAATAAATTGACCAAACTCCCCGCCCATGAATACCAGCTTCTTGCCGGGGTGGGTCATCATGTACCCATAGAACGCCCGCAGATTCTGGAACTTCTCATCATAGTCACCGGGCATTTTATTAAGCAGAGAGCACTTTCCGTGTACCACTTCATCGTGGGAGAGTGGGAGAATAAAGTTCTCAGAGAAAGCGTAGGTCAGTGAAAATGTAATGTTGTTATGACGGCCTTTGCGGAACAGAGGATCAGTAGACATATAGTCTAACATATCGTGCATCCAGCCCATGTTCCACTTGAAATTAAAGCCCAAACCCCCGTCATACCCTGGCTTGGTGACCATGGGGAAGGCGGTAGATTCCTCGGCAATAATCAGGGCAGAAGGGGAAAATCCAAAGGCTGCTGCACTCATATCCTGCAGGAATTTCACAGCATCCAGATTGGTATTTCCACCGTACTGGTTGGGTCGCCATTGCCCATCTCGCCGTCCATAGTCCAAATAGAGCATGGAGGCCACCGCGTCCACGCGAATCCCATCCACATGGAACATATCCAACCAGTAGACCACATTGGAGATGAGGAAAGAACGTACCTCATAACGACCATAGTCAAAAATGTGCGTACCCCAATCCGGGTGCTCCTTCCGCAGCGGATCGGAGGGCTCGTAGCAGCACCCACCGTCAAACTCATAGAGCCCCGCTTCATCCTTGGGGAAGTGTGCGCCCACCCAGTCCATGATCACACCAATGCCGGCCTGATGGCAGATGTCCACAAACTGCATAAAGTCCTTCGGCGTGCCGTAACGAGAGGTGGGGGCGTAGTACCCCGTGACCTGATAGCCCCAAGAGGGATCAAAGGGATACTCACTGATAGGAAGCAGTTCGATGTGGGTGTACCCCATATCTTTGACGTATTTCACCAAATCATTGGCGTACTCCACATAAGTCATGGGATTGCCGTCGGCGTGCTTGCGCCAAGATCCTAAATGGAGTTCATAGATGTTGATGGGGCTGGTCAAAGGGTCGTGCTTGTCCCGCTGAGCACGATACTCTGCATCTGTCCACGCAAAACCCTCCAGATCATAAATCTTACTGGCGGTTTCAGGGCGGGTGCAAGTGTGGAAGCCGTAGGGGTCACTCTTAAACACAAAGCTCCCATCAGGGCGTTCAATATAGTATTTGTATTCGTCATATGGCTGCGCATCGGGCACAAATTGCTCCCAAATTCCATGAGCAAGCTGTACCATGATGGGTGCATCCACATCCCAGTCGTTAAATCTCCCCAGAACCCGGACTGACAGGGCATGGGGGGCCCATACACGGAACACATAGCCTTCTTTGCCAGCCCGTACTTCACGGTGACAACCCATGAAGCGATAAGCATCGCAACAGGTTCCGGAACTAAATCGGGCAATGGCATCTTTGAGGTAATTAGTCTGATTCAAGATAAATGCCTCCCATTTCCGCTCACAACTTTCGTGGTGGTAATGTGTTGGTACGATTTGTGATTTTCATTATACTGCCATTGGGGTATAAAGTCAAGATGCACAAAAATACAAAACCCGACACCTATACTTTTAGTATACAATGTGTTTTTTGTATCAAGAAACGATTACAGGCACAAAGGAAATACTAGAAAAATTACCAGTATATTACTATAATGCCCTTCTCAAAAAAATGACATTGACTTTTTCAATAAAATCAGGTATTTTATATTAGCTGTTGCCAGTCAAGAATTGACATTGATGGAGACGTATCGAAGTGGTCATAACGAGCCTGACTCGAAATCAGGTAGCCCGCAAGGGCTCGTGGGTTCGAATCCCACCGTCTCCGCCACGCCGGAGCGAAGTCCGCTTTGCTCCGGCTTATTTTTTGTCTGCGACAGAAATAAGCCATCCAACCGCTCCCTTGCTCCTCCTTTTTCGCAAAAAGTCTCGCTTGGCGTCCTGTTAAGTTGCAAGCACCCTCACGACGGCTCGCTGTCGCTACCAACTTTTTGCGAGTTGCGAGAGGTTAAATCCCTCCTTCGGAAAGCGGAAAATATCTTTTTCATAGTCCTTATACAAAACAAAAGGATGTGTCGCAAAACGTAAGTTTTGTGGCACATCCTTTTTTACTCTCAACAGCAAAAACGAATCCAGTATGTGGAACTTCCGCAGCGTTTTGGGCATGCAAAAG
>NZ_JACSNZ010000041.1 GCF_016902575.1 Pseudoflavonifractor capillosus | reverse complement strand
CCCCAATCCAACAAGTTCGTGGGGCAGGATGCAACCTGGAACCAAACTGCGGTTAAGCGAAAATCCAGCCGCACAAAAGCGTTTGGAGATGACGAGATATGAGTTACTTCGGGACCATTTATGCAGACACCGAACTACCCTCTCGTGCCAAGGCGGTTTATATGTACCTGCGGGATCGCTCTGATTCCGAGGGCAAGTGCTGGCCGGGTATCAACACCATTGCGTCGGACATGAAGCTGTCCCGCTCCACGGTGAAGCGGGCACTTCATGATTTGGAGCAGCATGGCTACTTGGAGAAAAACCCTCGGTATCGAGCCAACGGCAGCAGTACCTCCAATCTGTACACCGTCCGATAAGGCCGCAAAAGCGCAGCTCTCCGCCAAGGGGGAGCTGCGCCTGTTTGCTGGACCCAGGGGTGGTTCATGGTGGACCGCCCAGAAGGGCTCACTCTGGCTGAGTATTAGTTCAGAGAGAAGAACTACTTTTAACTGGTGCAAAATCTCTCGGCTATAGGTGAGGCTACACTTAAGTCTAAGTGTTTCTGGGGGGAAATGAGATTATTCCAACTAAATTGTCTTTTCCCTAAGAGAGGAGAAGATCAAACTTAGCGCACAACCCCCTCCACCGAATAAAAATGCCAACAGCAAACTCCAATCTGATCAAGCGTCAAAATTAAAATCGGTCCCAATCGTAATACAGTCAATCAGTATTGCATAGACACTTGGGGCCGTGGCAAAATTTTATGTTTGAATCAATTTTTTGAATTTCTGTCTGTAAAGGCTGGAAGATCGTATCTGGAAACATAAGATCAAAACACGCATCACAGAAGGTATAGCAGTTTGCGTCAGTCCAAGTGTCAGATATGAGACAGTAGCAGGCAACAGAAAATTGCCAGAGAGCGTGCTTCTCCCACCCACTTGGTAATACAGCGATACATACACCCAGTACTTCCAGTAACGATCTTAAACACAAAACGAAGCATGGAACAGAATGCCACGTTTTTCCGGTAACCAATCTTATTCTCTACAATCCCCCAGGAGATTTCAAGCAGTATGGACAAAACAAGAGAAATACTCTTAATGACTGCAATCTGAAAAACAGTAACCCCTTGTGCCTGTCAGTACAGGGTGGTAACAGGACTGTAACACGCCATACCCTTTTACCAAAATTCATGCATAACACATATTTTTACTCATTCAATAACCCTTCCACAACTTTATGTGCGACAAATAGACATCCTCTTCGTAGCATCTTTCATGAGGAAATGAAATGTGCCTAAAATTAGGTTGGACTATTCATGCTGTGCAATTTTACTGTTTTAGCCAAAGTTTCCCAAATTATAGCATGCAAAACTGATGCGGTCAATCACAGCTCCTGTGTCCATGTTCGGGCCCAGCTGAAATAGCCCCATGGGAGGCTGTTTCTGCTGGGCACTAACATCCATATTCAACCCAAGTTCTATGTACTTGTGTGATTACTCGGATTCCAACTGTGGTAAATAATACCCATGCAGTGAAACTATTGGTTCGGACATGAAGCTGTGTCGCACTACAGTGAAGTGGATCCTTCATAATCTGGAGAAGGTACTTCGGTATTGGGCCAACGGTAGCATCACCTCCAATCTGTACTCCATCCGCTAGGCAGCAAAAAGCGCAGCTTTCCACCAAGGGAAGCTACGCTTTTTGCTGGATCTAAGGGCGGTTTATAATGGACCACTAACAAAGATCACTTTAAGTAAAATTTATTAACTTAACAGAAAAACAGATATTAGACGGTATACCGGGGACACAAGCACTCCTTAGAATCAACTCTCGCTAGCTCCTCACACTACATGTCATCTTTTTCTATCAATTCTTCGGGTAAATCAGGTTGATAGCTCCAAAAAATACATGTACTATTTGCATTCCAAGTTGCAAGCATAAAAGCTAAAGCCGCAATCACCCTCGCAGATTTTGTCACGAGATTCATTAGCTTGATTTTCATCCACGTCAACTCCTTGTAAATATGGCCTTTATTTTTCCAATGACAATTGAAATAGAGGCAAATAGTAGTCCAGAATACATTACATCTAGTCCTTTATTTTTTATGGTTAGTAAGAAACAAACACTAGATATTGCAGTATACACCACAGCAATACACAGACTTCTTTTCCTGTTCTTTTTTGCAATTTTTACAGACAGCGGTTTATTTCGGGCTGCAACGGGAGACAAAAGGAATATTACGGCAATGGTCAACACCGAAATACTCAAATATGTGATTTTCTCCCAGTTGCAACAGCAACTTATGATAAACATTACACCTGTAGTGCTATAGCATCCAATTCGTGACTCTGCATGATATCCACCAGCAGTAGTACGGAGTGGTACAAATCCTAGCAAGAAGAAAAACCAAGCAAAGGACTTACCCAAAATAATAGATATAACAATAAGAGCAAAAATTCCGACAATTGACATTATAGCAAGTTCACAGCCGTACTTAAGCACATCTTCATCTTGCTTTTCCAGTCTGCCTAAAGATATAATTTTCTTAGCACATATAGACGAACTATGTTCAATCATTCTATCACATCCTCTCACACTTTCTCCCAAACTGTTTTACCAAATTTTCTTGTATTTTTCAACTTGATTGACGCAGATGGCATTCATATAGTCGCATGTGGATTATTTGGATGCTTGAATATATTATAACTTTAATATATAATGTGGTGTTCGTTACATAAAAAAACGATGTGTTTTTAATTGTAGTATATTGGAAGATAAGTAGTAATCAGAGGCTAAATTGTACGGGCCTTTCTTAATCAAATCGAGTAGCATATATTGTACAAAATACACATATGCACTGCTATCTCTATATAAAGCAGGTGAAGTTTCCAGATGCGTGTTGCGATTTGCGATGATGAAAAACAAGATTTATTTTCACTCATGGATGCAGTAAAGATTTTTGATGAAACACATACACTAGAAATCTCTTCTTTTAACAATGCAGCTCAACTCTATGAAGAACACACAAAAAAGCACTTTGATATTGCTATTCTCGATATAGAGATGCCTCCTCCAAATGGTTATGATATCGCTAAACAACTTGTTAATCATCATCACACACCAATCATTATTTTTCTCACACAAAGCATGGCCTATACTCTCCTGGGTTATGGCATTGCTTTCCGTTATTTAGCCAAGCCAATCAATCAGGAGCAACTAAACAGTGCTCTTTGGGCAGCGATCAGAGAAGCCTCTGTCCGGCAATTTGTTTTTTCCTGCGATGGTATCTCTCATGTTGTTAGAATAAATGATATACATTATTTTGAAGTATTTGATCATTACACAATTCTCCATACAACTGATCAAGCATACAGATTTCGCGCTACTTTAAAAGAAGTTTCCCATGCACTTCCATATGGTTACTTCGGATCTCCTCATCAAAGCTACCTCGTACATTTCGCTTGTATAAAGGCCATCACACCAAAAGAAATCTACTTAACCGACGGCACAGCCATTCCAATTAGCCGTCGTAAACAACAAAGATTCAATCATGAATTTTATTCCTATTTAAGGAGATAAGTAAGTACCGCTCCGAAAAAGGACGCACAAAACCAAGCCTCCCAAGAGCAGGGGAAAAATGCAGTTATGCTTAAAGTCTAAGTGGTGGATGGAGCAGTCAACAGATATCCCTGCCGCTGGAGGATAAAGATGTCCTCGTCTACGGAAACCTCACGGTGTGCAGGAGGCCGATCTACCTGCCGGTATAGTTCAGGATTGTAAGGCTCATTTTTCTTGAGCATATCACCGGAAAGCGACCCATGGTGGTGGGCCCGGGTGTGAAAACAGGGCTGAACATTCGAGCGGATGTCCACAACCAGCTGGGTAGCAACATTTTGTAAATGGCGGTGAGCAGCATCCTAGCAATAGCGATGATTGCTTTTTTGTGGCCTCTGCGTTTCTTGAGCGCAAGGTAGCGGTTATGGACTTCCGGGAACTGCTTGGCATGAATGGAGCAGAGAGCGCACTGAACAAGCAATGGCTTGATGTAAGCTCCGGCCCGGCTGATTCTGGTGGTTTTCTTCTTTCCGGCACTCTCATTGTTCTGCGGCGTAAGCCCAGCCCATGAGCACAGGTGCTTCGAGGTGAGAAACACAGACATATCCACTCCGATTTCAGAAATAATGCCAATTGCGGCAAAGGATTGGATACCCGGCGCCGTCATAACAAGAATGAGCTGGGGAAGGTACTTCTCAGCGGTAGACAGAATCAGAGATTCCAGATTGAGTTTGCACAGTTGGAGACTACTCATGTGGGAGCGGATAATGCGGAGCTTTTCAGCCTGTTCTTCACACATCTCTCCATCCACAGCAGAGAGCACCCGTTCGTTGGTCGCTTTCATGCCTTTGGTGCCTTGGAGCGCAGCGGAAAGGAATGGTCATAAATATGTATTATTTGGTCGAAGTTTTTTGTGTTGCTTCAGAAATATGGATGTTGCATACTTTCTTGAGTGTTTTTTTTCAAAGCAAAAAACACACGTATGGAGTAAGTATAGCTATTTATTTTATTTTTGGTGTCATTCTCTCAATCCTGTCACTGATTGATGGGACGATATATATAAGACTTGTATTCACTCTGCTTAGTTGCCAGTTAATCAGCACGCTGCTTTTTTTAAGTCGCCCTCTTCATGGCTTTTCTGCATCTATTTCTTTTTGTGCAATTTTTGCGTTAACTGACATCATTTCTGCATTAATTTTGCAGATGTTTGGCATTCAAGTGGAATTCATTATGGAAGATAATATATACAGGTCACTATATATTATCATATGCCATATTCTGATGTTTGGTTTAGTAATATTGATTTGCCTCATTAATCGAAATACGATTCAGGAATTTTCAATTAAGATTATCTTACCCTCCATTCCTTGTTGGATAATTAGCATGATACTTTGTGTATTATTAACCTGGCAGTGTTTTGTCATGCACTATGCCTTGCATCCAATGTTTGTGTTCGTCCTGCTCGGCTTACTTTACACGAACATTGTTGTGATATACTATACTAAACGCATCAACATGCAAGCTCAGGAAAGAAAGACGTGGGAAATTGCGGAGCACCACTATTCTATGCAGCAAAAATACTACGAACAATTGTGTATTCAACAAGAAGAAACCAGATCACTGTGGCATGATATCCAAAAATACCTCCGTGCAGCTCAAATAGAAGACTCAAATGAGCCCTTGAAACAGGTGCAAGAACGGCTTGATGGTATAGCGTGTGTAGTAGATGTCAACAATCAGATTGTAAATGTTATACTTAATGAATATCTCCATGTAGCAAAAAAAGAAGGTATACAGATTGAATTTAACATAGACATTCCCCATACGCTTTTTGTGACCGCAGCAGACCTATATATATTAATTGGTAATACCATGGACAATGCACTGGAAGCTTGTGCGGAATTGTCACCAGGCCATCGTTGGATCTCATTAACACTAAAATTACATAACAACGTATTATTGTATGCCCTAAAAAACCCGTATGCAGAAGAACACATTCAACGTGTTCGTGGGAAGTACCACGGATATGGATTAAAAAATGTATCACGCTGTGTGGAGAAATATACAGGAATGCTGAGCATAGAGAGTAACAACGGCATATTCCAATTTACAGCACATCTGAATGATATCTAACGCCACAGCTCCGCATTAAACGCACTATCCCTTAATCTATCTGAAGATGGTGTCGTAACCACGTAACCGTCAAATCTAGCCACGCACAGAAAAACCTCCATTGGGAATATGAACCGCTCCCCGTCAAGAGAACAGTGAAAAAGTATAAAGTTTTCCCGGCCAGTAGCCTTTGAAGCGACCCCCAAAAGTTAGACAATATTTGAAAAAGAAAATTGTTTAAGCAGCCGAAAGGGCTTGTTGTCTGTGAATTGCAGGCGGCAAGCCCTTTAGCTTTTCCTTGATGCGGTGGTTGTTGTAGTAGGCCAGATAGGCAGTTAGTTCCAGCTTGAAGATAACTCAGCTTTTCCTTCCACATGGTTTCTACAACAGTTTTTTTGAATTCTGAAGTATATCTCTTGTTCGGTATTCCTTTTGGCATAGTAAAACACCCCACTTGTTATTCAGTATAACATACTGTCTAACAAATGGGGTGCAGTTCACTTTCGTGCTGCTGGCTGCTTTTTATACAGCGAGATACAGCTTATGCTTCTCCATCGGCGTCAACTCACCCAAGTTTCGTTGTACTCTCCTGGTGTTGTAATAGGCGTTCTAGCTTTATGCCGTAGAGATATCCTACCAGCAGTATTTTAAACATACTGACAGGATCGAGTGACGGACGGCCATTGGCAGGATAATACGATGCCACTAGGTCATAGATAAAGTCAAATGATATCATCTGATTGATTTTTCGAAGTAAGTGATTTTCGGGAATCAGTTCTTCTATATCCAGAATTAATATACTTATCTGACCGCTCTGTCGTCCCATCATCGTATATTCCTCCTTGCTAGTATTATAGCATAGAAACGAGGTTTATAGATGACTTTGTCAACAGGTCCCTTATTGTACCTATTACAATAAGGTTGGACAGGAACACCGGACAGCCAGTCCGGTGTTTTTCCCGTCTCGTGCCTAAGCTACAATAAGAGAAGCAACTGGCTGACCAATTGTACTTTGGGTTTACATACCCGCAGATAAGACTGTTTGCCATCCTCTTGTTGTAGCGTTCGATTTAAGCAGGTTGAGCCACCGCATGCCGGAGAGTTCGCGTCACGAAATAGATTGAATCAGCAATGGAAAAGATGGATTCCGGTTGTGGAGCCTCTGTATTGGAGGAATATGGATGGACTGCGTTGGCATCGATGTTTCCAAGGGTAAGATCATGATTGCAGTCATGCGTCCCTTTGGAGAGATGGTAATCTCGCCCTTTGAAGTGTATCACACCGCCAGTGAATTGAGTGAGCTGGCAGAGCTGTTCAAAAGTCTGGACGGCGAAACCCGTGTGGTGATGGAATCCACGGGTAATTACCATGCGCGGTGGCTTGGCTACTCCATGATGCGGGCCTTTATGTTTCTGTAGTCAATGCAATGCTGGTGCATGACTACGGAAACAGCAGTTTAAGACGGGCCAAGACCGACAAGAAGGATGCAGTGAAGCTGTCTAACTACGGTCTTGACCACTGGCTCACACTGCCAAGATATATCCCGGTGGAGGATGCCCGGCTTATGCTGAAGACCTGCTACCGGCAGTACCAGCAGTATTCCAAAGTACAGACCAGGCTGAAGAATAACCCAATCTCCCTGCTGGACACCACTTTTCCAGACGAAAACCGTCTGTTTACCAGTCCGCCCCGAGCCGCTGGCAGCGAGAAATGGGTGGATTTTGTAGCTGCGTTCTGGCATTGCGAGTGTATCTGTGGCCTGTCTGAGAAGGCTTTTACTGCCAAGTACCAGAAGTGGTGCAGAAAGCACAGCTACCGTTTCAGCGAGGATAAGACACTGGATATATACACCTCTGCCTGTGGATACTTCGGTGTAATTCCAAAAACGGATACCGCGAAACTTTTGGTGGAACAGGCTATTTCTCAACTCCGGGCAACTTCCGCCGCGTTAGCTGCGCTTAAACAGGAGATGCAGTCCCTGGCGGCTTCTCTACCGGAGCATCCTGTGGTAATGGGGATGTTTGGAGTTGGCCCCTCCCTCGCCCCCCAGCTCATGGCCGAAATTGGCGATGTGCGCCGTTTTCATTCCAGGAAAGCACTGGTGGCCTTTGCAGGCATTGACGTCCCGCCCTACCAATCCGGCCAAATGGATGTCCGTAGCCGCAGCATTTCCAAGCGGGGGTCTACCTCGCTGCGCAGGACGCTCTTTCTGGTGATGAGTGTCATCTTGCAATGCGCTCCAATGGATGAGCCGGTCTACCAGTTCATGAATAAGAAACGCTCTGAGGACAAGCCCTACCGTGACTATATGATAGCCTCCGCTAACAAGTTCCTTCGCATATACTACGCTTCTGTGAAAGCTTACCTGGACACCTTGGAACACGATTGATCTTCCTGTCTATGCTGTCTGGTTGGCCGCCGTTTTAATTTTGAAATGCACAGCAGCTTAGATTGGTATGCCCTTTTCCTTTGCTTATTCCTTTCAAAGTATTACTTGACTTTTATTAGCAGGTCTTATCCAGAAGAAAGCCCTTCGCCTGCGCACCCATGGGGTGGTTAATGATATCTTTTCTGCGATGTATAAAGATGAAACCAGGGCTCAGGACACAACATTCTTGCCTCGATTTTTATTTGTCACTAAGCCCCCTGGATACTATCCAGCAATTT
This sequence comes from Pseudoflavonifractor capillosus, assembly GCF_016902575.1. GTDB lineage: Bacteria > Bacillota > Clostridia > Oscillospirales > Oscillospiraceae > Enterenecus > Enterenecus capillosus_A. Next base: position 8,625 of record NZ_JACSNZ010000041.1, on the reverse strand, counting down.
CAAAAATTTTACCTCTCACACTAATGTCAGAATACTCAGATAGTGCTATTGTGATGTTCTGAAAAGCGAATAGAAGTATCCTTTTTTATTCATCAGCGAACTAAAGTTTCCTTTTTCCTCTATGTGCCCATTATGTAATACTAATATCTGATTAAACATTTCCATTACCCCTTCATCTAAACGATGAGTAACAACTATTCGCAACATATCATTCATCTTCAGTATCGTTTTCATAATATCACTTGCTGTCTCATTGTCTAGCGCAGAGTCCGCTTCATCCACAAAAAGAATTGGGGATTTCCGGATTAAGCATCGTGCAATTGAAAGACGTTGACGCTCTCCCCCTGATAAAAAACATCCTCCTTCCCCACACATATATTCAAAACCTTTTTTGGAAATTAAATCACTTAATCCAGATCTAGTTATGGCATCCTGGACTTGCTCATCTGTAAATTTACGAAACATCGTAATATTATTATATATGGTGTCATTGAAGCAAAAGACCTCTTGCTGAATCGTGGACATATGATCCCACAATTGTTCCGGAGCAAGTTTTCTTAACTCCCTATTTCCATAGGAGATTTCTCCTGAATATTCTCTTTCAAACCCCATTAGCAATCGTAAAAGCGTACTTTTCCCGGATCCGCTCGAGCCAACAATGGCATAGCTTTTCCCAAGTTCAAACTGGGCATTGATACAAGACAGGAGCTCAGCTCTACTGCTATAACCAAATGATACATTGCGCAACTGAATGACTTTTGGCACTTCAAATTTTTCTAAGCCATAATCTATCTCAGCCTCTGTCCTCTCTATCTGATCCGCAATACGTCCAATTAACTCATTGGCCGCACGATAATTAGTTATCAATCCTCCAAGAGTTCTTATAGGACTGAGCATATTACTACTCAGTTCGTAGAACCCTATAATTTTACCCACACTTATTTTTCCCTGAAAAGCCAACAGAAAACCAAATGACAAGAATGCAGCAGAAACGAGAATGGATGCGATATTGCTTGCAATTGAAACCGTATCATTTGATGCACGTCTTTTCTGTTTTGCAGATTCTAATTCCACATTTCTCTCTTTGAACACTTCAAGAATCTCATTTTCCGCCTTAAAGCTCTTAATCACTGTAAATCCTGTTAGAAAATCCTTGGTTTGAGCAACAAAATCCGATGCCCTTTTCATTGCTTCTACTTCGTGATGTATCACTTTCCCGCCGAATCGTAGAGATACCAGAATTGCCAGCAAAGAAGTGCACAACAATACAGCGCCAAGTTCCAAATTTAGAACTAAGATAACAATTGCAGTTGCAATGTAACTCATCATTTCTACAAACAAAACCAAACCGCCCAAGAGGTAATTAGTTTCTATGGAGGCCAAATCGTTTGAAAATGCGGAAATAAATTTCGCAGTGTCTCCATTTGTATAGCACGAAATAGGTTGTTTCAGTATCTTCTCAAATACATAGTTCTTAAACTGTGTCAAACCTTTGCGCATATATTCATTTTGATATTTACGTCGAAACAGGCTACTAAGTAAATTTGCCATTAAATAAAGCACTAAAAATCCAATGCTATACACAAATTTACAAAGATCTTTTTCCTCCATTGCCTCAATGACATATGTGAAAACCAGACTCATACTGATGGACATAAGTACAGCAAACAGCTTACCCACCAAAGCCAAAGAATAGTTCTTTTTGTTTAATTTTTTGAATTGGCGCTTCAGTTCAATATACTGTGCCGTTTGATTCATTTTTGACACACCTTACCTTTATAGCTTGTGTATTTCAAAGCCATTACACGCTTCTTGTTGATTCGATACCACACAAATATTTCCTTTCTCAATTAGCTTCCCGAAACCAAGCGCAGTAGACAAGATATCCTCAGCAGCTATGCATTGGAACTCATTAATTACCTCACAAAAATCTTCCTCTGTGTATCCAGCCAAAATTTGATACATCTTGTTGCGCATATTTATCCTACTATGTAAAAACTCTTGCCTTTCCCATCTTCTGCGTGCAGTGTCAATCATTTCATTGATATTGCTGACAGTAAAGCTATCCAGGAATTTAATCATCTCCTTTATTCTCATGATAGAGAGGTTAATATCCGCATCATAGTAAGAAGAAACGGTTAAATTACCATTTTCAAGGTTTACCCACAACTCACAGCTATAATTCCCATATTTGTGTCGAAGATGTTTTGACATAAGTAGATTATACATATCTCTTACCACTATTGCCGCTGCACGATTTCCTTGCATAGGTAATAGCATACGATTTGATATAGCCACAGTATTGACACTCTTATCTACAACGTACCATTCATTTTTATAAATCGTAGGTTTACTCGGGGGATGAAATCCAAATTTTTTTATTTTACCATCTACAAGGTATTCTAATCCAGTCTCTACCCTTTGTCCTGACTGCGTAAGGGCGCTGATAATCATGTGTTCTTTTCTGAATATCTGACTGTGTACTGCCCTTAGATTGGCAGCGAACTCTGTTTTCGACAATAATTCTGTATGTTGTGCTAAAAAATCCAATTGAGTTTTCCCCTGAAAGAGATCAAGAAACTCTGCCTGCTTTGAAAATGAAATACAAGATCTATTTGCCGCAAACCATCGGCACTGTTTTTTGATACTATATATGATTTTTCTCTGAATACTTTTAATTAAGTCCTCTAGCACTTCATCTGAATATAAATCGGGGGAAGACAATTTAACCAAAATATCATTAATTACCTTTAGGGGACAGTTAACCACAAGCTTGTATAAGACTTTGTTGTCCCTATGTTCTATCACCATGGGCACAATGGAACAATACTTGTCAATGCAATTACTCAAGAATTGATTGAGGTAATCCGCAAGTACTCGCAGGTACATCATTTCATGTTTGGACAAAATAGAAAAATCGTAATAAATATCAGCTTGAGGACGATCATCTTCGGTCCCGAATGAATACAGTAGAACTCCATCTTTTTTTGTATGCTCTTCATATCTGTGATACTTTCGCATATCTCGAGGCTCTATATTTGTCCTTTTTTTTGTTTGCTTTAGGTCTGTGAGGATTCCGAATTTTTCTTCTCTTTTCACTCCCGCTTGAGAATGAAAATTTGAAATTACGGAATGATGCCTAGAATTCAAAAAACGGTTCATCCAGATAGAGACATCTCCTGATTGTATGATATCTCTCGCCTGTGCAAATACACCGGAAAGTTTAAGATAACAAAATGGATCTTCATCACTGTATAGCCAATATCTCAAGATGGAATACCAACGAAGGACGCTAGGCGGCACATGCTTATACTGAGGTGATTTGTAGTTCTGATAAACTAAATCAAGAACTTCCAAAGCTATTTTGGACACTTCCTCAACATTATTTTTGCATAAAACTTTATCTTTTATTTTGGCTAAAATTCGCCCATAATCACCATCCACTTCTCCTATCACCGAAACTCGATACCAGGGTTGCTTAACAAACAGCTCGGTTTCACATGATATATAAGCCGATCCGCACAACGATGTAGTGGTTGCGACAAAAATTTCCATCGTTTGCACTAAGACCTGCATCATAATGCTATTTAATGTATCTTTATACGTTCCGCACACAGCCTGATATGAACTAAACCAATATTTTATTGGAAAATTATCCATTCCCATTTCGTGACCAGCTATGGGCCTCTGCGATGTAATTTTCTCAGCAAGCGTTGTTCTCGTGCAATGTTTCAAAGATGAATCAAGCATCTTCAGAACTGGCTCTAGATTTATATTTCCTGCAACCAAAAAATACATATTGGTTGGATTATAAAACTGATAATAAAACTCTATGCAATCTTGATTTGTCAATGTCGTAATTTTTTCAGAAATACCCCCACAGTCAACCCCGTATATGTTATTGGGAAATAGTGATTTAACAGCAATCCGTCGAAGAATACGAATTGGGTCCCTTTCTTTTTGGGATACTTCGTTATAAACAACCCCTTTTATATTCTCCTCGTTATTCTCATCCTGTCTCCATCCTTCTTCCAAAAACAGTGATGGCTCATTGATAAACCGTGGATTAAATATTGAATTTACCACCCATGAGGCACATAATGCATAATTCTCAACCAAAGGGCAAGAAATTGCATATGTTGTTGAATCATTCCGTGTAACAGCATTAAAATACACACCAGTTACTCTCTGCTTAATTTCATCCAAGATAGAGCATACATTTGAATGATCCGTTCCTCTGCATACCAGGTGTTCTACTACATGGGCAATTCCTGTATCATCTGCGCTTGGCGCACAGATTGTTACGCAGAAAGTAAATACATCCTCGTCAGGCAATATGCAAATTCGGGCACCACTACGGTTGTGTTGTAGGATCATTGCGTTTACGCCAAAATCTTCTAAGTAAACACTTTTTGTGATTTGAAAATTTTGGTATAGCATCATAGAATTGTTTCCCCTTTTACTGAGATCTTGCCTATCGATTTTGTGCAATATCTGGACTGCATAAAACAACCGCCGTATTTCGATTTCCAGATCCAAATGATAACTTCAGTGCATAATTTATTTCCTGTGTGCGTACTGTAGTTGCAAACTCCAACGCATCCGCTGCTACACTAGGTGTTGTAAAATTTATATTGGGGAGGAGCTTTTTTTTATTAATGGATGCAATTGTTGCTAGTATTTCCAACATAGCTGACGACCCAAATGAATGTCCCAATATCGATTTTGTTGAGGAAATCGGGCATTTTCTTTTTCTTGTACACAATACATTTTGTAGCGCTTGTAATTCATGAACATCGCAACTTAACATAGATATTCCATATCCATTGATGTAATCTAAATCATCAACAGATAACGAACTCCTAGCTAATATTTGTGCTATTAATTCCTGCCTAAGCTGCATTTCATTCGTTTCGCAGGTAACACTGTAGGCATCACAATTTGAGTCCGCGTTCAGTATTCCACCATAGCATTTTTTTATATCTTTACTATGTCTTTTTTGCAATACAATAGCTGCTGCTCCCTCAGATACTACTAAACCAGATGCCATAATATCATAAGGCCTCATGATACACCTCGGATCACAATTTTCCTGTGGGGCAAATATCCCAGACCCAGATAGAACATCCAAAACTTCTTCATGTACCAACGAGTCAGCACCTACAACCATAACCGCTTCAATTTCGTCGTCCCCATCCAACAGATTTATTGCAGCCATAATCGCTAGATTGGAACTTGCGCAAGCGCAACTCACAGAGAAATTTGGTCCTTTTATTCCTAATTCAATTGCAACACTTGCGGCTATCATATCGTTTGTAAATAACGAGAACATTGAGACAGCTTTTCTGGTTCCTACTTTTCGCGCAGAATCGTAGTAGTCAAGCAGTCTTGTAAGATCGGCTGTACAAGTTGCAGTAATTAGGCCAATTGATTTTGGATCAAAACGCTCCAGTGAGGCGTCCTCATATGCCTGTCTGGCTGCGACAATCCCTAGTCTAGCTGCACGCCCGGAATGTCGAACAGTTTTTCTTCTCATATAATCTGAATAATTTATTTCACTGACGACTCCTGCATATTTAATTTCACGGTCACTTGTGTCATATAAATCAATTTCCGATATTCCAGATCGTCCTTGAAACAAGTTTGTCTGAAATGTTTCCCAATCTGTCCCAATACAGCTAGCTACACCTACTCCTGTTATTATCGCCTTACTCATAGATACACTCTCCTTCTTTCCGGCTTTTTTAAGAATTTTCTCTTATGATGTAAAAAACTAGAACAATAAGGCTTATTACTTCACACTGACATCAGTCTTAACCATCAGAAGTAAAGCTAATTATCTTAAATCTGTTACACAAGTTGTTTCTGTCAAAGATTCCTTCATATTTTCTATCTGACCCAGTACCTCACCTATTATACATAATCAATTCACCACATATTAAGCTATTAATTAGTCTCGGCTCTGCACATTGTCTGAAATATGATTAATAAACGCCTGTATTTTCTTTTCAATTGTTTTTTTGCAAGTTGTTCCATCTGTTCCACAATTCGTATGAAGTTCTTCTGTTCCAGTTCTCAAATTCTTATATTGTTTCACAGGACAAATATTTCCGCAAACAGGAAGGTATTCGCATTGTATACACTTTAGATCCCGGGTGTTTGAATAAGACAGAAAGCGAATCGCACGGTCATTGTACTCTATACGATTCATTTCTACATTCAGAGTCCCATCTGCACAGTCTGGATTCCCTGCCATTGATACACACTTATATACATTGTACGTTCCATCAATAACATAGTGCCCTAAGTCACCGGCCTTACATTTCGAGGAAGCCAAAAACACACTTCTAATATCATAATTCAAACGAGAATACTTTAGCCTATCAAAAATTTCCGAAACGATCTCATAGAACTCACTTTCTCCATGTGTCTTACTTCCAAATACCGGAGCAATAACTACCGTAATATTTTCTGGAACTTTAGATGAGCTTTCAATTTCGCAATACATCTTTACTACTTCATCTACTGTTTGTGTATCTAAATTGAGTCGGACATTGACTTTAGCAATACTAGAGAGATAGGAGATATTATTCAACAGTTGCTTATAGGTTGCCCCGCCTCCACGAAGATATCGCCTGCTGTTATGTGTTTCCTCAAGTCCATCTAACGTGATCATAAAACTTTTCACTCCGGACTTAACCAACTTATCGGCATTTGGTGGCGAAAGAAGGTACCCATTTGTTATCATGCTCATTGTTGCACTACATTCTTCTTCCTCACACATGGATCTTATTTTATAATTGAATGCTGCTATTTGCTTCAGGTATAAAGTTGGCTCTCCTCCAAACCATTCAATATGAATTGATTTTTTCTTGTATATTTCATTTTTAAAAAATGTAAGCAAATCATGGAACCATTGCTCCCCAGCAGCGTTGGCAGTCAATTGTTCGAAAAGGTTGTGCTGGTAGCAGTAGGGACAATCAAAGTTACACGCATAAGTAGGAATCAGTACGCAATGAATATTCTTATCCGTATATCTTTTAATTTGATCTCTTGCATAGTAGCAATCGAAATCGTCACCTTCTTGTTGAATGAGGATGAGCCTATCAATTAGAAACTCAAGATCTTTCTGGCTTAATTGAGAAAATTCTCCATTAACAAGGCTTTCCCCCTTTTTCTTATCCAGCATTAAAACACTGCCCGAAGCCAAACTTAATACGAGGAAATCATTTCCTTTTGGAATTATTTTTGTATACTTTGATATTTTCATATAATGTCCCTTCTGTTTCTCAATTCTATATTCTATATAAATATTTATTAATACTTTTAGATAAATAGGGTCACCAAGGACATAAAAACCTTGATGACCCTATTCGCTGCAATGCTTACATGTTTTCACCACTACCGCCACAGCAATTGCCCTTCAACACTCCTGCAGTAGGCTCCTCTTCGAAGCAATTAGAAAAAATGGTGTCATATTCATTGCTCTTCGTAATAATTGCACCATACAACTCTGTCATTTCATTCACCTCCTCCCTACAATATATTCTCGAGGCATAGATACGAATCCATGCCAAAAACCTAAGAGGATGAAAGGCCCAGCCCACATACGAAAGACAAAGTTCTAGTCAATATCTATGTATGCCATCCTCTTTTTTGTTTTTAACACATATTTCTATTGTCAGCAAGTATTCTGACGTAATCGGCTACGTTACCGTCGCAAGTGAATTTAATTATAGTCTCATGTAAAGCCTTCAGAATTGTACATAACCGAAATTTTAGCTCTCATCTTCCTAGTAACGTCACAAAAATTCTTAGTTATTGACAATTGTCACAGGCACAGGTCAAGCCTTTTTACTCACTCCATGTAGTGCACTCTCCCTCTTGATTATCACTAATATCTCCCGTGATAACACAATCTCATTTTCCTAAATATGCGTTGACACAAACATTTGTTCTAGTTATAATCTTGTTGTAGCATATAAGCTTACTGCATGCAAGCTACTACCATGTTAAGCCACATTTTACTGTGTTCCTGGAACATATTTACTCTTTTGATTATCATCTAAGAAGGATTCAATTTATTTCATAGGAATATAAACTATTTGCAAATAAGGGGGGTAATCCAATGATTTTGTCTCACATGGAAATTGAGCATATTGCTCTAGCTGTAACACAAGACTTTGCCAAATACATTTCCCATAATTCTTCTGAAACAAAGCGTGGGATTCCCCGAGCAATTCCCATAGACCAATTTGCTCACGATTATCTTGGCCTAAACATTGGCTTTGCTCGTCTCTCCCCTGATGAAAGCGTTTGTGGGTTGACGTGCTATGCAGATACAGAGTATACGTTTGAAGAAAATGGAGTTGTCCGAACTCTTCCCATAAGACAAAACCAAATTCTGCTTGATGTTAGCTTCCAAATGCCAGGACGGAAAAAGAAGTTACATGGGAAGCGCCGCTTTACTCTGGCCCATGAATGTGCGCACCAACTTTTATTTCAGATGGAGTCCGACGATGTAAAGCAGCGCCAGCGAGGTAAATATTCTCCCCGAAAAGCCTATTCTCTCAGGGCACTCAAGACCCGCGAGGACTGGAACGAGTGGCAAGCCAACGCATTGGG
>NZ_JACSNZ010000005.1 GCF_016902575.1 Pseudoflavonifractor capillosus | reverse complement strand
GACTGGGGGAGGGTGGACAACTGGAGGGGAATGTGCTATAATACCTGGAGTCGATTCTGAAAAAACGTAAAAAAATCCAAGCTATATGATGAAAAAAGTGGGAATTGACAGAAGTTTTAGGACTGGAAGCAAGTAAAAGGTAGATAACATGGACGAGTATTCGTCCCAATTCATCGGAGGTACCCAATATGTCAGAGATGAATCAACATCGGCCCTCACCTGAGCGCAGGCCCAGGCGTCGACATGACACATCCCGGACCCAGGACCACAGCACAGAGCATGCTGGCCGCACCCGGCACAAAGCAGGGCAGGCGCAAGGCAGCGGCTCGGGTGGCAAGAAACAGCAGACCCAGTGGTCTGCCATCGCCCTGCGTGTGGGCAAGGTCGTGGGAACGCTTCTGCTGCTGGGCATCGTGACAGGAGCTTTTATGGCCTGCTATGCGGCAGTGTATATCAAGTCGGTCATCATTCCTGAGGCCAGCCTGGATCTGTCTTCGTATACCTTAAATGAAAACTCCGTCATCTACTACCCCAATGACAGTGGTGAGTTGGTGGAATTGCAGACCCTGGTGGGAGCGGAAAATCGCCAGTGGGTGGATTATGAAGACATTCCCCAGGACCTCATCAACGCTGTGGTGGCGGTGGAAGACAAGCGCTTTTATGAGCATAACGGCGTGGACTGGTACCGAACGGCCGGCGCTTTCGTGAATATGTTCATCGGTATGCGAAATACCTTCGGTGGTTCCACCCTGACCCAGCAGCTGGTGAAGAACATCACAGAGTACGATGACGTCACCGTCAAACGTAAGATCCTGGAGATCTTTACCGCCCTGGAGATGGAGAAGAACTATTCCAAGGAAGACATCATTACCTACTATCTCAACGAGATCTATCTGGGACAGGGCTGCTACGGTGTGCAGTCTGCTGCACAGGTGTACTTCGGGAAGGATGTGTCTGAGCTGTCTCTAGCCGAGTGCGCCTGCCTGGCCGGTATCACCAACAACCCCTCCCTGTACAGCCCCTACTCCACGTTGAAGGTGACTCGTTATCAGTGCTCTGAGTGCGGGAAATACTCCCTGACAAAGGACGATGTGTGTTCCGAGTGTGGAGCGAAGAATAGCTTTGACGACGGGACTGTATGGACGGCTCGGGACTACAACAAGAGCCGTCAAGAGACCATTCTGAATCTGATGGCGGACCCGGATACCATGGGGGACAAGGTGTATGATGCCCAAGTGATCCAGGAAGCCAAGGAGCAGAAGCTGGTGTTCCGCAGCGACTGGGACGAAGAGACAGAGGCTCAGCATAATGCCAACACCAGCACCCAGACCATCTACTCCTGGTATGTGGAAGCGGTCATTGATGAGGTCATCAAGGACTTGATGGAGCAGACACACCTCTCCAAAGAGGTGGTAACCAAGATGGTGTATAGCGGCGGCTTGCAGATCGTGGTACCCTACGACCCAGATGTCCAGGCAGCTGTGGATGCAGTTTACAATGATGCCAGCAACCTGAACTATGTCTCCCCCAGCGGACAGAAAATGAAGTCCGGCATTACCGTGGTGGACAACAGCACCGGCTATGTGGTGGCCATCGGGGGAGATGTGGGTGAGAAGACCATCAACCGAGGCTGGAGCTATGCCACAGATACCGTGCGTCAGCCCGGTTCGTCCATTAAGCCTTTGGCAGTCTATGCTCCCGCCCTTGAGGAGGGGCTTATCACACCTGTCACCGTCACCGACGATGTGCCCCGGTGGATGGGGTCCTACTGGCTGAAAAACTCTCCCAACCGCTATCGTGGTCTGACAACAGTGCTGGAAGGTGTCACTCAGTCTATCAACACCATCTCTGCCAACGTTATGGAGATGTTGACGCCCCAGAAGTCCTTTGAATATATGACAGAGACGTTTGGCATTTCCACCATGGTGGAGGAGCGAGTGCTGGAGAACGGAGAGGTCAAGTCGGACGTGGGCATGAGCCAGCTGGCCATTGGTGGTCTGACTGACGGTATCTCCACGTTTGAGATGGCGGCGGCATACGCCACCTTCCCCCGCAATGGTGCCTTTACAGAGGCCACCACCTATCTGAGCGTAAAGGATCACAACGGTGAGATGCTCATTGACAACACACCGACGACTGAGTATGTGTTGAGCCAGCGCACCACCTATTATATCAACCAGATGCTCAGCAACGTAGTAAGCAATGGTACCGGTACCGCTGCCCGTATCTCTGGCCAGACTGTGGCTGGTAAGACGGGTACTACCGATAATGCTGTGGACCAGTGGTTTGTGGGCTACACAAGCTACTACACCGCCGCTGTGTGGAATGGTTATCCCAACAACGAGTCTGTGGGTGGTTTGTGGCCCAGCCCCTCCGCCAAGCTGTGGCAGAAGGTTATGAGCCGGGTGCATGAGAACCTGCCTCAGAAGTCCTTCTCTGAGCCTGCCGGACTGGTGAGTGTGAGCATCTGTAAGGACTGCGGCAAGCTGGCCACTGAAAGCTGCTCCCAGGATGTCCGGGGCAGCCGAGTCCAAAACTTCACCTTGCTCAGCAGCGATGTGCCCACCCAGCACTGCACCTGCCATGTGCCTGTGTCCATCTGTACTGCTTGCCCCATTCTCAATGCAAATGGCAAGGAAACAGGTGCCTACCACATTGCCGGGCCTTATTGCCCGGAGGAGTCGGTGAAGCAGGTTTATATGGTGGACCACCAGCGGGAAGCTGCTGGAAACGGAGCAACGATCCTGGATACCTACGCACTGATGTCTATTTATGACGGAATGGAAAATAACGGGGCATGTACCATTCACACCGAACCGGTTGCAGCCCCGTCCCCGTCCCCCTCGGTGCAACCCAGTGCCCCGATGACCACACCCGATCCCACTGTCAGTGAGGACCCAGACGTGGAGCCCAGCAGTGCGCAAGAGCCGGAAGACTGACGAGGTTGGTTTGCCCATTCGTATAAAAATACTCCCTGGTTCAAAACCGGGGAGTATTTTTTTGCATCCCATACTATTCATACAGAAACATTTCGATAAGATGGTTTAATTTTGTGTAAAATATAATAAAAAAGCAAATTGCCATCTGTCCGCCCGTGTGATACAATAGACCACAACAGGAAGACATCAGCAAAGTGCTCTGCGAAAGGGAGGATCAAATTTATGTCGCAAAGACCCAGGTATTTCATCGTAGAGGCTTCAGCTCTGCCGGAAATTTATTTGAAGGTGGCAGATGCCAAGCGAATGTTGGAGACAGGGGAGGTACAGACGGTGAATGCGGCTACACAGCGTGTAGGCATCAGCCGGAGTGCATTTTACAAATATAAGGATGCTGTACGTCCTTTTCGGGATATGCTTCACGGTCGGATTGTCACCATTCAGATTCTGTTGCGCAACCAGCCGGGAGCACTTTCGGGCGTTTTGAATATGTTTGCTGATTGGGGAGGTAATGTGCTCACCATCAACCAGGCCATTCCCGGCGGGGAGTCTGCGGCGGTGACTCTGGGTCTGGAGACCTCGGGATTGAGCATGGAACTGGAAGACTTATTGGCCACATTGCGGGAACTGCCGGAGGTGCTGCGGTGTGAAGTGTTGGCCGGATAAAAATGATAATGAGGTGAATGACGTGGTAAAGGTAGCGATTTTAGGCTATGGCACGGTGGGGTCCGGCGTGGCCCAGGTGCTGTATGAAAATAGAGACTCCATTGCCCGCAGTGTGGGAGATCAGGTAGAGGTTAAGTACATTCTGGATGTGCGGGATTTTGACTGCTCTCCCTATGGGGGCAAGTTTGTGAAGGACTTCTCCGTCATCGAGGAGGATGAAGAGGTCGCCATCGTGGTGGAGACCATTGGCGGGGCTGCCGTGGCTTTGAACTTCACGCAGCGTGCCTTGCGGGCAGGGAAACATGTGGTGACCTCCAATAAGGAGTTGGTGGCCTGCCACGGTCTGGAGCTGACCCGGCTGGCTCAGGAAAAGGGTGTTTGCTACCTCTTTGAGGCCAGTGTGGGAGGCGGTATTCCCATCATTCGTCCCCTCACGGTCTGCCTGGCAGCCAACCAGGTGGAGGAAATCTGCGGCATTCTCAACGGCACCACCAACTATATCCTTACCCGCATGATCGGGGCGGGACTGTCTTTTGAGGCTGCCCTGAAGGAGGCACAGGAGAACGGCTACGCCGAGCGGGATCCGTCGGCGGATATTTTGGGCTATGACGCCTGCCGGAAGATTTGTATTCTGGCTGATTTGGCCTTTGGAAAGAACGTGGATCCACAGCTGGTGCCCACCGAGGGTATCACCGGGATCTCGCTGGCCGATGTGGACTACGCCGACGGGGCTGGGAAGAAGATCAAACTGTTGGGTCGTGCAGTACGTCAGGCAGACGGCCGGGTGTGTGCCTATGTGGCGCCCCATCTGGTGGATGCAGGGCACCCCATTGCCGGGGTGGACGACGTATTCAATGCGGTGTTTGTCCGAGGCAATGCCGTGGGCGATGTGATGTTCTATGGCCGTGGTGCCGGCAAGCTGCCCACCGCCTCGGCTGTGGTGGCAGATGTGATGGATATTGCCCGCAGCAAGGGGAATCGCAGTCCCATCACATGGGAGCAGGGAGATGCTGCCTTGGTGTGTGGCACGGAGGAACTGGCCAGCCGCTTCTATGTGCGGGTCCAGGCGTCTGCGGATGCCCTGCGCAGTCAGGTGGGTGAGGTGAAGCTGCTGGCCCGCAGCGGAGCTGTGGCTGGAGAAGCGGCAGGAATCACCGAAAAAGCCATGACCGAGGCACAGCTGAGGGAAAAGCTCCGTGGGATGACCGTACTGTCCCTGATTCGTGTGCTCAACTAAACGGAAAACTCGGCATAGAATGGGGCGGAGACACGGCCCGAAAGGATGGAGAGAGTGATGGCACTGATCGTACAAAAATTTGGAGGATCTTCCGTGGCAGATGCCCAGCGGGTGCGCAATGTGGCCCGCATCATCACGGAGACATATCAGAAGGGAAATAGCGTGGTGGTGGTGCTGTCAGCTCAGGGTGACACCACCGACGATTTGATTGAAAAGGCCCTGGAGCTGAATCCCACCCCCTCCCGTCGGGAGATGGATATGCTTTTGTCTACCGGGGAGCAGATTTCCTGCGCCCTGTGCGCCATGGCCATTGAGAACATGGGGTACCCCGTGGTGTCCCTCACCGGGTGGCAGGCAGGGTTTCATACCAACTCCGGCTACACCAATGCCCGCATCAAGCGGGTAAAGCCGGATCGCATTCTGGAAGAGCTGGATAAGCGTCGTATCGTCATTGTGACCGGCTTCCAGGGGATCAACAAATATGGGGATATCACCACCCTGGGCCGGGGCGGCTCGGATACCTCGGCGGTGGCGCTGGCTGCGGTGCTCCATGCAGATCTGTGTCAGATCTACACGGATGTGGACGGCATCTACACGGCTGATCCTCGCATGGTGCCCACAGCCCGTAAGTTGGATGAGATCACCTATCAGGAGATGCTGGAGCTGGCCACGCTGGGGGCGCAGGTCCTGCATAACCGGTCGGTGGAGATGGCAAAACGGTATGATGTGGAGCTGGAGGTGCTCTCCAGCTTTTCCGGTACACCTGGTACAAAAGTCAAGGAGGTAGTCAAGCGCATGGAAAAGTCTCATATCAGCGGTGTGGCCAAGGATAAGAACATTGCCCGTCTGGCCCTGGTTGGCCTGGAAGATACGCCGGGCATTGCCTTTAAGATTTTCTCTCTGCTGGCTCGGAACAATGTCAACGTGGACATCATTCTTCAGTCCATTGGCCGCAGCGAGACCAAGGACATCAGCTTTACTGTGGCCAAGAGTGACATGGACTTGGCGCGCAAGCTGCTGGAGGATAACCGTGAGGTGATTGCCTTCGACCACATCGATGTCTCGGACAACATCGCCAAAGTGTCTATTGTGGGTGCAGGAATGATTAACAACCCCGGTGTGGCAGCAGCCATGTTTGAGGCGTTGTTCAGTGCAGGAATCAACATCAATATGATTTCCACCAGTGAGATCAAAGTGTCCGTTCTGGTGGACATCAATGATGCCGATCGGGCGGTGCAGGTGGTGCACGATCGGTTCTACGACGAGTTTAACGGTGCGCAATAATACGAAAAGGGGTGGCCCATGGGGCTGCCCCTTTTGTGCGCTGGGGGAAAAACGGGGGAAATGGTTGCAACTATGGGGAAATAATGATACAATCAACATGTATTGCCTTGCGATGTATCGCAGGGAGAAATGAAACACAGAGCCGGGAATAATGGGGTGCAAGGATTGTATTTGAAGGCATTGGAGATCCAAGGGTTCAAGTCTTTTCCGGAGAAGACGGTGCTGACCTTCGGCGCCGATATCACCGTGATTGTGGGGCCCAACGGATCCGGAAAATCCAATATAGCTGATGCCATCCGGTGGGTGATGGGGGAGCAGTCTACCCGCACACTTCGTGGCAACAAGATGGAGGACGTCATTTTTGACGGCACGGCCAAGCGCAAGAGCCTGGGCTTTGCAGAGGTGACGTTGGTGCTGGACAACAGCCAGCATCTGCTGGCTCTGGACGAGCAGGAAGTGGCGGTGACACGCCGATACTACCGTTCCGGGGAGAGCGAATACTACATCAATCGCCGCTCCTGCCGCCTGCGGGATATCAATGAGCTTTTTATGGACACTGGCCTGGGCCGTGAGGGCTACTCCATCATCGGCCAGGGTAAGATTGACGAGATTCTCTCGGTGAAAAGTTCTGATCGGCGTGAGGTGTTTGAGGAGGCAGCCGGCATCTCCAAGTTCCGCCACCGCAAGGAGGAGGCAGAGCGCAAGCTGGAGCGCACCCAGGAAAACCTGGTTCGTATCAACGATAAAATCGACGAACTTGAGCTGCAAGTGGAACCTTTGCGGGTTCAAGCGGAGAAGACGAAAAAGTATTTGGTCATGCGGGATGAGCTGCGTGGCCTGGAGATCTCCGTGTGGCTGGAGCAGCTGGAGCAGCTCAGAGCCAATGGCATCCAGTTGAAAACGGCGCTGGACACCGCCACGTCCCAGAGAGAGGCGTTGCGTGGGGAGCTGGACAGGCTGTATCAGCTGGCAGAGGACTACGCCCACCAGATGCAGCAGCAAGAGGTGCAGGCTGAAGAGATCCGGCGGGCTCAGAGCGACTTGGAGCAGCAAGTGCACCAGGGACAGAGTCAGTTGGAGCTGTTGCGCAGGGATCAAAAAAACAACACCGAGAATATCCGCCGCATCCAGGATGAGTTGGAGCAGCAGGCGGGGCGGGCAGGCTCCTTGGCCCAGCAGGTGGCTCAGCGCAGGCAGCGACTGACCCAGGTGGAAGAAGAGATGGCTCGACTTCAGACTCAGTTGGACGGGCTGGAGGAGAAGAGCAGGCACCTCATGGACTCAGTGGGGTGTCTGGATGAAGAGCTGGCCCAACTGCGGGAGCGGGAGCGTCTGGAACAGGCATCTGCCGGAGAGGCCAAGGCGTTGCTGTCTGCTCTATCCGCTGCGGGCCAGGAGCTGATGGACCGGGAGGAGAGCATTTCCCGGGAACTGTTGGAAGAAGAGGCTCGGAAACGAGAACTGGAACAGGAGCAGGAGAGGAGAAAAGAGCAGCTGGTCCAGCTGGAGACAGAACGGGACAGCATTTCCAACACTGTATCGGGCTACCAGATGCGCCTGCAAACCCGTCAGCGCAAAGCCCAGCAGGCCCAGGAGGCGTTCCGGCGCCTGGAAATGGAACAAAATAACCTGCAATCACGGATCCATATGCTCTCTGAGATGGAAAAACTCTACGAGGGATATTCCAAATCGGTGAAGCTGCTGATGGGGGAGGCCAAGCGGGGGAATTTGTCCGGCATACGTGGCCCGGTGGCGGGACTGATCCACGTTCCGGATGCCTACGCAGTAGCCATTGAAATTGCCCTGGGTGGGGCCATGCAGCACATGGTGGTGGAGCGGGATCAGGATGCCAAACAGGCCATTGGCTGGCTCAAACGCCGGGATGGCGGGCGGGCCACTTTCCTGCCCATGAATACCATTCGCCCGGGTAGCCTGCGAGAGAGCGGGCTGGAGGATCAGCCCGGTTACGTGGGGATGGCCAACGAACTGATCGAATACCATCAGGATTACCGCAATGTGATGTCCAACCTGTTGGGGCGCATCGTGATCGCCCAGAACTTGGATCAAGCCATGGCTATGGCCCGCCGGTATGGGCATCGGTTCCGCATCGTCACCCTGGACGGCCAGGTGCTCAATGCAGGAGGCTCCATGACCGGCGGATCTACCTCCCGCTCGGCGGGGATCCTCTCCCGTACCAATGAGTTGGAGCGGCTGAGAGGGCAGATGAACGCCCTGACCCAGGAGGCGGCGGGGGCCAAAGAACAACTGGCCCAGGCCCAGCGGGAGCAGACTGCGGCCCAGTATGAGCTGGATGCCGCCATGGCCCAGCTGCGTCAGGCAGAGGATGGGGTGCTGACCTACTCTCAGCAGGTAGAGCACGCTGCCCAGCAGTTGACGCAGGCCCAGCAGCGCTGCGAGGCGCTGCGCCAGGAGCGCAGTGGGCTGGAGCGGCGCAGCCAGGAGAATATGGAGGCTGCTGCCCAGGCCAAGGCACGAATCGCACAGCTGGAAGGAGCGGCAGCGGATCTCCAGGCCCAGTCCCAGGATAAAAGTCAGGGTCAGAGTACCTTGCAGCAGCAGCTGGATGCGTGCAGCCAGGAAAAAGCCGCCCTCCGGGCCCAGTTTGCGGGGTTAGAGGGAGAACAGACTGCCATGCAGGCCAACCTCAGTCAGCTCGAGCAGCTGCAGCGGGACATCTCCGGGGACACCGCAGGCCGTCAGGATATGATTGCCAGGCTGGAGGAGGAGAACCAACAGATCCAGCAGCAGATGATCCAGCAGGACAGGCAGGTACAGGCGCTGCTGGGGCAAAAAGAGGAATCTTCCCGCAAACTCACTGGGGTCAACCGGGACAAGCTGGAGCTGGAAGGAAAGCGCAATCAAGTCGACAAGTTGGCCCGGGAGAAAAACAATGACCTGCTGTCTATGGAGCGGGAGGTCTCAGTGCTGGAGCAGAAGTCCATGGCGGCAGCCATGGAGGAGAGCCAGATCCTGGACAAGCTGTGGGAGAGTTATCAGCTCTCTCATGAGGCGGCTCGTGCTCAGCGGGTGGCGCTGGAGTCAGTGGCTCGGGCACAGCGGCGTATCGGCGAGCTGAAACGGAGCATTTCCGCCCTGGGCAGCATTAACCCGGACGCAGTGGAGGAGTACCAGCGCATCTATGAGCGGTACAGCTACCTGACGGGTCAGCGGGACGATGTCACTGCATCTAAGCGGGAGCTGGAGGAGATCATCCGCCAGATCACCGGGGAGATGAAGGAGATCTTCCAGGAAAAATTCCAGCAGATCCGGGAAACCTTCCAGGAGACCTTTCTGGAGCTGTTCCGGGGTGGAAAGGCCACTCTGGAGCTGGAGGACCCGGAAGATATTCTGGGCTGCGGCATTGAGATCAAGGCACAGCCGCCGGGAAAGGCGTTAAAAATCATCAGCCTGCTCTCTGGTGGCGAAAAGGCCTTTGTGGCCATTGCTCTGTACTTTGCCATTTTGAAGGTTCGACCCACCCCATTTTGTGTCATGGACGAGATCGAAGCGGCACTGGACGATGCCAACGTGGTGCGCTATGCCCAGTATCTGCGCCGCATGAGTGACCGAACCCAGTTTATTGCCATCTCCCATCGCCGAGGCACCATGGAGGAGGCAGATGTATTGTATGGTGTGACCATGCAGGAGCAGGGGGTCAGCCGCATTCTCACGGTCAACCTCAATGAGATGGAGCAGACGTTGGACCTGAAGGATTAACCAAGAGCAGAGGAGAGACAATATGGGCTTTTTTGATAAAATTAAGAAGATCGGTATCTTTAACGGCTTTTCCCAGCTGGATGATGACTTTTACGACGAGTTGGAGGAGTCTCTGGTGATGGCAGACATGGGTGCGGAGACCACCATGGAGGCTGTGGAAGAGCTGAAGCAGCGGTGTAAGCGTAACAAAATCAAGGACACCGAAGGGGCCAAGGCGTGCATGAAGGAGATTCTGGCAGAGCTGCTCATGGTGGGTGATTCCAACGTGAATATGAGCAGCACCCCTGCTGTGGTGCTGTTTATCGGCGTCAACGGTGTGGGCAAGACCACCTCTATTGGTAAGCTGGCTGCCCGGTGGAAGGGAGAAGGAAAGCGGGTGCTGTTGTGTGCGGGAGATACCTTCCGAGCTGCTGCAGCCGATCAGCTGACCATCTGGTCTGAGCGGGCTGGGGTGGATATCATCAAGCAGCACGAGGGTGCAGATCCCGCTGCCGTGGTGTATGACGCCATGAGCGCTGCCAAGGCTAGAAAGGCCGACGTGGTGCTGGTAGATACCGCCGGACGACTACACAACAAGCAGAACCTGATGAATGAGCTGAATAAGATTTCTCGAGTCATCGACCGGGAATGCCCTGACTCCAGCCGGGAGACCCTTCTGGTGCTGGACGCCACCACAGGCCAAAACGGGCTCATTCAGGCCAAGCAATTTGGAGAGAGCGCAGGTATCACCGGCATCGTGCTCACCAAGCTGGACGGCACCGCCAAGGGTGGCATTGTCATTGCCATTGCCAAGGAGCTGGGTGTACCCGTGAAGTATGTGGGCGTGGGTGAGCAGGTGGGCGATCTGCAGCCCTTTGATGCCAAGGCGTTTGTGGAGGCGCTGTTGTAATGGTTTGGATGATTGTAAGCCTTTTGGTTGTGGTATACGGCGTCTGGTATGCCGTCAATCCACGGCCCTATTTGCAGCGGCGAATGGGACGCAAGGACGTCCCCGAGCAGTCGGTGAGGACAGCCCGCATCGTGGGAATTGTCCTGGCGGTGCTGGGGGTTGCAGCGGCTTTGTGCCAGGTGGTGGCCCTGGGCCTTGCTGGATAAATGTAAGGAGGAATGAACATGACTCGTTTGGATGGAAGAGCTGTGGATCAGCTGAGAGACATTCAATTTGAAACTAATTTTGTGAAGTTCCCTGAGGGAAGTGTACTGGTCAGCTGCGGCAACACCAAGGTGCTGTGCTGCGCCAGCGTGGAGATGACAGCACCCCGCCATGTCCCTGAGGGCACTGGTTGGGTGACAGCGGAATATTCCATGCTGCCCCGGGCCAACCGGGAGCGTTCCCGGCGGGACGTATCCAAGCTGAAGCTGTCTCCCCGTTCTGCCGAGATCCAGCGACTCATTGGCCGCTCCCTGCGGGCGGCGGTGGATCTGACGATGCTGCCGGACATGACCATTACCGTAGACTGTGATGTACTGCAAGGAGATGGCGGAACCCGAACCGCCAGTGTGACCGGCGGCTTTTTGGCCTTGGCCATGGCCTGCAACAAGCTGGTGAAGGACGGCGTGCTCCCTGTTTCTCCGGTGAAGCACTATGTGGCTGCTATTTCCGCCGGCATCGTGGACGATGTGCCCATGCTGGATCTGTGTTATGAGGAGGACTCCTCCGCCATGGTGGACCTGAACTGTGTCATGAACGAGGAGGGGGCCTTGGTGGAGCTGCAAGGTACCGGCGAGGGCCGGGCATTTACCTTGGCTGAACAGCAGCAGTTGGTGGCTTTGTGCCAAAAGGGCATTGGTGAGCTCATCCAGCGTCAAAAGGAGATTCTGGAGGGATTGAAATGAAACTGGTACTGGCCAGCCAAAATGAGAAGAAGCTCAAAGAGATGAATGATATTCTCTCCAACCTGGGCATTGAGGTATGTCTCCAGTCCCAGCTGGGGGTACATGTGGATGTGGAGGAGACAGGGGACACCTTCGAGGCCAATTCTCTGCTCAAGGCTCATGCGGTGATGGAGGCCACAGGGATGCCTGCCATTGCCGACGACTCTGGGCTGTGTGTGGATGCCCTGGGCGGTGCCCCTGGGGTGTACTCCGCCCGATACGGCGGGCCTGGCCTGGACGATGCAGGGCGCTATCGGCTCTTGCTGGAGAACCTGCGGGGACAGAGCCCCCGCACCGCCCGGTTCGTCTCGGTGATCACCTGCTGCTTCCCCAACGGCGACGTGCTTACAGCCCGGGGAGAGTGTGAGGGCACCATCGCCTATGCACCCCAGGGACAGGGGGGATTCGGGTATGACCCGGTGTTCTTCCTGCCCCAGCGGAAAAAGACCTTTGCCCAGCTGACGGCGGAGGAGAAAAATGAGATCTCCCATCGAGGGAAAGCCCTGGCCCTGTTTCGGGAGAAGCTGCAAGAGTACCTAAACAAGTAAAAGGAGTTCAAATATGGATTTGACAAGTAAGCAGAGAGCTCAGCTGCGTGGGCTGGCTAACAACATTGACACCATTCTCCACATCGGTAAGGATGGTATTGGAGATAACCTCATCCGCCAGGCGGATGAGGCACTGGAGGCTCGGGAGCTCATCAAGGGCAAGGTGCTGGAAAACTGTATGCTCTCCCCCCGGGAAGGGGCAGAGGAGTTGGCCCGTGCCACTCGGAGCCAGGTAGTGCAGGTCATCGGTACCAAGTTTGTGCTCTATCGTGAGACCCACAGCAAAGAGAAGGACAAGCGCATCAAGTTGGTGAAGTAATCTTTGGCAGATATTATCCAGAGGGAAAGGAACGGGGTGTCAAGATGAAAATCGGCATTTACGGTGGAAGCTTCAATCCTCCCCATTTGGGGCATATGGCTGCGGCCAGGGCCGCCATGACCAGCCTGGGCTTGGACCGGCTGGTGCTGGTGCCCAACAGTCAGCCACCCCACAAGCAGCTTCCACCGGGCAGTCCCACTCCCCAGCAGCGCATGACCATGACGGCCTTGGCTGCTGACCAGCTGGGGCCGCAGGTGGAGACATGGGACGTGGAGATTGCCAGGGCAGGCAAAAGCTACACGGTGCACACACTGGAACAGGCGAAAGTCCGATGGCCCCAGGATGAACTGTGGCTGCTCATGGGGTCAGATATGTTCCTTACACTGGAGGAATGGTATCAACCAGAGCGGATCATGGAGATGGTGGGGATTTGTGCCTTTGCCCGCACGGCCCAGGATGTGGAGCGGTGTGAGGCGCATCAAAGAGAATTGAGCCGTCGATATCAGGCAAACATCCGTATCATCCCCATTCCCGATTTGCTGGAGGTTTCATCGACCCAGATCCGGGATATGTTGACTCGGGGTGAGGGGCGAGACTTTCTGTCCCAGCCGGTATATGGATATATCCTGCGGGAAAAGCTCTACCATACCCATGCAGATTTGGCCAACCTATCGGTGGAGGATCTGCGTTGTGTGTCCAACTCCATGGTCAAAGCCAAGCGGCTGGCCCACATTAAGGGCACGGAGGAGGAGGCTGTCTCTCTGGCTGCCCGATGGGGTGCCGACGAGGATCAAATGCGCCGGGCAGGTATTCTCCACGATTGCACCAAGTATTTTACTTTGGAAGAGCATCTGCAAATCTGTGACCGATACGGTTTGGCGCTGGACGATATGGAGCGGGGTGCAGTGAAGCTGCTTCACTCCAAAAGCGGTGCAGCGCTGGCTCAGCATGTGTTCGGGCAGGAGCCTATTGTGTGCCAGGCCATCTCATACCACACCACTGGGCGGGCAGATATGACGCTGGAAGAGATGATCCTGTATATGGCGGACTATATCGAGCCAAACCGTGACTTTGACGGGGTGGAGGAGATGCGGACTCTGGCCTATCAGGATTTGAAGGCGGCTATGCTGATGGGAGTGGAGATGTCCATGGAGGACATGCAGGAGCGAAATCAGCCCATCCATGCCAATACTCTGGATGCCTATCACTGGCTGAAAAACGAAATGAAAACCAAACACCCGTGACGGGTGACCATGAAAGGGGAACTAGCATTGTTAACATCCAAGGAAATGATCGCTGTGGCAGTTCAGGCTCTGGACGCTAAGAAGGGTAAGGATATCAAGGTGCTTTATACCGCCGACCAGACGACCCTGGCAGACTACTTTGTTCTGTGCACAGGTACTTCCAGCACACAAGTGAAGGCTTTGGCAGACGCTGTGGAGGATGCCATGACTCGTTCTGGGGAGGAGCCTCATCACGTGGAGGGCCACCGGGGTGGCCAGTGGACGCTGCTGGACTATTCCGCCGTGGTGGTGCATGTGTTTACCGAGGAGGCCCGGGAATTCTATGCTCTGGAGCGTCTGTGGTCGGATGCCACCCAGGTGGGCCTGGAAGAGTATCTAATCAAGCCGGAGAATTGATCCGTGGAAGAAAAAAACCACCGTGTCTTGTAAGACACGGTGGTTTTTTGTAAAATTCAATATCAGATTAGTAGTTGATAGCCCGGCGCTCAAAATATGCCTGGGGATGAGCGCACACAGGGCAGACCACGGGGGCGTCGTTGCCCACATGGACGTGGCCACAGTTGCGGCAAATCCACACAGTCTGCTCACCAGCGGAGAAGACCATGTCATTTTCCAGGTTGGCCAGCAGCTTCAGGTAGCGCTCCTCGTGCTGCTTTTCGATGACGGCCACACCCTCAAACAGAGCGGCGATGCGGTCAAAACCCTCCTCACGGGCGGTCTCGGCCATCTCCTTGTACATGGTCACCCACTCATAATTCTCACCCTCGGCAGCAGCCTTCAGGTTCTCACGGGTGTTTCCGATGCCGCCAAGCTCCTTGAACCAGATCTTGGCGTGCTCCTTCTCGTTCCCGGCGGTCTCCTCAAACATAGCGGCGATCTGCTCGTACCCTTCCTTCTTGGCCTTGCTGGCAAAGTAAGTGTACTTGTTGCGAGCTTGGCTCTCACCGGCAAATGCAGCCCACAGGTTGGCTTCAGTCTTGCTTCCCTTGAGTTCCATGGTAGTACCTCCTTTTGTAATGCTCATGATATGAGCTTGCCTTTATCATACTACGTCACAGCATTTGAGGCAAGAAAAAATGTTTAATTATTTTTTTAATTTTGACTCATACTTCTACTATCATCAGAAGGAGTGTGAGGATATGAAACACAGATTATCCATTGTAGTATTGTCCGTTTTGACCGCATTGATGTTTACCGGGTGTTCCAGAAGTCCTGTGGAAGTGACACCCTCGCCCAGCCCGTCCGTTGAGGTACCCAATGATGCTGATCAGGGCGGAGGAGCCGGGGGAACCAACGACAAAAATAACGACGGCACGCCGGATGCCACCCCGGACCTGGATGAACGGGTGGAAGATGATATGGAGGACGTCAAACAGGACGTGGAGAATGGGGTCGACCAAGTGGAGGACGACGTTGAGCGCGGTGTAGATGATGTAAAGCGTGGCATGGAAGATGCAGCGGATCAGGCACAAGATGAGATGACCCGCATGAAGGATGAGGTTTCTCAGTCTGCGAACTGATAAAAAAGCAGCGGCCAAGGGGAATCCTTGGCCGCTGCACAGACTGTCTAGAAACATAAACATCATACAGGAAGTCCTGACCATCTTGCACGGGGAAAGCCCTCGGCAGAGTTTTCCCGCCCCCAGGCGGGAAAATAAATTGAAATCCCGTTTTTTCCGGGGACATGCGCATCGGAAAAAACACTTCTCAGCCCGCCAGTGTGGCCTTGGGTCGCTCTTTGACCCAAGGGTGCATGCAGCGGGCTGTATCCTCTCGAAAAAATGCTTGCATTTTTGAGAAGCGTGTCGAACTTTTTCGACACGCTCAGCAGCGGCCAAGGGAAATCCTTGGCCGCTGCACGGTTATTCTTCGTAACAGATACACTTTTCCATGGTGTCCAGAACACCGGTGCCTCCGGGCTCCTCGCCAATTTTGTGAAACTCATGGCGGAGATAAAAGTTTTTGGCCCGATGGTTTTCCGGGGCACAGCGCAGCAACAGTCGCTTGCGGCCCAGCTTTCGATAAGAGGAGATGGCCTGCCCCAGCATCTGAATTCCCAGACCGTGGGAACGGTAGGGAGGGAGTACATAGAAGAAGGGGATGCGGCCCACCCCTTCTTCGGCCTGCTGCTGCCAGTCCATTTGGAGAATACCCACGGGACGATCTTCCAAAAGAGCCAACAGTACACTCTCAGGGGCATACTCGGAATTGCGGCACATAACATCCAGAAAAGTATCAGGCGTGAAATGTTCCATAGTTCCGTGGCTGGTCAGCCATGCCTCCTGCCGGGCTTGCTGGTAAAACTCAGTCTCCTGGGGCAGCTGCAGGGGACGGAAACGCAGGGAGGTGTGTTTCAGATTCTCCAACATATCGACACCGGAGTTATTCTTGGGGTGAATGCGGTTGGCCAGGTCACCCAGATGGCTGTTGTCGTTGTAATAGTCTACCCGAACCTGTTCGCCCTGAACCTCCAGCTTTGCTACACATGTGTTGTCACCCAGAGCCATAGTTCCCATCTTTTCCAGTGGAACACCCAGCCAGCCGGACAGGGCGGCGCGTATGGCACTGCCGTGGGAGAAGATGGCCACGGTCTGGTTGGGGTGGGAGGCGGCGATGCTGGTAATGGCGCACATCATCCGTTCCCGTACACCGGGGAAGGTCTCGCTTCCATCCACATGCCACTGAGGGTCGCAGAGAAAAAACTTTCGTAGATTTTCCGGATCGGCGTGAAGCAAATCACCCCAGCTGCGATCCTCCCAGCAGCCTGCACCGATCTCACGCAGATCTGTATCCAGGCACAGGGGCAGCCCCCGGGAGAGACAGACGGCCTTGGATGTCTCCATGGTGCGGGTCAGGTCGCTGGAGTAGGCGGCATCAATGGTGACACCTTCAAAGCGGGTGGCCAGAGCCTGCACCTGACGGTTGCCAAGAGCTGTGAGCTTTCCATCGTACCATCCGTGACAGCGACGATATAGATTACCCTCTGCCTGGGCGTGCCGTATGAGATAAATTGTGGTCATGACGTTGTTCTCTTCTTTCGTGGGGCAATTACCAGGGGCGTACGCCGCCGGTGAGTTGGGCGATGGAGTCCAAGCCCTGGGTACGAGCCAGCTCCAGCAATCCGTCACGCACCTTGACAGGGGTGTAGGGGTCAGCAAAACAGGCGGTGCCTACGGCCACGGCATTGGCACCAGCCAGCATCAGCTGGGCAGCGTCGTCGGCCTTAGACACGCCGCCCATGCCCAGAATGGGCAGATTCACAGCCTGGGCAACTTCCCACACCATGCGCACGGCCACAGGAAGCACGGCAGGGCCGGACAGACCGCCGGTGTTCATCTTCAAAATGGGACGGCGGGTGTTGGTGTCAATGCGCATGCCTCGCAGGGTGTTGATGAGGGAGAGCGCATCTGCTCCGGCATCAGCCACGGCCCGAGCGATCTCGGTGATGTCGGTGACGTTGGGGGAGAGCTTTACCATCACCGGAACGGTGGAATGGGACTTGGCCATGTGAGTGACCTCAGCGGCCAGTTCAGGCTTGGTGCCGTAGGCCAGACCGCCTGCCTTGACGTTGGGGCAGGAGATGTTCACCT
Source organism: Pseudoflavonifractor capillosus (assembly GCF_016902575.1). Taxonomy (GTDB): domain Bacteria; phylum Bacillota; class Clostridia; order Oscillospirales; family Oscillospiraceae; genus Enterenecus; species Enterenecus capillosus_A. Next base: position 112,810 of record NZ_JACSNZ010000005.1, on the reverse strand, counting down.
CAATCATGTCCACGCCAGCAGCAGACAGCTTTTCGCACATTTCACCATACTCTTCCGGGGTGTTGCCCGAGATGTTGGCAATGACCTTCACATCATACTGACGCAGGAAGGGCAGTTCTTCGGCTATAAAAGTGTCCACACCGGGGTTTTGCAGGCCCACGGAGTTGAGAATGCCCATGGGGGTTTCGGCAATGCGGGGGGCGGGGTTGCCCTCCCGACGCTGGGCAGTGAGGCCCTTGACACAAATGCCGCCCAACTCAGACAGATCATAGAACTGACCGTACTCACGGCCAAACCCGAAGGTACCGGAGGCAACCACCACAGGGTTTTTCAGCTCCACACCGGCCAAATTGACTTTCATGCAGGGGTTAGTCATCCCAGGACACCTCCTTGGCATCGAATACAGGGCCGTCCTTACAAACATGCTTCTGATGGCCATCAGCGCCCTTACAGGCACACACCAGACAAGCGCCTACACCACAGCCCATGCGCTCCTCCATGGAGACCTGGCAGGGGATGCCAAAAGTCTCGGCCACCTTAGCCACAGAGCGGAGCATGGGCTTGGGGCCACAGGCCAGCACGGCGGTATAATCGGAGCTGCGCTCCAACTCCTCACGCACCAGGGCGTCCACAAAGCCGTGGTGGCCCATGCTGCCATCGTCAGTGGCTACCCGCACCTGCTCACAGCAAGTGGCGAACTCCTCTACCAGCATGGCATTGGCAGCGGAGCGGAAGCCCAAAATGGCGGTGTTGCGCTCCCCGGCGTGCTTGGCGCAGCCCAGCATGGGGGGCACGCCGATGCCGCCGCCTACCAGCAGGTACCGGCCCTGGGGCTCCATCTGGAAACCACGGCCCAAGGGGCCCAGTACATCCAGATTTTCGCCCACCTGGCGCTGAGCCAGCCAGCGGGTGCCCTCACCTCGGGCTTCAAAGACCATGCGGATCAGATCGCCGTCCACAGACCAGCTGCAGATGGAAATGGGGCGGCGCAACAGCAGGCCCTCTCCACAGCGCACGTGGACAAACTGGCCGGGACGGGTGATCTGAGCGGCCATGCCGTGGCTTTGGAAGGTCATGGACACGCCGCCGGAGGGAAGCTGGACAGCTTCCACGATGGTGCAGCTTTGTTCAACAGTCATAGTGTTCTCCCTCTCTCTTGATTTAGCGCACGGTGATATACTCTTTCAGCTCGTCTCGCATCTTCTCAGCGGCAGCACGAGCAGCTTCCTGGTAGTCTACGCCGTCTTTGCCGGTTTTTTTCCAGGCGCACATGATGGAACGAGAGGCATTGATGATGGCGCCTCGACCCAGATCATCGAAAGCGTTGCGCACGTCCTCGGCGGTACCGCCCTGGGCGCCATAGCCGGGAACCAGGAAGAAGGTCTTGGGCAGGCGCTCACGCAGCTCCTTGAGTACGGCGGGGTGGGTGGCGCCAACCACAGCGCCCAGAGCCTGATAGCCGCAGCTACCCTCGGTGCCCTTGCCCCACTGCTCGATGAGGTCACCCATGACAGTATAAATCACACGATCGCCAGCCATCATGTCCTGGAGATCAGCAGAGGAGGGGTTAGAGGTCTTAGCCAGGACGAAGGCAGACTTGTTGTGAGCCACGCACTCCTTGAGGAAGGGATTGATGGCATCGGAGCCCATGTAGCCGTTGAGGGTCACACAGTCTGCGTTGAAGGAGGGCAGAGCGCTGCTGCCTACCTGGGTGGTACCCAGCCAGCCTTCAGCATAGGCGGTGGCGGTGGTGCCAATGTCGCCGCGCTTGATATCAGCAATGACATACAGCCCCTTGCTCTTGGCATAGGCCATCACGTCCTCCATGACCTTCATACCACGCCAGCCCAGCATCTCAAAGTATGCGGCCTGGGGCTTGACGGCGGGGACGACGTCGCACAGGGCGTCAATGAGACCACGGTCAAACTCACCGATGGCCTCAGCGGCGGCCTCCAGGGTCTCGCCCAGACGGTCGGTGTACTTTTTCAGAATGTGAGGGGGCACATACTCCACCCGGGCATCCAGACCAGCCACGGTGGGGTTTGCTTTTTCCTTGATCTTCTCCTGCAAAATATCGAATGACATAGCTTAATCCTCCTGATATATGATCTGACCCATGGAAATGGTATATTTGACTTTACCTTTGAGCTGGAAGCCATGGAAGGGGGTGTTGCGGCCCTTGGAGGCGAAATCCTCTTTGTTTACAGTCCACACCCGGTTGGGATCGAAGAGAACCAGGTCGGCGTGACGCCCAACCTGAAGGGAGCCTTTGGGCAGGCGCAGCAGGGAAGCAGGGGCTGTGCTCATGCGGTTGATGACTTCCATCAAGCTCATGTGACCGGCGTGGTAAAGGTAGGTCAGGGCCAGTCCCAGAGAGGTCTCCAGGCCCACCATGCCGCTGGGTGCCTTCTCCAGGGGCTGGGCCTTCTCCCAGGCGCAGTGGGGGGCGTGGTCAGTGACGATGGCATCAATGGTGCCGTCTTTCAGACCCTCCAAAATGGCGGCTCTGTCCGCCTCGGTTCTCAGGGGGGGATTGACCCGGGCCATGGTGCCCTGGCGAAGGATCTCCTCCTCAGTGAGGGTAAAGTATTGGGGGCAGGTCTCGCAAGTGACCGCCACACCATCAGCCTTAGCTTTGCGGATGATGTCCACGGTGCCGGCGGTGGAGATGTGGCAGATATGGACCCGGGCTCCGGTGTCCTTGGACAGCATCACATCCCGCATGACCTGCAATTCTTCCGCAATGGCAGGACGGCCGGGCAGGCCCAACTGTCGGGAAACAGCACCCTCGTTGACCGCATAGTTGCGCACCATGTCCCGATCCTCGCAGTGATCCAGAATGGGCATGCCCAAGGTACGGGCTTGCTGCATGGCCTGGCGCAGAAGGGCCAAGTTCTGCACGGGCACTCCATCATCGGTGAGGGCGGGAACACCAGCCTCCCAGAGGGCGTGGAAGTCGGTGAGGGCTTCGCCCTTTTGACCCTGGGTGACAGCTGCAGCGGGGTAGACGGTGATACCGGTGCGGGCGGCTTTTTCTTTCACCTGAGCTACCATTTCCGGGCAGTCGGTGGCAGGACGGGTATTGGGCATGGCCACCAGGGTGGTCACGCCGCCCCGGGCAGCAGCAGCGCATCCGGTGGCGATGGTCTCTTTGTCTTCAAATCCCGGCTCTCTCAAATGCACATGGAGGTCTACCAGGCCGGGGGCAACCACCAGGCCACTGGCGTCCAGCACCGAGCAGTTATCTTCTGGTGTGGGCAGGGACTCTCCTACGGCGGCGATGCGGCCGCTGTCCACAAGAACATCGCAGATCTGATCCAAACCAGAGGAGGGATCCACCACGTGTCCACCTTTCACCAGTAGTTTCAAATTCATCACTCCTAAGACCTTAACAAGTCGTGTAAATATATTCGTACTATTATACATGAAAGACAACAGTGGTGCAATTATAAATTGCAAAAAAACAATAAAAAACGACAAAAAATCGACAGGCATCTGACGCTGCTTGTCGATTTTTGCATGATGGAAACAGTATAGGTGCCAGTAAGACATGGGGCCCCACACGGTGGGGCGGCGCTTATGCGCCGTACAAGTGTTTTCGCCAGGGGCGAAAACCTTGGCGCAGGCGGAATTGACTTCCACCGAGCATTGAAATGAACCTGCGCCCCAAAATAAAAACACCTGCTTTTGCAGGTGCTTTTATTTTGGTACGGCTGGAGGGATTCGAACCCCCGACCTTTTGGTTCGTAGCCAAACACTCTATCCAGCTGAGCTACAGCCGCATATAAACTTTTGGAGCTGGTGACGTGACTTGAACACGCGACCTGCTGATTACGAATCAGCTGCTCTACCAACTGAGCTACACCAGCATTCCTGTCATGCCTTCGTGGCAGAGGCGAGGCTCAAAAGCTTGCTTATTCTAACATGAGTGTCGCAGAATGTCAAGTCCTAATTTTGAAAATTAGCGAGATCCAAAGAAATAGCAGATGTGAGTAAAAGTTGCCCCCTCCATCAAAGAAAGACGGAGGGGGCATGGTTTTCAAAAGAGAGAGGGAGGAGTTGTCATTTCTGACAATGTTAGAATACCATATTTCTCATTGGGTAGTTGGACATTCTTTGAAGAAATTTTGAAATAATTATGAATAACTCAGATGCTGTCTTGTGGAGGCGGGGGAACAGGTGAAACCGGCTTGCGGGCCAGAGTTTGCAGGAGGCTCCAGGCTGGCATGGCCTGGTCAGGGTCGGAGATGGAAACCCAGATATGTTCCCATGGAATTTCGGAGTTTGGGGGTTGTATCTCACACCAAGGTGATGAAATCTGCGCTTGCATAGCCTTCTGTCCCATCAAAGGAGACCAGATACCAGTCCTGCCACTGGTTGAGGATGGTGAGGGTGGCCCCGTCATAGGCTTTTGCGATGACGGGAGCTGAGAGAGAGGGGCGGGAACGGATGTTGAGGTAGCCCCAGTTTACATCCACGACCCCTTGTCTTGGCTCATTGGGGGTGAGAAAGGGAATCTGGAAGTACTCGGCCAAGGCCCTGACAATGGTTTGGGCGATAAGATCCAGGTTGGTCTGTACCCACACAGCGTCGTCCAGGTTGTCATGGTAGCCAAGCTCCAAGAAAACAGATGGGGCGCGGGTGAGTCGGACTTCTCCAATGGAGGTGGTGGGCTCGGCCCGAACCAGTTGGGGGAGGGGATAGATTTCTTTGAGTTGATCGGCCATGATGTTGGCGGCTTTGGTGCCCTGAACGCTGCCGGGATAGTGGAACACCAACACGCCCCGATTTTGACCCTCCTGTCCCGGCGGTGAGGCATTGGAGTGGAGGGCCAGATGCAGATCATAGTTGCCTGCGTTGGATGCCCGAATCGAAGATGCAGCGGTCATATCGGGGGTGTTGCGGGAATATCGGATGCCTGTGGCGTCTAGGTATGGCACCATGGCATCTGCAAGACGGTTCATCCATTCCTCTTCGCTGCCGCCGTTGACGTATAGATTACTCTCCTGGGTGGAGGGAGATAGATAAATGATTGGCATAATAATACCTCCTTCAACCCAGTGTATGCCCTTTGGTGCAAAGTGACAGCCCTTCCCGGAGCTTCTGCCGGGAAGGGCTGGTTTCACATATGGGAATAGAGAGTCTGAGCAAGACCAGAGAACTCCTCCAGCCCCAGCTGCTCTCCACGGACGGTCTCGGGAAAGTCGCACAGGGTTAGAATTTCCCGCAGCTGATCTTTGCTCAGCTGGCTGCCATAGGCAGAGGAGAGGGCGTTGAGCAAGGTCTTTCTTCGCTGGGCAAAGGCGGCCCGAATGACGGCAAAAAGCTGCTTGGGCGGACAATCCACAGGGGCAGTGTCTCGCAGAGTCATGCCGATCACCGCAGAAGTCACCTTGGGGGCGGGGAGGAAGCACTGGGCAGGCACCTCAAAGAGATATTCGCAGTGGGCGTGGTACTGACAGAACAGGGAGAAAGCGCCAAAGTCCGAAGTGCCGGGCTGGGCACAGATGCGCTTGGCCACCTCCCGCTGGATCATCACAGTCACCCTACGGAAGCAGCCGCTCTCCAGCAGCAATGTGATGACAGGGGTGGTGATATTGTAGGGCAGATTGGCGCAGGCCATAGGAGTAAGTCCCTGGAACTTCTCCTCCACCAGCTGGGGAATGTTCAGTTTCATCACATCCCCGGGGACGATCTCTACGTTTCCAAAGCCCCCTACGGTTTCCTCCAAAATGGGCAGCAGAGACTTGTCCAGCTCCACGGAAACCACTTTGGCCGCTTGCTGGGCCAGTTGAACGGTGAGGGGGCCGATGCCGGGGCCAATTTCCAAAACACCGCAGGTGTTGTCCAGCTGAGCGCTATGGGCAATGTCCCGGGGCACCCAGCTTTCAATGAGAAAGTTTTGGCCCATGGACTTGGAAAAGTGAAAGCCGTGTCGGGCCAGCAGCGCTTTAATGTCAGATAAATTGGTCAGATCCATGTGTCGTTCTCCTTTGCCAGCAGGGCTGTGCCGATGGCGGTGGCGCAATCGGCCTGGGGGGCGATGAAGTAGTTGGGGCGGTAAAACTGAGTGAAGACCTGGAAACGTTCCTTTGCCTGGGGCAGCTGGGTGAGAGCGCCCAGCAGTACCACGTCGGACACCTGGTGAGCACCGCAGGCCAGCATAGCCATGGTGCCGGTGCACTCCAAGACCAAATTCAACAGTCCCGCTGCCCAGTCAGCCTGGGTGGAGCCAGGAGAGGCCTTGGCCAGATTTGAGGAGGTGAGGGTAGGATCCAGGGTCTCAGACCCTGCAAACAAATCCCCAATGCGCAGGTCTACCTGGCCGACGTCACCGTGGTCTGCCAGTTGGAACAGTTCATCCGGGGTGTTGACTCCCAGCAGTCCACGGCCCAGTCCCATGAGAGTGCCGCCGCCGATCCCCGTGCCACCCAGATGTGTGTACCGCCCATTTTGTGCCAGAACAAAGGTGGTTCCGGTGCCCATATTGACCACCAGGGCATTGTCCTTCCCTGACAGGAAGCATCCCCCGCATCCAATAGCGTCCAGTTCAGAGACGGTGCATTGGGGCAATTTCATAGATTCTGCCCCACATCGGGTGCTGTTGAGTCCCGTGAGGGCCACATGTGAGATGGGAAGGGATAGAATCCCAGAGCGTTCCAAGGCCAGACGAAGGGTATGGGCGGTGTCAATTCGGTTGGGCTGGTAGTAGGTGGCGCAGATGGTCTCGCCGTCCAGAACTGCCAATTTAACAGCGCTGGTTCCGGCATCTATGCCCAAAATCATGGCAGGCACCTCGCTTTTTTATTTTAGACGAAGCTCGTAGGCCACCTGGCGTGCGCCTTGGCGCTCCAGATTTCCCCGATACTGAAAATTCATGGCTTTCATATGGGCCAGCAGTTCCTTGTCCTTCTTGCTGACAGCCATGCGCAGCCAGGGCATCCCCGCCTGCTGGCCTAGCGTTTCGGCCTGTTTCAGCAGCTTGTTCACCAAATTGGTGTGAATCAGGGATGGATCTTGCCCGTGAAGGGAAAGAAGCAGACTGGGCTCCTGGGCAGACCATTTGCCGTCCTGAATGCCAAGGTCATCATCTGCGCTTATGGGAGTCAGGGAAATGCAAGCAGCGGCCTGGGTGCCGTGCCACACGATGTAGCTGTGTTCTGGCATAGGCGTGGTGTGGGGCCAGGAAATTGCATTCCAGTCCTCTGGGGAGGCAGGAGAGCAGGAGACGGGGTGGGGAAGAGGCTTTTGCAGCTCTTCGGCCTGAATTTCGGATAGCAGCTTCTGATCCTCTTTGGAGGATAGATCCAACTTGGCGTACAGATCCGGACGGCGGTCCCGGGTACGGATGATGGATTGCTTGCGCCGCCACCGCTCCACTTTTTTGTGATCGCCGCAGGTAAGCACCTTTGGTACTTCCATGCCGTGCCACTGAGCGGGACGAGAGTATTGGGGATATTCCAACATCCCGTTCCAGTGGCTCTCGTCCTCAAAACAGGCGTCATGGGAGAGCACTCCGGGGATGAGGCGGCATACGGCGTCTGCCACAGCCATGGCGGCTATTTCACCGCCGGTGAGCACAAAGTCGCCCAGGGAGATCTCCTCGTCCACATAGCCGTCAATGAATCGCTGGTCGATTCCCTCGTAGTGGCCACAGACCAAGATCAGATGGTCATGTTCCCGGGCCAGCCGTCGGGCATCTTCCTGGGTAAAGGTTTTGCCGCAGGGGGAGAGATAGATGGTGTGGGGCTTGGTCTCATGCTGCTGGCAAATGTGACTCCAGCACTGGTAGAGAGGGTCTGCCTGCATCACGGCACCCTGGCCGCCCCCGTAGGGATAGTCGTCCACCTGCTTTTGCTTATTTTTGGTGTAGTCTCGAATTTGGTGGGTGAGAATGCGGATGTAGTCCCGCTCCTGAGCCCGACCCAAAATGGATTCGCTGAGTACATCCCCCACGGTGTCGGGGAACAGGGTCATGATATCAATGTGATACACGCCGTTCACATCCCCTCGATGAGACGAACTTTGATGTAGCCCCCATCCACATTGGTCTCCAGAATAAATTCAGGGACGGCAGGGATGAGAATTTGACGCTCTCCCTCCACCACATATACTTGCTGGCGGGAGGGGGAGAGGATGTCCTTCAAGGTGCCCAACTTGGTGCCTTCTTCATCCACCACGTCCAAACCGATGATGTCAGCCAAAAAGAAGGCGCCTTCAGGAAGGTTGGCATCCTCACGGCGGATATGCACCACCTTGTTTTTCAGCAGCATGGCGGTGTTGACGTCGGACACGCCTTCCAGCTGGGCGATGACGCTGCCCTTGTGCACCCGAGCGTTTAACACCTTTATCGGGCTGCCGTCAATGTACAGGGTAGAGAATTGGCAGAGAAATTCGGCGCTGTCCGCCCAGGGGACGATCTTTACCTCACCACGGATGCCGTGGGTGTTGACGATTTGTCCGCACTCCAGATAGGGATGGATCATAATAGGTTCACCTCTTAGTGTAAAAATCAAAAAGGCGGGGGCAAGCCCCCGCCTCAGCGGCTGTATCAGTCGATGATATCAACTGAAACCTTTTTGCCCTGACGCTGGGCAACCGAGCGCATCAGCGCCCGAATTTCCTTGGCGATGCGGCCCTGACGGCCAATCACCTTGCCCATATCCTCGGCGGCTACTCGCAGCTCCAAAACGGTCTCTGCGGGAGTCTCGTGCTCGGTCACAGAAACCTGGTCCGGATGCTCCACCAGGTTTTGGGCAATATAAGTGAGCAATTCCTTCATGAGGACCTCCAATCGTGCGCTTACAGGCCAGCCTTCTTCAGCAGGTCACGCACGGTGTCGGTGGGCTGAGCGCCGGTCTTGATCCAAGCCTGAGCGCGCTCCACATCGATGTTGACAGCAGCGGGATTCTGGCGGGGATCATAGGTGCCCAGTTCCTCGATGAAACGGCCATCCCGGGGATAACGGGAGTCGGCAACCACAACACGGTAGAAGGGAGCCTTCTTAGCACCCATTCGACGCAGTCTGATCTTAACCATTGTATTTTCACCTCCATAGATTCTATCGTATATGGCAATGTCCGTGGGGGACAGAAACCAACCTTAAAAGGGTAACCCCATGCCTTTGAAACGGCTGAGCAGGCCTTTGGCCTTCTTGGGGTTGGAAAATTGACGGGTGAGCATCTGAATACCCTCAAATTGCTTGAGCAGGCGGTTGACGTCCACCACTTGGGTACCGGAACCGGCGGCAATGCGCTTTTTCCGGCTGGAGTTGAGCACAGAGGGATTCTCTCGCTCATAGGGGGTCATGGACTGGATGATGGCCTCGATTTTGGCCAGGCCACGCTCGTCCACATTGAGATCCATCTTTTTGCCGTTCATGCCAGGGAGCATGGCGGCGATGTCCTGTATGGAGCCCATCTTCTTGACCTGCACCAGCTGATCGTAGAAGTCGGCCAGGGTAAACTTGTTTTTGCGCAGCCGCTCCATCTGCTCAGCGGCCTTTTTGGCATCCAGGCTTTGCTCCGCCTTTTCAATGAGGGAGAGCACATCGCCCATGCCCAAAATGCGGCTGGCCATGCGGTCGGGGTGGAAGACTTCGATGTTGTCCAGCTTTTCGCCGGTACCGGCAAACTTGATGGGCTTGCCAGTGACGGAGCGAATGGAGAGGGCGGCACCGCCTCGGGCGTCACCATCCAGCTTGGTGAGCATCACGCCGTCAATATCCAAAGCCTCGTCAAAGGCCTTGGCGGCATTGACCGCATCCTGACCGATCATGGCGTCCACCACCAACAAGATCTCGGTGGGGTTGACTGCGGCTTTGACGGCCTTTAGCTCATCCATGAGCTGCTCATCAATGTGCAGCCGGCCGGCGGTATCCAGAAACACCATGTCGTTGCCGTACTTTTTTGCGTGTTCTACGGCAGCTTTGGCGATGTCCACCGGGTTGGTCTGGCCCATTTGGAAGACTGGAATGTCCAGTTGCTCACCCACCACTTCCAGCTGCCGGATGGCGGCAGGGCGGTAGATGTCACAGGCGGCCAGCAGAGGACGCTTGCCCTGCTTTTTCATCAGTCCGGCCAACTTGGCACCGTTGGTGGTCTTACCTGCACCCTGCAAGCCCACCAACATCACCACGGTGGGCGGGGCAGAGGCAATGGTCAGTTTGCTGTCCCCACCGCCCATCAGAGCGGTGAGCTCCTCGTTGACGATCTTCACGATCATCTGCGCAGGGGTGAGAGACTCCAGTACATCGGTGCCTACGGCTCGTTCGGTCACCGAGGCCACAAAGTTTTTTACCACCTTGAAATTGACGTCTGCCTCCAAAAGAGCCATCTTGATCTCTTTCATAGCGGCTTTTACGTCGGCCTCACTGATGCGGCCCTTACCACGCAGGCGGCGGAAGGTGGCAGAAAGTTTTTCAGTTAAGCTTTCAAATGCCATGGCTTACTCCTGTTCCAGCTTGGCGGTATGCTTCTTAATGCTCAAGGCGATTTCCTCCAAGGTGGAGGCGGTGCAGGAGCCTGCACGCACGGCCTCAAGCAGTCGATCCGCTGCCTGGTCAATGGCCAGCAATTCTTTCTGGCTCTGATGAAAGCGACGGATCAGATGGGTTTTTTCCTCAATCTCATCCATGGCTGCCTCGGCACGCACGATCACGTCCCGGACGCCTTGGCGAGAGATGCCGTAGTTTTCGGCAATTTCGGAAAGGGATAAGTCCTCATTGTAGTAGAGGTCGTAGAACTCCTTTTGGCGGTCAGTGAGCAGATCCCCATAAAAATCGTAGAGCATGGCCATGCGGTATGCCTGATTCTTCATGGATCTCGCCTCCTTTACCGCGTTGTGTAAAGCAGCAGCGCTTTACAAGTAGATACTATACCATAGCATCCTGTCCCTGTCAAGGGAAAACACTTACCACGAATAACGTAAAAATTCACAAAATCACGGGCATTGGAGACGGCGGTTTGGGAAATGTGACGCAAAGGATAAAAAAACGGGGGAAGGGAAAGTTTGTAGTGGCAAGGGGAAGGAAATGATGTATAATATACCAATATCAAAGATGTCCCAATAGGAGGTAACCTATGGAGCGATTCCACAAGACTCTGGCCTGCGGGGTGGAGTTGGTGATGACCCAGACCGATCAATTCAAAACCGGTGTATTCAGCGTGACGCTGACGGTGCCGCTGCAAGAGGAGACAGCCACGGCCTATGCCCTGATTCCAGATGTGTTGTACCGGGGCAGTCGTCAGCACCCTGATATAGAGAGCCTGTCTGCTGCCACCGATGAGCTGTACGGGGCTTCACTGGGCCCTGCGGTGCGCCAGCGGGGGGAGAGCCAGTGCGTCGGGTTCCAGTGCAGCTTTATTGATGACCGCTATGCGCTGGATGGCATGGCTGTGTTGGAGCCGGCCATCGCACTGGTGGGGGAGATCCTGTTGGATCCTTACACCGTAGATGGGGTGTTTGACCGTGAGTTTGTCTCTGGTGAAGGGGCCAATCTGGCTGACCGCATTGGTGCCCGCATCAATGACAAGCGGGGCTGGTCCATCTTCCGGCTGGTGCAGGAGATGTGTGGCCAGGAGCGGTACGCCATCGACAAGTTGGGGGACGCCCAGAAGGCCCGCACTATGACTGCGGAAGAACTGTGGCAGCACTATCATAATCTGTTGGCACAGAGTCATGTCACCTTTTATTACGGTGGATCTGCACCCCTGGAGCGGGTGGAGCAGGCTGTGGCCGCCTCGTTTGCATCGCTGCTTCAGGACAGACAGGCCCCTGTGGAGTGCCAGGTTTTGGCCCGACCCGTGCAGGAGCAGGTGCGAGAGGTCACCGATGTGCTGGATGTGACCCAGGGAAAGCTGGCCATGGGATTTCGCACCGGTGGAATCGCAGTCAACCATCCCCTGCTTCCCGCTCTGATGGTATGCAATGCTTTGTACGGGGGTAGTGCCCACTCCAAACTGTTTACCAACGTGCGGGAGAAGATGAGCCTTTGCTACTTTGCTTCCTCGCTGCTGGATAAGATCAAGGGCCTTATGGTGGTTTCTTCTGGAGTGGAATTTTCCAAGTTTTCTGTGGCCAAGGAGGCTATCTTGGCCCAGCTGGATGCCATTCGCCAAGGTGATTTTACGCAAGAGGAGCTACAAGCCGCCACCCGCTCGGTGGTCAATGCGCTGATTAGTCGCAAGGACAGCCAGGGCCTGATGGAGGACGACTGCGTCACCGTTTCCCTCACCGGAGGAGATCCCACCGATGTGGACGACATGGCCCGACGGGTGGAGCAGGTCACCCATCAGGATGTGGTGGATGTGGCACGGGCGCTGAGCCTGGATACCGTTTACTATCTCACGGGAGAGGAGGGATGAGCGCCATGGAACAAAGAGAATATACCCTGCTGGGGGAGACCCTGTATTGCCAGCGGCTGGACAATGGCCTGGAGATTCTCGTGGACGTCCGACCGGAATACGGCAAGCAGTTTGCCTTTTTTGCCACCCGCTACGGTGGGATGCACCTGCGTTTTCGCAGTGAGGACGGACACTGGGTGGACACCCCGGCGGGAGTGGCCCATTTCCTGGAGCACAAGATGTTTGACTCGGAGGAGGGGAATGTGCTGCAAATCATGGCAGCCAACGGTGCTGTGGACAATGCTTTTACCGCTGCGGCCATCACTGGTTACTATTTTGAGTGCACCCGGGGCTTCGAGGAAAACCTGCGCACCCTTTTGAGCTTTGTCACAACACCCTATTTTACTCAGGAGAGTGTGGACAAAGAGCAGGGCATCATTGCCCAGGAGATCCGTATGTGTCTGGATGACCCGGACGTGGAAGTGTACTATCAGCTGATGGAGCAGATGTATCAAAACCATCCGGTGCGGGTGCGGGTGGCAGGCAGCGAGCAGTCCATTGCAGAGATCACCCCTGAGGTACTCTACCGCTGCCATGAGGCCTTCTACCGCCCGGAAAATATGGTGCTGTGTGTGGCTGGGTCTGTGGACCCCGAGAAGGTGGCTGAGCTGGCTCGGGAGATCATCCCTGCCCGGGGCGGACATCTGGGCCGGGCAGACCTGGGCCAGCAGGAGCCTGCCGGGGTGCAGAGCACCTATATGGAGCGGGAGATGCCGGTGTCTGTGCCGATGTTTGAATTGGGGATCAAAGGCGACCCGGCGTCTGCCGGGCAGGAGCTGCGGCAGCAGTTGGTGGGGGAGTTGGTGTGCGACGTGCTCTTTGGCTCCTCTGCACCCCTGTACACCAAGCTCTATGAGGAAGGACTCATCAACAGCAGCTTTGGCGGAGATTACGAGTCGGTGCCTGGATGTGCTTACCTGATGGCGGGTGGCGAGAGCCGGGATCCCCGGGCGGTGCGGGATGCCGTGCTGGAAGAGGCCCGGCGGCTTTGCCGGGAGGGCGTGGACCCCAACCTCTGGGAACGCCTGAAAAAAGCCGCTTACGGCAGCATGGTGCGCAGACTCAACTCCCTGGAGGACACCTGTATCGAGCTGGCCCAAAACTTTTTCCGGGGTGAAGACTATTTCGATTTCCCTCAGTGTTTCCAGAGTATCCAGTGGGAGGATGCCAGACTGATGCTGGAACAGTGGTGTGTGCCGGAGCGGGTTTCTCTCTCGGTGGTTTGTCCGGTGGGCACCGCAGGACAGGAAAGGTGGGATTGACCATGGTCAATACAGTATCCTTCCCCGGCCTGGGGTTGGAATTTGACCTCAATCGAGTTGCATTGAGTCTGTTTGGTAAGGATATTTATTGGTACGGCGTCATCATCGCCTTTGGTTTTTTGCTGGCAGTGCTCTACTGTTATCGTAAGGCGTCTTTTTTTGGCGTGGACGGAGAGAAGCTCACGGATATGCTCTTCTTTGCTGTCCCCTTGTCTATCATTGGCGCCAGAGCGTATTATGTGATCTTCTATCGTTCCATCTATATCAATGCAGATGGATCCTTTGACTGGGGAAGGGCCATTGCCATTTGGGACGGTGGCCTGGCCATCTATGGCGGGGTCATCATGGCGGTCATCACTGTGGCGGTGTACTGCAAGGTGCGACATCAGTCTTCCTGGAACTATGCAGATGTGGGATGCTACGGCTTGCTCATCGGCCAGGCCATTGGGCGATGGGGCAACTTTGTCAATGTGGAGGCCTATGGCGGCCTGACCACTCTGCCTTGGCGCATGTGCTCTGCCTCCATCGCCAAAGAGATGATGGACAAGGGGCTGTTGGAATCCCAGGAGATGTATCAGAGTATTTTGGACGGCAGTTTGGGGGTTCACCCCACCTTCCTCTATGAATCTCTGTGGAATGTGCTGGGGTTTGTGCTCTTGGTACTGCTGGCCCGGAAGGGGCGGAAGTTTGACGGACAGATTTTCCTGTCTTATGTGGCGTGGTACGGCGTGGGCCGTGCTGTGATTGAAGGTATGCGCACGGACAGCCTGTATTTCTTCGGCACCGGCCTGCGCACATCCCAGTTGGTGGGAATCATTTCAGCGGTGGTTGCGGTTATCATCATGGTGATCCAGTGGAAACGGGGGAAGGGCGTGACCCCACCCCTAACCGTGGCCGGGAAGGGGAAAGAAGAACATGGCAATTAAAATGGATGGCTTGGCACTGGCCAAAAAATTGAAGGAACAGGCCCGGGAAGAGACGGCACAGCTGAGCCGCCGTCCTGGACTTGCGGTCATTATTGTGGGGGATAATCCTGCCTCCCGAGTATATGTCAACAGCAAGCGCAAGGACTGCGAGGAGTGCGGCTATTATAGCGAGGAGTACGCCCTGCCTGAGACCAGCACTCAGCAGGAGCTGCTGGAACTCATTGGTGAGCTGAATCGTCGGCACGACATTGACGGCATCCTGGTGCAGCTGCCCCTGCCCCGGGGATTTTGCGAGGAAGAGGTGCTTCTGGCCATTGATCCCGGCAAGGACGTGGACTGCTTTCACCCCTACAACGTGGGTCAGCTCACCATCGGCCGGCCCATTTTCCAGCCCTGCACCCCTGGTGGTGTGATGGAACTGCTGAAGGAATACCACATTGATCCCACCGGGAAGCGGTGTGTGGTACTGGGCCGCTCCAACATTGTGGGCAAGCCTATGGCCATGCTGCTGCTCCATGCCCACGGCACTGTGACCATCTGCCACTCCCGCACGCCGGACATGAAGGAGATTGCCGCCACAGCAGACATCTTGGTATCTGCTGTGGGCCAGGTAGGTCTGGTTACCGGAGACATGGTGAAAGAGGGTGCTGTGGTCATCGACGTGGCCATGAACCGAAATGCAGAGGGTAAGCTGTGCGGGGATGTCGTGGTGGAGGAAGTGGAGCCTAAAGCCTCCTATCTGACTCCCGTGCCCGGCGGAGTGGGGCCCATGACCCGAGCCATGCTTATGCTCAATACATTGACAGCGGCCAAAAATCATCTAAAATGATATCAGCCCCGCCGATTTTTCGGCGGGGCTGATGGTTTACTGTTTGGCAGCGTAGTCGCATACCGGGGCCAGAGGGCACATCCCGCACTTGGCCTGACGGGCGGTGCAGATTGCCCGACCATGGAGCACCAGACGGTGGCAGAAGTCGTTGGACTCTTCAGGGGGAAGAATCTCCCGCAGTTGTTTTTCCACCTTTCCGGGATCCTTGGTGCCGTCGGTGAGGCCCAAGCGTCCGGTGATGCGGATGCAGTGGGTGTCAGCCACCACTACACCGGGGGTGTGGAACACGTCACCCAGAATCAGGTTAGCGGTTTTCCGCCCCACACCCGGGAGTGCCACCAGTTCCTCCATGGTGCCCGGGACTTTGCCGTCGTGCTGGGAGAGAAGCATCTGGGCACACAGCACCAGATCCCGGCTCTTGGCCCGGAAAAAGCCGCAGGAGTGGATGTACTCACCCACTTCTTCTACATCGGCCTGGGCGAAATCCTCCAGGGTGGGGAAACGGGCGAAGAGGGCAGGGGTCACTTGATTGACCCGCTCGTCGGTACACTGGGCGGAGAGCCGCACGGCAAAGAGCAGTTCGTAGTCTTTCTTGTATTGTAAGGAGCAGATGCCGTCGGGGTAGAGGGTTTTGAGCCCGTCCACCATGGCTTGAACCTGCTGGGGAGTTTTCATATGTATCACCTCTGGCGATATCATACCATAGACCTGTGCAGAATGTCACGAAAGTTTCACGGTTTATCTATTGCTTTATTGAAGTAAAGCAGATATAATGTGGGTAACTCAACCGAAAGGGAAGGTGGAACGACCATGGTTTTGGAGTATATGGACTTTGTGTCTAAGGCGGATCCTGAGGTAGGAGCTGCCATCCGGGCGGAGTATGAGAGACAATGTGACAACATCGAGCTCATTGCCTCGGAAAACATTGTCTCTGAGGCGGTGTTGGCCGCAGCGGGTAGTGTGCTCACCAACAAATATGCAGAAGGCTACTCCGGTAAGCGCTATTACGGTGGTTGCCAGTGCGTGGATGTGGCGGAAAATCTGGCCATTCAGCGGGCTTGTCAGCTCTACGGAGCCAAGTTTGCCAACGTGCAGCCCCACTCCGGCGCCCAGGCCAACTATGCGGTGTATATGGCTCTATGCCAGCCTGGGGATACCGTTCTGGGCATGAACCTGGATCACGGTGGACATTTGACCCATGGCAGCCCGGTGAACTTCTCCGGCAAGTACTACAACATCGTGGCCTATGGTGTGGACGAGGAGACGGGCTACATCGACTACGACCAGCTGGAGAAGGTGGCCAAGGAGTGCAAACCCAAAATGATCGTGGCTGGCGCTTCTGCCTATCCCAGAACCATTGATTTTGCCCGCTTCCGTGCCATTGCCGATGAGGTGGGGGCCTACCTGTGGGTGGATATGGCCCACATTGCGGGCCTGGTGGCTGCTGGCCTGCATCCTTCTCCTGTTCCCTATGCCCATGTGGTGACCACCACCACCCACAAGACCCTGCGTGGGCCCCGGGGCGGCATGATTCTCACCAACGACGAGGATTTGTCCAAGAAGATCAACTCTGCCATCTTCCCTGGCGCTCAGGGAGGCCCTCTCATGCACATCATTGCTGCCAAGGCAGTGGCGTTGGGCGAGGCGCTCAAGCCTGAGTTCAAAGTCTACCAGCAACAGGTGGTGGACAATGCCCAGGCACTGGCTCAGGGACTGATGAGCCGGGGAATGAATTTGGTGTCCGGTGGTACAGACAACCACTTGGCCCTGGTGGATCTGCGTAATCTGGGCGACCTCACCGGAAAAGAGTTGGAGCGGCGACTGGACGAGGTGCGTATCACCGTCAATAAAAATAAGGTGCCGGGGGATCCCCGTTCTCCCTTCCAAACCAGCGGCATCCGGGTGGGCACTCCTGCGGTGACCAGCCGTGGCTTCACCACTGCCGACATGGATCAGGTGGCCCAGTACATTGTGTGGGCTGCCACCGACTTTGAGCATAAAGCAGAGGAGATCCGCCAGGGTGTGGCTCAGCTGACCCAGGCGCACCCCATTTACAGATAAGATAAATAAAAATGTGCCTGACATGTCATGTGTCAGGCACATTTTGCGTATTAACCTACGACTTTTTGACCGTTGACCCACACGGCCCGAATGTGGCTGTCGCTGACCATGGGGTCTCCGTCCACCAGCACCAGATCGGCGTCTTTGCCTGTTTCCAAAGAGCCTACCCGGTGGGCTACACCCAGATGTTTGGCCGGATTGATGGTGATGGCTTTCAGGGCCTCGAAGGGGTCCATGCCTGCCTTTACCGCCAGTCCGGCGCATAGGGGCAGATAGGACTGGGGAATGACAGGGTTATCGGTGATGATGCTCACCTGAACTCCTGCCTGGGCTAGGACCCCGGGGGTCTCGAAGGTCTTGTTCACCAGTTCAATCTTGCTGGCGTTGGTGAGGGTGGGACCTACGGCGGCGGGGAACCCGGAGCGGGCCACTACCTCCGGGATGAGGTGTCCTTCGGTACAATGCTCCAGGGTCATCTTGACGCCAAACTCCTTGGCAATGCGAATGGCGGTGCAGATGTCATCTGCCCGATGAGCGTGGGCCTTGAGGGGGATTTCACCCTTGAGCACGGGGATGAGGGCCTCCAGCTTCATGTCGTGCTTGGGCTTTTTCAGTGTGTCGTCCCCGGCAGCCTCCTTTCGGGCCATGTAGTCCTGGGCAGCAAAGAGCATTTCACGGAGTTTGGCGGCGGTGCTCATGCGGGCGGAATTGCCCTTGCTCTGGTAGCAACGCTTGGGATTTTCGCCAAAGGCGCACTTCATGGCCACGGGGTCACGGAGCACCATGTCATCCACACAGTTTCCGTGGGTTTTCACGGCGAAAAAGGTGCCGCCCAGCACGTTGGCGCTGCCCGGGCCGGTGCCGACGGTGGTAACACCGCCTTCCAGAGCACGGCGCACCCCCAACTCCAAGGGATTGAAGCTGTCAATGCCCCGGAGATGGGCTGCCACAATGTCTCCCATCTCGTTGTAGTCGTGGCCTTCAAAGCCCATGCCGTAGTTGTCCAGACCCAGGTGGCTGTGGGCGTCAATAAAGCCAGGGTAGAGGCGCAGCCCCTGGGCATCCATGATCTCTTCCCCTGGTGCGCTCAGGCCGGTACCAATGGCCTGGATGCGGGTGCCGTGTACCAGCACATCTCCCACGTAGGGGTGGGGATGGATGGCGTCATAGATTTGTGCGTTTTGGATTAACATAAGGTGATACCTCCCGGTGCTTGTCGGATGCCTCAAATTATACAATAGCCAGGGGCAGAAGGGAAGAGGACACGGTGTGTTTTGACTATGCTGGGAGGAAAGTGAAGTTTTAGCCGCAGTTGGCTTGCCAATTTGCAGATTATGAGCTATAATACGTAAGATAGCCATACTATCGATAGATGCCAGGTGGTTGGAGGCGAAGAAATGGAATATATGGAGCAGTTTCTGAGCACGGCAACGGAATATATAAAGCTAATTGGCATATTTGACGTGATTGATATGGCCTTGGTGGCTTTTGTGGTGTACCACATTTTCCGCTTTGTGCGCCGCAGCCGCTCCGGCCAGGTGGTCAAGGCAATTCTCTTGATTATTCTGGCAATGGGAGTTGCCAATGTGTTGCAGCTTCAAGTGGTGCGGTTTGTTCTCAACAATGCAGTGGAGCTGGGGTTTATTGCCTTGGTTATTATTTTCCAGCCGGAGATCCGTCGCTTTTTGGAGCAGATGGGCAGCGGCAAGATCAAAGAGATGTTTGTTCGTGAGACCATTGATGACGAATTGGAGTATGCCATTCGGGAGACAGTGGAGGCCTACACTTCCATGTCCAAAGACAAAGTGGGGGCGCTGATGGTCTTTGAACGCAAGACCATGCTGGATGATGTGCTCAAGACGGGCACGCCTTTGGATGCCCGGGTGTCTGCGGAGCTGCTGAAGAATCTGTTCTGGAACAAAGCGCCGCTGCACGATGGCGCTGTGATTGTACGAAATGGACGCATTGTGGGGGCAGGGTGCATGCTGCCTATGTCTGGGAATGTGAACATCAGCCGGGATCTTGGTATGCGCCATCGGGCGGGCATCGGCATCAGTGAAAACTCTGATGCGGTGGTAGCCCTGGTGTCCGAGGAGACAGGCTCCATTTCTGTGGCCATAAACGGTATGCTCAAGCGACACCTGGCACCGGCTACCTTGGAGCAAATGCTCCGCAACGAATTGATGCCGGAGCAGGAGGAGAGTAAGCCTTCCGGCACAGCATGGCTCACCAGTATGTTCAAACAGACGAAGGGGGATAAGCCAGATGGGGAAGAAGATTCTCGACAGTAAGGCGCTCTATGTGGTATTATCCATTGTGATTGCCATAACCATGTGGTTTTATGTTACATCCATGGATGGAAACCAGCGAAGCAATCCCATCAATAATATACCCATCACTTTTGTGGGGGAAGAGCAGCTGACCAGCCGCGGACTGATGATTGCAGGCGATCCGCCCAAAGCAAGCATCACGGTGAAAGCTACTCCCGCAGTTTTGGCCAAACTCACTGACAGTTCCGTGCAGTTGATGGTGGATGTGTCTACCATCAATAAGGCAGGGGAATACACGCTGGCATACACAGTGAAGCTTCCCACGAATGTCAGTTCCAGTCAGGTGCAGTATGTTCGGGGCGAGACAGGAAATGTCACATTTACTGTGGCCGAATATCGTCAGCGTGAGATTGAGCTTCGAGGAAAGTTTGTGGGAACCACTGCGGAAGGATATCTGGCTGGGGATCAGGAGGACTTCGTATTCACGCCCGCCAAGATCACAATTAGTGGTCAGGCGGAGCTGGTCAACCAGGTGGCCTATGCCGAAGTGGTGGTGGACGGAGATAACCTCAGTGAGACGGTGCGGGGCAACTATCCCTACCAATTCATTGGAGCCAGCGGCGACGTGATTTCCAATCTGGATGTGGAGCGCTCGGCAGAGACCGTACAGACTACCTTCCCCATTTTGGCTACGGCTGAGATACCTTTGGAAGTGAAGCTGGTGGAAGGCGGCGGCGTGTCTTTGGACCAGGTAAAATATACCATGAGCGCAGAGACGCTTACCGTGGGAGGCACCAAGACCGCAGTGGAGGCCCTGCTCACAGAAGGTTCCATTGAGTTGGGCACCATTGATCTGGGTACCGTCCACGATGGGGATGAGATTGTGTTTGATGTTGCCCTCACCGATGAGCTCAGCAACATCAGCGGCATCAATCAGGTCACTGTCACCATTGATTTGGACGATTCGCTGAAGAGCAAAACGGTGGAGGCCACCAATATCACGTGCATTTCGGCTCCAGATGGCTGGACAGGTAAGCCCTTGACTCAGATGCTGAAAGTAGAGATCCGAGGCAGCCAGGAGTTGTTGGATGCTGTCACTGGGGAGAACGTTCGAGTGGTGGCAGACCTGAAAGACATCAATCAGGCTGCCGGTCAATACACGGTGACGGCAAATGTATATCTGGACAGCGTTGGGACTCGAGACCAGATCGATGTGGTGGGCAGAGACTACAAAATCGTAGTTTCCCTGTATAGGTCGTAAGCCATGTTTGGATACGTCAGGCCGGCGCTGTCCCAAATGTCCCAGAAGCAGAGAGATCTGTATCAGTCTGCTTACTGCGGCCTGTGCCATGCAATGGGAAAACGGCACGGGTTTTGGGCTCGGTTCACCTTGAATTACGACCTAACGCTTTTGGCAATTCTCCTTCAATCCGATCCCAGAGAAGAGTATATGGTCTGCAAACGGTGTCCTGTCCATCCTTTGCGCAAGCCCAGGAGCTGCTTGCAAGGCACTGGTATGGAGCGGGCGGCAGATGTGAGTATCATTCTCACCTGGCATAAGGTGAATGATGATATTCAGGATCACGGATTTTGGACTGGCTTGCCCCACCGGATAGTTCGTCTGCTGTTTGGCAGGGCGTACCGGAGGGCGGCCCAGGCCTGTCCCACTTTTGATGCCCAAGTGCGCCAGGGGCTGGAGCGTTTGTCCCAGTTGGAACAGGAACAGTCGCCACGCTTGGATGAAGTAGCCCATCAGTTTGCCGGTATTTTGGCGGCTGCGGCACCTACACAAGCCGATCAGACCCGGAATCGGATTCTGGAGCAGCTGTTGTACCATGTGGGCCGCTGGATCTATCTCATGGATGCTTGGGACGACCTGGAAGAGGATGAAGCCGGCGGACGATACAATCCGTTGAGTACCCGCTTTCAAGGTGAAGCTAGGAAGGAACAGGAGTATGTCAGCACGACCTGTACCCATTCCGTGCGACTGGCATCCAATGCCGCACAGCTGTTGGATTTGGGTGAGTGGGATGAAGTGCTAAGTAATATTTTATGTGTTGGCCTTCCCGCCGTTCAAAGTGCAGTGCTGGATGGGCGATGGAAGGAACTAAAAAAGCTACACAAAGGGAGATACACGCATGAGAGATCCGTATGAGGTGTTGGGAGTCAGCCCCAACGCCAGCGATGATGAAGTGAAACGGGCCTATCGGGAGTTGGCCCGGAAGTACCACCCGGATAACTATCAGAATAACCCTTTGGCCGACTTGGCTGAGGAGAAGATGAAAGAGGTTAATGAGGCCTACGACGCCATTACCAAGGCCCGCAGTGGGGCAGGCAGTTCCTATGGTGGTGGCTATCAGTCTGGGTATCAGTCCGGCTATTCTTCTCAGGGGTATGGTCATCAGGGCTACGGCAATCAGGGCCAGTACGGCGGTGGTTCAACATCCTTTGCCCAGGTACGCCAGTATATCAACATGGGTAATCTGGATGGAGCGGAGCAGCTGCTGCGGGGCGTAGCCACCAAAAATGGCGAGTGGTATTTCCTTATGGGAAGCATAGCCTATCGCCGTGGCTGGCTGGATGAAGCCAGACAGAATTACCAGATTGCATGCCAGATGGAGCCGGGGAATATGGAGTACCGGCAGGCGCTGTCTATGATGCAGCAGGGCGGCTATGGGTATAACACCAATATGGCTGGCGGTCAGTGTGACAGTTTGGACTGCTGTACCACCATGCTCTGCCTCAACTGCCTGTGTGGAGGTTGTAACTGATATGAGATCAGGCAAATCTGCCCGCAGCATTACCTATCCTGCATTGCTGGGAGCGGTGTCTCTCATCTTGCTCTATGGTTCTGCTATTTCTCCCACCGGAGCCATCGGTCTGGTGGCCTTGGCGGGGGTGCCTTGTGCGGGGGTTGTGATCGCAGGGGGCACCTCGGCAGGGCTATTTTGCTGGGCCACGGTGTCTTTACTGGGGTTGCTGCTGGTGCCGGATAAGTTTTGCGTGCTTCTCTACGCTGCATTGTTCGGCCTATACCCGGTGGTAAAGTCCCGGGTGGAGGCCATGCGGCGCAAGCCCCTGGAGCTACTGTGCAAGCTGGTATTTTTTAATCTGGCCTTTTCTGTGGTTGTGGTTGTGACGAAAGCCGTGGCACTGAGCGGATTGCCTTTGCAGCAGCTTCATTTGGGTGTGCTGTACCTATTGGGAAACGTGGTATTTCTACTCTACGACTTTGGCTTTAGCGGGCTGATTGTAGCCTACCTTTCTCGCATGAGAAAGGGAACAAACTGGCGAAAGGGCTGATGGAACGATGGTTAAAAGTATGACCGGATATGGGCGAGGGGAGTGCAGCTATGAGGGCGGCACCTTTACCATTGAAGTGCGGTCAGTTAACAACCGCTATCTGGACTGCGGCATCAAGATGCCCCGTGCATTCATTTTTGCGGAAGACGCCATGAAGGCCCGGGTACAAGGCTCTATTTCCCGGGGAAAGGTGGATGTGTTCGTCACTCAAACTGCCCAGGCTGAGGATGACTCCACTGTGGTGGTCAATGAGGGGCTGGCTAAGTCCTACATTGCAGCTTTGGCCCAGCTCTATCAGCTGGGCGGCGGCCAGTGGGTAAAGGGAAATTACGAGGCTACCGATTTGGCTCGTTTCACCGATGTGCTGACAGTGGAGAAGAAAGAGCAGAACCAGGATCAGGTGAAGACCGGGCTGCTGGGTGCTCTTGACGCAGCCTTGACGGATTTCGATGCCATGCGGGTGCGGGAGGGCCAGCGCTTGGCCCAGGATATTCTGGGCCGTGTATGCACCATTGAATCTCTGGTATCTAAGGTGGAGGCTCGCTCGCCCCAGACTGTGGCGGAATATCGTGCTCGGCTGGAGGCTAAAATGGCGGAGATCCTTCAGAATACGCAGATCGAAGAGGCTCGCATCCTCACCGAGGCGGCCATCTTTGCGGACAAAGTGGCGGTGGATGAGGAGACAGTGCGTCTGCGCAGCCATATTGCCCAACTTCGGGAGATGCTGGAGCAGGGCGGTGCTGTTGGACGTAAGCTGGACTTCCTCATCCAGGAGTTTAACCGGGAGGCCAACACCATCGGCTCCAAGTGCAATGATATCGAAATCGCCCGGGTGGTGGTGGATATCAAGGCTGAGATCGAGAAGATCCGGGAGCAAGTGCAAAACCTGGAATGAGCTGTTGGATGTTGGTGAGGTGAAAATATGGAGCTAATCAACATTGGTTTTGGCAACTTGGTGTCAGCCAGTAGAATTGTGGCTGTGGTCAGCCCCGAGTCTGCGCCCATTAAGCGCTTAGGCCAGGAAGCCAGGGATCGGGGTATGCTCATTGATGCCAGCTTTGGTCGTAAGACCAAGTCGGTGCTGATCATGGATAGCGGCCATGTGGTGTGGTCGTCGCTGCTGCCAGAAGTTTTTCAGCAGCGCAGTGTTGCCCAGTCACAGGAAGATGAGCGGATGGGAGAGAGTGAAGTATGAAAAAGAAGCGTAGAGGAGAGTTGATTGTACTCTCCGGCCCCTCCGGAGTGGGAAAAAGTACGGTCATTGCAGAGCTGCTCAGCAGTCGCCGAGACATCCACTTCTCTGTGTCCTTTACCACCCGGCAGCCTCGGGTGGGCGAGGAAAATGGCGTGAACTACAACTTTGTCAGCCGGGACGAATTTGAACGGATGATCCGGGATGGAGAGCTGCTGGAGTATGCCGAGTATGTGGGCAACTACTATGGGACATCCTTGAAGGTGATTGAAGACTACTTACAGCAGGGCATTGACGTACTGCTGGATATCGAGGTGCAGGGTGCAGCCAAGGTGCGGGAGAAGTGCCCGGAGGCGGTGCTGATTTTCATTATCCCGCCCTCTCTGGAGGAATTGTCCCGCCGCTTGCGCAACCGCAACACAGACAGCCCGGAAGTGATTGACCAGCGGTTGGAAAAATCCCGTGCGGAGTGCCGGGAAAGCGTCAAATATGACTATCTGGTGGTCAACGACAATGTGATGTCTGCGGCACAGGAGATCCTGGCCATTTTGGAGGCAGAACGCTGCCGAGTTACGAAGCGTATTCATCTGGCCGATGGTATCATCGGCACCCAAGACTAAGGGAAAAACGGAAAGGATTGAAGGATTATGTTGCTCTACCCCCCCATGAAGGACCTGTTGGAGAATGTGCCCAGCCGTTATATGCTGGTGAATGTGGTGGCACACCGTGCCCGGGAGATTTCCAGTGAGTCGGAAAAGACCGGCATCCCTCTGACGGAGAAGGCTGTGACCTTGGCCGTGCGCGAGGTGGCCAGCGGCGAGCTGCAGATTGAAGAGCCCCAGGAGGAAGCTGCCGAGCAGTGAGATTTCTGCGCAGAAGAGGCTTGCCCCTTCTGGTGAAAGCAGGGCAAGCAGTGTGTAGCTGCTTGCCCTTTCATGGTCAAAAGGAGGAGGTGGCGGGTTGCCACATACAGCAAAAGTAGCGGTGGCTGCCGCCGTCTATGCCATAGACAGGCCATTTGATTACCTTATCCCCAGTCATATGGCCCAGCGAGTACAGCCCGGGGTACGGGTTGCAGTGCCATTTGGCCGGGGCAATCGCCTCAGTGACGGTATTGTGCTGGCGCTGGGGAGTACCGAGGATACAACCAAACTCAAGCCCATACAGACGGTGTTGGATCAGGAGCCTGTGCTCACCCGAGAGAATATCCAGTTGGCCCTGTGGATGCGGGAACACTACTTCTGCACCGTCTACGAGGCCATCCGTGTCATGCTTCCTGCCGGGCTGTGGTACTCTCTGAAGGAGAGTTGGAGCGTGGCACCCGGCGTGGATCGAGAGAAACTCTATCAACTGGCTGGAGAGCAAAGAGATGCACTGAGACTGGCAGATATCTTGTGCGCCCATGGAGGCAGTGCAGAGTTAGGAGAGATCCAGAGCAGCTTTGGCGGTACGGATCCATGGCCCGCTTTGCGCCTGCTGTCCCAGTCGGGCGGAATCCTTCGAAGTGCAGACGGCATTCCGGAGGTGAAGGACAAGCTGGAGCAGAGGGCTTCTTTGGCCATCCCTCCGGAGGAAGCTCTGGCTCAAGTTTCAGGGCGAAAACGGCGTGCTCCTTTGCAATATGAAGCGGTGAAAGTGCTGTGCGAGATGGGAGAGGTATCTGCCAAGGAGCTGTGTTACTTCACCGGGGCGTCACTACAAACGCTGCGGTCTTTGGAAAAACAGGGAATTGTTTTACTGCGCAAGCAGGAAGTCTACCGCCGACCTAGCCAGGGGCAGGAGATTCAGAAGCCTTTGGCTCCGGTGACCCTCAACCAACAACAACAGCAGGCTATGGAGGGGCTTTGGACTCTGATGGAGGAGCACAAGCCCGCAGCTGCACTGCTCTACGGTGTGACGGGGAGTGGAAAGACCCAGGTATATATCCAGCTGATCCACAACAGCCTGGAGCAAGGCAGAGGAGCCATGGTTTTAGTACCGGAAATTTCCCTTACCCCCCAGCTTATGGGCCTGTTTACCCAGCATTTCGGGCAGCAGGTGGCCATTCTTCACAGTGCCCTCTCTTCTGGAGAGCGCTACGATGAGTGGAAGCGGGTGCGGGCCGGAGAGGCTATGGTGGTGGTGGGTACTCGCTCGGCGGTGTTTGCCCCTGTAAAAAATTTAGGATTGATTGTTCTGGATGAGGAGCAGGAGCCCACCTACCAGTCAGAGCAGAACCCCCGCTACCACGCCAGAGACGTGGCCAAGTTTCGATGCAGCAGGGAGGGAGCCCTGTTGTTGCTGGGCTCTGCCACGCCGTCGGTGGAGACCATGTACCATGCCCTGGAGGGGCCATATCACTTTTTCCAAATCAGCCATCGGTTCAATCAGCGGGAGCTGCCTCAGGTGACCGTGGTGGATATGCGAGAGGAACTCCGGGCAGGACACAATGCAGTCATCAGCCAGCCCCTGGAGCAGGCGCTGCGTGAGACCATTGCCCGGGGCGAGCAGGCCATTCTCTTTGTCAACCGCCGGGGCAGCAGTAATATGGTGATGTGTGGGGAGTGTGGTGCATCTCCCGAATGCCCCAGATGTTCTGTGCATCTCACCTATCACAGGGCAAATGGACGGCTGATGTGCCACCATTGCGGATATTCCCAGCCCTTGCCCCATAGCTGCCCCCAGTGTGGGGGAATGTTCAGTTTCCAGGGCGTCGGAACGCAAAAGGTGGAGGAGGAATTGAACCGCCTGTTTCCCGGTGTTGGGGTGATGCGGATGGATACAGACACCGTCACCGGCGTACAAGGGCACGCCAAGCTGCTGGCTCAATTCCAAAAAGAGAAAATTCCGGTGCTGGTGGGCACCCAGATGGTGGCCAAAGGTCTGGATTTTGAAAATGTAACCCTGGTTGGGGCAGTGTCTGCTGATCAGACCTTATATGTGGAGGACTATCGAGGCGGAGAACGCACCTTTTCTCTGCTCACCCAGGTGGTGGGACGGGCGGGGCGTGGCGGAAAGACAGGGAGGGCTATGATCCAAACCTTCACGCCGGATAATGAGGTGATAGAGTGTGCAGCCCGCCAGGATTATGACACATTTTATGCCCAGGAGATCCGCCTGCGGCAACTGCGGGATTATCCACCCTTTGGTGATTTATTTGTGATCCATGTCACCGGTGAGGTGGAAGAAGATGTGATGAGGGTCAGTGTTCGGCTGCGCAGAGTCTTGGAGCAGTTGCTCTCCCAACAGACGGGGGCAGCAACTGCGTGTCGGCTATTGGGGCCAGCACCGGACCGAGTGGTGAAGGTGAATAATCGCTACCGATATCACTTGACTCTTCAGACCCAAAATACGAAATCAATGCGGGAACTGGTGGCCCATGTGGTTCGCCAAGCCCAGAAGGATAAAGCCAATCGAGGCGTTTCCGTCTATGGGGACATCAATCCCCAGGACTAATGAGACAGAGGAGGATATGAGTTATGTCTTTGAGAACCATTGTGACCCAGGGTGATCCGGTGCTGGCTAAGACCTGCCGCCCGGTGGAAAAGTTCGATCAGAAGCTCCATGAGCTGCTGGATGATATGAAAGAGACGCTGGTACAGGCCAACGGCGTTGGCTTGGCTGCACCTCAAATCGGTATTTTGCGCCGAGTGGTCATTGTCATGGATGCAGAGGAGAACATGGTGGAGCTGGTCAACCCCCAGATCATTGCCTCTGATGGGGAGCAGACCGGCCTGGAAGGTTGCCTGTCTGTGCCTGGAAAGTACGGCGTGGTCACCCGTCCTGCCACCGCCACTGTGCGGGCCCAGGATCGCAACGGCAACTTCTTTGAAATGAGCGGGGAGGGTATTGTGGCTCGCTGCTTCTGCCACGAGTTGGAGCACTTGGATGGACACCTGTTTGTAGAGCATACAGATCGGCTGTATACGGTGGAGGAGCTGGAGTCCATGGAGGATGAAAACGCATGAGGATCGTTTTTATGGGCACGCCGGACTTTGCGGTCCCCTCTCTGCGTAAGCTGGTGGAGTGCGGCCATGAGGTGTGCGGGGTCTTTACCCAGCCCGATAAGCCCAAAAATCGTGGCATGAAGCTGTTGCCGCCACCTGTGAAGGAATATGCCTTGACAGTAGGAATCCCGGTTTTTCAGCCCACTACCCTGCGGGATGGTACGGCGCTGGAGCAACTGCGTGAGCTGGAGCCCCAGCTCATTGTGGTGGCTGCGTATGGGAAGATCCTCCCGGTGGATATTTTGCAGCTGCCTGCCCTGGGGTGTATCAATGTTCATTCCTCACTGCTGCCCAAGTATCGGGGCGCAGCACCCATCAACTGGGCCATTCTCAATGGGGAAGAGGAGACGGGCGTGACCATCATGTATATGGCGGAGGGGTTGGACACCGGTGATATGCTGGCCAGCAGCGCTACTGCCATTGACCTCAATGAGTCTGCCCAGCAGCTCCACGACCGACTGGCCCAGATGGGGGCAGATCTCTTGCCTCAGGTTCTGGAGCAGCTGGAGAGCGGAACGGCAGTACCCGTGCCTCAGGACGATGCCCAGTCCTGCTATGCTCCCATGCTCTCCCGGGCACTGTCCCCCATTGATTGGACGCATACCGCCAGGGAGATTCACAACCAGGTGCGGGGACTGACACCCTGGCCTTCTGCCACCGCCGAGGTGGACGGGGTGCGGTGCAAGATCATCCGCACAGTGGTGTCAGATGAGAAGACAGCTCAGGCTCCTGGTACTTGCGTCAAGGCGGATAAGCACGGCCTGTGGGTGGCCTGCGGACAGGGAACCGTGCTGCAAATTTTAGAGCTTCAGCCAGATGGGAAAAAGGCTATGGCGGCCCATGCCTTCCTGTTGGGCCATCCGCTGAAGGAGAAGGAAGCTATTTGAGAGGAGTTTACCTATGGGATCTGCCAGAGAAGCGGCGATGCTGACCCTCACGGCCTGTGACCGGCAAGGAGCCTGGTCAGAGGGCCATTTGAAGCGAATCCTGAAAGAGAGCGGCCTGGATCGCCGGGATGCTGCCTTGGCTACCCGGTTGTGTTTCGGGGTGTTGCAGACCAGGATGACGCTGGATTGGTATTTGGCCCGCCGCTGTACCGGTGGGTTGAAAAAATTGGAACCTAAGGTGCTGTCCATACTGCGGGTTTCTCTGTATCAGATCCTCTACATGGATAAGATTCCATCCAGCGCTGCGGTGAACGAGGGAGTGCAGCTGACCAAAAAGCACTGCCGGAATCCCAGAGCTGCCGGGATGGTCAATGGAGTGCTGCGGGGCATCCTGCGGGATATGCCTCTGCCACAGCCCCAGGGAGGGGACGAGTTGGAGTCCATCTCCCTTCAGACCAGCCATCCCCGTTGGCTGGTGGAGGAGTTTAGCCAGGTGCTGGGCCTGGACGGTGTGCGGGCCTGGGCAGAGGCAGATAATTGCCAGCCTTCCACCACCGCCCAGGTGAATACTGTGGTATGCACCGTGGAGGAAGCTGTGAAAGAGCTGGAGCGGGACGGGGTGGAGGTAAAGCCTCACCCCTGGCTGGAAGGGTGCCTGCTGCTCAGCGGCACCGGAGACATGGAGCGACTGAATGCGTACCAGAAAGGGTATTTTTACATTCAGGATGCGGCGGCTCGCCTGGCTGTGACAGCGGCCGGGATCCGGCCGGGACAACGGGTGCTAGACTGCTGTGCGGCGCCGGGGGGAAAGTCCTTTGCTGCCGGCGTAGATATGGGCAATGAAGGGCACATCATCTCCTGTGATATCCACCCCCACAAGATGAAGCTGTTGGAGGCAGGGGCCAGCCGACTGAGATTGACCGCCATGGAGGCCCTGCTGCAAAGTGCGTCTGAGCGTCGGGCTGATTGGGTGGATGGGTTTGATACGGTGCTGGTGGATGTACCCTGTTCAGGGCTTGGTATCATCCGGAAAAAGCCGGATATTCGCTATAAAGACCCCAAACCTCTGGATGGGTTGCCCGAGGTACAAAAAAAGATCGTGGACAACTGCGCAGCCTATGTGCGACCTGGCGGGGTGATGATTTATGCTACCTGCACTCTTCGTGCCGGGGAAAATCAGGATGTCGTGACATGGTTTTTGAAACAACATCCCGAATTTACTTTGGAAGCCTTTGAATTGCCCTGTTTTGGCCGACAAGAAGGCATGATGACCTTTTGGCCGCATATTCATCACACAGATGGTTTTTTTGTGGCCCGACTGCGTAAAAAGGAGGTTTGACCTGTGATTGACATCAAGTCCATGCTGCCCCAGGAGTTGGGGGCATGGCTGAAAGAGATGGGACAGCCCAGCTTTCGGGCCAAGCAGATTTTTCAGTGGCTGCACCGTGGTGTGACCTCCTTTGACGAGATGACCAATCTCCCCAAATCTCTGCGGGAGACGTTGAAGGAGCAGAGCTATATTACGGTTCCTGCGGTGGAGCGGAAGCAGCAGTCTGCCATCGATGGCACCATCAAGTACCTGTGGCGGCTACGGGACGGCAACTGTGTGGAGACGGTGCTCATGCGCTACCAACACGGGAACACGGTGTGTGTTTCCTGCCAGGTGGGTTGCAACATGGGGTGTGTATTCTGCGCCTCCACCTTGGGGGGAAAGGTGCGGGACTTACAGCCCAGCGAAATTTTGGATCAGGTGATATTTACCCAACTGGACAGTGGAGCGGAGATTTCCAACATCGTTATGATGGGAATTGGAGAGCCTTTGGATAATTTCGAGAATGTGACGCAGTTTTTACAGCTGGTCAACCACCCCGATGGGGTAAACATCGGCATGCGGCACATCTCTCTGTCCACCTGTGGCCTTGTAAAGAAAATTGACAAATTGGCCCAGTTGGGGTTACAATTAACGTTAAGCGTTTCTCTCCATGCGCCCGACGACCAAACTCGCTCCAGGCTGATGCCGGTCAACCGAGCTGTGGGAGTGGATTTGCTGATGGACACTTGCCGCAGATATTTCCAGCAAACTGGACGCCGCATTTCCTACGAATATGCCATGATCGACGGAGTAAACGACAGCGATGAACAGGCGGACCTGTTGGTGAAGCTGCTGCACGGTCAGCCTGGTCATGTGAATTTGATCCCGCTCAATCATGTGGAGGAATCTCCCCTCAAGCCCAGCCGACGGGTGCGGCAGTTCCAGAACCGTCTGGAAGCTCAGGGAGTTACGGCGACGGTGCGGCGGAAACTGGGTGGCGACATTGACGCCTCCTGTGGCCAGCTGCGGCGGAAACAAATGAAACAAAATCAGCTCCAGTCTGGAAAGGACGAAGCTCAATGAATATATTTGGAATGACAGATATCGGTGCGGTTCGCAGCGAGAACCAGGACAGCTACACCGTGCGCCATCTGGGTGAACAGGTGGCCATCGCTGTGGTATGTGACGGAATGGGCGGCGCACGGGCGGGCAATGTGGCCAGTGCAGTGGCTGTGGAGACCTTTGCCGCTGCGGTAGAGGACCTATGCAGCCAGAAGATGCCGGAGGGTGAGCGCAGCTGCTATCATGTGCTGCGTGAGGCCTGCCTGCATGCCAACACTCAGGTATACCAGCTCTCCCGCTCCGATGAACAATATCGAGGAATGGGGACTACGCTGGTAGCTGCCTTACTGGTGGGGGCGGATGCCTATGTGGTTAACGTAGGGGACAGTCGTTGCTACCACATGCAAAACGATCATATCTACCAGGTGACCAAGGACCACTCTTTGGTGCAGCTGTTGGTTACCCGGGGAGATATCACACCGGAGGAAGCCAGAATCCATCCCAAAAAGAATCTGATCACCCGGGCTCTTGGCGTGGATCGGGATGTGGCGGCAGACTGCTACCACCTTTCTGTGCAGGATGGGGATCGCTTGTTATTGTGCAGCGATGGCCTGTCCAATGTGTTGCCTGACGATGTTTTACTGGAGCAGGCTTTGGCGCCCATTCCTTTGGAGGATCGGTGCCGTAATTTGATGCGTATGACGCTGGAACAGGGTGCGCCGGACAATGTGACCATTGTCATGGCACAGCTGTGAACCACAACGAGGAGGAACATTTACCATGGATCAGTACATAGGTAAAATGCTGGACAACCGCTACGAGATTTTAGAGCGTATCGGCGTTGGTGGCATGGCTGTGGTGTATAAGGCACGTTGTCATCGTCTCAATCGTCTGGTTGCCATTAAAATACTCAAACCGGAGCTGGCCAGTGACGCAGACTTCCGCCGGAGATTCCAGGCGGAGTCCCAGGCAGTGGCTATGCTGTCCCACGTCAATATCGTGGGGGTCTATGACGTGTGTCAGAGCGATGGACTCAACTACATTGTCATGGAACTCATTGAGGGGATGTCCCTGAAGCAATATATGCAAAAGCGTGGGCTGCCTCTGAAGTGGCAGGAGGCGCTGCATTTTATTGCGCA
Organism: Pseudoflavonifractor capillosus; assembly: GCF_016902575.1. Classification (GTDB taxonomy): domain Bacteria; phylum Bacillota; class Clostridia; order Oscillospirales; family Oscillospiraceae; genus Enterenecus; species Enterenecus capillosus_A. The sequence continues at coordinate 80,177 of NZ_JACSNZ010000005.1, read as the reverse complement.
GATTCTTCGTGCTCTGGATCATGCCCACAGCCGTGGCATCATTCACCGTGATATCAAACCCCACAACATCATGGTGCTGCGGGACGGCAGTATCAAGGTGGCAGATTTCGGAATTGCTCGGCTTACCAGTTCTGCGCAGGCCACGTTGACCCAGGAGGCATTGGGGTCAGTGCATTATATTTCCCCAGAGCAGGCCAAGGGAAGCCACATTGACGGACGTTCTGATTTGTACTCTGTGGGTGTGATGCTCTACGAGATGCTCACTGGCCGGCTGCCGTTCGAGGGGGAGACTCCGGTGCTGGTGGCCATTCAGCACATCAACTCCATCCCCATTCAGCCCCGGGAGCTGAACCCAGATATCCCTGTTGGCCTGGAGGCCATCATCATGAAGGCCATGGCTCCAAACCCCAATCAGCGGTATCTTTCTGCCCAGGATATGCTGGACGCAGTGACAGAATTTCAAAAGAATCCTGAATTTGTCCCCAGTGACACCATCCGGGTCGAGAATGTAGAGGAGCCCACGCGGGTGATTCCGGTCAGCGGAGTCCGAGAGATGGGCGATAACAGGGATGATTATGAGGATGATGGAGAAGAAGACTATACGGAAGACTATGATGAGGGGACACGCAAGATAAAGCTGTTCGGTAAAATCGAGCTCCCCCCCATGGCCATTGCGGTGATGGCAATTCTCGTCTTTGTCATCGGTATCATTATTTTCGTGGTCACGTTCATCCGGGGTGCGATTTTTGCCCCCGCCAAGGAATACACGATTCCCAACCTGTTGGGATATACCTTGGAGGAGTTGGAGAATGATCCCTCCTTGCTGGGTGATTTCAACATTGAGGTGGGCGAATCCATGTACAGCGAAGAGTACGACGAGGATCAGATCTGCCAGCAGACTCCAGAGGCGGACACCAAGGTCAAGGACGGAAAATATACCATTAAGGTCAACGTCAGCAGTGGCGCAGAGGAAATCCGCATGATCGACGTGACAGGCTGGGAGTCCAGCCGGGCTCTGACCACCTTGCAGGATGACATGAAGCTAAAGGTGAAACAGGAGTACGAGTATTCTCAGACCATAGACAAGGACTATGTCATCTCCTATACACCCACCAAAGGCACCATTCTGGAGGAGGGTGACGAGGTGACCATCGTCATCAGTAAGGGCAAAGAGGTGGAGAAGGTTACCGTAGGAAACTACGTGGGCTTTAGCTTGGAGCAGGTGGAGGCGCAGCTGAAATTGCAAGGCCTGGCTGTGGGCAGTGTGAAAGAGTACTATAGTGACACTTACGCCAAGGGCCAGGTGATTTGGCAGAGTGTGGCCAAAGACAGCCAGGTGGATCCGGGGACCTCCATTGATTTCCAGGTCAGCCTTGGCCCTGAGGCCACCCAGCCTCCTGTGACCAATCCTCCTGTGGTTGCCACAGATGCTCCGGTGAAGAAAACGATTACGGTGGATTTGAGCTCTTATACCGGAACGATTTCCCTGAAGGTGACGTTGGGATCTACAACGGTCTTCGACGGCTCATGGAACGCCGATGAACAAGGCAATTTCTCCCGTGAGGTGACCCAGAACCCCGGTACTACCAAGTTGGTTACCATCTACATCAATGGGGATCGGGTGGAAAGCTATGATCTGGAGTTTTAACCTATGACCGGAACGATTGTGAAGGCGCTCAGCGGCTTCTATTACGTGGACGTGGGCGCAGACTGTGAGCCAGTGACCTGTCGGGGCCGAGGGAAACTGCGCCACCAGAAAATAAAACCTCTGGTGGGAGATCGTGTGGATATCACCATGAGTGCTGATGGCACAGGCATGGTGGATGAGGTGTTGCCCCGCACCAACCAATTCCAGCGCCCCATGGTGGCCAATATGGAGCAGTTGGTGATCCTGGCCTCCGGGGCTATCCCGGTCACGGACCCCTTCCTCATTGATCGCATGATCGCTCTGGCAGAGTACAAGGGGTGCCAGCCCATCATCTGCTTCAACAAATGGGATTTGGAGCCCGCCGATCGGCTGGTGGAGTTATATCGCAGCGCAGGCTTCCAGGCCATGGCTCTCAGTGCCCGCACAGGGGAGGGGCTGGAGCAGTTGCTGGAGCTTTTGGATGGGAAGATCTCCGCTTTTACCGGAAACTCCGGTGTGGGAAAGTCCAGCGTGCTCAACGCCTTGTGTCCGCAATTCCAGCTGGAGGTTGGACAGGTCAGCGAAAAGCTGGGGCGAGGTCGCCATACCACCCGCCATGTGGAGTTGTTCCGAGTGGGGGGAGGACTGGTGGCGGACACCCCTGGATTCTCCGCCTTTGACGTGGATCAGATGGAGCTTATTCCCAAGGAAGAGTTGGCAAACACCTTCCGGGAGTTCCGGCCCTATCTGGAACAGTGCCGCTTTGTGGGGTGTGCCCACATTAAGGAGCGGGGGTGTGCAGTGCGTGAGGCCGTGGAACACGGCGCCATTGCAGAAAGTCGGTATCAAAGCTACGCACGCCTGTATGAGCAGGTGAAATCTCGCCCCCAGTGGGAAAAATAAAACCGTGAGGAACCAGACAGCCTCTTCTTTCATATGCTGTATTAGAATTCAGCATGGAAAGGAGAGGCTGTTTTATGCGTATTGTAGTTGTGAAGTTTCCCAAGGCTCTGTGTGGGATTATGCGCAAGATTTTCGGCATCTCGGAATGAGGGAATATCCCAGGCTCCATGGTCATATAGATACCTCAGAATGTGGACAAAGGGAGGATGTCTATGGATATGGAACTGCAGCCTGTGGTGCTGGAGGGGTATCATGAGGTGATGGACACCTGTGTGACACAGGAGGAGACGCTGGAGAGCATTGTGCCAGATACTTACCCTGACATTGCCCGTATCGTCATGGCGGTGGGGCGGGTCTATGTGCGGGATTGTGAGACTGGGGAGGGAACCGTTCGCCTGACGGGCACCATTCAAACCACAGTATTCTACATCCCGGAAGGAGAACAGCAGCCCAAAACTCTGGAGGTTGCCATCCCATTCCAATGCCTTAAGGATCATCCGGCACTGCGCAGCACCAGTGTGGTGCAATCAAATGCCTGCGTCATCTTTGCCGATGCCCGGGCCATCAACCCCAGAAAAGTGGTGGCCAGGGCGGAGATTTCTGTGGAGCTGACAGCCTATGAACTGCAGCGCAGGGAATTGAATACCGATGTACAGGGCGGGCCAGAGGGAAGCCTGGAAAAACGTCTGCTCCCAGCTCGGGATATCGGGATCACCGGAGTGGTGGAGAAGCCGTTTCTCTTCTCGGATCTGGTGCGTATGCCCCCGTCCAAGGGGGAGGCACAGCAGCTGCTCCTGTGCCGGCCTCAGCTGGATGTGATGGAAGGGAAACTCATCGGCCGGAAACTGGTGGTGAAGGGCTCGGTGAAGCTATACCTGGTGTACCAGTGTGGGGACGGTGTGACTGCCACCTGCTTTGAACTGCCTTTTTCCCAGGTGCTGGATGTGGAACAGGAGGCAGGCGACCAGGGCTCTCAAGTGGACGTGCGCCTGAAAAGTGTGGACTGTCGTCTGCGGGAGGGCGAGCTGGAGGTGACGGTGGAGGCCTGTGCCCAGGCGGTGGTGCGCATGGAGCGGGAGGTGACACTCCTGACGGATGTGTACTCTGTCAGCTGCCGACTGGATGCCCAGCGCACACCCTGTCCCATGTGTACCATGGCAGAGACTGGAGGGGCCAGCCAAAGTGTCCGCCACTTCTATCAGACCTCCGTGGATGCCAAGCAGGTGCTGGACAGCTTTGCAGTGGTGAAGGAAGTGACCCAGCGAAGCGGAGAGCATGGCAGCGAGATCGCCGCACAGCTCCAGGTGCATATGCTGTATGTAGACGAAGAAGGCGCCCTGCGCGGGGCCACAGACACCGTTTTGGTCACCTGCCCCTATCAGGTTCCTGAAGGGTGCCAGAGAAAGGTGCATTGCAGAGCGGTGGGAGATGTGTCAGCGGCTGCGGTCAGCGGTGGCATTGACCTGCGTTTTGAGCTGGAATTCCGGTGGCTGACCACCCGTGAGGAGGAGTTCATGTGTGTCAGCTCCGTGGCCTGTGCGGGGCAGTATGAGGGCCCGTGCAGCCGTCCGTCCCTGGTCATTCGCCGGGTGGATGCGGGGGAACAGCTGTGGGATGTGGCAAAGGCCTGTGGTGCCACCATTCAGGATATCTGTACCGCCAACGAGTTGGCCTCTGAGACAGTGCCCCAGGGCATGGTGCTGCTCATCCCCACCAAACGTGTGTAATGAGAAAAACGGCCGGATAAATTCTCCGGCCGTTTTTCTCGCCCCTTGCGGGGCAACCGAAAAACATGGCAATATACCATTCCGGCGTTGCCGTCATGGTATCATAGCCGCAAAACGGCTATGATACCGGGATTTTAACAGCCGTTTTTCTCGCCCCTTGCGGGGCAACCGAAAAACATGGCAATATACCATTCCGGCATTGCCGTCATGGTATATTATACAGCTTATCCCCATACACATGTAGAGAACTTGCGGTGAGGAGGAATTGCTGTGGATCACAACAAACTGTATGAGGATATCGCCCAGCGCACCCAAGGCGATATTTACATTGGGGTGGTAGGGCCGGTACGCACGGGGAAATCCACCTTCATCAAGCGTTTTATGGAGACCATGGTGCTGCCGGAGATTCAAAATACGTATCTGCGAGATCGGGCCCGGGATGAACTGCCCCAGAGCGGATCGGGCCGCGTGGTGATGACAGCCGAGCCTAAATTCGTCCCTGAGGACGCAGTGAGCCTATCCATGGACGACGGCAGCGCCTTCTCCGTGCGGCTCATTGATTGCGTGGGCTACATGGTGCCCGGTGCCCTGGGGCAGATGGACGGAGATCAACCACGCATGGTAACCACCCCCTGGATGGATCATGAGATTCCCATGACCCAGGCTGCAGAACTGGGCACCCAGAAGGTCATTACCGAGCACTCCACCATCGGCATCGTGGTGACCACCGACGGCACCATTGCTGACATTCCACGGGAAGATTACCTGGAGGCAGAGGAGCGGGTGATTGGGGAACTCAAGGCCATGGGGAAGCCCTTTGTGGTGCTGCTCAACTCCGCCCAGCCGTACAGCGATCGGGCCCAGGCCATTCAGGCGGACATTGCCCAGCAGTACCAGGTCACGTGCCTGGCCGTCAACTGCTTGACGTTGGACGAGGAGACAGTGGAGGCCATTTTGAGCGGGGTGCTTCACGAATTTCCCATGAAGCAGCTGGAGCTGTATCTTCCCTCCTGGGTGGATGTACTGCCCTTTGATCACCCCATCAAAAGCCAACTCTATGGGATGATCCGCCAGGAGGCGGGAAATCTGGAACGGCTGCGGGACACGGAGGCTGCGGTGGAGATGCTGGATCAGAGGGAGGAAATTGCCTCAGCCCGCATCACCCGCATGGATATGGGCAGCGGTGTAGTGACAGCGGTGCTGGAGCTGCCCCGTAGCCTGTTCTATGAGACGGTGTCCCAGCGCTGTGGCCTGGAAATCCACGATGATGGGGATCTCATTGGTCAGCTGGTACAGATGGCCTCCATGAAGCGAAAGTATGAGAAGGTGGAGCAGGCGCTGGCCCAGGTGGAGGAGACGGGCTACGGAATCGTCATGCCGGATCCCCAGGAGATGACTCTGGAAGAGCCGGAGATTGTCAAGCAGGGTGGACGTTACGGCGTGCGGCTCAAGGCATCGGCGCCTTCCATTCACATGATGCGGGCGGACATCAAAACCGAGGTGTCCCCCATCATGGGAACGGAGAAGCAGTCGGAGGAAATGGTGGACTTCCTGCTGCGCCAATTCGAGGGAGATACAGGGAAGATCTGGGACTCCAATATGTTCGGACGATCCTTCCACGAACTGGTGGGAGAGGACTTGCAGGCCAAACTCAAGCGGATGCCGGAGGATGCCCGGGAAAAACTGCGGGATACCCTCCAGCGCATCATCAACGAGGGCTCCGGCGGCTTGATCTGCATCATCCTGTAATGAGACAGCAAAAAAGATGTGTCGCAGAAAACTTTTCTGTGGCACATCTTTTTTTGTAACGTTTTGTATTTCAAAGACTCTAATGGATGAAAGATCAAATCCGAACCGGTTTGGACTGAATGCAAAGGAGTGGGTTATTGTGTGGAGAAGCTAGCAGATATTTGGTACAATTCTTTGACTCGGAATGAGACCATGGCCGAAGATTTGCTCCAAGAAGTGTTCTATAAGGCTCTATTACATATTGACCGATTTGAGGGAAGGTGCAGCCTATACACCTGGCTGTACCAGATTGGGAAGAATGCTTGGCTGAAAGAGTGCCGCAAACATAAATGTGTAGGCGGGAGTACATTTAGCGGAGAGACTTATTATCGACTCAGTTTTTCACTGGAGTTTGAAGGGATGAAAACCAAGATGGAGATGGAAGTTACCAACGGTGGTGTGCTTTCCTACTCAACCTCGACGGAAGTCCCAGAGTTAAATCTTCTATCCATGTGGAGTGAATACTTGTGGCAGGACTATCGAGGCTGCTATTTTGACCCAGAGTTGGGTGAGTATGTTTACTATGATGAGACGAATTAGAGAGACAAATGAAAGGCCGGGAAGCTACCAGAGCTTTCCGGCTTTTTATATCATCGATTTTGTAACGCTTGCAGACGACTTTCGTCCAAAATTTGCACCACGCCATAGCCAGTCTCAACCGCTCCTTGCTGCACCAGCTGTTTCATAGTCCGGCTGACAGTGATGCGACTCATGCCAATGGCCTGACCAATTCTTTCGTGGGTGCAAACGACGGTGTTATTCTCGCCTCGGGGTAAGGTAAGCAGATACCTGGCCACTCTCCCAATGGCAGGGAGAGAGGCGGTATCTACATGGTCAGAGAGCAGCCGCACAGTGCGGGCCAGATAGCGCAGCATAGGCTGGGCCAACTGGGGGTGCTCTATGAATATCTGATCCAGCAACTGTTGGTCGATAGATACCACCAGACTGTCCTCTAAGGCCATAGCCGAGCTGACCCGGGGACATTGGTCAAAAAAGGATGCCTCTCCCATCAGGTCTCCGCTGCGGTGTATGGTCAAGATGCGCTCATCTCCCTCTGGACTGCTGAGAAAACTGCGTACCGAGCCGGACACCAGGTAGTAAAAATGGTGGGGATGTTCCCCCTGTAAATAGATCATCTGTCCTTTGGTATATATCTTTTGGGTTTGCCCCCTTGCAAAAATGTCCCACTGCGGCATGGCAATCACCTCTGATGTTTTATAAATTGTATCATATGTTACATTCTTTTTCCAGTGGGTTTGGCATAATGAATGCACATAAAAACATGAGAAACGAGGAGGTGCGTCACATGGGTATGACCATGACGCAGAAGATTTTGGCCCGGGCGGCCGGGCTCAGCCAAGTACAGGCTGGGCAGCTCATTGAGGGCAAGTTGGATCTGGTGTTGGGCAACGACATCACCACCCCAGTAGCCATCAAGGAGTTTGAAAAGGCCGGGTTGTCCACCGTCTTTGACCAAGATAAAATTGCCATTGTGCTGGACCACTCCACCCCCTGTAAGGATATCAAGTCCGCTCAACTGTGTGCCATCTGTCGGGAGTTTGCCCATAGCCACCAAATTACCCACTTCTACGATGTGGGGCAGATGGGCATTGAGCACGCGCTCATCCCGGAAAAGGGCTTAGCTGCTCCCGGCGAGGTCATCATTGGAGCGGACTCACACACCTGTACCTACGGTGCTCTGGGGGCCTTCTCCACCGGCGTGGGCTCCACCGATATGGCTGCCGGTATGGCTACGGGCCTTGCCTGGTTCAAGGTTCCCCAGGCCATTCAGGTGAAACTGACTGGCAAGCTGGGCCCCTATGTCAGCGGTAAGGACGTGGTGCTCCACCTCATCGGTATGATTGGGGTGGACGGGGCCCTGTATCAGTCCCTGGAGTTCTGCGGGGACGGCGTGGCCTCCCTGGAGATGGATGACCGATTCACCATCTGCAACATGGCCATTGAGGCGGGGGCGAAAAATGGCATTTTCCCCGTAGACGAGAAGACCATTGCATATCTCAACGGACGGGCGGAGCGGGCCTGGACTGCCTTTGAGGCGGATGAGGATGCCCAGTATGCCCGCACCGTGGAGATTGACCTTTCCACCCTGCGTCCCACAGTGGCTTTGCCCCATCTGCCTTCCAACACCAAGACGGTGGACGAAGTGGCAGGCAAGCCCATCCAGCAGGTGGTCATCGGATCTTGTACCAATGGCCGCTTGAAGGATTTGCGGGAGGCCGCTGCTATTCTTCGGGGGAAGAAGGTGGCCGATGGGGTACGCTGTATTGTCATTCCCGCCACCCAGCAGATTTATCTCCAGGCCATGGAGGAGGGGCTGATTGCCGACTTCATCCAGGCTGGTGCAGCGGTGTCTACCCCCACCTGTGGCCCCTGCCTGGGTGGACACATGGGCGTGCTCAGTGACAATGAGTGGGCCATTGCCACCACGAACCGCAACTTTGTGGGCCGCATGGGGCCCACCAGTTCCATGATTATTTTGGCAAGTCCTGCGGTGGCAGCAGCTTCCGCCATTACCGGCGTGGTCACCGACCCCGCTACGGTCTAAGGGAGGTAGGAGAAGATGAAAATTTATAAATACGGCGACAACGTGGATACTGATGTCATCATTCCCGCCCGATACCTCAACGCTCCGGACGAGAAGTCCCTGGCCTCCCACTGCATGGAGGACATTGACGCAGATTTTGCCACCACGGTGGAGCCTGGGGACATTGTGGTGGGTGGCAGTAACTTTGGCTGCGGTTCCTCCCGAGAGCACGCCCCTCTTTCCATCAAGGCCTGCGGGGTGAAGTGCGTGATTGCCAAGAGCTTTGCCCGTATTTTCTACCGCAATGCCATCAACATCGGCTTCCCCATTATGGAGTGTCCGGAGGCGGTGGATGGCATCTCGCCCGGTGACAGTGTTGTCGTGGACTTTGCCACCGGTGTCATCGAAAATCAGACCACCGGGGAGACCTTCCAGGCTGCACCGTTCCCTGACTTTGTCAACGGCATCATTGACAACGGTGGCCTGCTCCACTCTCTCAAAGCAAGGGGGATTGCCAAATGAATTACAAAATCGCACTGATCCGGGGAGACGGCATTGGCCCCGAGATCGTCAACGAAGCCGTGGGCGTTCTGGACAAGGTGGGGGAGAAGTTCGGACACACCTTCACCTATGTGGATGTACTTCTGGGGGGCTGTGCCACCGATGCAGTGGGTAAGAGCTACCCTGACGGCACTGCTGAGGTGTGCAAAAGCTGTGATGCGGTGTTGCTGGGTGCCGTGGGCGGCCCCAAGTGGGGCAGCGACAAGCCTGCTGAGCAGCGGCCTGAGACGGCACTGCTGGCCATTCGCAAGGACTTGGGCCTGTACGCCAATCTGCGTCCTGCTGCTCTGCGTCCTGCGCTGGCGGAGGCCTGTCCCTTGAAAAAGGAGACGGCAGAGAAGGGCATTGACCTGATGATGGTGCGAGAACTCACTGGCGGCGTGTATTTTGGAAAGCGGGATCGCTATGAGACTCCAGACCGAGGGGTGGAGTGCACTGACCTAATGGCTTACTCCGAGATGGAGATCGAGCGCATTGGCCGTCGTGCCTTTGAAATGGCCAGACTGAGACGGAAAAAGGTGTCCAGTGTTGACAAGGCCAATGTGCTGGAGACCAGCCGCCTGTGGCGTTCCGTGATGCACCGCCTGGCAGAGGAATACCCCGATGTGGCCTATGAGGATGTACTGGTGGACAACTGCGCCATGCAACTGGTGCGGGATCCGGGCCAGTTTGATGTGGTGGTGACGGAGAATATGTTTGGAGATATCCTCTCAGACGAGGCGTCCATGATTACCGGTTCCATCGGACTGCTTCCCTCCGCCTCTATGGGAGACACTGCTCCTGCCCTCTATGAGCCCATCCACGGCTCTGCCCCTGACATCGCCGGTCAGGACAAGGCAAATCCCATTGCCACCATTCTCTCTGTGGCCATGATGCTGCGCTATTCTTTCCAACTGTGCCAGGAGGCTGACACCGTGGAACGGGCAGTGGATCAGGCTCTGGCTGACGGCTGGCGCACTGCTGACATCGCAAAGCCCGGGGAAACGGTGATCGGTACCCGCCGGATGGGAGAGATCATTCGAAATCATATCTGATGTTTGAAAACCTCTGCCTTGGGCTTTCCAGGGCGGAGGTTTCCTCTTGCAATGACCTTTGCCCGTGGCTATAATGGAGACAATAATATCTGTCACACACAAAGGAGTTGGACGATTTGATCTTGGCCGTGGCCATCAGCAACATTCATGTCACCATCGCTCTGTTTGAAGAAAATGGCAATATCCGGTTCCGATCTGAGCTGGAAACGGAGCGAAGATACAGCGAGGATCGCTGTGCCCTGGATCTCATGGGAGTGTTCCAGCTGTACCAGGGAAATATCCGGGAGGTGCAGGGTGCCATTGTGTCCAGCGTGGTGCCGCCGGTGACGGATATCTTTGTCCGGGCGATTCAGCGCCTCACCGGGAGGAGACCTATGGTGGTGGGGCCGGGGGTCAAGACCGGACTGAACATCCGGGCGGATGTGCACAACCAGCTGGGTAGCAACATTGTGGCCTCGGCGGTGGCGGCAGTGGCCCTGTATCCGTCTCCGTCCATTGTCATCAATTCCGGTACCGCTCTGTCTTTTTCGTATATGCGGCAGGCTTCTTACGAAGGCTGTGCCATCATGCCTGGAATGGCCATTGCCCTGGAGGCCCTGTCTGATAACGGGGCCCAGCTGCCTCACATTGCCATGGGAAAGGTGGACACCCCCCTGGGCAGAAACACAGTGGATTCTATGCGAGCGGGTGTGGTGTACGGCTATGCTGGCTCCATCGACCGGCTCATTGATGAGATGGAGCAGGCAGCGGGGGAGCCTGCTGCCTCTGTGGTTTCTACTGGAGAATATGCCCCGGAGATCTTCCGCCATTGCCGTCACTCCATCCAGTACGATCGAGATTTGATGGTCAAGGGCCTGTACTGTCTCTACCGCAAGAATACCACCAAGCGCACTCGTTGATTTTGCAGCGCATCGCATGAGATGATGCAAAAATAGTGAAATTGAGGGAACGACACTTGCAATTATGCAAGAAATGAGATACAATGTGTCATAAAAGAAGTTTACGGAGGGATTGTCTTGAAAGAATTGTCACAGATTGCCTCTCAGGTGCAGGCGTCCAGCACCATGGCCATTGACTCTCTGGCCAAGCAGATGAAGGCGGACGGCATTGATGTGGTGGGATTTGGCGCCGGAGAGCCGGACTTCAATACCCCGGATGAGATCAAGGATGCCGGTATTCGGGCCATCCAGGAGAACAACACCCGCTATACTCCGGCTTCCGGCATCCCCGGCCTGAAAAAGGCAATCTCTGACCGGGTCAAGGCGGACTTCCATGTGGAGTATCAGCCCTCCCAGGTGGTGGTGGCTGCTGGTGCCAAGCACTGTGTATATTTGGCTCTCCGGGCTTTGGTCAATCCTGGGGACGAGGTGATTCTTCCTGCACCCTACTGGGTCAGCTACATTGAGCTGATTCGTATGATGGGCGGTGTGCCTGTGGTGGTGACTGCGGAGGAGTCTGCCGGGTTCAAAATTACTGCGCAGCAGCTGCGGGATGCCATTACTCCCAAGACCAAGGCCATGATCCTCAACAACCCCTCCAACCCCACCGGCATGGTGTACAGTGGGGAGGAGCTGAAGGCTCTGGCTGATGTGTGTGTGGAGAAGGATCTTTATATCATTGCCGACGAGATTTACTCTTGCCTGCTCTACGATGGACTGAAGTTCACCTCCGTGGCCAGCCTGGGCGAAGAGGTAAAAAAGCGCACCATCCTCATCAACGGTGTCTCTAAAGCCTATGCCATGACGGGCTGGCGCATTGGGTACGCCCTGGCAGAGCCAGAGATTATCAAGGTCATGACCAACTATCTCAGCCACTGCGCTGGCTCCTGCTGCACCATCTCTCAGGCTGCGGCCGAGGTCGCCCTCAGCGGTTCTCAGGAGAAGATCGAGACCATGCGTCAGGCCTTTGAGGAGCGACGCAACTACTTGGTGGAGCGGATGAATCAGGTGGACGGCGTCAGCTGCATTAAACCGGAGGGCGCTTTCTACGTGATGATGAACATGAAGAAGCTGGTGGGCCGCACCGTCCACGGAGAAGTTATCCACACCTGTGATGACTTTTCCCAGGCATTTTTGAAGTACGGTCTGGTGGCCACTGTGCCCGGAACTGCCTTTGGCGCACCCAACTTTGTGCGCTGGTCCTATGCCACTTCTATGGAGAACATCAAGAAGGGAATGGATCGCCTGGAGGCATTCTTGAAGGAATTCCAGTGAGATTTCCTTTCCACCTCTTGCAAAAGTGCAAAAGGTTGGATATACTAAGAGCGTTCGACAAAACCAGATCAGGAGGTCATTGAACATGGCTAAGATTACCAAGGATACCATCATCGGCGATATTCTGGACATCGCCCCCCAGACTGCCCCTATCTTCCTGTCCATCGGCATGCACTGCCTGGGCTGCCCCTCTTCCCGCGGTGAGACCGTGGAGCAGGCCTGCATGGTTCACGGCGTGGACGTGAATGCCCTGCTGGAGCAGCTCAATGCCAATATCGGCGAGTAAAAACGATTGCGGGAAAAGAGCGGGTAACCGCTCTTTTCTTGTATCTGACGAAAATGAGGAATGATTATGGAATTGACGCCAAGATTGTGCACCATTGCCCAGCAGGTTCCTCAGGGTTCAATTCTGGCAGACGTGGGCACCGACCACGCTTTGCTGCCAGTGTGGCTGTTGCTGGAGGGACGGATCTCGTCCGCCATTGCCTCGGACCTCAGAGAGGGCCCTTTGTCCCGGGCTCGAGAGACTGTGGAGAAGCACGGTGTAGCAGATCGAGTCTCCCTACGCCTGTGTGATGGACTGGCAGGTATACAAGCTGGAGAGGCGAATGTGGTGGCCATTGCTGGAATGGGCGGGGAGACCATCGCCGCTATTTTGGAGAAGGCTCCCTGGACGAAAGAAAGCACCTTGTTGCTGCTGCAACCCATGACATCCTTTCCTGACTTGCGAAAGTGGCTGGTGGACAACGGTTACACCGTGGAGCAGGAGACCATCTGTCAGGAGGGCAGCCGGATGTATACCGTCCTCAGTGTCCGAGGCGGACAAGATGTGCCTATGACGCCTGCTGAGCTATGGGTAGGGCGCAACCGGCCTCAGCCCTTGCGAGGAGCATACCTGTCTATGATGAAGGGCAAGGTGCGCCGTGCCCTGGAAGGACAGCAGGCATCCGCTCACCCGGATGAAGCTGCGGTAGAGCAGCTGAAACTGGTGTTGGAGGGCATTTGTGAGATGGAAAAGGAGCTGAAAGCATGAATACAGTTCAGCAAATCTACGACATACTGCAAAAGAAAGCACCATTTCAATACCAACTGGGCTTTGACAATGCCGGATTTCTGGTGGGGCGGAGCAGTGCTCCAGTAGACAGCGTTCTCATCGCTTTGGACATCACCAAAGCGGTGGCGGAAGAGGCCGTGGAGATGGGGGCGCAGCTGATTGTATCACATCATCCCGTCATCTGGGATGGAGTGAAGCGGCTTACCGACAACACCCCCGGTGGGGATCTGCTGTTGTATTTGGCGGAACACGGTATTGCCGCCATCTGCGCCCACACCAATCTGGACGCAGTGGCAGACGGGGTCAATGACGCTCTGGCCTGCGCGCTGGGATTGACCGATGTGGAGCAGCTGAGCCAGGACGGAGTGGACGAGCAGGGGCAGCCCTTCGGCATCGGCCGGGTGGGCCAGGTATCCCCGCAGAGTGTCGATACGTTTGCTGCTGCGGTCAAGGATCGACTGGGTGCCGCCTGCGTGCGGGTAGTGGACAGTGGAATACCCGTGCACCGTGTGGCGGTGGGCGGCGGCTCCTGTGGGAGTATGCTGGAGAATGTGCTGGCCGCTGGGTGCGATACCTTCGTCACAGCAGATGTGAAGTACGACGTTTTTTTGGCCGCGCAGGCACATGGGCTCAACCTGTTGGATGCCGGACACTACCCCACAGAGAATGTGGTGTGCCCAGTGCTGGAGCGATGGCTCAAAGAGGCATTTTCTGACTTGAAGGTGAGTATCTCTTCCCGGCACAAAGAAGTCTATCACTGCATTTGAACGGTGCCCCCTTTGGCATGAGTTGTCCTTCTCTCTCATATGGTGAGAGAGAAGGGGGGATGGCAATGAAGCCATGGATGGTCTTGTTGCTCATTGCAGGGGGAATTCTCTGTTTTTTGGCCCGGTGGGGGAGACTGATGCCCGCCATTGCACCGGCAGTGTCGGCAAATCCTGTTGTGATTTTGGATGCCGGACACGGCGGGGAAGACGGCGGGGCTGTCACCGCTTCCGGTCACCGGGAAAGTGATATCAATCTCCAGATCGTCAAAAAATTGGAGTATGTGATGGCGCTGTGTGGGGTTGAACCTGTCTTGACTCGCAGTGAAGATGTCTCTCTCCATGCCCCAGGTGCAGATGAGAGAGGAGAGCGAAAACAATCAGATTTGGATTACCGGGCCCAGTTGGTCAATGATACGCCCGAGGCCATGCTGATCAGCATCCATCAAAACCAGTATTCCGACCCATCCGTGTCCGGAGCCCAGGTGTTTTACACCGTGGGAGATGTGGGAAGGCAGTGGGGAGAATACACCCAGCAAATGCTGCAAGATATTGTGGATCCATCGAACACCAAAAAGGCCAAGCAGGTGGATGAGAATGTTTACCTGTTCTCCCACATCACTCGTCCCGGCCTGCTGGTGGAGTGCGGCTTTCTCAGCAATGGGGTGGAGGCATCTCTGCTGCTCACTGACGGGTATCAGACCAAATTGTCTGTGGCCATCACCGGGGCGTACCTCCACCAACTACAAATGATGAACATAGCCTCAGGAGGAATCTGAATGGCAAAGAATAAAACTGTGTACTACTGCACCCAGTGCGGCAACGAGACTCCAAAATGGCAGGGAAGATGTTTGGCTTGTGGGGCTTGGAATACCATTGTAGAGCAACCGGCGGCTGCCACGGAAAGCAAGAAAAAAAGTGGTGGCATCACCTCAAATCTGCGAAAACCTCGGCCTATGAATGAGGTAGAGGCCACCGATGAGCTTCGATTTCCCACGGGGATGAGCGAACTGGATCGGGTGCTGGGCGGGGGAGCGGTGAAGGGCTCTCTGGTACTGGTGGGCGGCGCTCCCGGTATCGGCAAGTCCACCTTAATGCTGCAAATCTGCAACAGCCTGTGCCAGTTTGCCTCGGTGCTCTATGTGTCGGGCGAGGAGTCGGAGCGGCAGATCAAGCTCCGGGCTCAGCGGCTGGGTATCTCAGGGCAGGGACTCTACCTCTACTCTGAGACCAACTTGGACGATGTGGTGGCGGCAGTGGAGGAGCAGAAGCCAGATATTTTGATCGTGGACTCTATTCAGACAGTGTATAATGGTGAGTCCAACTCCTCGCCCGGCAGCGTGGCTCAGGTGAAAGAGTGCACCATGACCCTGATGCATTTGGCCAAGGGCCTGGGCATCACTGTTTTTGTGGTGGGCCATATCAACAAAGAAGGCTCTTTGGCAGGCCCCAAGGTGCTGGAGCACATGGTAGACTGCGTACTGCACTTTGAAGGGGAGGAGCACAACTCCTACCGGATCTTGCGGGCAGCGAAAAACCGTTTCGGTGCTACCAATGAGATCGGTGTGTTTGAAATGGGGGATCAGGGTCTGTCTCAGGTGCCCAACCCCTCAGAGGCGCTGCTCTCAGGCCGCCCGCAGAACACCCCGGGTTCCTGTGTCACCTGTGTCATGGAGGGGGTGCGCCCGGTGCTGGCGGAGACACAGGCATTGCTCACTCCGTCAGCCTACGGTACATCCCGGCGCTCCTGCAACGGGTTTGATTACAACCGGGCCATGATGCTCTCAGCGGTGCTGGAAAAACGTGGTGGACTCATGGTGTCCAACTGCGACGTATACGTTAATGTCATTGGTGGACTGAGCATCACAGAGCCTGCCGCAGACCTGGCCTTGATTGTAGCGCTGGCGTCCAGTTTTCGGGACAAGCCGGTGCCGTACGATCTGGCAGCCATCGGCGAAGTGGGATTGACCGGCGAGCTGCGGGCGGTACATGCGTTGAATCAGCGGCTCAGCGAGGTTCAGCGGCTGGGCTTTACCAAATGCCTGATCCCGGCCAGACACAGCGGCAAGCTGGTGGTGCCCGAAGGTTTACAGCTCATTGAGGTGCACAACATCCGGCAAGCGATTGCGGTGCTGGTCTGAGGACTTTGGCACATAGTTGAGACAGGGATGGTCGGTGTCATCCTGTGCTGCATTACGCACGGGCTGCGTTCCAGTGGTGTACAGGGTGCACCGGCCATCTGTTTGATAGCGACAGGAGAGGGTACACGGAATGAGACTCATAGATTTACCTCCCATTGAGAAATTCTGATGTTCCAGACGCTCCTGGTTGAAAACACTAGCAACTCAACAAAATTAAAATTTTGTTGAGTTGAGGGTAGGGGGCGCCCGGAAATTTTACGACAATAGTATCATCCGGACAGCCTGGCTTTATGTATACAAACATGGTGATATCAGATGAAAATTGACTACCAAACTCAGGCACCGCCGGTGCTGCGGGATTTTCTGGCCTACCACGAAACCATCCAGGGTCATTCATCCAAAACTGTGGACGAATACTTTTTGGACTTGCGTACATTTCTGAGGTATATGAAAATTGAAAAAGGCCTGGTGCCCAGGTCCACGCCGCTAGATGATATTTCGATTGATGACGTGGATGTGTCTCTGGTGCGCGCAGTGACTTTGGCGGATGTGTATTCCTATCTCAGTTTTCTCAGCCGCAGCCGAGCCAAGAATCACAATGCGCCCCAAGCTGGCTGTGGCCTGGAAGCGTCTACCAGGGCCAGAAAAGTTGCCTCTATTCGGTCATTTTACAAGTATTTGGTGAACAAAGCCAAGGTTCTTACGGAAAACCCCATTCAGGAGTTGGATGCGCCCAGACAGCGGCAGACCTTGCCCAGATTTTTAACTTTAGATGAGTGCATTCAACTGCTGGACAGCATTGACGGAGCCAATGCTGAGCGCGATTTTTGCATTATCACATTGTTTTTGAACTGTGGTCTGCGAATATCGGAACTGGTGGGTCTGAACCTCAGTGATGTGCGGGATGACCGCATGCGAGTGCTGGGCAAAGGCAACAAAGAACGATTTGTTTTTCTCAATGCTGCTTGCCGCAGTGCGCTGGATGATTGGTTGGCAGTCCGTTCCCAATCGGCGGCTGTGGATCCCTACGCATTATTTATCAGTCGTCGCAGGACGCGAGTGACCAAGGACGGCGTACACTTCATGATTAAAAAGCGATTGGCTGAGGCGGGTCTGGATCGAGACAAATATTCGGCCCATAAGCTGCGCCACACGGCTGCTACATTGATGCTAAAGAATGGTGTAGATGTGCGTACCTTGCAGGAGATTCTGGGCCATGAGCACTTGAATACCACCCAAATTTACACACATGTGGACAGTGACGCCATGCGTCAGGCTGCCCAGCTCAACCCTTTGGGGGATCGATGCAAGAAAAAGTGACCTCCCTCCTGCTGCATTGTCACATCGCACAAAGGCGTTGGTGGCCATGTATATAATTTGTCGTAAAAAAGATGGCCGGATACCTTGCAATTTTGTGTGAACGCTGTTAGAATAATGAGGTGCAAGACCAATTAATTCTACTAAGGAGTTGATTCAAATGCCACTGGTCAATACTACCGAGATGTTCAAAAAGGCATACGATGGTGGGTATGCAATTGGTGCTTTCAACGTCAACAACATGGAGATCGTTCAGGGCATCACCGAGGCCGCCAAGGAGGTTAACGCTCCCCTGATCCTTCAGGTTTCCAAGGGCGCCCGTGCTTACGCCAACCACACCTACCTGGTGAAGCTGGTTGAGGCTGCCATCATCGAGACTGGCCTGCCCATCTGCCTGCACCTGGATCACGGTGACAGCTTTGAGATCTGCAAGAGCTGCATCGACGGCGGCTTTACCTCCGTCATGATCGACGCTTCTTCCAAGCCCTTCGCTGAGAACATTGAGCTGACCAAGCGTGTTGTGGAATATGCTCACGACCACGGTGTTGTGGTTGAGGCTGAGCTGGGTGCTCTGGCCGGCGTGGAGGATGAGGTTCAGGTTTCTGCCGAGGACTCTCACTACACCCGTCCCGAGGAGGTTGAGGAGTTCGTGGCCAAGACCGGCTGTGACTCTCTGGCCATCGCCATCGGCACCAGCCACGGCGCTTACAAGTTCACCGCTGCTCAGTGCACCCGCAATGAGAAGGGCGAGCTGGTTCCCCCTCCCCTGCGCTTCGACATCCTGGACGAGGTCGTCAAGCGCCTGCCCGGCTTCCCCATCGTTCTCCACGGCTCTTCTTCCGTGCCTCAGGAGTACGTGAAGATGATCAACGAGAACGGCGGCAAGATGCCCGATGCCGTTGGTATCCCCGAGGAGCAGCTGCGTCAGGCCGCCCGCGGCGCTGTGTGCAAGATCAACATTGACTCTGACCTGCGTCTGGCCATGACCGGTACCATCCGTAAGTTCTTCGCTGAGCACCCCGACAAGTTTGACCCCCGCGAGTACCTGAAGCCCGCCCGTGCCAACATCAAGGAGCTGGTCAAGCACAAGCTGATCAACGTCCTGGGCTGCGACGGCAAGGCCTAATTGAGCTCATTACAACATTAGGAGGATTCAAACCATGTCTCAACTGAAAGGCGCATGTATCATTGGTCAGTCCGGTGGCCCCACCTCCGTGATCAATGCCAGCGCATATGGTGTCATTCGCACCGCTCTGGATAACCCCAACATCACTGCTGTGTACGGCGCTGCCCACGGCATCAAGGGCGTTCTCAACGATCGCCTGTACGACATGAGCCAGGAAGATGCTCACGAGCTGGAGCTGCTGCTGAACACTCCCTCTTCCGAGCTGGGCTCCTGCCGCTATAAGATCGCCGATCCCGATGTGGACGACACTGACTACAAGCGCATTCTGGAGATCTTCAAGAAGTACGACGTGCGTTACTTCTTCTACAACGGCGGTAACGACTCCATGGACACCTGCTCCAAGGTCAGCCGCTTCATGGCCAAGTCTGGCTATGAGTGCCGCGTCATGGGCGTGCCCAAGACCATCGACAACGACCTGTTCGGCACCGACCACTGCCCTGGCTTCGCCTCCGCTGCCAAGTACATTGCTACTTCCTGCGCTGAGGTGTACAAGGATGCCCGTGTGTACGATACCGGCATGGTCACCATCATCGAGATCATGGGTCGTCACGCTGGCTGGCTGACCGCTGCTGCTGCTCTGGCTGGCGTGGTGGGCTGCGCTCCCAACCTGATTTACGTTCCCGAGGTGGACTTCGACATGGACAAGTTCCTGGCCGATGTGACTTCCATCTACGAGAAGAACGGCAACTGCATCGTGGCTGTCTCCGAGGGCATCCACTATGCTGACGGCTCTTTTGTCTCCGAGGCTAAGACCTCTGCCACCGACGGTTTCGGTCACGCTCAGCTGGGTGGCCTGGCTGCTATGCTGGCTAACATCGTCAAGGAGCGCACTGGTGCCAAGGTTCGTGGCATTGAGCTGTCCCTGCTGCAGCGTTGCGGCGCTCACCTGGCTTCTCAGACCGACATTCAGGAGTCCTTCCTGGCTGGTAAGACCGCCGTGGAGGCTGCTGTGGCCGGCGAGACCGACAAGATGGTGGGCTTCGAGTGCTCCCGTGAGAACGGCTATGAGTGCAAGACCAAGCTGTTCAACCTCTCTGAGGTGGCCAACTTCGAGAAGAAGGTGCCCCTGGAGTGGATCAACGAGGCTGGCAACGGCATCAACCAGGGCTTCATTGACTATGCCCTGCCCCTGATCCAGGGTGAGAACACCCGCGCCACTGAGCACGGTCTGCCCCGCTTCGCTCGTCTGAAGAAGGTTCTGGCCAGCAAGTAAGCCTAGACCTCTTCCCTGCTTTGTGCTATGATGATGAGGAATTACAGCAATGTAATTCCTCATCATTTTTTATATTCGACGATATTGGAATGGAGTTGGAGCAGATGATACGTTTTGCCATCTTGGGCGCAGGAAGCATCGCCGAAAAAATGGCGGATACCATTTCCCAGATGAATGTGAGTGGGATGTGCCACGTAGAGCTTTATGCCGTTGCAGCCAGAGACCTGGAGCGAGCGGAGAAATTCGCCCAGCGTTTTGGAGTTAGAACAGCCTATGGCAGCTATGAGGATATGCTGCGTGACGACGCAGTTCAGCTGGTATATGTGGCTACCCCCCACTCCCACCATTATAAGCATGTGATGATGTGCCTGGAACATGGGAAACACGTGTTGTGTGAAAAGGCGTTTGCGGTTAATGCCCAGCAGGCCCAGGAGATGCTCCGGTGCGCCAGAGATAAGGGACTGCTGCTTACCGAAGCCATCTGGACCAGATATCAGCCTATGCGGGAGATGATTTTCCAAACTGTACACTCCGGCATCATTGGTAAACCGAAAATGCTCACTGCTAATCTGGGATATGAGATCATGGGAAAAGAGAGAATTGTGGAGCCGGCTCTGGCTGGAGGTGCTCTGCTGGATGTGGGCATTTATCCTCTGAACTTCGCTGAGATGGTGTTCGGCAGTGGAGCCAAGATCCGGGCTGTATGCACCAAGTCGGATAAGGGCGTTGATCTCAATGACAGCATGACTCTCATCTGGGAGGATGGGAAAATGGCAGTTCTCAATGCAGGGGCTAACTGTGTGTCTGACCGTATGGGTGTTATTTACGGGACAAGAGGATTTGTTGTGGTGGAAAACATCAATAATCCTCAGTCTATTTCAGTCTATGACTCCAAGTATCAGCTGGTACAACATCAGGAATGTCCCAAGCAGCTGACAGGCTACGAATACGAGGTGATGGAGACGGTAGCCTGTATCGTGGACGGAAAGCTGGAATGTCCCTCTATGCCTCATGAGGAGACCATACACATGATGGAAGTGATGGACGAGGCACGTCGGCAAATGGGGATTCGATATCCTTTCGAATAAAAAAACGAGGTCCCAACAGGGACCTCGTTTTTTATTCTAGACTTAAAAATCAGCCATGTACACCGGTAAGATCGCGGAGCATAGACAAGCTGTACTCGTCGATCTCCTTTTTCATGCCCAGGGCTTCGGTGATATCATAGTCAATGATATTATCACCTTCCATAGCAACCACTCGGCAGGTCTTTCCTTCTGCCAGCAGACGCACGGCGTGATATCCCATGTTCGTGGCCACCATACGGTCACGAGCAGTGGGAGAACCACCACGCTGAACATGACCCAATACGGTGACACGGGTATCCAGAGCGGTGTATTCTTTGATTTGCTGGGCAACGCCATAGCCACCGCCGGGAACGCCCTCGGCCACGATGACCATGAAGTGGGTACGACCGCCCAGACGAGCCTGACGAATGGGGGTAATGACATCCCGCTGGAAGTCCACAGGCTGCTCGGGAACCAGCACAACGGTGGCACCGCAGGAGATTCCTACGGCCACAGCCAGGTGCCCAGCCCGATGACCCATGACCTCAACCACGGAGCAACGCTCGTGGGACTTCATGGTGTCACGGAGACGGTCAATACTCTCCAAAGCGGTGTTACAGGCGGTGTCATACCCTACGGTGTAAGAAGAGCAAGCGATGTCGTTATCAATGGTACCGGGAATACCGATCACAGAGATTCCGCTATCAGCCAGTGTGAGCAGACCACGGAATGTACCGTCGCCACCAATACCTACCAAGGCATCCAGGCCCAGAAGTTTGCAGGTGGCCAGAGCCTTGTTGCGCCCAGCCTCTTCCTTAAACTCCAAGCTGCGAGCGGAGTACAAGATGGTACCGCCACGGCGGGAGATATCGCTGACGCTTTCAAAATCCAGACGGGTAAAGTCTCCGTTGATCAGTCCGTGATAGCCTCTTCGAATGCCGATACACTCGATGCCCATGTGCAGAGAAGTTCTGACAACGGCTCGGATGGCGGCATTCATGCCGGGAGCATCTCCACCGCTGGTAAATACGCCGATACGATGTACTGCAGTATCCATGTTCGTTCCTCCCAAAATACGAAATTGATGTGATTAAACCTTGAGCTCGGTATGGCCTCCGGTCAGTGCCTGGGCATGGGACTCAAGCACAGGGGTGATGAACTCTGCGATGAAGTCCTCCACCTGCTGGGGGCAACGGCCGATATAACGAGAGGGCTCCATGTGAGCCACCAGCTCCTCCCTGCTCATGCCGAAGAGAGGATCTTCTGCGATAAGATCAATGAGATTGTTGTTCAGACCCAGATCCTTCACATTGTGACCAGCCTCCAGGGCGTGAACACGGATGCGCTCATGGAGTTCCTGACGGTCTCCGCCCTTCTTCACAGCATCCATCATAATGTTCTCGCTGGCCATGAAGGGCAGTTCCTCCAGAATGTGCTTTTCAATGACCTTTTCATGCACCACAAGTCCGGCAGAGACATTTTCATAGATGTTCAAAATAGCGTCTACGGCCAGGAATGCCTCGGGCACAGAGATGCGCTTGTTGGCGGAATCGTCCAAAGTGCGCTCAAACCACTGAGAAGCTGCAGTGACAATGGGGTTCATCACATCAGCCATCACATAGCGGGCCAGAGCACAGATACGCTCACAACGCATGGGGTTACGCTTGTAAGGCATGGCAGAAGAACCGATCTGCTTGCTTTCAAATGGCTCCTCCACCTCCTTGAGGTGGCAAAGCAGACGAACATCAGTTGCAAACTTGCTGGCAGACTGAGCGATTCCAGCCAAGGTGGAGAGTACAGCAGAATCCACTTTGCGGGAATAGGTCTGGCCAGACACAGGTACGGAGGCCTCGAAACCCATCTCCTTGGCAATGCGGCGATCCAGTTCCTTGCACTTCTCGTGGTCGCCCTCAAACAGCTCCAGGAAGGAGGCTTGAGTTCCGGTGGTGCCCTTGCAGCCCAGCAGCTTGAGGGTGGAGATGCGGTACTCGATCTCATCCAAATCCATGAGCAGCTCATTCATCCACAGAGTGGCACGCTTACCTACGGTGACTAACTGAGCAGCCTGAAAATGGGTAAAGCCCAGGGTGGGCAGTGCCTTGTACTTGGTGGCAAACTCAGACAGATTGGAGAGCACACGTACCAGCTTGTCGCGTACCAACATCAGGCCTTCCCGCATGATGATAATGTCGGTGTTGTCGCCCACATAGCAGCTGGTGGCGCCCAGATGGATGATGGGCATGGCCTTGGGACACAAGGTGCCGAAGGTGTGGATATGAGCCATCACGTCGTGGCGCAGCTCCTTCTCTTTCTGGGCGGCAAGATCATAGTCAATGTCAGTTAGGTGCGCTTCCATCTCCTGAACCTGTTCCTGGGTGACGGGCAGGCCTAATTCCATCTCGGCTCGGGCCAGGGCCACCCAAAGCTTGCGCCAGGTGGAAAACTTCTTGTCCGGTGAGAAAATGTACTGCATCTCATCACTGGCATAGCGAGACGAGAGAGGACTTTCATAAATTGATTTGTTCACAGTGAAAAGAACCCCCTTGTTGTATGTGGGCAGAGGTACTTGCGGTCTGTTCCCCCACCTGTTTCAGGAATGAAATATGTAGAAAATGCGTCTCATAGACGATAACATTATATCACAGTTCCAAAGTGGGAACAAGGGATGAGCAGAAAAAGGTTGGTGTAAAATGGACAAAGAAAACCGGGGCTGCCACATAGGCAGCCCCGGTTAACGCATCAGGGGATAAAAAGGATTAGCCCTCTTCACGCATCTTGGCGAAGCACTCGCTGCAGTAAACAGGACGGTCGGACTTGGGCTCAAAAGGAACCTTTGCCTCACGGCCACAAGCGGCGCAGGTGGCAGTGAAGTACTCACGGGGGCCACGGGCGGCAGCCTTGCGAGCGTCACGGCAGGACTTGCAGCGCTGGGGCTCGTTCTGGAAGCCACGCTCAGCATAGAACTCCTGCTCACCGGCGGTGAACACGAATTCCTGGCCACACTCTTTGCAAACTAAAGTCTTGTCTTCGTACATGGAAATACCCTCTCTTTTGATGCCCAGTATCGGGGAAAGCCACTGCTGGGACTGTAATATTTGCGTCAGCCTTTGCTGAAATCGCCATAATATGGGGCAACCTTTCGCCGAATCCGCTGTACAGCATTGTCCACAGACTTTACTGAGCGACCGACATGGCAACTGATGTCCTGATAAGAAAGTCCTTGGAGAAACAGAGTCAAAACTTGCTGTTCAAGACAAGACAAACACTTTCTGAGCTGTGTCATCCGTTCCGCTTCTTCCTCTCTGGAAATATACAGCTCTTCCGGGCTGCAATCACTTTCAACCATCATGGAATCGTAGGGAACGCTGTCATTCAAGGGCATGTGCTTGCCTCTGGAAGCAGAGACGATGGCAGATCGAATCCGGTTGCGGATGCACACATCTGCAAAGGTGCGAAATTGGATATCCCGACTGGGGTCAAACTCCCGGATGGCCTTAATCAGGCCAAACATAGCCTCTTGGATCAGGTCCTCACTGTCACCACCAGCCAAAAAATAAGGACGTGCACACATCCGTACTTGCCTTTGGTATCGGAGAACCAACTCCTCCTCTGCATCCAAACTGCCAGTCTGGGCTTTCGCACAAAGTGCCTCATCAGAATATTCTGTTGTCAACGCATTAAAGTGTTTCATATTGTAACCTTGTTTACTTTTATCACAAACCGACGCAAATGTCAATGATTTTTATGCAAAATCTAAAAACGGTTTGTGGTCAAGAGAGAACTATGGGAAATCAAAAGGAAAGTTGTTCCATTTCGTCGCTTTTTGGGACGGATAAACCCAGATGCTGATAGGCCTTTGCGGTGACACATCGACCTCTAGGAGTACGGGTGAGAAATCCCAACTGCATCAGATATGGTTCATACACATCCTCCAGCGTGACGGACTCCTCGTTGATGGTAGCAGCCAGCGTATCCAGGCCCACAGGACCGCCGGCGTAATTCTCGATGATACTCATCAGCATCCGGCGGTCAGTCTGATCCAAGCCCAGGTGGTCAATTTCCAGAGCCTGGAGTGCGCGATCAGCAACAGATTGGGTGATGACGCCTCCAGCGGTCACTTGTGCAAAATCCCGCACACGGCGCAGCATTCTGTTAGCAATTCTAGGGGTGCCACGGCTGCGGCGGGCAATTTCCATGGCACCCTCCGGCTCAATAGGGACATTGAGAATCCCGGCAGAACGGGTGACAATTTGGCTCAGCTCCTGGGGGGTATACAGTTCCAGGCGTAACGTGACGCCAAAACGGTCACGCAAAGGGGCAGATAGCTGACCTGCCCGGGTAGTGGCCCCAATCAGGGTAAACTTGGGCAAATCCAAACGAATCGAGTTGGCGGAAGGACCTTTGCCGATGATAATATCAATGGCATAATCCTCCATGGCGGGATATAGAATTTCCTCCACGGAGCGGTTGAGCCGATGGATCTCGTCCACAAACAGAATATCGTTTTCCTGGAGATTGGTCAGTAGTGCCGCCAAATCGCCTGGTTTTTCAATGGCAGGGCCGGAAGTGATACGAATCTGCACCCCCATCTCATTGGCGATGATGCCGCTGAGGGTGGTCTTGCCCAGACCCGGAGGGCCGTGAAGCAATACGTGATCCAAAGGTTCCCCTCTCATTTTTGCGGCTTGGATGAACACTTCCAAATTTCCCTTGGCTTTGGACTGCCCAATGTATTGATCCAAGGTTTGGGGGCGGAGAGTGGATTCGCCCTCGTCCGCTGATGTGAGAGAAGTGCTCACCAAGGGCTGGAATGAGTCCTCCTCGTATTCGTGATTGGAAAAGTCGATGCTCATATTCTAACACCTCGTGGCAGTCATGACCGCACCATGCGTTTGAGTGCCTGCTTGATGATCTGCTCCAGAGAGAGCTGGTCCAAATCCAGTCCCTTCAATGCAGCGGTGATCTCGGGCTGGCTGTAACCCAGTACAGCCAGCGCAGCAGAAGCTTCGCTGGTCTTGTTCTCGGGAATGATGGTAACACCGCCGGAGAAGGTCTCCCCGTTACCGGAGGTGAGTTGACCCTTGGCCAACTTGTCTTTCAGCTCCAAAATGATTCGCTGAGCAATTTTTTTGCCAATGCCGGGGGCGCAGGTCAGCGCTTTTTCATTCTCCGAGACAATGGCCATAGCCAGACCCTCAGGGGTGGTGGAGGATAGAATGGCCAGAGCGGCCTTTGGCCCTACGCCGGAAACCCCCAGCAGCATTTGGAAGCTGGACAACTCCCCTTCTGAGGAAAATCCATACAGTTCGAAGACATCTTCCCGTACATGAAGGTACGTGTAGAGCTTGGCCTGTGCTCCTTTGGTTAGGCTGGAAAGTGTGTAGTTGGTGGTGCGGCAGGCGTATCCGACACCGCCGCAGTCAATGACGGCTAAATAGGGCCCGATATGGGCCACGGTTCCATTGAGATAGTAAAACATGGCTTGCTCCTTAGGTGTGGTTGATGGCTCGCTGAGACAATCGTGAGGTGCAGCTCCGGGCGTGGCACAGGGCGATAGCCACTGCATCTGCTGCGTCATCGGGCTTGGGCACATGGGAAAGCCTAAGCAGTTTACGAGTCATTTCCATTACCTGCTTTTTTTCTGCCTTCCCATACCCTACCACAGCTTGTTTGACCTGGGAGGGGTTGTACTCCATAACGGGAAGCCCGCATTTTTCGGCAGTCATGAGAATCACGCCTCTGGCTTGTGCTACCCCGATACCAGTTGTGACATTCTGATTGAAAAATAACTCTTCGATGGCTAGAACTTCGGGGTGAAATTGCCCAATAAGTTCTTCAAGGTCTGTGGCGATCTGCCACAGTCGGGCGGGGAGCCTCACACCGGCAGGCGTGTTAATGGCACCGCAGGCTACCAATCTCTGCTTTCCAGGCAGAGCGTCGATCAGGCCGAACCCCATAATGGCATAACCTGGGTCAATTCCTAAAATTCGCAATCCAGAACCCTCCTGCCTGGTGAATCTACTCGAACTATTGTATCATAATTTGCTTATTTCCGCAAGGAAAATGACCAGTGCCTCAGAAGTTTCGAATGGTAGCTCAGTGCATGGACAACAGTTTTTCACACAGCTTCGGCAGCCACATAGGCAACACTTGGCTCTGAAGAAAGATGAATAAAACCAACAGAATCCCACAGTACACAAGTATGGGACTGGAAGGAAGATGGGATGGGGATGCCTCTTGAGGGAAGCACTGCTTACAGGCGTTGGAAAAGGCCCAGTGCCCCACACAAAGAAGAACAGGAAGCAAAAACAGTGCGGAGATCCCGAAAATCACCACGTTCCATCCCAAGCCGGTTAGTCCAAACATTGCCACAAAGCTGGAGCAGGCATAGCTAAGCAAGAAGCCTCGAACTAGAAACACACAGGGAATTCCAATCACACCCGGCGGGCCAAAGCTAAATAAGATGAGAAGCAGAGGCCAGCAGATTGCCTCCCAGACCGTAGCCCACAGGGATACGCTGGGAGCTCCATTTTGGACAGCTGATTGGAAAAATGCGGTCAGACGCTCAGCCAACTGTGGGTGACTGCCGCCTAAGACTGCAAATGCACTCCCAAGCAGTGCACCAATGAGAAAAAAGAGGCACAGGGGGAGAAACGGGCTTTTTGCCTGCTTTTTGGATTGATTGCGCACTGAGCGCACCACATGCAATCGCTTGGGATGCAGCATATTTATCACCTCTTGCAACTGTATGCAGCAACACGGCCCTTATGCAAAAAACAGCCACCCCGGCAAAAGCAGGGGCGGCTGTCAAGAGGTGTAAAGGATTATACCATGCCAGCCTTGTGAGCCTTCATGGCAATGGCGCACTCCAGACGCTTGCGCTGCATATCACAGCCAAAGCGGTTGGGGATCATCATATCCCCGTTTACCTCCAGATTGGAGGCAGAACAGCCACCGCTGCAATAGAAGCGGGCCCAGCAGTCCTTACAGTCGGGACGGGTGTAGATGTTCAGTCCAGCAAACTTCCGGGAGATATCCATGTCAAAGGTGTTGTCATACACGTTGCCCAGCTTGTACTCCTCTTTGCCCACAAACTGGTGACAGGGATAGATGTCCCCGTCGGGGGTGATGGCCACGTACTCGCAGCCTGCGCCGCAGCCGCGCATCCGCTTTATGACGCAGGGACCCTGGGTCAAGTCAACATTAAAATGGAAGAAATTGATGTCGTCCCGATTCAGCAGTTCCCGGGCCAGGTTCTCGTACTCCTCCAGGATGCCGGGCAAGTCCTCTTCTTTGAAGGTGTAGTCATACTTAGCATCGCCCACTACGGGTTCCACAGACACGTGACGGAAGCCCTGGTCGGCAATGTGAATGACATCCTTGGCAAAGTCTCGGTTGTTGCGGGTGAAAGTTCCACGCAAGTAGTAATCCTTGTCACCTCGTCCGGCTACCAGCTTCTGAAACTTGGGGAGGATGACGTCATAGCTGCCCTTGCCATTGATGGTGGGACGCATATTGTCGTTGACCTCGGGGCGTCCATCCAGGGAGAGCACGGCATTGGACATATTCTCGTTGATGTATGCGATGTTCTCATCGTCCAGTAAAATACCGTTGGTGGTGATGGTAAAGCGGAAATTCTTGTTGTGCTCTTTCTCCAGAGAGCGAGCATAGTCCACGGTGGCCTTGACAGTATCCATTGCCATGAGCGGCTCACCGCCGAAGAAATCCACCTCGATGTTGCGGCGCTTTCCGGAGCGTGCAATGACAAAATCAATGGCTTTCTTGGCTGTCTCCACATTCATGGTCATCCGGTGGCCGGTGCCGAAGTCCCCTGTGGATGCAAAGCAGTACTTGCAGCGCAGGTTGCAGTCGTGGGACACGTGGAGACACAGAGCTTTGACGGGGGCGTCCTTCTGCATGAGAACGGCGGCCTCGGGATCGATGTAGCTGTCGTCAGTAAAGAGCAATCCCTCCTGCTGAAGCTGGTAGAGATCCTCCCAAGCGCAGTTTAGGGTTTCACGGTCATATTGGGGAAGTTTGGCTGCTACTTCATCTGGGCAGTGTTCCCCCATGGGGGCATCCAGCAGGGACAGCAGATCGTAGGCGGTCTGATCCAACACATGCACAGCACCGCTATTCACATCCACGGCGATATTTGCATCCAAACAGCGAAAAGTATGTACCATAATAGTTCTCCTCCAAACACACAGAAAAAGGGTGGGACCAGGCCCACCCTTTCCGGTGTCTAATCAATGCTTAGTGATTGTTCTCACACTTCTGATTGGCGACAGTGCAGGAAGTCTTGCAAGCGGACTGGCAAGAGGTCTGGCACTCGCCGCAGCCACCGTGGGCAGCGCTCTGCTTCAGGGTAGCACCATTGAGAGTCTTGACGTGAGTCATGGATATCCCTCCATTCTGCTTAGTTGATGACAGTATACCACACCATTCACAAAATTTCAATATGAAGTTTTCCCAGGTGGACAATGGGATGTCGAGCAGCATAGGATGGAGCGGCACAGGATGCCAGGCTTATAAAGGAGGAAACCCTTTTGAATATGAGTGAAGCAAATAAACGAATCTGCGGCGATGGGCAAGGCACACTTCCCTCTTGTGCGCCGCTGGCAGTTCCTTATGTCCCGTTTCAGCAGTCTGGGAGCCAGACCTATTCCCAGCAGGATGCGTTGGCCAACGGCACGCTGTTTCCCGGATTGAATTTGCCGTTTCAAATCAATACGGTGGCCACTACCCCAGCTCAAACCGGCGCCTTGGAGCTGCAGGCACTGAATTTCGTGATGTTGGAGCTGGGGTTATATTTGGATACTCACCCGGATGACAAAGAGGCTTTTGAACTGTTCCGGGAGTACGGCAAATTGGCCCAGGAAGGCCGTCGCCGTTATGAGGCCATGTACGGCCCGCTCACCAAGCAGGCCGCAGCAAACCAGGATCAATACACCTGGCTGAACGATCCATGGCCCTGGGAGTTTCGTCAAGAAGGAGGTGCCCGCTAATGTTTGTCTATGAGAAGAAACTGCAGTACCCGGTACGGATTAAGAATACGAACCCGAAGCTGGCAGCTCTCATCATCAGCCAATACGGCGGCCCGGACGGGGAACTTGGCGCCTCTCTGCGTTACCTCAGTCAGCGGTATTCCATGCCCTGGCCCGAGCTGAAAGGTCTCCTAACCGATATAGGGACAGAAGGGTCAATATGACACCTCGCCCCCGATCTGACGCTCTGTGCGCCATAGGGCGGCGGATTTTATGTGCCTGACGGCACCAAGAAGCCGCAGGTTCACTAAATAATAAAAAACAGAGTACTCGTAGTTGCTACGAATACTCTGCTTGGTCCGAGTGACAGGACTTGAACCTATGGCCCCCAGAGCTGACGCTCTGTGCGCCATAGGGCGGCGGATTTTATGTGCCTGACGGCACCAAGAGGCCGCAGGTTCACTAAATAATAAAAAAACAGAGTACTCGTAACTGCTACGAATACTCTGCTTGGTCCGAGTGACAGGACTTGAACCTGCGGCCTCTTGACCCCCAGTCAAGCGCGATACCAAACTTCGCCACACCCGGATATATTGTTTTTCGGTCAATCGACTTTAAATATACTAGCACACAGAAAATGAAAATGCAAGAGGAATTTTCGATTTTTTATAATTTTTTTGTGGGACGTCAAAAGGAGCGGGGCTCCTCGCTGGTGCGTCCCGCTCCTTTTTGCTCATGCTGTGGTATCGTTGGTGATATCCCCATTTCCGTTCACAGGAATCGCATCCCCTAAATAGGTGGGTTGAGGCTTCCAAATGGAAGTGAAGAAATCCTTTACCCGGGCTAAGACTTCCCGGACATCTCTCCCCCACTGTCCTGCGTAATCTTCTCCGTCAGCTGCAACGCCATAGGCATCCAAACCCAGGGCTTGAGCAATATAAATGGCACGATACAGGTGGTACTCCTGGGACACGATGACAATCTTGCCAGCTTGAAACACATCCTTGGCTCGGTACATACTTTCGTAAGTTGAGAATCCAGCGTGATCCATGAACACGTCAGAGGACGGGACACCCGCATCTACGACAAATTCCTTCATGGTGCCTACTTCATCGTAGTCCTGGCGTCCATGGTCTCCGCTCATCAACAGCTTTGGCGCTACGTCCAGCTGATAGAGTTGGAGGCTTCGTTCTAGACGGTCCTGTAACATCAGGCTCGGAGTACCGTCGGCTTTGACACCACACCCTAAAACCAGAATGCAGTCTACATCGTCCAGTTCAGCCGCCTGCTGGGCGGTTAGTAGCCGCTCCTTTCCTACAGACACCACTCTTCCGTTGATGGCCAGAACGGAGATCAGACCCACCACCATGCAGACCACCAAAACACACGCTGTGATTTTGACGGCACGAAGCAAAATCTTCATTGGGGTTTTCCTCCCCTTTCATTTGTGATGGGTTCAGTGTATCTCGTTTTAGTGCCTAAGTCTAGGGATAAACTGTGAACAAAATGCCCGGTGATGAGTTTTCTCATCACTGGGTCTTTGATTCATATGATTTTTCCAGGTCTAGTAAATATTGCTTTAATGTAATTCCGCCTGCGTAGCCGCCCAAAGAGCCGTCCGCTCCGATGACCCGATGACATGGCACAAGCAACATCAGGGGATTGCGATGGTTGGCCATTCCCACAGCCCGATAGGCGCGGGGGCTGTTTACATATTGAGCGATATCCCGGTAACTGCGGGTCTGGCCATAGGGAATTTGACACAGGGCTTTCCATACCTTCTCTTGGAACGGAGTGCCGTGCAACAGATAGGGAACATCAAAACTTTTGCGGTGGCCCTGAAAGTATTCCCACATTTGATTTGCCAAATTGTCTGTGAGCGGAGTGGGTGTCCCGTGATGCGATGGCTGAGCCTGCACCGCAGTGAGGGAGACGATAAATCCGTCCCCCTCCTCAATGCGGAACGAACCACAGGGAAAAGAATAAATGGCAAACATGATTATTCGTGAGAGCAGTGGTGACTGCCGCAGCCGTGATCTCCGCAGGTGTGCTCATGATGGTGATGCTCCCCGTGGTGACTGCACTTCACATTGGGATCATAGGTCAGATTTTGAGCCAAAAGCGCTTCTACGGCTTGGTCAGCACTGCCAGACACTCCACCATAGAGCTTGATGTTGGCTGCTGCCAAAGCCGCTTGTGCGCCCCCGCCAATGCCACCGCAGATGAGTGTATCCGCCTGCAGAGCATGGAGAATACCCGCAAGGGCGCCGTGGCCACTTCCGTTGGTGTCTACCACCTGGGCGTTTTTCACAGCTCCATCTACAATGTCATACACCTTAAACTGCTTGGTGTGGCCAAAGTGCTGAAAAATTTCCCCGTTTTCGTATGTAACTGCAATTCTCATAACAGCATCTCCTTCTGGTTTTTGATATTGTGTGTGAAAATGACGCTTAAAACAGCTAGATTGGATACATCCATTGGATATTCCGTCACACAGCTGTACATCCCCGCCTTCAATGCGCAGCGGTAATCCAAGCACCAGAACATCCGCCAACTTCTTTCTTGCGTTGCCGTATATCTTCTGTACCGTGGTGCGAGCTACCTGCATTTGTTGGCTACACTGCTCCTGAGACATTCCCTCCTGGTCAATGAGGCGAATGGTCTCATATTCGTCTAGGGTCAGAATGACTGGGTGTTTCCCCTTTTCATTGGTGGCAGGGTTAAACTTCATGATATGGGGATAGTGGCACACCCGCCTGCATTTTGTTGGTCGTGGCATAGGCATCCCTCCTGCCCTTCTATCCTAAAACGGTTTGTGGCATATGTCAATATATTTTTGACATATGCCATAAATGGAGAGCTGTTATTTTCTACGAAGTGTGCGCAAATAGATTTTTTGCTCTGGATGAATCCGATAACTCTCCACCGCTTTTTGAATGGTTTTGTTGTGAATCCAGCGTGAGAGGCGGTGTTCTAACAGATAAGGCATGGCAGCCTGAGGCTGCTTGATCAGGGCCTCGGCAAAGTACCAGGCCGTCATCATCTGCACATAGTATCCATCCTGATGCACCTGGGCAGCCCACTCCAGATATTTGGGGTGGAAACAGTCATCAAGATAAAAATGCAACAGGACGCCCAGTCCAAAGCGCACAGTATAGGTGTGTTCTGCTTGCAGCCACTGCCACACCTGCATAGGCAATGGCTCTGGATGCCTTCTGAAGGATTTTGGAACTAACAGATCACAGGTGGCCCAGTTATCCACATAGGGTAAGAAGCGATTTAACTCTAAAACCGTTTCATTGTAATCTGATTTTCCGCATACCAAAAGTCCATGTAGGTTGTTTTCTTCATAATAGGTGTGGGGGAGTTGAGAGAGAAAAGTCTCCCCTTCCTGGGTGCCTTGCAATTCTTTGGCCATCCGACGCAGGGCAGGCATTCGCACACCAATCACCGTATTGGGATGGACAGTGGGCATCAGATTACATTGAAATTGCCGATAAGACGAATCTTGCAAAGCGAAAAGTTGCTGTACAATGGCGGTGTCCACAGGCTCACTCCTTCTGGTATGGATAGCTCCATTATATCCCGGCTGAGTGATGCCAACAAGGTCAGTCAACGAATTTCATCCTGAAAATAAAAAATGTGGGGCAACTGGCACAGCCTTAATTCCAAATGACGGTCTGGGTAGACGGTTATGGAGTCCACCAATGTTTTGAACCATGCGTCGCTCTCTATCTCTCCAGCCAAGATAGATGCGGCCTCTTGCATGGCTTTCCGCATAAGAACGTGGCTCTCTACCTGGCTTTGATGATCAAGTCTATCTTGAATAACATCTATTTGGCGTTGGTATTTGGCTTTCATCTTCTGCATTTCCTCTGCGGTGATGTTGCCGGAAAAATAGGCATCCATCACTGCTTCTTTTTTGTTGCACAGGTGGATTTTCTCGGCCTGCCATTGCGCCAGAGTGGCAGGTTCGGACATCTTCCCCATTAGGGCTGTGATGCTGGAAACTATGGCTTCTTGGTTCAGTTCTAACGATGCAAGAGCTTGAACCACCATTTGCTTGGCATCATCGTCCCGCAGCAACCTGCCGATGCTGCACCCGCCGGAGCTCTCTGCCGAACCGAACCGGGCAGCGGTGGCACAGCTCCAGCGCAGACTCACACTTCCGTTGGCGGCTCTTCTTTGACGGGCAACGAAGGGCTTGCCGCAAGCTCCACATATGATTTTGCCGGACAGTGTATGGTGGACGGAATGACTGGATTGGGCTCGCTTTCCTCGGCGCTTGATCTCTTGCTGCACTTGAGTCCATAACGCTCTGGAGATGATGGGGGTATGGTGATTTCTAAGTGTAATCAGGGGCTCCTCCCCGTGATTCGATTTTTTCTGATGTGTGAGGTAGTCAGGCGTGTAGCTTTTCTTTTGTATTAAGTCCCCCACATACTTCTCGTTTTTTAGAATTTTGATGATGTAACTGGGATGCCAATGTGGGTTCCCAGAACATGTATGGACTCCTTCTTGGCTTAACGTGCGGGCGATTTGAGTTGTGCTCAACTTTTCCACCCCATACATATGGAAAATACGCTGTACCAGCTGCGCTCCGGCGGGGTTGACGAAGATTTTTCCACCCGTTACATCATAACCCAACATGGAACGACCAAATACAACCCCCCGCTCCATTTGACGAGTTTGGCCCCATTTAACCCGAGCGGAGGTTTTCCGGCTCTCCTCCTGGGCAATGGAGGCCATAATGGACAGCCTGAGCTCGGCGTCAGGTTCTTGTGTATTGATGCCGTCGGTGAGAAAGATAACAAAGATTCCCAGGGATTTTAACATTCTGGTATATGCGATGGTGTCGAGAAGATTGCGAGAAAACCGACTGACTTCCTTGGTGAGAATCATTTGAAATTTGTTGTTCTGTGCGTCCTGTATCATCTGTTGGAATTGAGGCCTGTTGTTGGCACTGGTTCCCGTTATGCCTTGGTCTGCATATACTCGGTACAACTGCCACTGGGGATGAGCTGAGATGTATTGAGTGAAATATCGTTGCTGGGCAGCGAAGGAATTGGCCTGATCCTCTTTGTCTGTGGACACCCGGCAGTAGCTGGCCACAGATATCATGTGTTTTTCTCCTTCTCTGTCCGCACCGCTAACTGTTCCAGAACCGCTGTGCACTGACTGCTGTCTATGAGCTGTTTTTCCTTCAATGCCAAAAGCAGCCCGGCCTGGAGTGTATGAAGAAATGCTGGGTAACGATCTGGCATTGCAGGGCCGTTATATGTGATGTGATGGAGTTGAACAAATTTTGCCTTCATAAATGAGACCCCCCTCCTCTCTTGTATGCAACGGCAGCCTGTCCCTTGACTTTGTCGGGTGTCATTTTGACCCCGATGTAGGGACCGAGGAGTTGGGACACCTGGAGATGATCGGCACCATCGTTTACCAGCTGACCCGGAACCTGACCCAAGAGCAACTACGGGAGGGCGGATTTGCCCCCTACTTCCTTGACCATACCACCGGGGTGTATCCCACAGCCGCTTCCGGCTCACCCTGGAATGCCGCAGGTATTGGGGTGAAGGGCGATATCATTGCCGATCTCACCGAGGATCTGGCAGCTGAGCAAAAGGCCCGAGTGACCTATGACAACATTCTGCGTATGTCTGATGATCCCGATGTCAACGACGCAATCCGATTCCTTCGGGAGCGGGAGATCGTCCACTTCCAACGCTTTGGAGAAGCCATCTACCGGGCCAAAGAGCGTATGGATCAGAAAAACATCTACTTGACCAACCCTGCCTTCGATGGAAAACGATAAATAAAAACTTACCCCCAACAGGGCTTCCAGCCTTGTTGGGGGTGGTACTTACTTTGCACTGGGAACAATTTCTATCCAATAGCCGTCAGGATCAGAGATAAAGTAGATGCCCATGGCGGGGTTTTCGTAGCAGATGCACCCCATCTCTTGGTGGCGGGCGTGAAGGTTTTCGTAGTCATCGGTGACAAAAGCCAGATGAAACTCGCACTCTCCTAAATTGTAGGGCTCTGTGCGATCCCGCAGCCAGGTCAACTCTAGAGTGAAGTCGCTCTGGCCATCGCCCAGGTAAACCAGTTTGAAGGAACCGTCTTGGGCAAGATGCTCCCGCACGGGGGACAGATCCAAGGCGTTGCGGTAAAATTCCAGACTTTTGTTCAGATCCAGTACATTGAAGTTAAAATGCTGAAATTGAATCATATGGGCCACTCCTCCGGGAAAAATAGACAAGCCATATTATACCTGAGCGTTGGCCTCTCTGCAATACGGTTGACGTAATTTGCTCCAACGCTTACAATAAGAGCATCACTGAACACGCCGGGAGGGAACCAGATGGATCTGACCTTTTTGACGCATACCCCGCTATTTCGTGATATGGATGCCCAGGATATCTCCTCTATGCTGGGGTGCCTGCGGGCCAGGGAACAAACCTATGCAAAAGGGCAGATCATCTATCATGCCGGAGACCATGTCACTGCCATGGGCATGGTGCTGAATGGCAGTGTGCGGATACAGAGAGATGACTTCTGGGGCAATACCAGCATTCTCTCCACCTTGCAGCCGGGACAGATGTTTGCAGAGACCTACGCCTGTGTTCCCTGCCAGCCGCTTATGGTGAGTGTGGTGGCGGAACAACCCAGCTCTGTCTTGTTCCTGGAGACACCGCAAATGCTGCGTGTGTGCAGCAACGGATGTGTCTTTCACCAAAAGCTGGTGGAGAACCTGCTGATGATCTCAGCCCAGAAAAACTTGGAGTTGTCCAGAAAAATCGCCTGTACCACGGCCAAAACAATCCGGGGAAGGTTGCTTACCTATCTCTCCCAGCAGGCATCCCAGCACCAAAGCCCCACATTCACCGTTCCTTTCAATCGCCAACAGATGGCAGATTTTTTGAATGTGGAGCGCAGCGCCCTGTCCAACGAACTGAGCAAAATGCAGCGGGATGGACTGATGCGGGTGAATGGCAGGCGATTTACCCTATTAGTGGAATCCTCAGACACCATATAGCTCCAGGCAACAGGAAAACGAGGATTGTCAAGCAGAGGATTATCATATACAATAAAAAAACTTACGCTTTCATCTAAGGAGGACGCAGTATGCGTGACTTTTTACCAATATCCAGAGCAGATATGCAGCGGCGAGGATGGGACCAGTGCGACTTTGTCTATGTCATCGGGGATGCCTATGTGGACCACCCTTCCTTTGGACACGCCATCATCAGTCGTGTGCTGGAGTCGGCAGGGTATAAGGTGGGTATCATTTCCCAACCTGACTGGAAGAATCCACAGTCCATTACCATTTTGGGGCGGCCTCGCCTGGGCTTTCTGGTCACTGGTGGCAATATGGACTCCATGGTCAATCATTACAGCGTGTCAAAGAAACACCGCAAGATGGATGCCTTTACACCTGGTGGGGTTATAGGAAAGCGCCCGGACTACGCCACTGTGGTGTACTGCAATCTCATCCGCCGGGTGTATAAGGACATCCCCATCCTCATTGGTGGCATTGAGGCCAGCTTGCGCCGGATGGCGCATTACGACTACTGGTCGGATAAACTCAAGCGCTCCATCCTGTTGGACAGCCAGGCAGACATTCTCATGTACGGCATGGGAGAGCGCTCTGTGGTGGAGGTGGCAGATGCCCTGGACAGTGGTCTCAAGCCTCAAGACATCACCTTTGTGGATGGCACTGTGTACCGTGCCACTCAGGTGGACCTGATGGTGCCGTACCTCACCCTGCCATCCTTCCATGAGCTGTTTGAGGATAAGCGGAAGTATGCCCAGAGCTTCTATACCCAGTACTGCAACACGGATCCCTTCTCTGGGAAGACACTGGTGGAGCCCTACGGCCCCAAGGAATACGTCATTCAGAATCCGGCCCAGAAGCCTTTGAGTCAGTCCGAGATGGATCGAGTGTATGGACTACCCTATATGCGTACCT
Source organism: Pseudoflavonifractor capillosus (assembly GCF_016902575.1). Classification (GTDB taxonomy): domain Bacteria; phylum Bacillota; class Clostridia; order Oscillospirales; family Oscillospiraceae; genus Enterenecus; species Enterenecus capillosus_A. Next base: position 42,078 of record NZ_JACSNZ010000005.1, on the reverse strand, counting down.
ACCATCCCTCCTATCAGCAGGCAGGTGGCGTGCCTGCCATTGAAGAGGTGCGCTTCAGCTTGGTCTCCTGCCGCGGCTGCTTTGGTGGGTGCAGCTTCTGTGCCCTTACCTTCCACCAGGGACGCATTGTGCAGACCCGAAGCCACGAATCCATTTTGGCCGAGGCCCAACAGATGGTGTGGGAGCCGGACTTCAAGGGATACATCCACGATGTGGGCGGCCCCACTGCAAACTTCCGGCACCCATCTTGTGAGAAACAGATGACCAAGGGAGTCTGTCCCACCAAACAGTGCCTCTTCCCCAAACCTTGCAAGAATCTGGTGGCTGACCACCGGGACTACCTATCTCTGCTGCGCAAGCTGCGCAGCATTCCAGGCGTGAAGAAAGTGTTCATTCGCTCGGGTATTCGCTTTGACTACCTGTTGGCTGACGCTGATGACACCTTCTTCAAGGAATTGGTGCAGCACCATGTGTCCGGTCAGCTGAAGGTTGCTCCAGAGCACATTGCTGATCCTGTATTGGAGAAGATGGGCAAGCCACCCAGAGCTGTGTACGACAAATTCTTGGCTAAGTATCGGAGGCTCAATGAGCAATTTGGCCTGAAGCAATTTGTGGTGCCATATCTCATGTCTTCTCACCCAGGCTCCACGCTGAAAGAAGCGGTGGCGCTGGCAGAATACCTCCGAGATTTGGAATATATGCCTGAACAGGTGCAGGATTTCTACCCCACTCCCTCTACCCTGTCCACGGCGATGTACTATACAGGGGTGGATCCTCGTACTATGAAGCCGGTGTATGTACCCACCAATCCCCACGAAAAAGCCATGCAGCGGGCTTTGATTCAGTACCGGAACCCCAAAAACTATATGTTGGTTCATGAGGCTCTGGTGCGGGCTGGACGTGAAGATTTGATAGGCTACGATAAGCATTGCCTGATTCGTCCCAAGGGCGGACAATGGGCCGGGAAAAAGCCGGGAGAGAACGGCTTCCATACCCAGAAGCCCCAGGAAAAGCCGAGGGGAAAAACCAAAACAGGGGCGGCTAAACCTGAGGTTAACAAGGACCGCCACCCCAAGAAAAAGGCAGGGTGGGCTGTGGCCAAACCCAGCAACTCAAGAAAGAAACGCAGTGGCAGAAAGTAATCGGGTGAAACGATGAGATTTTCAGAGATCTTTCCTGTTTGGGAACAGCTTACTCCGGCCCAACAAGCACTGTTGGAAGGCTCAGCAATCTATACCCACGCTGAGAAAGGGACGGTGCTGCACAACGGCTCCGCAGATTGCCTGGGGCTTCTGCTGGTGTGCAGCGGACAGTTGCGAGGTTATATCCTTTCTGACGAAGGACGAGAAATCACCTTGTATCGACTCTTTGAACGAGACATGTGCCTGTTCTCTGCCTCGTGTATGCTCCAGAGCATTCAGTTTGACATTCAGATCCAAGTGGAAAAGGATGCAGACTTCTGGGTGATCCCACCGGATGTGTACAAATCTCTCATGGAGCAGTCCCCTGCTGTGGCCAATTTCACCAATGAAGTGATGAGCACCCGGTTTTCTGAGGTGATGTGGCTGATGGAGCAGGTGATGTGGAAGAGCTTTGACAAGCGTTTGGCGGACTTTTTGCTCCAGGAAAGCGTGCTGGAGGGCACTTCTCACCTGGAACTGACCCACGAGAAAATTGCCAACCACATGGGTACAGCCCGTGAAGTGGTGACCCGGATGCTCCGCTACTTCCAACAGGAGGGGCTGGTGTCCCTCTCCAGAGGCGTGGTGGATCTGGTGGATGAGAATGCCCTGAGAGAATTGAGTAATGAATGAAAAAATCGGCTGCTATCGCCATGGATAGCAGCCGATTTTTACTTATTGTTGCTGTACTTGGCCTGACAAATCAGCTGGGTCATGGTGCCCATAGGGCAGTATACACACCAGGAGCGGGGCTTGAAAAGCACCATGGTGATGAGTCCCAGCACGGTGGAGGTGAGCATGACGCTGTAAAATCCAAAGGCAAACTGAGCCACCCCAGGAGAAAAGAGAGCCCCGTGGTAGGCCCAGTGCCAAGGCAAACGGAAGGTCCACAGAAGGGTTACCGCCTGGGACAGGGACTTAACACCTGCAAACACCAGATAGGTGTTCCACAGCATCAAAAAGAACATGATGAAGAAGAACACCAGGAAACCATACCGAAAAGCCTTGCTTTTCATCCACTTTGGTATGTCTCGGCGGCGGGATAGACCGAATCGCCCGCCCAGCAGAGCGAACAGCTGACCACGACCGCAATAGCGGTTGCAATAGCTTTTTTGCCCGGTGGCTACTGAGAGAATCAGGGGGATGAAAAAACACAGCAGCCCCAGCCAGGCAAAGAGAATGTTGAAAAAGCCTAGGATGAGATAAGCTGCGGACAGGACCCAAAGGTAATCATACCAGTGTTTACCCTTCATCGTGCCACCTCCTCCACGTGAATGATGGAAGCAGGACATTCTTTCACGCATTTGCCGCACCCCACACATCGGGCGGAATCCACTTTGGCATAGAGTCCGTGGAACACCTCAATGGCGGATAATGGGCACACCTTGGCACAGCAGCCACAGGCTACGCACAGGGCCTGCTCTACAACAGCACGACGTTTGACTGGAATCATAGCATTGGCCTCCCTAAATTGATTGAGGCTATCATACTATGATTTTCAAACAACGTCTGTGACCAAATCACACGGAGGAAGAGAGCTGGGGAAATACCTGCTTGGCGATATCTGCAGATTCTTTGGCATCTTTGGCGTAGAAGTCAGCCCCAATTTGGCGGGCATATTCCGGGGTAAGCACTGCCCCGCCCACCATCACCTTACAGGGTAACTTTGCCTTGTGCAGTTGGAAAATGGTTTCCTCCATGCTCTTGACGGTAGTGGTCATCAGGGCAGACAGACCCACCAGAGGGGCCTTGTGCTGCCGGACGGCCTCCACCACCTTCTGCGGATCCACATCTCGGCCCAAATCTATCACGGTATAGCCGTAATTCTCCAGCAGCACTTTGACGATATTTTTGCCGATGTCGTGAATGTCGCCCTTGACAGTGGCCACCACGATGGTGCCTTGGTTCACCTGCTCCTGCCCTCCGGTGGCCATATGCTGACGGATAACGTCAAAGGCGGCCTGAGCCGCCCCAGCGGACTGGATGAGTTGGGGCAGAAAGACTTTGTTTTGCTCAAAATCTGTACCCACACGATCCAGAGCCGGGATGAGCATTTCATTTACGATGTCCATGGGCTGGCAATCCACCAAAAGGGTCTGAGTTGCAGCAGCAGCCTCTGCCTTCAACCCTGCTTGTACCGCATCTTCCAGTGTTCTGGTGCCTGAGGGCTGCACCGATGAGTTTGCAGAGCTGTTACTGGTGATGGAGGTGGAAACGGTGGCGTTTCCATAGGCTGCAATAAAGTCGGCGGCGTTTTCATCCACGGTGGTGAGTAGATGATAGCAGCGCACCGCTGCCATCATCGTGTCCACATTGGGGTTCATAATGGGCAGATCCAGTCCTGCGGCCATGGCCATCGTCAGAAAGTTTTGGTTGACTAAGCCACGAGCGGGCAGGCCGAACGAAATGTTGGATACCCCGAGTACGGTTTTGAGACCCAGTTCCTCTTTCACCTGCCGGAGGGCTGCAAGAGTCTGCACCGCCCCAGTGGGCTCGGCGGATACAGTGAGGGTCAGGCAGTCGATGTAGACGTCTTCCTTGGCGATGCCGTATTCTTGAGCACGTGTGAGAATGTGGCGTGCGATGTCTACCCTTTGACTGGCGCTTTGAGGAATGCCCCGTTCATCCAAGGTCAGGCCTACCACTGCGGCGCCGTACTTCTTCACCAAGGGGAGAATGTGGCAGCTTGCGGCATCTTCTCCGTTGACAGAGTTGACAATGGCCTTGCCGCAGTACACACGCAGTGCCCGTTCCAGAACCTTTGGGTCGGTGGAGTCCAACTGCAAGGGTGCATCGGTGACACCTTGGATGGCCTTCACTGCCGCTACCATCATTTCTACTTCGTTGATGTCAGGCAAACCCACATTGACATCCAGAATATCTGCCCCTGCGTCCACTTGGGCCAGAGCCTGGCCCAGCATATAGTCCACATCCCCACGGCGCAGGGCTTCTTTCATCAATTTTTTGCCGGTGGGGTTGATGCGCTCGCCAATGACCCGCACGCGGTCGATGGGCACCACCTTGGTGGCACTGCACACTGCCGGGGGCACACTGCGAGGCACGCAGCGCACCTGAGTCTCATGGAGCGCATGCCGAAGCAGACAAATATACTCCGGGGTGGTGCCGCAACAGCCGCCAAACACCTGCACGCCCAGCTGGGCACAGGTTGCCAGACTCTGGGCGAATTCCTCTGCGGTGATATCGTAGCCGGAGCCATCCGGATGAGGAAGCCCTGCATTTGGCTTGAGGACGATGGGGAGCGTAGTCCAGACGATCAGTTCCTCCACAAGCGGGGGCATTTCCCGGGGGCCCAGAGAGCAGTTGATACCGATGGCATCCGCACCCATTCCCTCCAGCGTGAGGGCGGCGCAGGCGGGGCGGCAGCCCAGAAAGGTGCGTCCGGTGGCCTCATAGGTCATGGTAACCATGACAGGCAGCTGGCTGTTTTCTTTCACAGCCAGCAGGGCAGCACGAGCTTCCTGCAAGTCAGTCATGGTCTCAATGACTACCAAATCCGCCCCGGCAGCGGCTCCGGCCCGAACAACTTGTGCGAAGATGTCCACTGCATCTTCAAATTCCAGAGTTCCGGTGGGCTGGAGCAGCTGGCCGATGGGGCCAATGTCCAGTGCTACCAGTCCCCTCCCCTGGGCTACCTGGCGGGCCAACGAGACGGCAGCGTGCACAACCTCCTCCACCGTTGCGCCACAGTGGGCCAGTTTTTCCCGGTTGGCGCCAAAGGTATTGGCATAGATGATTTGGCTGCCTGCATCCAGGTATGCCTTGTGAATGTCCAGCAACCACTGGGGGTGCTCCAAAGCTACCAGTTCAGGTGTGGCTCCGGTGGGCAGCCCTTTGGCTTGCAGCATGGTGCCCATGGCTCCATCCAACAAGATGGGCTGACCAGAGGCCAGCAGTTTACGTAGTTCCACAGTGTCCACCTGCCTTTCGATATTGACAATGTCCCCCGGCGGGGCAGCTCAAACAGCTGCGTTTGGCATGATGTATCGGCGCGTGGGAGACTCCCACCAGCGCCGTCACCGACTTGCGGGGGGTTAGAATATGGCTGGAACTGGCGCACAGTCCCAGTGTGCGGGGAGCGTCCAACAGGTTCAGTAAGGGACCCTGAACGGACAGAGGTAAGTCTCCATATCCGGGACTAAAACGAAAGGGAAAGAAACAATCCGGATATTCCCCGTGAATATGAGTTTCTATCTGGTCGCACAGCTGCTCTACTGCTGCTGTGGCGCAGCAATCCAGGCAGAGGGCCTGGAGCATATCCCGGCTCTCTGCCTGGCGGATGAGTCTGTCAACTTGGGCAGACAAGGTGGCACAAAACACCACCACTTGAGAGCAGCCCTGAAGATGAGCAGCAATGTCCTGCCCCGGCAGTAACAGCCCAGAGGACAACCGCACACCGCCCTGCTCCTGGGTAATGGAGAATGCCCGATGCGTCCATCGGGGCCGGACTGCTTCCAATAAAGTATGGGTGCACTGGGCCACCGTCTCTCTCAGAGATGTATCTGCTTGCTGAGGGGGACAACCCATGTACCGCAGTACCTCGTCGCTGTCCACGAACGTCAGAGTAAATGGACTCATACGCTGCGAATGGCGGAAATGCTGTCACTGATTTGACGGGCCACCTGGGGATTGTTCATGGTGTACAGGTGGATTCCATCTACCCCTGCGGCAATCAAATCAGAAATCTGATCAATGGCGTAGGCAATTCCCGCCTCCCGCATGGCCTGAGGGTGGTCGCCGTACCGGGCCAAGATCCGGGTGAGTTTTCGGGGCAGAGATGCGCCGCACATGGAGACCATACGCTGAATGGAGGATTTACTCAGTACCGGCATGATGCCCGCCTCGATGGGCACTTCAATGCCGGCCAAACGGCACCGCTCCAAAAAGCGAAGAAAGTCATCGTTGTCAAAAAACAGCTGGCTGACCAGGTGAGATGCACCGGCATCTACCTTCTGTTTTAAGTAGCGGATGTCGGAAACAATATCCGGGCTTTCTGGGTGCCCTTCGGGGTAGCAAGCTCCAGAAATGCCGAAGTCGCCATGCGCTCCGATCCAGGATACCAGGTCATTGGCGTGGAGAAAGTCCGTATGGGCTGGAATATCAGGGTTGCGGTCACCACGCAGGGCCAAAATATTTTCTACCCCACCCTCTTGAAGTGTCTTCAGAATTTCCAGTGAGTTCTCTTTGGTGCACCCCACACAGGTGAGATGGGCCATGGCTGTAATGTGATAGTCGTGTTGGATCATGCAGGCAATTTCCTGAGTGGAGTGGTTCACAGCGCCAGAACCTCCGGCACCATAGGTCACACTAATAAAGTCAGGGCGAATGTCCCGAAGTCCATCCAGCGTCTGATATATACTGTCGATGGGCGAATCCTTCTTTGGGGGGAAGATTTCACAGGAGAAAACAGGACGCCCGTGTCCAAATAATTCTGCAATTTTCATGGGGCACCTCACTCGTTTGCTTTTTTTCGCTAAATAGCTGCATATGCTGTGAGTATACAGGAAAAACAGGTAAAATGCAAGACTTCCCAGTGGGAGGCAACAAGATGTTAAGAAAGTGTAAAATCTAAATTTTGCTGCAAATCGCTCCGATTTGTAATGAAATCTGCATTATATCACAAAAGCGGGAAAATTATCATAGTATAGCTAGAGTTTGAAGAAAAAATGGACGTAAATAAAAAGTTGCTATTCTAGCCCAATGGGTGCAAACACGAAAATGCAAGAAGAAAAATGAATCTTGCAAGAAAAGAGTGGTTGACAAGGTGGCGCTATGTTTGATACTCTACGTGTAGTATGTTAAATTTCAAACTATGTCACGGAAAAGAGGTTGCGGTACATGAACGTGTTATTGGAAGAGTTTGTGCTCCCCCCCGACTTGGAAAAAATACTGGATAACAGCCCCAGTATCATCATTCCCAAGACGGAGGAGATGCTGTACAGCCTGATTTTTGGCAATAACGGAACCAATACCAATCAGGTAGATGTATGCTACCGGATCAACGGTGAACTGGTGAAGGAAGCTGTGGTCTCTCGTTGTAAAAACGGTGCTGCGGTCAACTTTACCGAGGACTATATGCGTCGCCGCGATCCGGATTGTATGCGCATCGGCGATGATTTGCCCACGGATAAGCCCCGCTTCAAGGATGTGTATGGTTACGACTTTGATAAATTGAAGGTGGAAACCTACAAGTGGCTGGCCCGTCAGGAGCTGATCCTGGTCCCCTTTATGGCAGGCGGCAAGAAGTACGGCTATGAGGCACTGTTGGTCTGCCCTCGCAATGCTGCCTTCTTTGCCTTTGCGCTGTCTCAGCTCCAGGCCTTTGTCAGTGCTCAGGATATTCACAACTTCAAGCCTCGAGCCATTGTCTATGTGGCACCTCCCTTCCGCCACACCCATTTCAACGGCAAACAGGTGTGCGTACACAATCGTACTGAGGATCGCCACGAGGTGTTCTCCTACAACCTCTATCCCGGTCCCTCTGCCAAGAAGGGAATTTATAGTGTACTGCTGGACATTGGTGAGCAGGAGGGCTGGGTGACTGCCCACGCCTCTGCCGCCCGCATTGTCACCCCCTATGAAAACGAAATGGTGATGATGCACGAGGGCGCATCCGGCGGTGGCAAGAGTGAGTTGCTCCAGGATGTACACCGTGTGCCCGATGGCCGAGTGCTGCTGGGTACCAACCTGGAGAACGGTGAAAAGGATTACCTGCACATGAGCGATACCTGTACCATCTATCCTGTCACCGATGACATGGCCATTTGCCACCCCTCTTTCCAGACCGAGAGCGGAAAGCTGGCTCTGTATGATGGCGAGGACGGTTGGTTCCTTCGTGTAGACGGTATCACTGAGTATGGCAGCGACCCCATGTACGAGCGTATCACCATTCAGAGTGAGAAACCCCTCATGTTCTTTAACATTGATGGTGTGCCTGGCGCTACCTGCCTGATTTGGGATCATACCATGGATTCCAACGGGAAGCCCTGCCCCAATCCTCGGGTTATCATTCCCCGTGATATGGTGGACAACATTGAAAAGGCTCCTGTAGAAGTAGATGTGCGCAGCTTCGGTGTTCGTATGCCGCCCTCCTCTGCTGCTCATCCTGATTACGGTATCATGGGCCTGATGCACATTATCCCCCCTGCCCTGGCCTGGCTGTGGCGTTTGGTTGCTCCTCGTGGCTTTAAGAACCCCAGTATCAGCGGCAACTCCCCCTTGGCCAGCGAGGGTGTGGGCTCCTACTGGCCCTTTGCCACCGGACAAAAGGTGGTGCAGGCTAACCTGTTGCTGGAGCAGATTCTCAACTCCCCCAACACCAAGTATGTGCTCATCCCCAACCAGCACATTGGCGTGTATCGCATCGGCTTTGCTGCGGAGTGGATTGCCAGAGAGTATTTGGCCCGCCGTGGCGGTGTTAACATGAAGATGGACCGCCTCACACCTGCTCCCTGCGCACTGCTGGGCTACTGCATGAATGAGATGAAAGTAGATGGCCAGGAGATTCGCACCACCTTCCTCCACCCTGAGACCCAGGAACAGATGGGAATGGAGGGTTATCAGAAGGGCGCTCAAATCCTCTATGACTTCTTTGCAAAGGAGCTGGAAGCCTTCGATGTGGAGGAGCTGCATCCTGTGGGCAAGCAGATCCTGGAGTGCTTCAAAAAGCGTGGAAGCATTGAAGACTACTGCGCCATTACCCCCCTCGGACTGAAATGAGATGAACCCCCTCAGCTTTCCGGAATCAGAAAGCTGAGGGGGTTCTTTGCCCCACCAGCATATGCCACTTGCATTTGGGACTTATTTTGGCTAAAATAGCATATGAATTACAACAAGGAGGAGATTGCCATGCTCTTGGAAATCTGTGTGGACAGTGTAGAATCTGCCCAGGCTGCTGTGGCCGGCGGAGCTGATCGATTGGAGCTGTGCGGAAACTTGCTCATTGGAGGCACCAGTCCCAGTCCGTTTCTCATTGAAGCGGTGAAAAAGTTAGATATTCCGGTTCGTGTGCTGCTGCGTCCACGCTTTGGTGATTTCCTCTATACCTCATCGGAAAAGGAGATTCTCCTAAAAGAGGTGGAGATGTGTCGGTCTATGGGCGTGGATGGCGTGGTGCTGGGAGCGCTGCAGGCAGACGGAACTTTAGATGTGCCCTTCCTAACCTCCCTGGTACAGGCTGCAGGTAGTATGGGGAAAACCCTGCATCGTGCGTTTGATGTTTGCGCTGACGCACAGCAGGGTCTGGAGACAGCTGTGGCTCTGGGCTTTGATACCATACTTACTTCCGGACAAGCCGCCACAGCAGTAGACGGCTTGGAGACATTGGCTCAACTTCAGAAACAGGCACAAGGGAGAATCACTCTGCTGGCAGGCAGCGGTGTGTCCGCTGATAACATTGCGCTGATTCGGGATCGAACGGGAATCACTTCCTTCCATATGTCCGGGAAGCATACGGTGGACGGTGGTATGAGATTTCGGCGAGAGGGTGTACCCATGGGTCTTCCCTTTGCCAGTGAATATCAGCGGGTGTATACCAGTGAAGAAGAAGTGCGTCGTGCAAGCCGTGTACGGAACGCTTGATCGCATATGCAGAAGTGATTTTGCACAAAAAATTTTCGTAAATTTTGTGAATGAGTCCGGTATTATTGCTTTTATCTAAAACACTATTGACAAATCCCAGCTCATTTTATAATATTTATCCAGTAGCTTGGATTGTTACCGCATGAGCGGGCAAAACCGGGACTCACCTTGACGAGGTTACAGAGCTGAAATGTCTGGGCGGTGCCCAATTCTCTGTGAGCGGGTGAGGCCTGGTTTTTCTCTTTGCTCGTCCTTCTATTACCCCTAAGAGGAGGAATTACGGTGGTATTCCACGTGCTTAAAACGATCAACAACAATATAGTCAGCTGTTTGGATGAAACCAATCAAGAGCACATCGTCATGGGACGAGGTCTGGGGTTTGGTGTCAAACAGGGTGATGAGATTGATCCGGAGCGTGTGGAGAAGGTATTCAGCGTTACAAATCCGGCAAATTTGGAGCAGATGAAGGATTTGTTGGCTCGCTGTCCTCAGCCTCAGGTTGAATTCTGTACAGAGATTATCCAGTATGCCAATCAGGTTTTGGAGCATCCACTGAATGAGGGAATTTATCTGACTTTGTGCGACCATATCAGTTTCGCCATTCGGCGAGCGGAGTCCGGGATGGAATTTACCAATGCGCTGCATACCGAGGTCCGGCTCTTTTATCCCCAAGAGTACAACATCGGATGCCATGCCCTGAGTGAAATTCAGCGGCGTTTTCACGTCACCCTCCCCCAGGATGAAGCTGCTTCTATTGCACTTCACTTGGTGAATGCTGAACACGAGATGTCTTTAGGGATTACTTTGAAAGTAACACAAGCCCTGGGACAAATGATTCACACGCTGGAGTCAGACGAAAGATTTCAAGTGGATCGCAATACGCTCTACTATGATGAGCTTGTGATCCATCTGAAGTTCTTGGCGCTTGATCTTTACTCTCCCCGCAGGGCGCACCAGCCGGATTATGATTTTTCTCAACTGGTGAGGAATGCGCTGAGCCAGGAATTTCGCTTGGCTGAGGTTCTCACCAGTGAGTTGGAGAAAGCCTGCGGAGAGAAGTTATCAGAGGAACAAAAAGCCTATTTGGCTGTTCATCTACATCGCATCAATAAAGGAAAAGAAGGAGTGAAGGAACATGGGACTGTTTGATAAGCTGCTGGGCAAGGGCACCCGTGACGAAGGACTGGTGATTTATGCCCCCCTGGACGGCGAGGCTGTTGCTGTCAGCGAGGTAAACGACCCCACCTTTAGCGAAGAGATTCTGGGCAAGGGTGTGGCTGTGCGCCCCACCGGCACTCAGGTGGTTGCTCCCTGTGACGCTACTGTGGAGATGATGTTTGATACCGGCCACGCTGTGAGCCTGCAGTGCGATAACGGCGCTGAGATTCTCATTCACGTGGGTCTTGAGACAGTCAACCTCAAGGGCACCCACTACACTGTCCATGCCGCCAACGGCGACAAGGTGAAGAAGGGCCAGCTGCTCATTACTTTTGATCGTGAGGCCATTAAGGCCGCTGGCTATGACACCATTACTCCCATGGTGGTGTGCAATTCCGACAGCTATTCTCAGGTGGAAGCTCACACTGGCCCCGTCAAGGCCGGCGATGTGCTGCTGACCCTGAAGAAATGATGAAGTTTAGAGAAAAATTAGGAGGCACGTTATGACACAAGGTACAGGTTTGCCGGTTTGCGCCGGCGTAGCCATCGGTCCTGCTTACCTCTATCGCAAAGGACAGGCAACCCTGCCCGGTTCCTGTGGTGATGCTGCCGTGGAGCAGCAGAAGTTTGAGCAGGCCAAGGACGTAGCACTTTCTCAACTGCAGCATCTGGTAGATCACGCCACCAAGGAGCTGGGCGAGGAGCAGGCCATGATTCTGGATGTCCAGATGATGATGCTGGATGATTTGGACTATCTGGAGAGCATTCAGACCAAGATCCAGAACGGACAGGGTGCGGCTCAGGCTGTGAAGCAGACTGGTGAGGAGTTTGCCAAGGATTTCGCTTCCATGGATGACTCCTATATGCAGGCTCGTGCAGTGGATGTACGCGATGTATCTACTCGCGTGGTCAACATTCTCTGTGGCGGTAGTTCGGGTTTTGAGATGGATCAGCCTGGCATTCTGGTTGCAGAGGATCTGACCCCCTCTGAAACCGTTCAGCTTCCCAAGGATAAGATTTTGGCCTTTGTTACCCAGCACGGTTCCGCCAACAGCCATACCGCCATTTTGGCCCGCATCATGGGTATCCCCTCCCTGGTGAAGGCTGACATCGCCATGGATGACTCCCTGAGCGGTCAGATGATGGTGGTGGACTGCATCGAGGGCAACTATTACATCCAGCCCGACGATGAGACGCTCAAGACCATGACTGAGAAGCGCGAGGCCGTGATTCGCCACCAGCAGGAGCTGGAGGCCTACCGTGGTAAGCCCTCCGTGACCCGCAATGGTCAGAAGATCAAGCTGTACGCCAACATCGGTAACCCCTCCGACGTGGAGCACGTCATCAAGGGCGACGCCGAGGGCGTGGGCCTGCTGCGTAGTGAGTTCCTCTACCTGGGCCGCGAGGATTATCCCACTGAGGATGATCTGTACCAGGCCTACCGCAAGGTGGTTGAGGGCCTGCAGGGCCGTCCCTGCGTCATCCGTACTCTGGATATCGGTGCTGACAAGCAGGCTGACTACTTCAACCTGGACGCCGAGGAGAACCCCGCTCTGGGTCTGCGCGGCATCCGTATCTGCATCCGCCGTCCCGAGGTGTTCCGCACTCAGATGCGCGCCATCTACCGTGCCAGCGCTCACGGCCCCGTCAGCGTCATGTTCCCCATGATCGCCTCTGTCTGGGAAGTCAAGCGTGTGCGTGAGATGTGCGATGCCTTCCGCAAGGAGCTGGAGGAGCAGGGCATCCCCGTGGGCGAAGTGGAGCACGGCATTATGATCGAGACCCCCGCCGCCGCCGTCATCAGCGACGAGCTGGCCAAGGTGGTTGACTTTTTCAGCATCGGCACCAATGATCTGACCCAGTACACCCTGGCTGTGGACCGTCAGAACCCCTCTCTGGAGGAGTTTGGCGATACCCACCACCCCGCCATCATGCGTCTGCTGCGGATGATTGCCGAGAATGCCCACAAGGCCGGCATCTGGTGCGGCATCTGCGGCGAGTTGGGTGCCGATCCGTCTTTGACCGAGACATTCCTGGATATGGGTTACGACGAACTGTCCGTCTCCCCCACCCGGGTGTTGGAATTGAGAAAGAAAGTTTGCGAAAGCGAGGGTAAACACCAATGACTACTTTTAACTACGTGATTCAGGATCCTCTGGGCATCCACGCCCGTCCCGCTGGCCAGCTGGCCAAGACTGCTGGCGGCTTTGCTGACTGTGACATCAAAATCACTGTCAACGGCCAGACCGCTGATGCCAAGCGCATCATGGGCCTGATGAAGCTGGGCGCCAAGCAGGGCCACACCCTGACTGTCACCTGTGAGGGTGGCGATGAGGCCGCTGCCGCTGCCGGTATGGAGGCTTTTCTGAAGGCCAACCTGTAATCCATTCATAAAAAGCATACTCCTGCGTTCTTTTTGGGTGTAGAAAGGTGGCCGTCGTGGGCGACGGCCACCAAAAAAGGGTCAGTGCAAACTGACCCATACATCTATTGAGGGAGGGTATCATTTATTATGATGCGATTTTTACAACGTCTCGGCAAAGCATTGATGCTGCCCGTGGCTGTTCTGCCCATCTGTGGTATTCTGATGGGTATTGGTTACTGGCTCTGCCCCGCCTACATGATGGGCGGCGCTGTGGCTGAGGGTCTGGGCTATGCTACTTCTGGCCTGGGCTATTCCATCGGCTTCTTCCTGATCAAGGCCGGTGGCGCTCTGATCGACAACATGGCCATTCTGTTCGCCATCGGCGTTGCCGTTGGTATGGCTGACGACAAGGAAGGCACTGCCGGCCTGGCCGGTCTGGTGTCCTGGCTGATGATCACCAACCTGCTGAGCACCGGCACTGTGGGCGCAGTTGCTCCCTTCATGCTGCCTCTGGATGCTGAGGGTGTCATCGATGCTACCAGCACCAACTTCATCGCCTTCTCCAAGATTGCCAACCCCTTCATCGGCATTCTGTCTGGCCTGATTGCTGGTCTGTGCTACAACAAGTTTAAGAACACCAAGCTGCCTGACTGGCTGTCCTTCTTCAGCGGCAAGCGCAGCGTGGCTATCGTCACCGGTCTGGCCTCCATCGTGGCCTCCGTGATCCTGCTGTTCGTGTGGCCCGTGATCTTCGGCGCTCTGGTCGCTCTGGGCCAGGGCATCGCCAAGATGGACGCTGTTGGCGCTGGCCTCTATGCCTTCTTCAACCGTCTGCTGATCCCCACCGGCCTGCACCACGCTCTGAACAACGTGTTCTGGTTCGACACCATCGGTCTGGGCGACCTGTCCAACTTCTGGGCTGGTAAGACCACCGCTGATGTGTCCTGGAGCCTGGGTATGTACATGTCCGGCTTCTTCCCCTGCATGATGTTCGGTATTCCCGCTGCTGCTCTGGCTATGTATCACACTGCTAAGCCCGAGAAGCGCAAGGCTGCCATGGGCATCCTGCTGTCCGCCGCTATCGCTTCCTTCGTTTGCGGCGTGACCGAGCCCTTCGAGTTTGCTTTCATGTTCCTGGCTCCCGGCCTGTACGTGATCTATGCCCTGCTGTACGGCATCTTCGTGGCTGTCACCACCGTGGTTGGCTTCCGCGCTGGTTTCTCCTTCTCCGCTGGTTTGACCGACCTGATCTTCTCTGCTGCTCTGCCTGCCGCTCAGAAGACTCTGTTGATCATTCCTCTGGGCATTGCCGCTGCCATCGTCTTCTACATCGTGTTCCGTGTGGCTATCGTCGCTCTGAACCTGAAGACTCCCGGCCGTGAGGATGACGACACCGACGAGGAGCAGAACATCGCTCTGGCTAACAACGACTACACCGAGATTGCTAAGCAGGTTCTGGAAGGAATCGGCGGCGCTTCCAACGTGACCTCCGTGGACAACTGCATCACCAGACTCCGTCTGGAGGTTAAGGACTCCACCCTGGTTGACGAGAAGAAGGTTAAGGCTGTCTCCGCTGGTGTGATCCGTCCCAGCAAGACCTCCGTTCAGGTCATCATTGGGCCCAAGGTCCAGTTCGTGGCTGACGAGTTCAAAAAGCTGGTAAAGTAAGTTCTACCTGACTCCCAAAAAGAATGTATTTTCATGAGAAATTTCTCATAGAAAATTCCCTGTCCCGCTGCCCACAGTGGGACAGGGCCTTTTTTATTTATTCATGATAAAACGGTCTGTTCAGTTAATCTGAACAGACCGTTTTATCAATACAAATCAAGTGATTTTTGATAGCAGTAGATATAGAGAGCTTCTTCTCCCCTGCTGACGGGAAGGAGACGGTGACAATGTCTCCAACTCGGTTGAGGACAATTCCCTGCCCATATTTTTTGTGGTGAATGGCCATTCCAGAAGAAATGGAAAGACCCTGATTTTCTGTCTGTTTGGGAGACTGTGGCGGGAACAACTCCTGGGTAAAGCAGGAGGATAGCTGTTCATTACGAAAAGCAAGTACCCACAGAGTGTCTTTAGCACGTGTCATGGCCACATAAAAGAGACGCCGTTCTTCTTGATAAGCATCGAAGTTTTCCTCTCCATCAGATACCTTTGGAAGGAGCCCGTCCAATACATCCATGAGAATCACATGGGGATATTCCAGGCCCTTGCTGGAATGTATGGTGGACAGTGTGATGAGCTCTTGTCCATCATTTTTCCCCTCGCTAACCAACTGGTACAATACCTGCAATCGTGCCAGCAAATCCTGAGGTGTTGGCTCATATTGTCCCAGGGCTTCTAAAATTTCGGCTTTACCCAAGTCTCCGCCTCGTTCCTCCGCATACTTTCCATATCCCATATAGTGGACGATGCGGTAGATGGCCTGATGGGCAGGTTGGCAAACCAGGTTGTTGCAGTGTGTTTGCAGAGCTGCACACTGCTTCCGAGACCAGGGACTGAGCATCGAGCATTGGGAGAGAAACTCCAAAATGGTCATCCCCTCCCCTTCACAGCGAGCTACGGCTTCCACCGCCGCTACCCGACTGATGCCGGCCCCCAGTTTATAATAAATATCCAGGAAAAGACCGCCATGACAGGGCTGATAGGCGAAGCGGATGATGTTGCAGATGTCCCGCACCACTCGGTGGGAAAAGAAGCCGCAGTCCACCTGTCGGCAGCGATAGCTGATTCCCTGGCGCTGGAATAGGTCAATGAGAGGGATTGTACTGTCATTGTCCCGATATAAAATGGCAATGGGATGGGTGGCCTCTTTGGCCACTCTAGCCAGATATGTATATTGACTTTTGCGATCCCACACCGTAACTTGCCGGATATCTGGCCCTCTCCGTCCAGTAGAAATCATCTGCTTTGGATGTCGATTGGCGTTTTTCTCAATAAAGGACTGTGCTGCGGTGACGATCTCCCGGGTGGAGCGATAATTGGTTTCCATATACAGAACTTTAGCGTTAGGATAGGAGCTTTGAAATTGGAGCAGGGCCTGGGGATAGGCGGCCCGGAAGCCGTAGATGCTCTGATCCTCATCCCCAACCATAAAGAGGTTCTGACTATGTTGAGCCAACAGGGCTATGATACTGTGCTGGATTTTAGAGGTGTCCTGGGCCTCGTCCACACAGAGGTAGCGATATCGCTGCTGAAAGTAGCGCAGAACTGGAGGACACAGACGGAGAATTTTTCGTGCGTACACCATTTGGTCGTCATAGTCCATCTTTTGCTGTTGCTGCAAGGTCTGATTGTAAGCTCGATACAGGGCTGGAAACTCCACTCCATCTACCTCCACCTGCTCCAGTGCATCATCCTTGAGCATTTGGTTTTTAGCGTAGGTGATGGCAGTCTGTATGGACTTGATGGTGCTTTCAGTAGCATACTCCTGGGTAAGCTGATGGTACAAGCTGCCGATCAAGGCACTTTGCTCTCTGGCATCCTCCATCAAGGCATAGGCCTTGCGTCCTGTCATGCGCTCATAACAAGAGATAATACGGCTGCACACCCCATTGATGGTGCGAAACTCCAGCCGCTTGGCATACTCAGCCCCAAAGAGTGCCGCAAATCGTCCACGCATGTCTTGGGCTGCCGAGACCGTGTAGGTCATGGTGAGGATGGATTCGGGTGCAATGCCACAAGCCAGTACCATGTAGCCGATGCGGCTGACTAAGACGGTAGTTTTCCCACTGCCAGGGACTGCTAACAGCAGCACTGGGCCATCCAATGTCTGGACGGCCAGTTGCTGCTGTTGATTGAGGGATAGGTGATAGGTATTCAAAAACTGGGTCAGTGTCATGATAGACTCCGTTGTCTGTGATTTTATGGATGACATATGTTGCAGGGGGTGTAGCCCTGTTCCAGCAGCTGCTTCCGGGTGCCTTGGTAATCTTGACGGTTGGATTCCTTCATGTCCTGCACGCCGGAACAATCCGGGAGATGAAACTTCTTGGAGTTGGTGTTGAGAACGTAATGAGTGTCCATACCTTCAGAGGGTGAAACGCTCTCGTCCAGCCAGCTCTCCCCGGTTTCATAGTCGATGACCACACCGGGCTGGACGTTATAGACGTAAACGTTGAAACAGATACCCTCGCCGCCGTCTTCTACGGAGTAGGCCTCCATCTGAACGCCGGAGGCAACCAGATCATCCCCCTGAAACACAGGGGTAACTCGATAGAGGACGTGATTGTCCGTCTCCCTGACATAGTCTGCCACCTGGTTTTCGAAGGGAAGCATCCCCTCCACATTGAGATACCGTGTGCCTGTAATGAGGTTTTCCTTATTGGCATTCTCACCAGCCAACTGAAATCCAATGAGATGGCAACGGTTGTATAGATATCTTCCGTCTACCACGTCGTAGGTCACTGTGTGCCAGCCGGAGGGCTTCACTTGCCCGATCTCCCCTCTCTCCTCCGTGGGCATCAGCTCCGTGCAGATGTTGGCATAAGCGACACCGCACCGCCCTAACTCATCCAAGGAAGAATAGGTTTCAAAGGCTTCGGTGGCAAAATCAGACTCCTGGAAGCCCGGCACATTATCTTGGAGCACCACATAGGGGGTATCCTCATAGGGAGGCAGGGAATCTAAGGTATAAGTAATCTCATTGGAAGACGGTGAAGCACTGGGTTGAACAGTGGTGGCAGGGAGACTTTGTGTTGGCACAGAGGTGGTGGAACAGCCAATCATCTGCACCGCCATCAGCACAGAAAGGCAGAAAATCAATATCTTATTCTTCATGGCTGACAATCCCGCTTTCTGCCACAGCATCTACAATTCTCTCCATCACATCCACCGGCTGAACCAGGGCAAACCGCACATGCCCTTCTCCCAGAGGGCCAAAGGCAGAGCCGGGCGTGCACAACAGTCCGGTTCGTTCCAGTAATTCAAAACAGAAGTCCACAGAGTTGTGATACCCTTGGGGCAATGGCGCCCAGACAAACATGCTGCCCTGACTGTCTGGAACATCCCAGCCAATGGAGCGCAGACCACCGCACAGGGCATCACGTCGGGCTTGGTATTCCTGCCGATTGCGTGCCACGCTTTCCTGAGGTCCATTGAGGGCTGCAATGGCCGCATACTGCACCGGCAGGAAGATGCCATAGTCAATTTGGGAGCGCAACCTCCGGAATGTCTGAATCAGTTCTCTGTTGCCAAGGACGAAGGAAATACGAGCCCCAGTGAGGTTATAGGTCTTGGATAGAGAGTTAAACTCCACACCAACCTCCTTGGCCCCCTCGTAGGCCAGAAAAGATTTACCTTCCCGGCCGTCAAAGATAATGTCGGAGTAGGCATTGTCGTGGAGAATAATAATGTTGTTTGCTTTGGCAAAGGTAATGAGCTTGTGGTAGAACTCGTCCGGTGCCGTGACACACACGGGGTTGGCAGGATAGGACACCACCATCAACCTGGCCTTTTGGGCTAGCTCCGGGTCAATGGCATCCAAATCTGGCAGATACCCCTTCTCCTTGATCAAAGGATAACGGACTATATGGGCGCCACACAGAGCGGGGCCCATTTCGAAAATAGGATAGCCAGGATCAGGAACCAGTACCACGTCTCCCGGGTCACACAGTGCCCAGCCAACGTGAGTCAGCCCTTCCTGAGAACCGTAGACACTCATCAACTCGTCAGGTGCTAATTTGACCCCGTAGCGACGGAGATACCACTGCTGTACGGCATCCACCAGCTGGGGCAGTTCAGTGAGGGAGTAGTGATAGTTGTCCGGGTCGGATGCCGCCTGAGCCAGTGCCTGTACCACATGTGGCTCGGGAAGAAAGTCCGGGGTGCCGATGGACAGGTTATAGACGGGCAACCCCTGGGACAGACGCTGCTGACGGCGTTCATCCAGGACGTTGAAAATACCAGGCTGGAATTGTTCCATGCGCTGGGCCTCTTTGTATTGCATGACAATCTTACCTCGTTTTCTATTTCTCGGCGGTGATAGATGCCAGAATTGGCTGATAAAGCTGGGCATCATCGCTGACCAGTTGTAAGAATTGATCCTCGTCCAGCACGGGGACACCCAATTCATTGGCCTTGCGGAGTTTGGAACCGGCAGCTTCCCCTGCAATGACGCAGCTGGTTTTTTTGGACACGGAGCCAGACACCTTGGCCCCTAAAGCCTCTAGCATTGCACCTGCCTCTTTCCGGGAATTGTGTGACAGCTCACCGGTGAGGACAAAGGTGAGCCCTGCCAGGCGGTCTCCCACCGGTACGGCGGTACTCAAGGTGTTCACCCCTGCCTGGACCAAACTCTGCACCAAATGCTGGCTCTGAGGGGACGCAAACCAAGCTGTCAGATATTCAGCTGTGATGGGGCCAATGTCATCAATGGCGGTAAGCTCCTCTACCCCGGCCTGTGCCAGTGCCTCCAGGGAGCCGAATTTGGCTGCCAATACCTTGGCAGCCTTCTGCCCTACCTGACGAATGCCAAAGGCAAAGAGAAGTTTGGACAGATCATTTTTCTTGGAACGCAGGATGGCAGCAAGCAGATTCTCTGCGGACTTCTGCCCCATCCGATCCAACTCGGCTACCTCATCCTGCTGGAGGGTGTAGAGATCAGCAGGGGTGCGTACCAGCCCAGCCTGCACCAGAGCCTCTACCACTGCGGGGCCCAGGCCTTCAATGTCCATAGCATCCCGGCTGGCAAAGTGCGTGAGATTACGCAGCAGCTGTGCAGGACACTCTGCGCCTGTACAACGCACGTGAGCCCCGTCCTCATCACGCACCACTGGGGCACCACATACCGGACACTGGTGGGGCAGTTCGTAAGGCACGGTGCCGTCAGGGCGCTTGGAGGCAACAACGGAAACGATCTCCGGGATGATTTCCCCTGCCTTCTGCACAACCACGGTGTCCCCGATGCGGATATCCTTTTCAGAGATAAAATCCTGATTATGAAGGGTGGCGTTGGTCACCGTCGTTCCTGCCAACCGTACGGGATCCACCACTGCTTTGGGTGTGAGCACCCCGGTACGTCCCACCTGTACGACGATATCTCGTACCACACTCTCCTTTTGCTCGGGTGGATACTTAAAGGCAGCAGCCCAACGGGGGAACTTCGCAGTTTCTCCTAGAGCTTCACGCACAGTAAAGCTATTCACCTTCACAACAGCTCCGTCGATATCAAAGGGATATTTTTCCCGCTGCTCTCCCAGCTTTTGAATCTCCCGTTGAATCTCATCCATGTCAGAGGATTTGAGATAGTCAATGACCTTGAATCGTAAACCCCGTAAATAGTCCAAACTGTCACTATCAGCTGTAAAGGTAATTCCGTTTACATACTGAATATTGAAAATTAGAATGTCAAGGCCACGAGATGCCGCAACTTTCGGGTCAAGCTGACGCATGGAGCCAGCAGCAGCGTTGCGAGGATTGGCAAACAGAGGTTCACCCCGCAGCTCTCGCTCTTGATTGAGCCGTTCAAAGGTTTTCCTGGGCATATACACCTCGCCCCGGACAATGAGGGTCTCCGGCGCACCTTCCAGCACCATGGGGATGGAACGAATGGTGCGCAGGTTCTCGGTGACATCCTCTCCCACCATGCCATCTCCACGAGTAGCACCACGGACAAAAACCCCGTTTTCATACTCCAAGGCTACGGACAGGCCATCCACCTTGGGCTCCAACAAGTATTCCAGCCTTTCGTTTTGAGAGATGCGCTGGTGAAATTCCATCAGCTCCTCCGGAGAAAAGACATCCTGCAGAGACTGGAGGGGGACCCGGTGGGCGATTTGGTTGAAGCTATCCAGAGCTTTTCCGCCCACTCGTTGGGTGGGAGAGTCTGGGGTAATCCACTGGGGATATGCCTGCTCTAGCTCCTCCAGCTGCCGTAGCATATGGTCGTATTCAAAGTCAGAGATGGTGGGTTGATCCAAAACATAATATTGATAGTTGTGCTGATTGAGCTCCTGACGGAGCTTCTGAATTTGCTGTAAGGGATCCATATCCGTTGAGCTCCTTTGTGATTATGATCCAGTTTGTATATAGTTGTCAGGGACTTTCCCGATGAGTATCGTTTCGGCCAGACATACGGTATCTTCTACTGTCACAGAAGTGATTTCGCCGGGAATGAACAGATGCACTGTGGCGGAGATATCCATGAGCACTTGGTGGTGCGTCTGATTGATGCCCGCACTTTCAAAGTAATTACGCACTTGTGCCGTCACATCTCCCACCGAGTCGATGGACACCCGTAATTTGGGACCCAGCCCAGAAAACAGCATCCACCCAGTGAGATTGCCCAAGGGTACCCCCAACTGCCCTGCGTCCAGGGTTTCCAACTGCGCTACCAAGGACTGTATGATCTCACTTTTCAGCTGGCTGATGACGGTTGTGCGCCCGGTAACGGTGACGATTCCGTCCTCCTGGGTTTGACGAATTTCCATCAAATCATCGTACCCCAATCCCTGCTCCTGCATACACTGCTCTACCACATTTGCTACGGCAACAGAGATGAGGTTGGTGGCTTCACTCACGGCAACGGTCTCCACTACCGGCCGAAGATGGTTGGAAAAAAACTCGAAGAGAAGCAGTATTAAGAGACAGAGCAACAGGGTCAGGACGAGAAAACGAGACTTTGACCGCTGACTCCATCGCTGCAACCGACAGCGCAATGGTACTGACACGTCATCACCCCCGGGGCCATTGTATGCACCCGGGGGCTTGACTCATTCAGTGTCCCAACAGTTCCTGAGCAGCCAGCATCAGGCCCGCTTTGCCGGACTCATAGGTGAGTCCGCCTTGGAGATAGACGGTATAGGGCTCTCGCATAGGAGCGTCTGCGGACAGTTCGATGGAAGCACCCTGGATAAAGGCTCCGGCAGCCATAATCACCTGGCAGTCATAGCCAGGCATATCCCAGGGTTCCGGCGTTACGTAGGAGTCCACAGGAGCTCCGGATTGGATGCCACGACAGAATGCCTTGACTCCTTCCCCATTACCCAGGTGAATCATCTGGATGATATCGTGGCGTGGTGCCAAAGAGTGAGGTTCCGTGGCATACCCCATCTGTTCCATGAGGGCAGCTCCAAACACCGCAGTCTTTAGGGCCTGAGCCACAGTGTGAGGGGCCATAAACAGGCCCTGATAGAGCAGCCGATTGTTCCCCAGAGTGGAACCGCACTCCTTGCCGATTCCCGGGCAGGTCAAACGCATGGCAGCCCCTTCAATGAGGTCGTGGCGGCCAGCCAGATAGGCCCCAGTGGGGGCCAGACCACCGCCAGGGTTCTTGATGAGAGAGCCAACCACCAAATCAGCTCCCACGTGGGTGGGCTCCTTCTCCTCCACAAACTCTCCGTAACAGTTGTCTACCAAAATGGCAGTGTTGGGATTGTGGCGGCGGATGATCTCACACATCTGGCCAATCTCATCCACAGACAGGGATGCACGGGTAGAGTAACCCTTAGAGCGCTGAATGAGCACTGCTTTCACCTTGGGGTCGGCCACCGCTTGGGCCAGCCCATCCAGATCCGGGGTATTCTCCGGAGTGAGATCTACCTGTCGGTAGGCCACACCGAAGTCTTTCAAAGACCCGGAGCCCTTATCTGTCACACCAATGACGCCCAACAGGGTGTCGTAGGGGGCCCCCACGGCGGACACCAGCACATCTCCGGGGCGCAGACAGCCAAAGAGAGCGGCGGAGATGGCATGGGTGCCGTTGACAAACCCGATACGCACCAGAGCATCCTCCGTACCGAAGAGGTGGGCATAGATCTCGTCCAGCTTGTCCCGGCCCAGATCGTCGTAGCCGTACCCAGTGGTACCGGCGAAGTAGCTCTCTGCTACCCGGAATTGACGGAAGGCATCCAACACCCGCAGGGTGTTCGCCTCTGCTACCGCATCAATGCGGGCGAACTGCTCCTTCAGCGTCTCCTCTGCCCGCTGGGCCAGGGTACGCAACTCGTCAGAAAACTGTAAAGACATTATATTTAACACTCTTTCTCTAGCTTAGTATTGGCCAGCTTGGCCACCAGGTCCACGCAGGCCTGCACGCCACTGGCAGCCACCGAAGCCACTGCGTGTTCGTAACCGGAGGGGCCCCCAGTCTGACACAGAATTTTAAGGCTTTCCAAGATATTCAAGAATGAGCACCCTCCAGCGTATTTACATACTGTTTGAACTTGTTGCCCCGCTCCTCGAAGTTGCGGAAGCAGTCAAAGGACGCGCTGGCGGGAGAGAGAATGACCACATCCCCGCTTTCTGCCTGGTCGTGGGCTGTGTGCACGGCCTGTTCCAGGTTGTCGCAGCGGATGATCTCAGGGTTGCCTGGGGTATAGCCGGTGGATTGCCGGGTAGCCTGTTCAATCTTGTCTGCGGTGGCTCCAGTCAAAATCAGGCACTTGACAGACTGGACGATCTGTGGGCCAAGCACGTCGTAGGGAATGTGCTTGTCGTAGCCACCGGCGATGAGGATCACCTTGTCCTGGAAGGAACGCAGTCCGGCGATGGTGCGGGTAGGGCTGGAGGCAATGGAGTCGTTGTAGTAGCGCACCCCGTCCAGCTGCCGTACCAGCTCGATGCGGTGGGGCACTCCGCCAAAGGATTTGGCATACTCCCGGATGGTCTCATCCGACACCAGGCCATCTAGGGCGGCAATGGCTGCCATGTAGTTCTCCAAGTTGTGTACACCGGGGATAAGAATATCGTCGGCAGCCAGAATGGGGCGGGTGTGGTAACAGATCATTCCCTCCCGTACGCAGACCCCGCGCTCCAGATTCTTCTTCCGGCTGAACAAGGTAACCTCTCCTCTGGCCTGAGAGGCAAAGCTGGCTGTGATTTCATTGTCTGCATTGAGCACTAACTTGTCCCCGGTGTCCTGGTAGGCAAAAATATTGCGCTTGGCAGCAATATATTCTTCCATGTCCTTGTGAACATCCAGATGATTGGGGGACAGGTTGGTGATGACGGCAATATTGGGGCTTTGCTTCATGGTCATCAGCTGGAAGGAGGACAACTCCAGTACCACCATGTCGTCGGGACGGATCTCATCCACCTCGCACAGAAGTGGGTGTCCAATGTTGCCACCCACAAAGGTGCGGTAACCAGCTGCCTTCAAAAGGCCTGCAATGATGGTGGTGGTTGTCGTCTTGCCGTCCGAACCAGTGACCGCAATGACGCTGCAGGGACACAGCTCCAAAAACGTCTCCATCTCGGAGGTCAGCCGCGCTCCCTGCTCCACCGCTCGGGTGATCTGAGGCACGTCAGGACGGACACCGGGGGTGCGGAAAATCACATCGGCGCCCTCCACACCATCCAGATAGTTGGCGCCCAGGCTTACCCGCAGACCCTTGGCCTCCAGTTCGGCCAGGCCTTCAAAATTCTCCCGCTCCCGCTTATCGCATACCCGGACGCTCAGTCCGGCCTGTAACATCCGCTTTACCAAGGGGGCGTTGGACACCCCCATGCCGATAACGGCAATCTTTTTCCCCTTGAGAGAGTTCAAATAATCTGTTAAAATTGATTCCATTGACTTCGGCCTCCCTTTCCCTTTAGGAGTAAATGACATCAGAATATTATAACGCATAAACTGCCATTTGACAATCATGCAAAGTTGAAGTACAATGATACGGCAAGTAAGCTGGACAGCCGCGTGGGCAGGTCGAAAGGCCGTTCATGAGGAAAGTCCGGGCTCCGTAGGGCAAGGATAACGGGTAACGCCCGCCGAAGGCGACTTCAGGAAAAGTGCAACAGAGATATACCGCCTTAGTCTAGTATGGCCCTCGAAAGAGGGGCGGTGGCTAAGGTAAGGGTGGAAAGGCGGAGATAAGCGCCCGCCCGATGACTGGGAACTGCTCATCGCTGTAAACTCTATCCGGAGCAACACCGTGGAAACGCACACAAAGCCGGCCCGGCTGCGTTGAGGAGGTGGCTGGAGCGTAGTGGCAACGCTGCGCCTAGATAGATGGCTGTCTTAAAGGACAGAACCC
Source organism: Pseudoflavonifractor capillosus (assembly GCF_016902575.1). Taxonomy (GTDB): domain Bacteria; phylum Bacillota; class Clostridia; order Oscillospirales; family Oscillospiraceae; genus Enterenecus; species Enterenecus capillosus_A. Next base: position 16,807 of record NZ_JACSNZ010000005.1, on the reverse strand, counting down.
GGCTTATAGGCTCACTTGTACCAAAACGGCTCGCTCCTGCTGGGTGCGGGCTGTTTCATTTTCAGGTGTACTCTGCAAGGAGTGCGCCGTATTTTTTGTCGAGGAGAGATGGCAGTGGAGCTCAGTCGTTATTCCGTCATAGAAGATAAGAATCCACGGGAGATCGTGCTGCTGCGCGGCCGGGGCTGCGCCTGGAAGCGGTGTCGATTTTGCGACTACCATTTGGACGCTTCACAGGACGAACAGGCCAATCTAGAGTTGAACCGGGAGGCTCTGTCCCACGTCACTGGTCAATACCACCGTTTAGAGGTCATTAACTCCGGCTCCTTTGCCGAGCTGCACCCCTCCACGCTGTTGGAGGTGGATCGGGTGTGCCGGGAGCGGGGGATTCGAGATCTTCATGTGGAGAGCCACTGGTTGTTTCGCAAGACCCTGCCTGCGCTGCGCAAGCATTTTGAATCCATGGGGATCTGCCTGCACGTGAAGATTGGCGTGGAGACCTTTGATGCGGTATACCGTGAGCAGGTACTGGACAAGGGCATCGACGAGAGTGATCCCGCTGCCATTGCAGCCCCCTTTGACGACTGCTGCCTTCTTTTTGGACTTTCCGGCCAGAACGAGGAGAGCATGAAGCGAGACGTGGAGACGGGGCTTGCCCATTTTCAGCGAGTGTGTATCAATATTATGGTGCCCAATACAACCCAAGTACAGCCGGACTCGGCTGTGCGGGAGATCTTTATTGAGAAGGTCTATCCTCTGTATAAAGATAACCCCAGGGTGGATATTCTGCTGGATAATACAGACTTTGGAGTAGGAGAAAAACTATGAGAAATGAAATGCTGCTCATCATCACCCTGCTGGTCCTGTACGGCTCAGTGCTGGTATGGTTTGCTCTGTTTGGCACCAGCGGCTTGCTGAGCTTCACCGTCTTTGCCACCATTGCCGCCAACATCGAGGTGCTGATTTTGGTGCAGGCCTTTGGCATGGAGATGACCCTGGGTAATATTCTCTTCGCCACTACCTTCCTGGTAACAGATATCCTCAGCGAGATTGCAGGAAAAAAACAAGCACAGCAGGCGGTCTGGATCGGCATCGCCGCCAACATCCTCTTTGTGCTGGTGTCCCAGTCATGGTTAATGTATTTGCCATCTTCCGGGGATTGGGCAACACCCGCCATTAAAATCATTTTTTCCAACACTCCCAGGCTGATGCTGGCCTCCCTGGCAGTGTACGCCATTGTCCAAATCTTTGATGTGTGGCTGTATCACAAATGGTGGGATTTGACCCAGCGTCTCAGTGGTGACCGGCGTGGTTTCCTCTGGGTGCGCAACAATGGATCAACCCTTATCTCTCAGCTGCTTAACGCCATTTTGTACACCATTTTTGCCTTCTATGGCATGTATGATACCTCCACCCTGGTGTCCATCGTTCTATCCAGCTACGTGATTTTTATCTTCACTTCCCTGCTGGACACCCCTATTGTATATTGGGCCCGGCTCATTCACGAGAAAAAACAGGCATCCCAGTCTTGACACCTGAACCCTTCACGAGACCCTTTCGTGGAGGGTTTTCTCTTGTGAATATCGGGACAATGTGATATAATCACCGGGATTTCACATCGTTTCCGCTTGGAGGAATGAACCATATGATCCAACTTGTTGTCAGCGATATTGACGGCACTCTGCTGCCTTACGGCGACACCGTGCTTTCCGACGAAGTATTTACCCTCATCCAGCAGCTCAAGGCCCGAGGGATCCCCTTCTGTCCCACTTCCGGGCGGCAGTATCACTCGCTGCGTACGCTCTTCCCGAGCATGGCCGATGAGCTATCCTACGTGTGTGAAAATGGTGGGGTCGTCTATGGCCCCGGCACTGAGGAGAAAGCTCCCATTCTCACATCCTTCCCCATGGACAGAGAGAAATCGTTAGCCCTGGCCCGTGAAATTTTGGACTTGCCGGACAGCCAGCTGCTGATTACCGGGGCAAAGTATGCCTATCTGTGTCGGTGCACCCAAGAGTACGTAGCGCATATGCGGGACTTTAAGGGATTTCAGCTGAAAATTGTGGAGGATGTGGCGGAGATCCCAGAGGAAATACTGAAGGTGTCCGCCTACTGCCCTCTGGGGACTCAGCCTGCTGCGGATGCCCTGGGCCCCACTTGGTCTCAGGTCTTTCAAATGGCTGTGGCAGGCGAGGATTGGCTGGACTTTACCATTGCAGATAAAGGACAAGGCGTTCTGGGCCTATGTGATGTGCTGGGAATCAAACCTGAGAACGTCCTGGCCTTTGGCGACAACTGGAATGATGTAGCCATGCTCTCTGTGGTGGGACATCCATACCTGATGGCGTCAGCAGAAGAGGAACTGCTCAAGCGGTTTCCCACCACCTGCCACCGGGTGGAGGACGTGCTGCGTCATTATCTGGACACCAACCAACTGCCCTGATATTTCCCGCAAAATGGAGGACGACCTATGTTTCCAGAAGGATTTCTCAAACGGCTGGAAGAGCAGCTGGGCCAAGCGGAACTGACACAATTTCTAGCCGCTGCAGAGCATCCCCGTTGGGTGGCGCTGCGCATCAACAAATTGAAAACAGCTACGCCCCCGCCTCTGAGTCAATTTGGCCTGACTCCAGTACCCTGGGCAGAACTGGGGTATTATTACGATCCCAACACCAGACCTGGCCTGTCCCCCTACCATGAGGCAGGACTGTACTATCTCCAGGAGGCCAGCGCCATGGCCCCGGCCGGGCTACTGGATGTGAGACCCGGGATGCGGGTGCTGGATCTGTGTGCCGCCCCAGGAGGTAAGTCTTCTCAGTTAGCTGCCCTGCTGGATGGACAGGGATTGCTGGTGTCCAACGAAATTGAACCCAAGCGGGCAGTCATTCTCAGCCGCAATCTGGAGCGTATGGCTGTGGCCAATTCCCTGGTGCTCAATGAGCATCCCCGCAAGCTGGCCGGACGATTCCAGGCGTATTTTGACCGCATTTTGGTGGACGCTCCCTGCTCTGGGGAGGGAATGTTCCGCAAAGAAGAAGCTGCATCCACCGACTGGAGTGTGGAGACCATTCAGATGTGTGCCCATCGGCAGAGCGAAATTCTCCATTCTGCTGCCCAGATGCTCCGTCCCGGTGGACGAATGGTATACTCCACCTGCACCTTTGCTCCAGAGGAGAATGAGGGGGTCATTGCCGGATTTCTCCAAAGCCATCCGGATTTCTCCCTGGTTGCCGTGGAGGCGCCTTGGTTTACGCCCGGTCGCCCGGACTGGGTGGATGCCCCGCCCTGCGGTCTGGAGCGCACATTCCGGCTCTGGCCGCACCATCTACATGGAGAGGGCCACTTTGCGGCGGTGCTGGAACGGCAGGGCGATGAAGCAGGACAGGCACAGCCTCTGGAGCCTGGCATCTCCGCCCCCAAGGAGCTGACGGAATTTTGTCAAGCTGCCGGGGTTGTATTGCCGGACGGTAAGCTAATTTCCTTTGGGAAAAATCTGTGGATGGTGCCCAGTGAAATGCCTGCGTTGAAAGGGCTGAAAGTGCTTCGGGCAGGATTGGAACTGGGTCAGCTGCTGAAAAATCGCTTTGAGCCTGCTCATGCCCTGGCTCTGTGGCTGAAGGAGACAGCGTCTCAGGTGGATTACCCCGTGGACAGCCCGGAGATTGCCGCCTATCTCTCTGGAAATACCATCCCCGGAACCCAAAACGGTTGGACGCTGCTCAAGGTGGACGGCTTGTCCCTGGGCTGGGTCAAAGGGAGTAACGGGGTGTTGAAAAATCACTTTCCCAAAGGGTTGCGGCGTACGCTGCGCTAAACGTGAGGAGAGATGCCCAATATGGAGATAATGCTTCGCCCAGCTGTTCCAGAGGATGCCCCGGTTTTGGCCGATATTCAAATCCAGGCATGGAATGCCGCCTTTGGTGGCATACTCTGGATTTGTTGCCACCAACCAGGGAAAAGAAACCTTGGGTGCCAAGGATTTGCTGTACATCATTTCCTTGTGAGGAGGAACGTCGATGCGGATTGCCTGTATCATTTTAGCTGCGGGGAAAAGCCTGCGTTTCGGTGAAAATAAACTACTGGCTCCAGTTAGTGGCGCTCCCCTCTTATCACACACGTTGCATGCAATCCCCACTCCCCTGTTTGCTCAGATTTTAGCTGTGGTCAGTCACCCAGAGGTTGCGCTGCTATGCAAAGATCAGGGCATGGAGGTCTGTGCCTACCAGGGTGGGCCTCAGAGTCAATCCATCCGACTGGGGTTAAAGGCCCTGAGAGAAGCGGATGGGTGCCTGTTTGTGATGGGAGATCAGCCCCTGTGCAGCGCAGACACCATCCAACGGCTGGTAGATGCTTTTCTCTCCCTGCCTCAAGCCGTTCACCGACTTTCCTATGAAGGGCAGCACTCCAGCCCCACCATCTTTCCCTCCCACCTCTTCCCTGCTCTGATGCAGTTGACTGGGGAGCGGGGCGGTATGGCCGCTGTGGGTCAAACACCGGTATACTATGTGGAGGCGAAGGGGGCACATGAGCTATGGGATGCAGACATCCCTGAGCAATTATCCAAAATCCAACAGTATTTACAAGCGCACCCCTGATGGGTATGGGGTGTGCTTTTTTGTCGCTTTACATACCGAGAAAATTAGGGTACAATATATTGTGTATTATTGTGCATTGGCCGAACGTGTGAATATATAAGGTTTGGAGGAAGTATCTTGTTGACCATCAAACAATATATCCGGGCAGAGAGTCTGGAACAAGCCTATGAATTGAATCAAAAGAAGTCCAACCTCATTTTGGGCGGAATGCACTGGATGAAAATGACCACCCGCAATGTGGACACTGCCATCGACCTGTCCAATCTGGGATTGGACACCATTGTAGAGACGGATACCGCTTTTGAAATCGGGTGCATGGTCACAATGCGTCAGCTGGAGCTGCACCCAGCCCTCAATGCCTTCACCCATAACGCCGTGGCTGATGCAGTGAAAGATATTGTGGGTGTGCAGTTCCGCAACACTGCCACAGTGGGCGGATCTATCTTCGGCCGCTATGGCTTCTCCGATGTGCTCACCATATTCTTAGCACTAAACGCCAAGGTGGTGTGCCACCATGCTGGGGTACTCTCTCTGGAGGAGTATGCGCAGAAGGAGCAGGATCGGGACATTCTGGTGAAGCTGGTGGTGGACAAGCGTCCCATCCAGGTTTCTTACCAAGCCATGCGTCACGCCCGCACCGACTTTCCCATTCTTACTTGCGCTGTTTCCTGTGTGGACGGCGTTTGGCAAGCTGCGGTGGGTGCACGCCCCCACAAGGCCAAGGTAGTGCGTGACCAGGAGTCGCTGCTGTGCCAGGGTGTAAATATAGAAAGTGCCCAAAAGTTTGGCTCCTATGTCAGCGAGAAGCTGAGCTTTGGCTCCAATATGCGGGGCAGTGCCCAATATCGCCAACAGATCTGCGGCACACTGGTGCAGCGGGGTGTTATGGCCGCTTGTGAGGAGAACTAACATGGAACTGAAATTTGAACTCAACGGGAAACCTGTAACCACCGCCATTGAAGCGGATAGCCTGTTGCTGGATGTACTGCGCAGACTGGGATGCTCCAGCGTCAAGCGTGGCTGTGAGAGCTCCAACTGCGGTCTGTGCACCGTTTTTATGGACGATAAACCGGTATTGTCCTGCTCTATGCTGGCTGCCCGGGTGGCAGGTCATCGCATCACCACACTGGAGGGACTCCAGGAGGAGGCTGCCGACTTCGGTGCTTTCATCGCTGACCAGGGCGCTGAGCAGTGCGGATTTTGCAATCCCGGCCTGATGATGAACGCCATTGCCATGTTCCGGGAAAACCCCCACCCCACCGAGGCGGAAATTCTCTCCTACCTCAGCGGTAATCTGTGCCGCTGCTCCGGTTATGAGGGTCAGCTGCGAGGCATCCAGGCCTATCTGGCCTTCAAGGATGCCCAGAAAGGAGGGGCGTGAATATGCGACATGTGAGCCAACCCGTTCGTAAAAAGGACGCCATGGCCCTGGTCACAGGAAAGCCGGTATATACCGGTGATCTTCGTGACCCCAATGCTCTGGTGGTGAAGGTACTTCACAGCCCCCACGCCAATGCCATGATTGAGAGCATTGACACCTCTATCGCCATGAAGGTGCCGGGAATCGAGGCCATTTTCACCTACAAGGATGTGCCCCAGAAGCGATTTACCATGGCCGGTCAGACCTACCCTGAACCCAGCCCCTATGACCGACTGCTGCTGGATCGCCATGTGCGCTTTCACGGGGATGCCGTGGCTGTGGTGGCCGGGGAAACGGAAAAGGCTGTGGATCGAGCCCTAAAGCTCATTAAAGTCACCTATCAGGTGCTTCCTGCTGTGTTGGACTTCCGCACTGCCAAGGATAACCCTGTTCTGGTTCACCCCGAGGACAACTGGATCGCGCACTGTCCTGTGGGGGCGGATAATCACCGCAACCTGTGTGCCCATGAGGAGACTGGCCACGGCGACATCGAGGCTGTTTTGGCTGACTGTGACGTTGTTCTCCAGCGCACTTACCATACCAAAGCCAACAGCCAGGCCATGATGGAGACCTTCCGCACCTACACCTATATAGACACTTACGGGCGGCTGAATGTGCTCAGCTCCACGCAGATCGTCTTCCACGCCCGACGCATCATCGCCCATGCCCTGGACATTCCTAAGTCCAAGGTGCGGGTGACCAAGCCCCGTATCGGCGGCGGATTTGGCGCTAAGCAGAGCTGTGTCACGGAAATCTTCCCTGCTCTGGTCACCTGGAAAACCGGTAAACCTGCCTACCTGGTTTATAGCCGTCAGGAGAGCCAGACCGCCGGCAGCCCCCGTCATGAGATGGAGATCACGGTGCGCATCGGTGCCATGAAGGATGGCCGCATCCGTGGGTTTGATATGTATACCCTGTCCAACACCGGAGCATACGGAGAGCACGGCCCCACCACCGTGGGTCTGTCCGGGCATAAATCCATTCCGCTTTACAACCGCAATCAAGAGGCCTATCGTTTCTGCTACGACGTGGTATACACCAATGTGCAGGCGGCCGGAGCCTACCGTGGTTACGGCGCTACCCAGGGTCTGTTTGCTGTGGAGAGCATTGTCAACGAGCTGGCTGCCGAGTTGAAGATGGATCCTGTGAAGCTGCGTGAGATGAATCTGGTGGCAGAGGGCCAGGTGCTCCCCGCCTATTATTATGAGCCCTGTAATGCCTGCGCTCTGGACCGATGCCTTAAGGCCACTGCTGAGCGTATGGGCTGGGATGAAAAGTACCCCTGCCGGGACATGGGCAACGGCAAGGTGCGCAGTGTGGGTGTGGCCATGGCCATGCAGGGCTCCAGCATTTCCAATGTGGATATTGGTGGTGCCACCATCAAGCTCAATGACGACGGATTCTATGCCTTGACCATTGGCGCTGCTGATATGGGTACGGGCTGTGACACCATTCTGGCCCAGATGGCGGCTGAAGTAATGGAATGCGACGTGGACAATGTGGTAGTCTACGGTGCAGACACCGATGCCTCCCCCTATGATTCCGGTTCTTACGCATCCTCCACCACCTATCTCACCGGTCGTGCGGTGGAAGAGGCCTGCCAGAAGCTGCGGGAGAGCATCCAGAAGATTGGCGCCGTTCTGCTCAAGTGCGGCGTGGAGGACACGGAGTTTGACGGCAAGGAAGTGATCTGTGTCAGCGACCCTCAGCGCAAGGTTTCTCTGGTGGACGTGGCCACCGCCTCCATGGTCAACAACCAGTTTGAGACCCAGTTCACTGCTACCACCTCTTCTCCCGTTTCCCCGCCCCCCTATATGACAGGCATGGTAGAGGTGGAGATCGACATGGCCACCGGCGCCATCCAGGTGCTCAACTACGAGGCCACCGTGGACTGTGGCACCGTCATCAACCCCAATTTGGCCCGGGTACAGACCGAGGGCGGCATTGCCCAGGGTATCGGCATGGCTCTGTATGAGGACATCACCTATACAGACAAGGGTGCCATCCGGGAAAATTCCTTCATGCAGTATAAGATCCCCACACGCCAGGACGTGGGACGGATCCACGTGGAATTTGAGTCCAGCTACGAGCCCACCGGCCCCTTTGGCGCCAAATCCATTGGTGAGATCGTCATCAACACCCCCTCCCCTGCCATTGCCCATGCAGTGTACAACGCCACTGGTGTATGGCACAGAGAATTGCCCATTACCCCGGAGAAGATTCTGCTGGGTGAGAAATACTACGAAAAAACCTCTGTGTGATTTTGTCACAGAAGGGAAATGCTAACGGGTGTATGATAACACCATCAAACAACAAACCTAAAGGAGATGTTCCTATGAAAGCTATGACCATTACCAAGGAAAATTTTGATACCGAGGTCCTCCAGGCCTCCCAGTCCGTGCTGCTGGACTTCTGGGCTGAGTGGTGCGGCCCCTGCCGGATGCTCTCCCCCGTCATTGACCAGATCGCTGCCGAGCGTACTGACATCAAGGTGGGTAAGGTGAACGTGGATGAGCAGCCCGACCTGGCCCGCCAGTTCGGAGTGATGAGCATTCCCACCTTGGTGGTGATGAAGAACGGCGAGGCCGTGGCCCAGTCTGTGGGTGTACAGCCCAAAGAAGCCATCCTGCGCATGCTGTAAGCAGGTCAACCCCCGCAGCTGTTTCTACACGGCTGCGGGGGTTGTTTGGTATTCCCGTTGCTTTTTCCTTACAAAACGGGTATACTGACCTCAAACCTACGAATGCGAAAGGAGCAACCAGCTATGAAAAAATCCAACGGGAAGACCATCCCGTGGCCGAAGGGAAAGTTGGGGAAAATTCTGGTCAATCTTTTGGTGACGGCTGTGGTGGGGTTTGTCTACTTTTACGTCACCCTACCGGCCATTAACCTTCAGGCCACAGAGTTTTACGGCTTCTTGTTCCTGCTATGCTTGGTCTATATGATCTGCACCCTGGTCACCTCTGGATTTCAAGACAGCCATGTGGTGATGGACGGAAAGGAAAAAGTAAAACAATACTTCCGTTTCATCAAACAGCAGTGCTTGCCCGTTGGCATTTTCATGCTGCTGCTCGTTGTGGTTGGGGGTGTGGGTCAAATCGTTTCGCTGCCTATCTTTCGGGCCCAGGATTACCGCCAGCTGCTGACTGTGAACAGCGGGGAGTTTGCTCAGGATATCAGCCAAATCTCCTTTGACGAAATTCCGACGTTGGATCGCACTTCGGCGGAATACCTGGGTGATCGACAAATGGGCACCCTCAGCGACATGGTCAGTCAGTTCGAGTACGGCGGGGACTCCACTCAGATCAATTACCAGGGCCGTCCCGTGCGGGTGGCACCTGTGGCCTATGCCGATTTGATCAAATGGCTGACAAACCGGGGCGAGGGCCTCCCTGCCTATGTATTGGTGGACATGGTTACCCAGGAAGCCCAGGTGGTGCGGCTGAATGAGGGAATGAAATACTCCTTTTCCGAACCGCTCAACCGAAATATTATGCGGCATCTGCGCTTCCAGTACCCCACGTTTATGTTCTCCACCCCTCGGTTTGAAATTGATGAGGACGGACAGCCTTGGTGGATCGCTCCCCGGGTGGTAAAGACCATCGGACTGTTTGGCGGCACCGACATCCAAGGTGCGGTGCTGTGCAATGCCATCACCGGGGAAAGCCAATATTATGACGAGGTGCCTTCCTGGGTGGATAATCTGTATACCCCCGCCCTCATCATGCAGCAGTACGACTACTACGGCACGTTGGTCAACGGATTCCTCAACTCCATCTTTGGCCAAAAGGACGTGACAGTGACCACCGAAGGGTACAACTATATTGCCATCAATGACGATGTGTATGTGTACACCGGGGTCACTTCTGCCAACTCAGACCAATCCAATTTGGGATTCCTGCTCTCCAACCAGCGCACCAAGGAGACCTTCTTCTATGATGCCCCCGGTGCCACTGAGGAAGCTGCCCAGGCATCTGCGGAGGGCTTGGTACAGGACCTGGGTTACACCGCCACCTTCCCTTTGCTCATCAATGTGGCAGGTCAGCCCACCTATTTCATTCCTTTGCAAGATGACACTCTACTGGTGAAGAGCTATGCCATGGTCAATGTGGCTCAGTATCAGCTGGTGGCCACCGGAAATACAGTTTCTCAATGTGAGCAGGAGTATATCCGGATGCTCACAGACAAGGGGTTGACCCAGGAAGAGGAAGTACCCCAGACCACCGTTCAAGGAACCGTGGCTGAGATTCGCTCTGCAGTCCTGGATGGCAACACCTACTACTATGTGCGTCTGGAGGGTCAGACGGTCTTCTATGCTCTCTCTGCCCGGGATAACCAAGAGGCTGTGATTCTAAATGTGGGAGACCAGGTGACCATTGAGCATCAGGTCACAGAAGAGAATGCGGCAATCGCCCAAGGATATTCTCTCACCATTGATGCCCCTGCTGCCCTACCGGAATCTTAAGGAAAAGCGCCACCGACAAACTTCTGTCGGTGGCGCTTTTGTCAATCCATTTGAGAAAACAGAGGGCTGTTCAGCTCCACAATGTCATCCAGGGGGATCTCCGTTCCCTCTGTAAGGCGCAGCAGCCGCTTATAGCAATCCACACCTCGCAGGTGTCCAGTCACCGTTTGGTACGAACCGCCTGCTTTTTTGGAATCTGCCTGGAAGTAGCACACGGTGACAGGAGGGTGATCCCCGGCGTGGGTCTGCAAAATTTGCTGCTTGCGATCTAATTGCTCTCGGACGTCTTCGGTGAGGTGTCGCCGCTGTTGTGTGATACGGGCCGTCTCCCCGATGGCGGCATCATGGCCGGTAAGGGCGGCAAAGGGAGCAAACTGGGCCGCCCGATCTTGCCGGGACATGGGAGGACGAGCATACTGTGTGGGACGAGGCATATGGAGGATGTCCCGATACGGATGCAGCTCTGACTTCATGCCTTGTGCCCTCCGATCTGGTTGTTGCGCTGCCGGGCTGTTGCCCCCTCCTGGAGGTTCATGCCCTTGAGCACAGCGTTTTTTCCATATTTCTTTTTGATGGTGAGAATGGCCTGCTGCTTCTGCCGCTCTCGCTCCAGCCGAATCTGTTCCTGCTGACTATCATCGGCAAACAAACTCATCTGTTGCGGCCGATCTTGAGGCAAGCAATCTTCTCGCAGCACCCGATTGGCAGTGATGTTCAGCCTGCGCACCAGAAGATTGGGGTTAACAATACGGTCAAAGAGCCGTGTCATAGCCGCCTCGATTTCCCGGGCGGATGACGTGTACCTTTCCAGATTGGCTGTCCCATGGGCGTGTTTGGGAATGACTCGGCCATAGACATCCGTGGAAACTGCACCGTGATAGGCTTGCCGTCGCTGGGGGTCCTCCAGATTTGTTCTGTCGTAGCCTACCGTCAGGGTGATCTGATTGGTAACCAGGCGGTGATCCACCAGATCCAACACCAGAAGATCCGTCATTTCCCGCACCACCAGCCGGGCCTTGTCTGCTTCGTAGGGATATTGCAGCACCTGCCCTGACCCTAAGCTATTGGCGCTGGGGCGGTAGGCCTTAATGTCTGCGATGGTGCACGGCTCCCACCCCCAAGCGTGGTCGATGAGCAGCTGGGCATTGACCCCAAAGAGTTTGTAGAGCAGTTCCTGGTTATAATAATCGCTGGGCTTGCCCAGAGAGCACCGTGCGATGTCTCCCATGGTATATAGTCCCTGGCGCTCCAGCTTTTTTGCGTATCCCCTGCCCACCCGCCAAAAATCTGTGAGGGGACGGTGTGTCCATAGATTGCGGCGGTAGCTCATTTCATCCAAGCAGGCAATGCGCACCCCATTTTTATCCGGCCGGATATGCTTGGCCTCAACGTCCATGGCCACCTTAGCCAGGTACAAATTGGTGCCGATCCCGGCCGTGGCGGTAATACCTGTGGTGTGGAGCACATCCAGCAGGATGGTTTGGGCCAGCTCCTGTGGGGTCATTCCGTAGGTGTCCAGATAGTGCGTGATATCCATAAACACCTCGTCGATGGAATAAACGTGCATATCCTCCGGAGCTATATATTTCAAATATACTTGATAAATCCGGGTGCTGAAATCAATGTAGTGGGCCATCTGGGGCGGAGCCACCAGATAGTCCAGGGCCAGCTGCGGGCAGGCCAGGATCTGGGGTGCCTGATGGGAAGAGCCAGTGAGAATGCCGCCCGGAGCCTTGCGCTGTCGCTGAGCATTGACCTCTTTGACCTTCTGCACCACTTCAAAGAGCCTGGCTCGTCCCGAAATTCCATAGGCCTTCAGAGCGGGAGATACCGCCAGGCAGATGGTTTTTTCCGTCCGGCTCTGGTCTGCCACCACCAGATGGGTGGTCATGGGGTCAAGGCCCCGCTCAATACATTCCACGGATGCGTAAAACGATTTCAAGTCGATGGAAAGATAGGTTCTCTCCGCCATGTACCACACCTCCCTCCAGCATGATGGAAAAATTCTACCTCAAAGAATGTCCCATAACTGGGACTTTTATGTGCTCCGACCCCCATAGGGAATAGTCAGGTTCACATTACCTGTCAAACTGGTTGATTTCTTACGCTCTCAGCCCACGATACCGATTGAAGCAGGCAAAGATCTCCTGGGGCCTGGGCCGGGCCATGAATGGCACACTAAAGCCACGCCCCACCAGGCTCTCCAATCCCCTGCCTTCTGTGGCTGCATTCAATTCAGCCACCACCTGCTGCAGGGTTCTTTTCCCGTCTAACAGATGCTGATAGGCATACACCATACAGTAGGCCAAGGCAGTAAGCTGTTCAGCATCTGTAAGCTGCTCCACATAACGCAAATCAATGCTCTCACGGTTGATAGATACTCCGTCCCGGCCCAGCGTCTTGATCTTCACCCGTTCATTTCCCCTTAGATCACCTGAAGGCTTAGGGCAACGGATATCGTTTGGGGTTTTGGCTGGCTCCAACCCCGTGAAGGCAGCAGGAAACGCCCGGGCTTCCTCCTTGGCCAGTTCAGTGATGTCACGGGGTACATAGCAGTCCATCTGAATGATGTGGTGGGCAGCGTGGAAATAGGCCCCGGAGCTGCCCGCCACCAGGATGGTAGAGACACCGTGGCGGTGATACAACTCCTCCACCCGCTCCAAAAACGGCGTAATGGGTTCCTTATCCCGGCGTATCACTCGCTGCATCAGCTCATCTCGAATCATGAAATTGGTGGCGCTGGTGTCCTCGTCCATAAGCAGTACCTTGGCGCCCGCCTCCATAGCCTCTACCACATTGGCAGCTTGAGAGGTACTGCCACTGGCGTCCTCTGTGATAAATCGAGCGGTGTCCTTCCCATTGGGCAGACCTTGAATGAACATGGAGATATCTGTACATTTGATGCTTCTACCGTCCTCGGCCCGGACTTTTACGGCGGTATCATCGGTGATGACATATTCTCGACCATCTCCTGCGACGTGGTTGTATACCCCCAGCTCCAGAGCCTTGAGCAGAGTGGATTTTCCGTGATACCCTCCCCCCACGATCAATGTGATTCCCTGGGGAATCCCCATACCGGTGATTTTCCCTCTATGGGGCAACTCCAGCGTGACAGCCAACTCCCGGGGCGAACGAAATGGCACACTGCCTTTCATAGGCTGTGCAGAGATTCCAGAGGCCCGGGGCAACACACTGCCGTCGGCCACAAAGGCACACAGTCCCATTTGGGGCAAGGCCTGTCGGATGAACTGCTGATCCTCGGCCAAATCTGCCACTGCCTGAAGGTGCTTTCTGTCCAGATTGACATAAAACAGAGAACGCTCCACACACTGGGGAAGCAGATCAAAGAGAATTTTGCTCAACTGGCTGGCATTGATGGTGCGCCCGTTGGCTGGGAAGCCTACCTCCAGCCGTAAAACAACATCGCCAGTGACGGCATCTATGCTGCATGCCGTGCGCTCCAGCACTTCCTGACCACAGCGGCTGATGGAAATGAGGCCACTGTGACCAGATCCCTTGGCTACCCCGGATACTTGGCTGGCTTGCTTCTCAAACAGGCGGGTAATGGCATCTTGCAGTGCAATGCGTTGGCAAGGCTGTGCATACAGAGCCGGTGGAAATCCGGCTCTCCGCCCTTTCACATGGATACTCAACTTGGAGGGAGCTGCAAAAGGATCTCCCTGCACATGGTCAATGGATAACATATAGTCGGGAAACTGGTACGTACCCCGAGTTTCTTTGTAGGCGGGATAGCTCCTGCGATCAATACGGGTAAGAAGCTGTTGAAGTTGTGAGGCAGTCTGCATTCGTTGGCCCTCCTGCGTCAAAGTGTTTACAAGTTCAGTATACCCCAAGTTCACGTCTCCTTCAACCGCCACTCATTTTCCCGGAACATTGGGCGCACCCCCTGCATAGGATAGGAGGAGCGCAAGCTTAGATTGGATATGGAGTTGATATCATATGGAAATGCCAGTCATTACGCCCAGCAACGCCACTAGAGCACAGGCCATTACGGACATCATCCAGTCCGTGGCTCTGGAGGAAACTGCCCTGTCTCACATTCTCAATGCCGAAGGTGGAAAAATCCAGAAGATGGTGGTCATGGAGGACGTTAGCCCCGAGGTTCTGTTGCTCACCAACAAGTCTGTGGAGTCTATGGTGAACGCTGTGTCCAGACTGGAAATGATTCCTCCACTCCAAGCTGTCCATCTTCCGGTACTATCTGTGCCCCAAGGATGATATGCCCGTGGAATAACCCGCACAAGGATGGACCTTCTCTGGGAGCTCCCAACCTTTTTGCGGTGGCATGTACTGCGCCATAAGGTAACAACGCCTCATTATTTTGTCCAGGAGGATTCCAGCATGACAACAAATTTTGGCTTGGCCAACGAATATAATGTTTTTGTATTTGGAGATATGTCTCTGAGCAATACGGATGCCGAGGGCCGGGTGGCCGTAGGCGGAACTGCCACCTTGAGTAACTATGGCGTGGGAGCCGGTATTGCCCCGCTTCCCCCGGCCAACACCGACCCTTCCTTTGTGATAGCAGGAAACGTAAATGTTTCTGCCGGATCCAATGCCAGCGGCAATACCGTCATCAGTCCCAGCAGTACCGTCATCGGTTACACCATGGGCAATCCCAACGGTTCGCTGGTGATCGGAACACCCATTGACTTTACTGAGGGAGAGCGATATTTGAAGTGTGCCTCCATTTACTGGGCCGCTTTGGAGCCAAATGGCGTAGGCGAGGTGGTGTCAGGTCAGCTCAATTTGAGCGGCACCGACGAAGCCCTCAATATCTTCAACTTTGAAAGCTCTGATATTTATGGAACCGGGCTGGCTCTGAACCAGCTCAATGGCATTAACATCACCGCACCCCTCTCCTCCACCACCCTCATCAACATCACCGGGCCCAATATCCAATATGGCAGCCACCCGATCTTCCGCAATGGCACCGCAGCCACCAGGGCCCATGCCCGCCGAATCGTGTGGAACTACCCCGAGGCCCTGACCTGGTCCAACAGCACCACTGCCATCTACGGCTCGGTACTTGCGCCCTTTGCTGATGCTACCACCACCTTCAGTCAACTCAACGGCAATATCGTTTTCTCCTCCTTTACCGGAAATGCGGAGAGTCACAACGAATTGTTCGTAGGTGAGCTACCCGTTGCTCAGTGACGCTGTCAGGCCATCACCGTTCTGTTGGGGTTCGTTGCATTGCAGCAGACTGCTCTAAAAAGCAAGCTAGATTTGTTTCAGGATTGCATTTATGATTACAGAGTGTAAAAAAGAAGTGCACAATGACCATGGTCCGCACACAATATCACCCGGATTAGATCTTTCAACACCAGCTGTGTCCCCTCCTGGAATCCATATGAAACAACAACCAGCTCAGCACATTGTGCACGGAGCTGGTTGTTGTTTGATCAAATTCGCTGTCTCATCAAACCGTGGTGGTTGCAGTAGAGATATAAATATCCTCGTCCCTGAAACCGGAAACGACAAGATGGGTTCCCCTCTGGGTACAGCTTTACCATCTGAAAACGATCCGATGTAACATAAGCCAGAAAAGAGATGAAGTGGGTTTTGGTCATAGGATGATTCACAGTAAGATATTCCTCGTCCTCTACTTTTTCGATGGTTATCCTATGCGCCTCATCCAATTCCTCTGCATCCAGGGCAGGCAAAGCCACACCGCAGCAGCTGAAGGCCGCCTGACCCATAGAGTGGATCACATTGCCGCAAATGGGACACACATAAAAGGCAGAACGGAGCATGTTGGCGGACTTATTTTGGTTGACTACCGCATCTCCGGACAGCAACTCCATCACTGAGACGCCCAGGGCCAATGAAAGAGGCTCGATGAGTGAGATATCCGGCAATCCTTTTGCTGTTTCCCACTTGGACACGGTTTTGCTGCTGACGTCTATTTTCTCCGCCAGTTGAGCTTGTGTCAGACCTTTTCCTTCCCTCAAACGTTTGATCACAGCTCCTGTGACATATTGGTTCACGGAATTTCCTCCATTTCGTAGTTTGTAGGGTGATTATATCAGCCATTTCTCCCTGCCACAACCTACGCTGCGTAGGACAAACAAGATACGGAGCATAAGTGGGGCACCACTTATGCTCCGTATCTGCATTTTCACAAAGGGCGGAAACCTTGGCAAAGCCAGAAATGACTTCCACCGAACATTGAAATTACTTACAGTTCCCAAAACAAAAGGGCCTGTTGCAAAATAGGCCAGGACAATAGGAACCCCCCGGCATAGCCGGGGGTTCTTCATATGCGGGCAAAGCCCTTTGTTACTAGCCACGCCTAAAGGCGTT
>NZ_JACSNZ010000040.1 GCF_016902575.1 Pseudoflavonifractor capillosus | reverse complement strand
CACGGCCTCTTTTCGTGAATCTTTTCTCCATTGCTCCATAAAGCACACCCCCACATCTGATACCATTTTACCAGATGCGGGGATGTTTTGGAAGTTTTTCGACAGTCTGTACGGCACAGGAAGCGATGCTTCCTGTGCCGTTGTTGTTCTTATTTCTCCGATACCAGCATCTCACCGGCGCGGTAGATGTCACCCGCTCCCACCGTGAGAATCAGGTCCCCAGGCTGGGCCAGCTCACGGAGTTTGGCAGTCACATCCTCCAGGGTGGGACAGAACACGCTGCCGGGAATTTGGGCAGCCAAATCCGCCGAAGATATCCCCAGTTCGTTGGTCTCCCGGGCGGCATAGATCTCTGCCAACAGGGTGATGTCCGGCTTTTTCAGCACCCGCACAAAGTCGTCAAAAAGCTCATGGGTGCGGGTGTAGGTGTGGGGCTGGAAGGCGCAGATCACTCGCTTGTGACCCAGACTCTTGGCAGAGTCCAGCAGCACCTCCAGCTCGCCGGGATGGTGAGCGTAGTCGTCACACACCTCTGCCCCGTTATAGTCACCCTTGTACTCAAATCGGCGACCAGGCAGGCGGAAGTCCCGCATTCCCTGCTCCACCGCCCAGCCGGGAATCCCCAGCACCACGGCAGCCGCAGAGGCGGCCAACACGTTTTTCACGTTGTGCATTCCGGGGATGGACAGCTCCACATGGGCATAGTGCTCCCCTCGGTACACCACATCAAAGGTGGCAAAGCCGTGATTCATCTCCAGATTCACCGCATGTACGTCTCCCTGCTCCACGCCGAAGGTAATCATGGGTCGTGTCTCTCCCTGCAAGGCGTGCATGGTGTTGGCATCCTCGCAGTTGGCCACAATGCAGCCACTCTCCGGCACCAGGTCGGCAAAAGCACGGAAGGAGTGCTCCACATCCTCCAGATCCTTAAAGAAGTCCAGGTGATCCGCCTCGATGTTCAAAATCACCGCCACAGTGGGGTGGAAAGAGAGGAAGGAGTTACAATACTCACAGGACTCCAAGATGATGGTATCCCCCTGGCCCACCCGGTGACCAGCCTTCAGCAGGGGCAGCGTGCCCCCGATCATCACCGTGGGATCCTGCTGGGCTGCCATGAAGATGTGGGTGCAGATGGAGGTGGTGGTAGTCTTCCCGTGGGTGCCGGAGATGCACAGGGCATTCTTGTACCCCTTCATGATGGCGCCCCAAGCCTGCGCCCGTTCAAACACAGGGATTCCAGCTGCCAGAGCTGCTGCAATCTCCGGATTATCATTGTGTACCGCAGCAGTGCGCACCACACAGTCCGCGCCCGCCACACTTTCAGGCAAATGTCCAATGGTCACAGGAATACCCAGGCTGCGCAGGTGAGCCACGGTGGCACTCTCCTGCCGGTCAGATCCAGTGATGGTCACGCCATTGCCCAGCAAAACTTCCGCCAGAGAGGCCATGGACACCCCGCCGATACCCACCAGATGCGCCCGTTTCCCCGGTTTGATATAGTCATGGATGTTATTGACTGACATACGCACACCCCATATAATAGTATTGTCATCGTTCTTTTGATACTATGAACTCAAAACCATTATATTATACTATGCTGCGCCGGGAATGGCAACCTCATTCTCCACCATATTTTAGCTTTTTCATCATTGAAAGGAGCCGTCCATGGAAATACGTGCATCTCTCCCCCCTTATGTGAGCCTGTGCTGCCATACCCTGCGCCAAGCCGGGTTTGAGGCATACCCTGTGGGAGGGTGCGTCCGGGACCTGCTCCTCTCCCGCACGCCCCAGGACTGGGACGTGTGCACCTGTGCTCTGCCCCACCAAGTGCAGGCGCTCTTTCCCCACACTGTGCCCACAGGTCTGGCCTACGGTACGGTGACGGTGATATTGGAGGGCGGCACCATAGAGGTCACCACCTTCCGCAGTGAGACAGGCTATCGGGACGGCCGCCGCCCTGACACGGTCTCCTTTGTCGCCAGTCTGGAGGACGACTTATCCCGCCGGGACTTCACCGTCAACGCCATGGCCCTGGCTCCAAGCGGGCATCTGATCGACCCCTTCCAGGGGCGTGCAGATATCCAGCGGCGTACCATTCGCTGCGTGGGCACCCCGGCCTGTCGGTTCCAGGAGGATCGGCTGCGGATGTTCCGGGCCATTCGATTTGCCGCCCAGCTGGACTTTGTTCTGGAGGATGAGCTGACCCACACCCTGTTGACCTTAGGCCCTGAGCCCCACGCACTGCCCCCAGAGCGCATCCGCCCCGAGGTAGAGAAAACGCTGTGTGCTCCCCAACCCCAGTGGGCAGGGCTTTTCTTCTCCTCAGGTCTGCTCGCCCCCTATCTCCCCCATATCTTGGAGGTGGACACCCGTCCCCTGGCCTTCCTTCCCTCAGACCCGCTGACACGGTGGGCTGGTCTGGCGGCGTTGCTGCGAAACGCAGGCACAGACCCTCTCCCCTTGATTCACGGTCTCATTCCAGACCGGGCTTTGAGGCGTCCTCTGGCGCAAGCCCTCACCTTGAACCTGCCCTTGGATGCTGGCGGCTGGCGGCACCTGCTGGCCCGTCATGGTGTGGACACCTGCAAAGCATTGGCCGCCCTAGCCCTGCGCCCCCAACCACGTCAAGTGTTGGCGGAGGTTCTGACTCAAGCCCCCTGCATCTCCGCCAAGCAACTGGCCCTGTCCGGCAAAGATTTGATGACCCTGGGACTGTCCGGGTCGGATATTGGACAAGCCCAGAACTTGCTGTTGGAGCACGTACTGGACCACCCGGAGGACAACACCGCTCCTATACTACGCCGCCTTCTTTCCCAAACATAGCAAAAGCGGACAGTGCTTGTGCACTGTCCGCTTGATGTTTTATTTTACAGCATCTGACGGCTGCGGGAGATGTTCATGGTGCCGTCCTGCATCTCACCCACCCAGTCCAGGCTGCGGCCGGTACCGTGGGCCACGCAGGAGATGGCGTCGTCGGCCACATAGGTCTCAATGCCAGTGTGAGATTCGATAAGCTTGTCAAAGCCCCACACCAGAGAACCACCGCCAGTCATGACGATGCCGTTGGTGGAGATATCTGCCACCAGCTCAGGAGGGGTGCGCTCCAGCACGCCGTGCACAGCCTCCAGAATGCGGGCACAGGGCTCCTCGAAAGCCTCGATCATCTCACTGGAGGTGACGGTGAACACCCGAGGCAGGCCGGTCATCAGACAGCGGCCCTTGATTTCCATGCTCACCTCTTCGGGACGGGGGAACACACAGCCAATGGTCATCTTCAGCTCCTCAGCAGTACGGTCACCAATGAGCACATTGTGGCGCTTGCGGATATACTTCACCACAGCCTCGCTGAAGGAGTCACCGGCCACCTTGATGGAGGCGGACTCCACAATGCCGGACAGGGAAATCACCGCAATGTCGGCAGTGCCGCCGCCGATGTCCACCACCATGTGGCCGTCGGGCTGGGTGATATCAATGCCTGCACCAATGGCGGCGGCCAGAGGCTCCTCAATGAGGTACACCCGGCGGGCACCAGCCTGGATGCCGGCGTCGATGACCGCACGCTCCTCCACCTCAGTGATGCCAGAGGG
The DNA here is from genome assembly GCF_016902575.1 of Pseudoflavonifractor capillosus. Classification (GTDB taxonomy): domain Bacteria; phylum Bacillota; class Clostridia; order Oscillospirales; family Oscillospiraceae; genus Enterenecus; species Enterenecus capillosus_A. The sequence goes on along the minus strand of NZ_JACSNZ010000040.1, from coordinate 14,395 downwards.
CACGCAGATCACCACCCGGGGCTTGAACAGACGGATGGGAGCCACCTTGCGGATAAACTCCCGCAGCATCCGCTCGGTCATGTCATAGTCGGAGATCACGCCCTCCCGCAGAGGACGAATGGCCACGATGTTGCCGGGCGTACGCCCCAACATCTTCTGGGCGTCCGTGCCTACCTTCAACAGCTTGCCTGTATTCTTGTCCAGGGCCACCACGGAAGGCTCCCGCAGCACGATCCCCTTATCCTTGATATATACCAACACACTGGCTGTACCCAGGTCAATACCGATATCCTTTGCAAACATTTCATCACCTCATACTACTTTCAACACATGGTATACTACACGATAGTATACTGGAATACAGCCAAATTTGCAATGCTCATTGCTCCACAAAGTTCGACCACTTTTTCCCTCTGGTTTTATCTGATATTCTATCCAGACAAACACCAAGCCCCCAGCTGTCCCAAATCGCAGCTGGGGGCTTACTTCTGGCTAGAATTTTCCAATGGACACTACCTACGCTTTCTTTGGATTTGACTGCGAATCTCAGCTAGAAATGACCAACTCACCGTTTCCTCAAACTACTACACTGGGATTTCCGCCTTCACTGCCACTGGCATTGGGGGATCGACCTGTGTACATCGCTTACTCAAGCATGTTTGGATCTGTACAAGTTTCACTTCTACTGCGCAACGCAATCATGGAAGTCTGGATGTGTGCGTCTGTTTCCTTCATATATCACATATCGCGATATGATTTCTGAAGTAGACGGTTCCGGTTAGTACATCGGACTCACCCTTCCTTTCTTCTTGTCTGTATTGTACTATGCTCCTCCGGATTTGTCAACAGTTTTTATGAAATTTCTCTAAGAATTTTTGAGAAAAAGCCGTGGGGCCCAAAGCCCCACGGCAAGCGCTCACTTGTGATATCCTGAGCCTTCCTGGATCTTGAAGGCCCGGTAGATCTGCTCCAGCAGCATCACCCGTGCCAGGTGGTGCGGGAAGGTCATGGGAGACATGGACAGGCGCAGATGGGCCTTGTCTTTCACCCCCTGGCTCATGCCGAAGGAGCCGCCCACCAGGAAGGTGATGTCGGAGGCTCCCTCCACCATCCAGCTGCTCAGCCGCTGGGCCAGCTGGGGACTATCCATGGTCTTGCCCTCAATGCACATGGCCACCACCTTGCCACCTTTGGGCAATTTGGCAAGGATGGCCGCCCCCTCCCGCTCCAGGGCACCTTGGATCTGGGCCGGGGTGGGACGGTCGGGCAGCCGCTCCTCCGGCAGCTCGGTGACAGTGAGGCGGCAATAGCCCCCCAGACGCTTGGCGTACTCTGCCGCCGCCTCCAGATAAAACCTCTCCTTCATCTTGCCCACACAGATGATATGGACACTCACCATGGCCTATACCTCCATCCAGTCCGACGCCTCGCTGCGAGGCGCCACACATAACTCCACGTGCCCCATTCCCTCGGGGATGCACGCTTGGGCGGCATTCCGGGCAGTGGATGGCAGATTGTTCTCCTTAGACAGGTGGGCCAACACCACCTGCCGGGTGCCCCGCTCCACCGCCCAGCGAGTCAGCTTGGCCCCCACCTGGTTGGATAGGTGGCCCCGCTGGCCTGCGATGCGGTTTTTTAAGTACTGGGGATATGGCCCCGTGGCCAGCATCTCCGGGTCATAGTTGAACTCTGCCACCAAGGTGCTGGCACCCTGCACCGCATCCAGCACCGGCTGGGTCACCACCCCCAGATCCGTGCAGAAGGTGAGTTTGGACGACCCCTGGGTCACTGTATACCCCACGGGGCTGGCACAGTCGTGGCTGACAGGAAAGGTGCCCACCACCAAATCACGCAGCGCAAACCGTTCCCCCGGATCAAAGACCCGGAACCGGGGCTGCAACTCCGGGTTTTTCCGGCAGATCTCCCGGGCCGTCCCCTCCGCTGTGTAAAGATCTACCCCCAGTTGACGGCACAGCACCGGGATGCCGCTGATGTGGTCGCTGTGCTCATGGGTGATAAGCACAGCCGAGAGCTGCCCCGGCTCAAGGCCCAGACTCTTCAAGCCCGTGGTGATCCTTTTGGCAGACACCCCCGCATCAATGAGTATATGGGTACTGCCATCCGAGATCACGGAGCAATTTCCAGACGAGCCGCTGGCCACGGTGGCAAATTTCAACACATTTTTCCCTCCTATGCACAAAAGCGGCAGTCCCTGGACGGGACTGCCGCAGTCCATGCAAGTATCTGATCCTTAACCAGCTGCGCTGACGCTCTGACCCTCGGGGTCGGGCATGTCAACCACCTGGATTTCTGCTCCGATGCCAGTGAGCTTGGCCACAATGTCCTCGTAGCCCCGCTCCACATGGCCGATATTGCCCACTTCTGAGACACCCTTTGCGGCCAATGCACCAATGACCAGTGCTGCGCCGGCCCGCAGGTCGCAGGCCTCAATGGGAGCTGCCATCAGCTCAGGCACGCCCTCGATGATGGCGATTTTGCCGTCCACCTGGATCTTGGCGCCCATGCGGCGGAACTCCTCGGTGTATCGGAAGCGGTTGTCCCACACACCCTCGGTGACCACGCTGGTGCCCTCTGCCAGGCAGAGTACAGCGGCAATTTGAGGCTGCATATCCGTGGGGAACCCGGGATAGGGCATGGTCTTGATGTTGGTGCGGTGCAAAGTACCGTTGCGGCGGACAATGAGGCTGTCTCCATCCTCTTCCACCTCTACTCCCATCTCAACCAGCTTGGCAGTGATGCACTCCATGTGCTTGGGAATGATGTTATTCACCCGCACTTCGCCACCGGTGGCAGCCACAGCCGCCATATAGGTGCCCGCCTCGATCTGGTCGGGGATGATGGTGTACTCCCCGCCGTGGAGCTGATCCACACCACGCACCTTGATGACATCGGTACCTGCACCGGTAATCTGAGCGCCCATAGAGTTGAGAAAGTTCGCCAAATCCACAATGTGGGGCTCCTTAGCAGCATTTTCAATGACAGTCATGCCTTCAGCCAAGGTGGCGGCCAGCATCAAGTTCATGGTGGCGCCCACAGTCACCACATCCAAATAGATGTGGCTGCCCTTGAGCCGTCCGCCGGGAACATTGGCGCACATAAAGCCGTTTTTCACTTCCACATCGGCACCCAAAGCACGCAGACCCTTCAGATGCTGGTCGATGGGCCGGCCACCAAAGTCACACCCGCCGGGAAGAGGCACCTCTGCCATGCCAAAGCGTCCCAGAAGGGCGCCCAGCAGATAGTAACTGGCACGAATTTTCCGCCCGGACTCGTAGGCCACCGGACAGTTGTGAATGGCCGTGGCATCCACCTCCACCGTGGAGCGGTTGATGGTGCGCACGTTGGCCCCCAACTCCCGGAGAATATTGAGCATCAATGTAACATCACTGATTTGGGGTAAATTCCCGATGCGGCACACACCGTTGACCAGCAGGGCTGCAGGAATAATGCCAACAGCGGCATTCTTGGCTCCGCTGATCTCTACCTTACCGTACAGCGGTCTGCCGCCGTGAATCAAATACTTTTTCAAACAAGCCACCTCGTAGCGTCCCCAGCCCGGCCGGGTTGTAATGAGTCCCCGCAATGGGGAGATATCTATATAGAAGAACTCTGCCTTTGGGGCAGAATTGCACGCTTATGATAATGCGCATATATTATAGCATTGCCCCTACCCAAAGGCAACCTAAATTTTGTGAGTGCTGCATTTTCTCCCCTTTGCCCATAGTTTCTCCATTCCAGCGGCCTCTATTCCGCAAATGTTTGTGAATTTTTTGTGATACCCCTTGCAATCAGACGCCCCAGGTATTATAGTACATTTAGCACTCGGGCTGCCAGAGTGCTAAAAACACATAATCCGAGGTGTAACGCACATGGAAAAAAAGCAGTTTCAGGCTGAGTCCAAGCGGCTCATGGACCTGATGATCAATTCCATCTATACCCACAAGGAGATTTTCCTTCGTGAGATCATTTCCAACGCCAGTGACGCCATGGACAAGCTGGCCTACCTGGCCTTGACCGATGACAGCATCACGGTCAAGTCTTCTGACTTCACCATCACTGTGACTCCGGACAAAGAGCACCGCACCCTGACTGTCACCGACAACGGCATTGGTATGACCCAGGAGGATCTGGAGAACAACCTGGGCACCATCGCCCGCAGCGGTTCTTTGCAGTTCAAGCAGGAGATGGGCAAGGACAACGCCGCTGACATCATCGGCCAGTTTGGCGTGGGCTTCTACTCTGCCTTCATGGTGGCCCAGCAGGTCACTGTCATCACCCGCCGCTACGGGGCTGACCAGGCCTACCGCTGGGAGTCCTCCGGTGTAGACGGGTACACCATCACCCCCTGCGAGATGGACGGCTGGGGCACTCAGGTCATCATGACCATGAAGGACAACACCGAGGAGGAGAATTACGACGAGTATCTGGACACCAACCACCTCCAGAGCCTCATCAAAAAATACTCCGACTATATCCGTCACCCCATCCGCATGGTAGTGGAAGACTACCGCATGAAGGAAAAGCCCGCCGATGCTCCCGAGGACTACAAGCCCGAATGGGAGACGGTGCAGGAGGAGAAGACCATTAACTCCATGGTGCCCCTGTGGCAGCGCCCCCGCTCCAAAGTGGAGCAGGAGGAGTATGACCGCTTCTATCAGGAGAAGTTCATGGACTGGCAGGCTCCCCTGGCCACCATTACCACCTCCTCTGAGGGCACCGTCACTTACAAGGCTCTGCTGTTCATTCCCGGCCAGACCCCCTTTGACTTCTACACCCGAGAGTATGAGAAGGGCTTGCAGCTGTACTCTTCCGGCGTGCTCATCATGGACAAGTGCGCAGACCTGCTCCCTGATTGCTTCCGTTTCGTCAAGGGCGTGGTGGACTCCCCCGACTTCTCTCTGAACATCTCCCGTGAAATGCTCCAGCACACCCGCCAGTTGAAGATCATCGCCACCGCCCTGGAAAAGAAGATCAAAAACGAGCTGGCCAAGCTGATGAAGGATGATTGGGAAACCTACGAGAAGTTCTGGGCTGCCTTTGGCCGTCAGCTCAAGTACAGTGTGGTTGACCAGTACGGGTCCAAGAAAGACTTGCTGCGAGATCTGCTGCTCTTCCCCTCCACCGCCTCGGACAAGCTCACCTCTCTGGCCGAGTACGTGGAGCGAATGAAAGAGGATCAGGAGTTTATCTACTATGTCTGCGCCGACTCCACTGACCAGGCCGCCCACCTGCCCCAGGTGGAGCGGGTAACCGACCGGGGCTATGAGATCCTCTGCCTCACCGAAGAGGTGGACGAGTTTGTCATGCAGGCCCTGGCCGAGGTGGATGGCAAGAAGATCAAGTCTGTGTCCGCCCCCGACGCCCTGCCTGAAACCGACGAGGAGAAGGCCCAGCAGGAGAAGCAGGCCGAGGAGAGCAAGTCTGTGCTGGACTTTGTGAAGGAGACCCTGGGCGATAAGATCAAGGAAGCCCGCATCTCCAAAATCCTTAAAACCGCTCCCGTGTGCATGACCGCCGACGGCCCCATGACCCTGGAGATGGAAAAATATTTCTCCCGCATGGAGGGGGCCCAGGCAGGTATGATGAAGGCAGAGCGAGTGTTGGAGCTCAACCCCAACTCCACCGCTTTTGCTGCTCTGCGTGCTGCCGTGGACAGCGGCGACAAGGACAAGGCCGCCACCTATGTGCAGGTACTCTACCACCAGGCTCTGCTCATCGCTGGCCTGCCCATCGAAGACGCCGCCGCTTATACCGAGCTGGTGTGTTCCCTGATGCAGTAATTCGTTTCATTGTCACAATAATCCTAAAGGGCTGCGCCTCAGAATCTCCACTTCTGAGGCGCAGCCCTTTTCCCCTTTCACTCCCCCTGCGCCAATGCCTTCCACGGCTTCTCACCAGTGCCAATGCAGCAAGCCGGATGCACAGAAAATGTGATTGTTCTGTTTGATGTTGTATTGTTGAAAAAAGCGCTCAGTCGTAATATAATATTTTCATACACCAAATCGTTCCATTTTTACATTTTCGGGTTACAGTCAACATCATCCAGTAACAAGGAAGAGAGGGATCACCATGAAACAAAGACAGCTTTTCAGTTTTCTGCTCTGCACATTTCTGCTTTTGGGGTTGCTATGCGGCTGCAGCAGCCAAGATTCCGCCCTTTCCCCCACTCCTGCGCTGTCCGACTGTCTGGAGCAGGTGCGTGATCTGGGTATCGCCGACTTGGATGTGCTGCGTCAGGCGGATGAGCCCTGCACCCAGGCAGAGACAGCAAATATGCTGTCCCGTGTGCTCGAACTGCAGCGGGGCGTCACCAGCCAGTACCTGGCAGACCCTGGGGTGGTGACAGAGGGAGAACCCACCACCCGCCACTACTTTGCTCAGGCGCTCTATTTTTCCTTGCTGGAGACGTTCTATGATGAACCCTACGAGGACTGGGAGCAGTGGACGGAATACTGCGCCCAAAAGGATGCCCAGCAGTCAGAGGAACTGCGGTTGGCCCAGCAGCCCGACACCCAGTTGATTGGTCAAAAGCTGGACGGCACCGTGGGCGCAGGCGGATTCTGGGAGTTTTTCCCCGATCACACGGAAAACGAGATCCCCCCGGACGAGGAGACATCCCGCTACTACATTGATTTTGGCTTTTCCCCCGCTTTCAACTACGCCATTTTGCTCTACGACCGCACCGATGGCTCAAGGGTACTGGAGCCGGACGAGAACATGAATATCCGCCCCTTTGAGACCATGACGGTGGCAGAGGTGGCCGAGGCTGCTCTGCGTTACTACAATTCCTTTGAGCCTCTGCCGCAAATGGTGCCCTACGCAGACACCGCCTCCTTCGACGCTGCCATCATCACCCCCCAGTTGTTGGAAAAGGAAAGCACGCTCCCCGACGCCAGCTGTGCCAGTCTGCCTTCCGAATGGAGGGGCGCCTTACTGGGTGACTGGGGAATCGTATGCCACCAGGCATTGGATAACAAGCCGGACAAATGTATGTTTGAGTATGAGATCCAGTCCCTGCAAGATGCAGGACTGAATTTCATTGGCCTATCCTTTGACTTCTCCTACCTGCAAGGTCCCGTTCTTCAGGAAGGTACCCTGAACGAAACCCGCCTCAAGCAGTTGGATCAGGTCATCGCCTGGTGTATGGAACGGGACATCCATGTAGATTTGCGCTGCTCCGGCGTAGGCGGTCTGGATGTGGACGATTCCTTTGGGGTCTGGGCACAACGGAACAAAGAAATTCCCAACGGAACCGATTACGCCCCGGAATTTGCAGCGCTGTGGAAGGCTCTTGCCCAGCGGTATGCAGACATCCCCAACCGATACCTCAGCTTCAACCTGCTGATAGAGCCGGAGATCTCCTCTGACGCCCAATACGCCGCCTTCTTCGGCCCCGCCGTAGAGGCCATCCGGGAGATCACCCCGGACCGGTGCATCATCGCCGACATCCACTCCCCCGGCCTCACCGGCAAGTCCATGGCAGAGATGGGTGTGGCCCTCTCCTTCCACGAATACACGCCCCGGGAATTTTGTGTGTTGGACGCTCACCTTCAGGACGACGCAGACTACCTCCCGAGTGTCACTTGGCCCTTCACCGCCTCGGATGGCATCACCTATGATGCTGAGGCCGTGCTGAACGTCTCCCTCCCCGACGGCGTCAACGCCAATCAGCTGGCGGCCACAGCTAAGGAATACGGCGTGGGCTTTATGGTGGGTGAATTTGGAATCTTCGTGGGGGACGGCAGCTATGGACTGCCCCGCAACCGCTATTCCGACCAGACCATTTCTGCCTTCTTTCAGGACATGACCACAGCTATGGAGAAACAGGGTTACAGCTGGTGCCTGGGAACATGGGACGGGACTTATGGCGCAGTGTCCTATTACCCTTCCGTGGAAACCGCATCCTATGAGCAGGTGGAAGATCACCCCTATTACATTGACCGGTTCATGTTCGACCTGGTTCAGGATCTCACCGCCGAGTCATAAACTACATTCCCATTTTGACCTGGCATACTGCGAATGTTTACCCCCTTTTCTCTTGACAAATCCCGCTCCTCTCCTCTATACTGTTTCAGTGTAATGGCTGTGATGGGAAGGAGTACCCACACACTTCTGGTTCAGAGAGACGCCGTTTTGGTGCAAGGCGTCACAGAGGGCGTGGGGAAGGTGGTCCCGGAGCTGCGGCGTTGAACAGAATCAGTAAATGCCGCCGTATCCCTACGTCAGTGGGAAAAGAGTGCGGGCCGTATGTGCGGCTCGAATTCAGGTGGTACCGCGGACATTTTCAGTTCGCCCTGAGTCTACGACTTGGGGCGAACTTTTTTACGCAAAGGTGATTGCCCCACAAAGACAAGGAGTGTTGTTATGAAAAAAGAACTGCCCAAGGTCTATGAACCTCAGGAGGTAGAGGGCCGCATCTACGAGATGTGGGAGAAAAACGGCTGCTTTGCCGGGCACCGTGACCCGGACAAGAAGCCCTTCACCATCGTCATGCCTCCCCCCAACGTCACCGGTCAGCTGCACATGGGCCACGCCATGGACTGCACCCTTCAGGACATTCTCATCCGGTTTAAGCGGATGCAGGGCTACGCCGCTTTGTGGGTGCCCGGCACCGACCACGCCGGCATTGCCACCCAGATCAAGGTGGAGGAGGAGCTGCGCAAGAAAGAGGGGCTGTCCCGCCACGACTTGGGCCGGGAGAAGTTCCTGGAGCGGGTGTGGGACTGGAAGCACCAGTACGGCAACCGCATCGTAGCCCAGCAGAAGAAGATGGGTGCCTCCTGTGACTGGGAGCGCTCCCGCTTCACCATGGACGAGGGCCTGTCCAAGGCCGTGCGCCATGTGTTTGTCTCCCTTTATAAAAAGGGTCTTATCTACAAGGGAAGCCGCATCGTCAACTGGTGCCCCCACTGTGTCACCGCTCTGTCCGATGCCGAGGTGGAGTACCAGGACAAGCCCGGCCACCTGTGGCACCTGCGCTACCCCATCGTGGGGGAGGAGGGCCGCTATGTCATCGTGGCCACCACCCGTCCCGAGACCATGCTGGGCGACACCGGCGTGGCCGTGAACCCCAACGATGAGCGGTACAAAGACCTCATCGGCAAGAAGTGCCTGCTCCCCTTGGTCAATCGTGAAATTCCCATTGTGGCCGACGAATATGTTGACATGGAGTTCGGTACCGGCTGCGTGAAGATGACCCCCGCTCACGACCCCAACGACTTCGAGGTGGGTCTGCGCTGCAACCTGGAGTCCATCCGGGTGCTGGACGACCACGGCGTGGTCAACGAAAATGGCGGCAAGTACCAGGGAATGGAGCGCTACGAGGCACGGAAGGCCATCGTGGCCGACCTGGATGTCCTGGGTCTGCTGGAGAAGATCGAGGATCACCAGCACAACGTGGGCACCTGCTACCGCTGCGGCACCGACGTGGAGCCCATCATCTCCGCCCAGTGGTTTGTGAAGATGGGCCCCTTGGCCGAGGAGGCTCTGCGGGTGGTGAAGGACGGCGAGACCAAGTTCGTCCCCGAACGGTTCACCAAGACCTACACCAACTGGATGGAGAACGTCCACGACTGGTGCATCTCCCGTCAGCTGTGGTGGGGCCACCAGATCCCCGCCTGGACCTGTTCCGAGTGCGGCCACATCACCGTGTCCGAGACCGATCCCACCGAGTGCGAGCACTGCCACTCCAAGCACATCACTCAGGAGGAGGACGTGCTGGACACCTGGTTCTCCTCTGCCCTGTGGCCCTTCTCCACCCTGGGCTGGCCCGACGAGAACAGCGAGGACTTCAAGTACTTCTACCCCACCGACGTGCTGGTCACCGGCTACGACATCATCTTCTTCTGGGTGGCCCGGATGATTTTCTCCGGCTGTGCCCACACCGGCAAGACTCCCTTCCACACCGTGTTCATCCACGGCCTGGTGCGGGACGACAAGGGCCGCAAGATGTCCAAGAGCCTGGGCAACGGCATCGACCCCCTGGAGATGGCGGAGAAGTACGGTGCCGACGCTCTGCGCTTCAACCTCATCACCGGAAACAGCCCCGGCAACGATATGCGCTTCTATGTGGAGAAGTGCGAGGCCATGCGCAACTTCGCCAACAAGATCTGGAACGCCAGCCGTTTCGTGATGATGAACCTGACCATCACCGAAAACAAGCTGCCCGACACCCTGGAGCCGGAGGACAAGTGGATTCTCTGCCGTCTGGGCGAGGTCATCAACGAGGTCACCGAGAACATGGAGGCCTATGAGCTGGGCGTGGCCTCTGCCAAGGTCTATGACTTCATCTGGAGCGACTACTGCGACTGGTATATTGAGCTGACCAAGGCCCGTCTCCAGGGCGAGGACGAGGCAGCCAAGGTGCAGGCTCAGCAGGTACTGGTGTACGTGCTCACCGAGACCCTCAAGCTCCTCCACCCCTTCATGCCCTTCATCACCGAGGAGATCTGGCAGGCTCTGCCCCACCAGGGCGACTTCCTCATGCTCCAGTCCTGGCCCAAGGCTGACCCCGCCTGGAGCGATGTGGAGGCCAAGGAGTCCATGGAGGCCGTCATGGATGTCATCCGTGCCATCCGCGCCCGCCGCTCTGAAATGAACGTGCCCCCCTCCAAGAAGGCCGCTCTCACCATTGTCACCAACCAGCCCAACATCTTCGCCGCCGGTGAAGCCCACCTGAAGCGTCTGGCTTGGTGCGCCAGCGTCACCGTCCAGAGCCAGGACCTCACCGACACCGCCGGCATGGTGTGTGACATCACTCATATGGCCAAGCTGTATATGCCTCTGGCCGAGCTGGTGGATCTGGCCAAGGAAAAAGCCCGTTTGGAAAAAGATCTGGGCAAGAAGCAGGGCGAGCTGAAGGGCCTGGAAGGCAAGCTGTCCAACCCCGGCTTCCTGAACAAGGCCCCCGAGCACGTGGTGGCCGCCGAGAAAGACCGTGCCGAGAAGCTGAAAGTGCTCATTGAAAAAATTCAAGAGCAGCTCAGCGCCATGAACTAAACAACAACCGTTTTCCTGGGTGTGCCTCAGCACACCCAGGAATTTTTTTGCTTTTTGGCAGGCTTCTACAAGATTCCACCTGATGTATGGATATAATGAGGACATTCACATTTCAGGAGGACAAGCCATGCCCATTACCATCGACAAGCAAAACGGGGCCACCGTCATCTCCGTGCGGGGAGAGGTTGACCACCACAGCGCCCGCACCATTATGGAGAACATTGATACCACCATCTCTTCCCAGCTTCCCATGCAGCTGGTGCTGGATCTGTCCAGCGTTACCTTCATGGACAGCTCCGGTATCGCCGTGCTGCTGCGCGCTCTGCGGCAGATGAATCAGCTGGGCGGAACCCTTCGAGTCACCGGGATCGCGCCTCAGCCCCGCAAAGTACTGGATGCCGCCGGAGTTGGCCGGCTCATCACTTTGGAATAAGGAGGAATACATAGTGAAAGCTCTGGATCAAACCACCGTCGTGTTCACCTCCCGCTCCGCCAACGAGGGCTTTGCCCGGGCCGTGGCAGCCTGCTTTGCCACCCGCCTGGACCCCACTTTGGACGAGGTGGCAGACATCAAAACCGCCGTATCTGAGGCGGTGACCAACGCCATCGTCCACGCCTACCCTGACTCCATCGGAAAGATTACCATGCGCCTGCGTCTGCTGGAAGACCACCAGATGGAAATCCAAATCAAGGACAGCGGCGTGGGCATTCCCGACGTAGAACAGGCCCGCACTCCCCTATTTACCACCGGCAACGAGGAGCGTTCCGGCATGGGCTTTACCATCATGGAGAGTTTCATGGACTCGGTGAAAGTGCGCTCTGCGGTGGGCAAGGGCACCACTGTGACCATGCGCCGGCGCATCGCCCTGCGGGTGGGTGGAGGGCAATGAACACCCTGGATACCCTTTCCCAGCTGGAAGCTGCCCGTCAGGGAGACAACGATGCCTGTGAGCAGCTGCTGCTGGACAACAGCGGCCTCATCTGGTCCGTGGCCCGACGATACTATGGTCGGGGCGTGGATCCGGAAGACTTATACCAGTTGGGCTGCCTGGGCTTTCTCAAGGCGGTGCGGGGCTTTGACACCAGTTATGGCACCCAGTTTTCCACTTATGCAGTGCCCAAAATCGCCGGAGAGATCCGCCGTTTTCTCCGGGACGACGGATCAGTAAAGGTCAGCCGGGGCATCAAAGAACGGGCCGCCTCCCTGCGCCAATGCCGCCAGGATCTGTACCACCGTCTGGGCCGGGAACCCACCGTGGGGGAGCTGGCCCAGGCCACCGGCCTGGAACCTGAGGACATTGCCGCCGCAGAAACCGCCACTTTGTCCGTGGCCTCCCTGCAAAGCCAGGCGGGAGAGGACGGCTTCACCCTGGAGTCCATCCTGGGTTGTGACGGCATGGAAGAGGAAGTGGTGGAACGGCTGGCCCTGCGTCAGGCCATTGATGCCCTCCCAGATCGGGAGCGCCAGGTCATTTTTCTGCGTTTCTATAAAAACCTCACCCAAGACCGTACCGCCCGCATTATGGGGGTCAGCCAAGTACAAATTTCACGCATGGAACGGAAGGCCATTTCCCACCTCCGGGAATGGCTTACCCAGGAACCCTTGCCAACCACCGTGGGATAGGATATAATGATTTTGTTTTTCTTGTACTTCATTTATCTACGCTTATCTCAAGGAAAGGTCGTGCCTTCCCATGCAAAATACCCTCTACGTGGTGGTTCCCTGCTACAACGAGCAAGAGGTTCTGCCCGAAACCGCTCGTCGGCTTCGGGACAAATTACAGCAGCTCATCAACCGAGGCTCCATCAGCCGGAAAAGCCGGATTCTCTTTGTCAACGACGGCTCCAAAGATGATACCTGGGGCATCATCCAGCGGCTTCACATCGGCAACCACCTCTTTTCCGGGCTGGATCTCAGCCGCAATCGGGGCCATCAGAACGCCTTGCTGGCCGGACTGATGTACGCCAAGGATCGTGCCGATATGGTGATTTCCATGGACGCAGACCTGCAAGACGACATCGATGCCATGGACGAGATGGTGGACAAGTACCTGGAAGGTGTGGACATCGTCTACGGGGTGCGCTCCAGCCGAGAGCAGGACACCTTCTTCAAACGCACCAGTGCCGAGGCCTTCTATCGGCTCATGAATGCACTGGGGGCAGAGACGGTGTTCAACCACGCCGACTACCGGCTTCTCTCCCGCCGGGCTCTGGAAGGGCTGTCCCAGTTCCGGGAAGTCAACCTGTTTCTCCGGGGCATCGTACCCATGGTGGGCTACCGTACCGACGTGGTCACCTATGAGCGGGGAGAGCGCTTTGCTGGGGAGAGCAAGTATCCGCTGAAAAAAATGCTGACCTTCGCCTTGGAGGGTATCACCTCTCTGTCGGTGAAGCCGCTGCGCATCATCACCGGGCTGGGTTTTTCCATTTTCACAGTCTCCCTGTTTATGATCGCCTATAATGTCATCCGCTGGGTGGGCGGCCATACCGTCACCGGCTGGGCCAGCCTGTCCTGCTCGGTTTGGATGATCGGAGGTCTGATTTTGCTCTCTCTGGGTGTGATTGGAGAATATGTGGGTAAACTGTACCTGGAGGCTAAGGGACGTCCGCGGTATCTCATTCAGCAGGTCATGGATGAATCCGACTGACCCTTTGGAGAGAAAGTCCTTGCTTTTTTCCTCTGCACAGCATAAAATAGCCTCAAGAAACTTGTGGGCAACAACCCCTGATAAGGAGGCAGTGAGATGAATATCAACATTGATTTTGACGATTTGAAGGAACGTGCCATTGATCTGGCCCAGTCCAGCGTAGCAAAAGCCCTGGAGCTCACCGACACCGGGGTGGCCAAGGCCAAGGAGCTGGCCGAGATCAGCAAGCTCAAGGTGCTCAACCTGCGGGAGCAGGACGCCATTCGCCGGGCTTATATGGATCTGGGCCGCCTGTATTATGCAGAGCGAGGCTCTGCCCCTGAGGCCGCCTATGCCAACCTCTGCGATAAGATTACCCGCTCCAAGACTCAGATCCAGGTCAACGAGCAGCGTATTGCTGACCTGAAGGCCTCTGGCAACCTCACCGACGAGGAAGTGGAGCAGGCCTGCCACACCGACTTTGAGGACGCTGACTGGGAGTTTGTCGGCAGCACCCCTGCCGACGACGCCACCGTCTCCCAGGAGGCGGCTGACGACCAGAAGGCCGAGGACGAAGAGCAAGTGTAACCCAGAAGGCACAAAAAGACCGTTGCAGCAGCCCAATGGCTGCTGCAACGGTCTCAGACTGTCGAAAAACTTCCAAAACATCCCCGCATCTGGTAAAATGGTATCAGATGTGGGGGTGTGCTTTATGGAGCAATGGAGAAAAGATTCACGAAAAGAGGCCG
>NZ_JACSNZ010000039.1 GCF_016902575.1 Pseudoflavonifractor capillosus | reverse complement strand
GTTCCCACCCCCACGCAGCCCCCCAAGGTGACCGCTACCCTCTCTGACGACACCAAGCTGGCCATTGCCGCCAGCCTGCCCGAGGGCGTCAGCATTCCTGCGGGCTTTGAGGAGTCCAAGCTGGAGGTGGAGGGACAGAGCATCCTCACCGCAGTACACAAGGAGGGCAACCTCACCGTTGTCTACCTGGAGGGGGATGACAATCACCCGGCAGGCTTCTACTTCTACGACCAGAAGACCGGTGAGGCCCAGCCCATGACCCAGGTGGACATGGCTGCCAGTAAGCTGACCCTGGTGGATCTGCCCAAGGATGAGGAGGAAAAGCTGCCCGAAGGGTATGTCTCCACCCTCATGGAGCTGGGCGGCCAGCAGCACACCCTGTTGGTGCCCGACGGCGTGAAGGAGCCCAACCACCACATTGTCTGCGCCCTGGATGAGAAGGGCGTGATGGGGCTGTATCTGTACGACGTGGAGCAGAAGACCTTCCAGCGCTATCAGTTCCTGGAGCTGCCTCAGGAGGAGCCGGTGGAAGAGGAAGAACCGGTGGAGACAGGTTTCGTATTCAACCTGTTTGGCCGTGAGTTCCAGACCAACTGGAGCGACACCGTGGTGTCCTACCTTCTCATTGGGCTGGGCGCTTTGAGCGTGGTGCTGCTGGTGGTAGTGATCGTGCTGGCGGTGTTCTTGGTCAAGAGCCGCAAGGCTCTGCGCCTGAGCCGGATGCGCCAGGACGGGGAGCGCCAGCGCCGCATTGTGGAAGGACCTAGCCTCACCGTGGACGAGATCCTGGCAGAGGATCGACTGGAGCAGGAGCAGGGTGAGGAGTCCTAAAAGAAGATGAAAAACACGACCCGTTGCAGGTTATTTCTTGCAACGGGTCGTGTTTTTGTGTTATGAGTTGGGGCGGCAGGCCCGCACCACCGACAGGGGAGGTACCGGGCGGGGAAGTTTCATATGGAACACCATTTGGGGGTGCCTGGGCTGAGCCAGGGTGAAGCCTTCGCTGTCCCGCATGAGAGGAGCCACAAGGCCAAAGGCAGGCACATCGGGACCTACCACCTCGATCTCATCCCCGGCGGTGAATTTGTTGCGCAGGGAGAGGGTGGCATTGCCGTCCTGGTCGCAGGCGGTGATGATGGCCAGCACCTGCCAGTCCCGGATGTACCGGGCCGAGTCTGTGTACTGCCCCGGCTGACCGAAGTAGAAGCCGGTGGAATAGTGGCGGTGGCTGACCTTGTCTACCTCAGCCCGCCACACAGGCTCCAGGGGTCTGCCCTCCAGGGCGGCGTCAATGGCGTGACGGTAGGCGGCGGTGGTCATGGCGGCGTAGTAGGCGCTCTTGGCCCGGCCCTCAATTTTCAGAGAGTCCAGACCAATCTCCAGAAGTTCCGGCACATGGTCGATGAGACACATATCCCGGCTGTTCATGATAAAGGTTTCCCCGTTCTCCTCAAAGACAGGGAAGTACTCCCCAGGCCGCTTCTCCTCCATGAGGGCGTACTGGTAGCGGCAGGGCTGGGCGCAGGCGCCCCGGGCGGCATCCCGCCCCGTCATATAGTTGGACAGCAGGCAGCGGCCGGAGTAGCTGACACACATAGCACCGTGGACAAAGGCCTCCACCTCCAAATCGCTGGGGGCCTTGGCACAGATCTCCGCCACCTCGTCCAGGGACAGCTCCCGGGCTAAAATCACCCGCTTGGCCCCCAAATCGTGCCACACTCTGGCCATCTCATAGTTGGTGATGCCGGTCTGGGTGGACATGTGCACCTCCACATGGGGGGCGTAGCGGTGGGCCAGGGAGAGCACATCCACGCCGGCGCCGATCACCGCATCCACCCCGATGGACTCCAAAAACTCCAGGTACTCCGGCAGCTTGGCGATCTCGTGGTTGCGGGCCAGAGTGTTGCAGGTCACATGCACCCGTACCCCCTTGGCGTGGGCCAGCTGTACCGCCCGGGTCATCTCCTCCCGGTCAAAGTTGCCGGCAAAGGCCCGCATACCAAAGGTATTTCCGGCCAAATACACCGCATCAGCCCCATAGGCCAGGGACATGGTCAGCCGTTCCATGTCCCCGGCGGGGGCGAGAAGCTCAGCCCGCTTCATTGCTGGCTCCATACTTCTCCACCAGAGCCTGGTGCTGGGCATAGGTCTTGGTGAACTCGTGCTTTTTGGTCTCCGGGTTGAGCACATAGTAGTAGTAGCTGGTTTTGTCCGGGTTGATGGCGGCCCAGAGGGAGGTCATACCGGGGTTGGAAATGGGACCGGCAGGCAGACCCTGATGGAGGTAGGTGTTGTAGGGAGAATCAATGGATTTATCCGCCTCGGTGGGCACCTTGCCGCCGTTGATATAGACCAGAGTGGCGTCGATTTGCAGGTAACCCTTGGTCTCAGCGCGGGTGTTCTCCAGACGGTTGTAAATGACGGAGGCGATCTTGCCATAGTCGTCCCCGCCGTCGGTCTCCTTTTCAATCATGGAGGCGATGGTGACGATATCGTGGAGGGAGTACTTGCTCTCCTCTGTGAACTGATCCATATACTCTCCCATCTTGGTCTCAAAGTTCACCAGCATCTTGTTGAGCACATACTTGGGGTCCTCACCCAGATAGAAGGTGTAGGTGTCGGGGAAGAGATAGCCCTCCAGACGGTGATAGTCACCCAGAGGCAGATCCTTGAGCCAGGAGAAGTTGTAATCCCAGTTGGCAGACATGTCCTGCAGCTGCTGGGTGGTGGTGACTCCCTGCTCCTCCAACAGGGCAAAGGTCTGGTCGATGGTGTAGCCTTCGGGGATGGTGATGTCAATGGTCTGGCGGGTGGAGGAGGACGCGCTCATATTGGTCACCAAGGCCCGGTAGTCCATGTTGGTGTTGAGCTCGTAGGTGCCCGCCGTGATCTTGTCCCCGGCGTTGGAGAACAGACCATAGAGGTGGAAGAGAAACTTGTACTCAATGAGACCCTTGTCTTTCAAAGTGTCTACCACTTCGCCAAAGCTCTCGTCGTTGTCCACTGTAATGATCACCGAGGTGTACTCCTTGTTCAGGGCCAGCAGGTCGTTGGCCCAGATCCAGCCCACCGTAGCCAACACAGCGGACATACCCACAATAAACAGTGCGTACAGCAATGCGCCCGCTGCCTTGGAGCGGTGGGCCTTTTTCTTGTTGCGAGACACCCTGGGCCGTCGCTGCGGCTGCTGGGGGGTGTTGGGATATTGTTCTGACATGGTTTGTTTCACTCCTCATCGGATAGGTTGTCTGAAAAACTTTTTCCTAAGACGGTGGGAACCAATCTCGCCGTGCCTACATAGTATAACGCAGAAACGGGGACGGGTGCCAACTCCGGCGCCGCAATCCATCAAAGGCTGCGGCGTCCGAGCCGGTACCTGTACCGGAAATCTTATGTGAGGTGACTTGTTATGTGTTGTGGTAACAATGGTTTCGGTGGCGGCTGCTGGTGGATCATCATTCTGGTACTCATTCTCTGCTGCTGCTGCGGCAACGGTATGGGCGGCAACGGCTGCGGCTGCGGCAACGGCTGCGGCAACAACTGCGGCTGCGGCTGCAACGACGGCTGCTGCTGATCCATCCGGCACGAGGGTGGGCGGAGAGGGGAGACCCTCTCCGCCCGCTTTTGTATTAGCCGTCGGTGAGCACCAGCTGTACCGGTACATCATACTCGGCGTGGGGCAGCTGCTCCTGCAGGCGGTTGGCGGGACACACGGACACGGTGAAGCCGGAGTAGTTCTTGAGCCACCGGTCGTAATAGCCGCCGCCCTGACCCAGGCGGTACCCCGCCCGGTCGCACATCATGTTGGGCACCAGCACCACGTCGATCTCCTCCGGGGGGACAATGGGACAGTCCCCGTCCGGCTCCGGAATGCCATAGTGGTTGGGAACCAGCTGTTCCAGACTGGTAATGGCTCTGGCCTCCATGTTTCGCCGGGGCAGACACACCGGAAGGGCCACCCGTTTGCCCATGGACAGCAGCTGCTCCATGACAGGGGTGGTATCCGGCTCCCGGCCCACGCCGTAGAAAACCATCACGGTGCGGGCCGCTTCCACCTGGGGCAGGGCCAGAAATTGCTCCATCAGGTGGGGAATGTGGGCACGGGGCAGTGCTGCGGCCTGCCGGCGCAGCTGCTCCTTGTGCTCCTGGGGGGTCATGCGCAGTAGTGGATGGCACCCCGTACCTTCTCGGCTACGTCGGCACCGGACAGAACGGTGAGCAGAGCCAGACCGAAATCAAAGCTGGATCCGGCGGCCCGCCCGGTGATGATGTGATCCTCCACCACAAAGGGCTCTTCCATGCAGGGCACGGCCCCGGCCTGCACCAGCTCTCCCTCCATGCCGGGATAGCACACGGCCCGGGCGCCGGCGGGGAGTACCCCAGCCCGAGCCAGCAGGGTGGGGGCAGCGCAGATGGCGCTCAGCCACACCTGGGGATCCTGGGCGGCCTGGCGGATGAGTGCCATGGCGGCCTCACTGTGCTCCAGCACATCCACGCCACCCAGCCCGCCGGGGAGCATCACCATATCCCCGGGGGCCAGCTTCACCTGGTCCAGGGTCATATCGGCGGTGACAGTGACGGCCTGGGCACTGGTGACGGCGGCACCAGACACCCCCACCAGGGACACGGGCACGTTGCCACGGCGCAGAACATCGGCGGGGGCCAGAGCCTCAGCGGTCTCAAAGCCGTTGCCTAAGAGAATGTAAACCATGATAACTCCTCCTTATTGATGTGTCACAGCTTAGATGTGCTGCATGATTTCTTGGTGGATCTCCTCTATGGTACGCAGCTGACCCTGCTCATTGACACAGGGAATGCGCTGCCAGCCAAAGAGCTGAGCGGCCTGAGCAGCGGCCTGGGCACAGGCGGTGAGATAGCCGGTGTCCACCTCGTGGATGTCGGCCTGGGTGTGGGTGGCTGCCTCCCGGCTCCGGAGATTGACCACCGCCAGATGGGTGGGCATATCCAGCCAGATCACCTGGTGGGGGCGGGGCAGACCCATGCGGTTGTACTCCAGATCAAAAAGCCAGTGGAAAAATCCCTCCCGCTCCCCTTCGGGCAGCTTGGCGGCCTGATGCACGGCGTTGGAGGTGGTGTACCGATCCATCACCATCAGCCCCCCGGCCTCATAATAGCTCCCCCACTCCTCTTTGTAACCGGCATATCGGTCCACCGCAAAAAAGGTGGAGGCGGCATAGGCGTTGACATCGTCAGGGTGGGAGCCGAACGCACCTCCCAGATACATCCGCACCAGGGCGGAGGACTCCGCCTCATACCGGGGATAGCGAATGGTGCGGAAGGTGCGGCCCTGGGCCTGGAGCGCCTGGCAGCACCGCTGAAATTGGGTGGACTTTCCCGATCCGTCCGTCCCCTCAAAAACGATCAGTTTTCCAGCCATGGGACTGACCTCCTTGGGCATACTTATCTGTTTATCAGTATATCATAATCCAAGGGGAAAGTCTATGCCCGGGGATGTTGTTTCCCTTTCGTTCACAATTAGAAGAAAAAGGACTTGACATCAATGCACTAAAGCATTATACTGACTGCAACGAGCCGGAAGGCTCTTATTTCAGACACAAACACTTTGATGGCAAAAAGCGTTGAAGTGACACCGGAGGATTGGAGGAATCAACATGAAAAAGAGATGGAAGGCTGGGGCCGTGGTGTTAGCGGCCGCTATGGCGCTGGGTCTGGCAGGCTGCGGCGGTCAGAGCACCCAGGAGAAGCAGGAGAAGGACTCATACACCGTGGGCATTGTCCAGCTGGCTCCCCATCCTGCCCTGGATGAGGCCACCCAGGGGTTCCAGGATGCGGTGAAGGAGGCGCTGGGGGACAAGGTCACCTTTGATTTCCAGAATGCTGCCAACGACTCCCCCACCTGCTCCACCATTGCCAACGGCTTTGTCTCGGCAGGGGTAGACCTCATCATGGCCAACGCCACCCCTGCGGTGCAGGCGGCGGCTGCTGCCACCGGAGAGATCCCGGTGCTGGGTACTTCGGTGACGGAGTACGGTGTGGCCTTCGGCATCAAAGACTTTTCCGGTACCGTGGGGGGCAACGTCTCCGGTACTTCTGACCTGGCTCCTCTGGATCAGCAGGCGGCCATGATCCAGGAGTGGTGCCCCGAAGCCAAGAACGTGGGCCTGCTGTTCTGCTCTGCGGAGGCCAACAGTCAGTACCAGGTGGACACGGTGCAAAAGTACCTGGAGGAGATGGGCTACACCTGCACCCAGTACCCCTTCTCTGACTCCAACGACATTGCAGCGGTGACCACCACCGCTGTGGCGGCCAGTGACGTCATTTACGTGCCCACCGACAACACCGTGGCCACCAACGCCTCCATTGTGGACAACATCTGCCGTCCCGCCGGAGTGCCTGTCTTTGCCGGGGAGCAGGGCATCTGCGCCGGCTGCGGTGTGGCCACGTTGTCCATCAGCTACTATGACCTGGGTGTGACCACCGGTGAGATGGCGGTGAAGATCCTCACCGGTGAGGCGGACATCTCCCAGATGCCCATTGAGTACGCCCCCCAGTTCACCAAGATGTACAATGCAGACATCTGTGAGGCTCTGGGCCTGACCCCGCCGGAGGGATACACTGCCATTGCCGCCGAATAACCAAATACACACACAAGAGAGCGGGGGCTCCCCTCGCTCTCTTGCGTCTTGATTACAAGGAGGAAAACCCATGTTGGATTTTTTAAGCGCCCTGCCCGGGGCGGTATCTCAGGGCCTCATTTGGGGTATTATGGCCATTGGCGTATACCTCACCTATAAGATTTTGGACATTGCCGATTTGACGGTGGACGGCTCCTTTTGCACCGGGGGCGCCATGTTTGTGGTACTCTTCTCCCAGGGAGTCAACCTGTGGTTGGCTCTTTTGGCGGCGGTGGCAGCGGGTATGGCTGCGGGACTGGTCACCGGACTGCTCCACACCTTCTGCGGCATTCCCGCCATTCTGGCCGGTATTTTGACCCAGCTGGGACTGTGGTCTGTCAACCTGGCCATCATGTCCATGAAAGCCAATGTGGCTTTGAACATCATCAACCCCGATGTGCTCAATCAGCTGCTGGTGTCCCTGCGCTTTGTCCAGGACGTGTCCAGCGGCGCCCGCCCCTTCTACCAGCACCCCATCTTTGTGGTGGGGGTCTTCACCCTGGTGATCATCGGGGTGCTGTACTGGTTCTTCGGCACCGAGCTGGGCTGCTCCATCCGTGCCACCGGCGCCAACCAGGCCATGGCCCGGGCCCAGGGCATCAACACAGCCCGCAACCAGGTGCTGGGCCTGATGATCTCCAACGGCCTGGTGGCTCTGTCCGGTGCGCTCTTGAGCCAGTATCAGGGCTTTGCCGACGCCAACATGGGACGTGGCGCCATTGTCATCGGCCTGGCTGCCGTGATCATCGGCGAGGTCATCTTCTCCAAGCTGTTCCGCAACTTTGGCCTGAAGCTGCTGGCAGTGAGTGTGGGTGCCATCATCTACTACATGGTCATCCAGCTGGTGCTGTCTTTGAAGCTCATGGATGCCAACTACCTCAAGCTGCTCTCCGCTGTGGTGGTGGCCATCTTCCTGTCCGTGCCCTACTGGAAGGGCAAGTACTTTTCCAAGCCTGTGAAACGAGGAGGGCTGAGCCGTGCTTAACATCGAGAACATCTACAAAACCTTCAACGCAGGGACAGTCAATGAGAAAACAGCCCTGAACGGCGTGTCCCTGCACCTCAACGAGGGGGATTTTGTCACCGTCATCGGCGGCAACGGGGCGGGCAAGTCCACCCTGCTCAACGCCGTGGCGGGGGTGTGGCCGGTGGACCAGGGCCGCATCACCATCGGCGGGGTGGATGTGACCCGTCTGCCTGAGCACAAACGGGCCAAATACATTGGCCGGGTGTTCCAAGACCCCATGATGGGCACTGCTGCCACCATGCAGATCGAGGAGAATTTGGCTCTGGCTGCCCGTCGAGGCAAGGGCCGCAGCCTCCGCTCCGGCATCACCAAGGCGGAGCGGGAGGAGTATCGGGAGATGCTCAAGATCCTGGATCTGGGGCTGGAAGATCGCATGACCTCCAAGGTGGGACTGCTCTCCGGTGGTCAGCGCCAGGCCCTGACCCTGCTCATGGCCAGCCTGGTCAAGCCCAAGCTGCTGCTGCTGGACGAGCACACGGCTGCCCTTGACCCCAAGACGGCGGCCAAGGTGCTCTCCGCCACCGAGACCATTGTGGGGCGGGACCACCTCACTACCCTGATGATTACCCACAATATGCGGGACGCCATTGCCCACGGCAATCGGCTGATTATGATGTATGAGGGCCGGGTGGCCCTGGACATCTCCGGGGAGGAGAAGAAAAAGCTCACCGTGGAGGATCTGCTGGCCAAGTTCGGCCAGGCCACCGGGTCGGATGAGGCGGACGACAAGCTGTTGCTGGGATAACAGTGACAGCCTGTTGGGGCAATAACTGTGGTGAAAAAGGGTCTGTTGCAAAACAGGCCCTTTCTCTTTTTGTTCCCCTGCTGCAGCCTCGCCAGACTGGCAAGCACGCTCCGCTGGGCCCAATTTCTCCACGATGAGAAATTGGGGAAAGAATCGCTTAGGGCGTTCCCCCCTAAGAACCCCCCCTTGGGGTACGATGCTGGAACTGCATCAAGTGTATGGTCGGCCCTGGTTTGGTGCCAATTCAGGAAAGCGGTTGCTCCTTGCAAGGTGCGCAGCCAGGCAAGCCGTGCGCTGCCTCCCCTCCAGGGCCTTAGTTGGGCGTGTCGCAGCCGTTTCCGGCTGCCGGAAGCCTGGGTTTCGGCGGCTGGCAACAGTCGCTGCACCGGGAGAAGGCCCGGATCAGGGAAACCGCCCAGCCACTAGGGCCAGTTGCCATGCTGACCTGGAGTGGTGGCACAAGCAGGAACAGCGGGAGATTTTCCGGGCCGTGGGCATGGGACGCATGGAAAGTATGGTGCTCAAGGGGGGGACCTAGGGGGGAACGCCCTAGGCGGCTTTTTCGTCTATTTTTGGCCGGGCAAAAATAGACCCCAGCGGAGCGTCACCAGGCTGACAAGCCACATCTAGGAAAGAAGGAAAAGAAAACGTCTGCAGGGGCTGTTGCAAAATCGCAGTTTTGCAACGCCCCTTTTCACGCATAGAGAGTGTTTTACTGTAAAACGGAACTGTAAAAATTAAGAATGAATTTGTAGAATAAACGTGAAAATTGACAAATGAAAAACGAAATCAGAAATAAAAAAGAAGATGTTGAAATGAATTACTGATTCAGTAACAGTTTCCTTTTTTAAGTATAACATACTAAAGCATCAGAAACTATTTACAAATCAATTGTTTGAATTATAATAAAGCCAGAAATTCCAAATCGGTTTTTTGTGCAAGTAGCAAAAATGAGAATGATGACTAGGAGGTTAATTATGAAAAAGTTTAACGTATGTATTGTCGGCGGTGGCAGCACGTTCACCCTGGGCTTTCTGAAGTCCTTCGTCCGGATGAAGGATGAGTTTTGTCTCAACAAGCTGGTGCTCTTCGACATTGACGCCGACCGCCAGCGCCCTGTGGGTGAGTTTGGTAAGATCCTGTTCCGGGAGCGTTTCCCCGAGCTGGAGTTCGACTACACCACCGATCCCAAGGTGGCCTATGAGGGCATGGACTTCATCTTCATGCAGATGCGTGCCGGCGGGCTTCCCATGCGTGCAAAGGATGAGCACATCCCTCTAAGCATGGGTATGGTGGGTCAGGAGACCTGCGGAGCCGGTGGCATGGCTTACGGCCTGCGCTCCTGTGTGCAGATGATTGAGGCCATTCACCAGATCCGCACCTACGCTCCCGAGGCATGGATCTTGAACTACTCCAACCCCGCCGCTATCGTGGCTGAGGCGCTGCGCCGGGAGTTCCCCGACGATAAGAAGATCCTGAACATCTGCGACCAGCCCGAGAACGTGGTGCGCTCCTGCAGCCGCCTGCTGGGCTGTGACTGGGAGGACCTGGATCCCGTGTACTTCGGCCTGAACCACTACGGCTGGTTCACCCATATGTACGATGTGCACACCGGCGAGGACCTGCTGCCCAAGATCCGTGAGACCGTCAAGGTCAAGGGATTCCTGCCCCAGGACGCCGAGCAGCGTGACCCCTCCTGGCTGGACACCTACGGCATGGTGCAGACCATCATGGCAGATTTCCCCGACTACCTGCCCAATACATATGATCAGTACTACCTGTATCCTGAGTACAAGGCCAGCCACCTGAATCCCGATTTCACCCGTGCTGACGAGGTGATGGCAGGCCGTGAGAAGCGTGTGTTCACCGAGTGCCAGCAGGTCATCGAGGCCGGCAGCCTGGGCGACAAATTCGACAACATCTCTGACGCCCATGCTGAGATGATGATCAAGGTGGCCGAGGCCATTGCCTTCAACAAGAATGACAGACACATTCTCATTGTGGAGAACAATGGTGCCATTGCCAACATGCAGGATGACGCCATGGTAGAGGTGGTGTGCGAGCTGGGCAGCAACGGACCTCGTCCCATGCGTGTGGGCAACATTCCTCAGTTCTACCTGGGCCTGTTGGTCAACCAGGTCTCCTGCGAGAAGCTGCTGGTGGACGCCTATTTCGAGAACTCTTACCAGAAGGCTTTGGAGGCCTTCACCCTCAACCGCCTGATTAACGACGCCAAGAAGGCCCGCAAGGTGCTGGATGCCCTGATTGAAGCAAACAAGGGCATGTGGCCTGAGCTGAAGTGACGAAACCAAGATAATTCGAGAGGAGAGGAGACAAACATGAAGAAAAATAAAGTGATGAACTTCTTCTCTGCCCTGGGCAGAAGCCTGATGATGCCCATTGCGGCGCTGGCTGCGTGTGGTATCGTTCTGGGCCTGACTGCTGCGCTGATGAAGCCGCAGGTTTTGGAAGCGGCACCGTTTTTGCAGCAAGCCGTGGTGTACTTTATCATTTCCACACTGAATAAGGTTTCCAATGTGGCATTTACGCTGCTCCCTGTTCTGTTTTCCATTTCCATTGCCTTTGGCCTTGCTAAAAAGGATAAAGAAGTGGCTGCCTTTGCAGGCTTCATCGGCTACTACACCTTCCTGGTCAGCTCTGCGTGTATGATCAACTCCGGATTCATGGACTTCAGTGCCTTGAAGATCTCCGTGATCCTGGGTGTTGAGACTGTGGACATGGGCGCTGTGGCAGGTATCATTACCGGCCTTCTCACCGCAGCCCTGCACAACAAATACCACAAAATTACCTTCCCCGCAGCCATTTCCTTCTACGGCGGCAAACGGTTTGTGGCCCTGGTGGTCATCCTGGCCTCCGCTGTTGTGGGCCTGATCGCCCCCCTCATCTGGGAGCCCATCTCTGTGGGCATCAACGGTCTGGGTGTTGTCATCGGCAATGCTGGCGCCTTTGGTGTGTTCGTATTTGGTACTCTGGAGCGCTTGCTCATCCCCACCGGCCTGCACCACGTGCTCAACAGCATCTTCCGTACCACTGCCGTAGGCGGCGTGTACGATGGTGTGGAGGGCTGCCTCAACGTGTTCCTCCAGTATGTCAATCAGGTGGATCTGTCTGAGCTGCGCCCCTTCACCCAGTTCCTGGGCCAAGGCAAGATGCCCTTCATGATCTTCGGTCTTCCCGGTGCTGCTCTGGCTATTTACCGCACCAGTCCTTCCGATAAGAAGGCTAAGGTAAAGGCTCTGATGATCGCTGCTGTGGCCGCCTCTATGGTGTCCGGCGTGACTGAGCCTGTGGAGTTCTCCTTCATGTTCGTGGCTCCCGTTCTGTATGTGTTCCACTCCCTGATGGGCGGTCTGTCCTTCATGCTGATGTCCATTCTGAAAGTTGCCATCGGCAACACCGGCGGCGGCCTCATCGACTTCTTCATCTGGGGCGTGGTCCAGCCCGGTTCCAACTGGTTCATGGTGATCCCTGTTGGCGTGGCGTTCTTCTTCATCTATTACTTCGTGTTCTCCTGGTACCTCAAGCGCCGCAACCTCTCCATCGATGTTTCTGCCGATGAGGAGGAGGACGCCCCTGCCGACGGCGGCAAAAAGCTGCAGGATGCGCAGAACCAGAAGGCAGCCCTGGTCATTGAGGGCCTTGGCGGCTACGACAACATTGTGGAAGTCAACAACTGCATCACCCGTCTCCGTGTTGACGTGAAGGATATGTCTCTGGTTAACGAAGATATCCTGAAGAAGACTGGCTCTTTGGGCATCGTGAAGCCCAGCGAGTCCCACATCCAGGTGATTTATGGGCCTAAGGTAGAGAGCATTGCCGATGCGGTTCGTGAAGTCCTGAACTACTGATACCCCTCCCTAATTGCGTATACTGATCCACCGAGGCCTCTTTCAGAGCGGGAGGCCTCGGTGGAAACGCAAGTGTCAAAGCGGATGTAGCCTACCACTACATCCGCTTTTAGATGTTTTATGTCTGTGAGAGGTTTTGATTCTCCGCAGCCGGAGGGAGCTGAGAGGATCTTCTCTGGTAAATCAGCTCGATGAGCACCTGAATCAAAGTGAAGGTGCTGAGCTTGAAGTTGAAGTCAATGTTGCGGTATATGATGTTCGTCTCTTGGGCGTGGATGAAAATCTCGTGGGACAGGGGGATGCTATGGTTTTCCTCGCTGCAGATCCAGATGACCCGCCTGCTGGAACCCTTGAGGTTATTCAGTATTTTGCTATAATATTCCTGGGAGGCGTGGGCGGTAAAGAGCAGGATCACAGCATCCTCAGTCTCATCGAAGTTGTAGGTAAAAGCCTCCAGAATGTAGCGCCCCTGGAGCAAAATGGTGCGATAATCCAAGGTGGTCATAATGGAGTGGAAGTACTGAGCGGCCATAAGGCTGGAGTCTGTGCCGTAGACATAGCAGACCTTGGCACGGCACAGCTCGTCACAAATGGAGCGCAGCAGGGGCAAATCGATCTGAGCGAAGGAGTCCATGGCCACCGATAGCTGCCAATCCAAAAGACGCTGGATCTCCTTGATGTCGTCCCTGGTGTCCTCAAATTCCTGGCGGAGGGAAAACTTCAACTCATTATATCCTGAAAAGCCAATCTTTTGACAAAAACGAACCATAGATGCGGTGGAAATGTACATCTCCCGGCAAAGCCCCTCCAGACTGGAAGTCAAGACGGCGTGAGGATGCTCCTTGAGATAGGTGTAGATGCAGCGCTCTGACTGGGTCAAGGTGGTGGGGTCAACGGATTGTAAGATGTTGAGTTTCATAGGCGGATTCCGTCCTTGTACAAGACATAACAGCGGATGAGTGCGCTGATGAGATAGAACAGCGGGAGGCGGGAGGTAAGCTCTGCGCCACTGTTTTCCCGTTGCGTGGTGAAAAAGCGCAGGTTATACTGAGCTAGTGTGGACAAGGTATTGGCCTCGTAAGGGGAGATGGCGATCATGGGGATCTGTCTCATGGCAGCGAGCCGGGCCAGACCAAGGGTGGGGGCAAAGGTGCCGCCTGTGGAGATGAGGAAAAGAATGTCGTCGGGAGACAGCTCCTTGACTATGTGTTGGGCCAACTTGGTGGAGTCCATCATAAACACTTGCTTTCGACCGGCAATGAAGAGCAGGCGCTGGAGATATTCCGCAACAATGCCTGTAATGCCGCCGGGGGAGTAGATATACAGCGGCCTGTCGCTGTTCAGCAAGGTGATGATTTCCAGGAGCTGCTCGTGGTCGATGAAATGAAAGGTGGCCACCAGTTCTTTAGACATGTTCTGCAAGATCTCGGTGTCATCTCGAGACTCACCCGTGGAGTCTGAGAACGTGGGGGCAGGGTACTTTAATCTGCTTCTCAGTGTGTATTTTAATTCGGAAAACCCGGAGAGATTTAATTTTTTGCAAAGACGCAGTACCGTTGTGGGAGAATAGCAGACCTGGGAGGAAAGCTCTTTGATGCTCATAGAGCAGACCTCTTGGGGGTGAGCATAGATGTATTGCAGCACGGACAGCTCGTTTTTACTCAGGCTTTTCATCACTGCTTCGTCTACATGAAACTGTGGCATAGAGGATCCTCCGTGAAATAATTCGGTAAAAGATGGGATGGTTGAATAGAAATGGTAGATATACAGACACTTTTGGTGACAATGCTGGAGCTATTTGCGTTTATCATTTTGGGTTGGGGCGTTACAAAGATTGGCATATGCGATGCACATGGCAACAAGGTCATTTCCTCTCTGGTGTCCAACGTGCTGTCTCCTGCCCTGATCCTCAGCGCCGTACAGGCAGATGGGAGCAGCAGCATGGACAAGAGTGTGGTGTGGGAGGCCTTGTTGTACGGTGTGCTGCTATACGCCATTTTTCTGGTACTTGGATGGGTATTCACTGTGTGGATGGCAAAGGAAGATCGAGCTGTCTACAAAATGCTGCTGATTTTCTCCAATACTGCCTTTGTGGGTTATCCCATTCTCCGGGCTTTGTTTGGGGAATTTTCTGTGTTTGTGTTTTCTATCATGCACATGCCCTTTAATGTGCTCATCTTCTCCTACGGGGTATACCTGTTGCAAAAGGATCACGGGGCAGGGAAATTCCCGTTGAGGAAAATAGTGACCCCTGGACTTCTTTCTTCTATTATAGCAATTATTTTATATTTTTCCAATATGAAACTGCCAATGCCGGTGGTGGATTACTTATCCACATTGGGGGACTCCAGCATTCCCCTGAGTATGATCGCAGTGGGTGCTTCGGTTGCCATGCAGCCTTTGGGTGATATGTTCAAAAATAAAAATCTGGCCATTATGACGGCGGTGAAGCTGGTGGCATTTCCATGCCTGCTGGCGGCCATCAGCAGCTTTTTCCCCTGCTCTGAGTTTACCCGTCAGCTGTTCATCCTTTCCGGCACTTTGCCCGCAGGAACCATGACGGTGATTTTGGCAACCCAGTACAACTCCAATACAAAAGTGGCATCTGCTGGGGTGGTGCTGTCCACCCTTTGCTCCATCGTCACCATTCCGCTGCTGTGTCAGCTTTTGCTGTGAGAGGGAGCATCATAGAAAAATACACGAACGGGTGGAAGCGGCTGCTTCCACCCGTCAAGTTTAGGGAAGAGTGAATAGGGAAGAGTGAATCAGTAAAAATCCCGAATGCTTTTGCATTCGGGATTTTTGGTGGAGGAGGATGGATTCGCTTTTTTGCGAAAAAGCCACGCCGGTTGCAGAGTGCCACCGGCACTCTGCTAAGAGCCGGCTTTCGAATCCACCCTCAGATGAAAAAAGACGACCTCAAATGAGATCGTCTTTTTTGGTGGAGGAGGATGGATTCGAACCATCGAAGTCGAAGACAACAGATTTACAGTCTGCCCCCTTTGGCCACTTGGGTACTCCTCCATATGAAATTGTCTCAAAACGTGGAGCTGGTGGACGGATTCGAACCCCCGACCTGCTGATTACAAATCAGCTGCTCTACCAGCTGAGCTACACCAGCTTGTGTGGCACATCACGTTTGCAGCGAAGGTTATTATAGCAGGCTACCCCTGTATTGTCAACAGCTTTTGCGAAAAAAATCAATATTTTTTCCGTCCCCCTGTGAGGGTCATGTTCAGACCCTCACAGGGGAGTATCTCACTGTCCGCAGGCCCCAATGAGCTCCTTGGCGTAGGGCAGGGAGAGGATCACATCGCACAGGGTGTGCCACTCGTCCAGCTTGTGATTGCGTCGGGCGTAGTAGATGTTGGCCAGCACCTCGTAGTTGAGGGTGACGGTGCGCATCTGGTTGTAGCTGGAGGGGAGCAGCTGAATGAGGTCGTACCAGTGGGCCTTGTCCTTGGTCTCCAGGTAGCGGTTGCGCACCTGCTCCAAGTAGGCGATGGTGCCGTCAAAATGCTCCAGAGTCTCCGGGGTCATGTGGTCACAGCTGAAGTCAGAGCGCTCAAAGGCCTTGGCGTGGATCTTGTGCATGGTGGAGGTGGAGTTGGCCACGGTGCCCACCTTGTAGGTGTCAAACTCCTTCCACCAGTACATGGGGGCGGTGATGTCCATGGACACCAGGATCTGACGGATGAACTTCCGGTGGTCGGTGCCGGCAGAGCACAGCCGGGTGGCCAGGGACAGGTCGCTCTCACCCAGAATGTAGTTGCCCTGCTGGTCGTAGTGGCTGTCGCTGCGAGCCCAGCTGTTCAAGGGGTTGCGGGCACCCCGCATGGCGTTTTCCAAATTCATGACGCTGATATGGTCAACGGTAAGCATGAAAGAAATACCTCCTGTTTGGTATGAATTTTCTCCAGTATACCAGAACTTTTGGCAAACTGCAAGAAAGATTCCCGCCCACCGAATAGGTGGGCGGGATGGGAAATGTCAGACGGTTTGATTCTCCTGGGCAATATCGGACAGAGCATCCAGGGCGCTCCAGCAGAAGGCGGCCTGGCCCACCAGCTGGGTGACGCCGCCCCGATCCATGGCGGTGCGGAAGGATTGGCTGGCACCGGTGAAGTAGATGTGGGTACCCTGGGCCTGCTGGGCCTGGACGAAGTGGGAGAAGACCTGCATACCCGTGGTGTCCACGGTGGACACCCCTCGCACCGAGAGGATCACCGAGGTGGTGTCCGCAGGCAGCTGGGCCAGGGAGCGTTCCAGATACCCGGCAGAGCCGAAGAAAATGGCCCCGGAGATGTACACCACCCGCACAGAGGTGTGGCGGGGGTGATAGGACAGATTGATGCGCTGCAGCCGCTGGGGGTCTACCTCGCTGATGGTCACCTCTACGTGCTGCACGCACTTGATGGCGAAGATGACACAGCACAGAGCCATGCCTGCCACGATGGCGATGGACAGGTCAAAGAGCACGGTGCAAATCAGGGTGACGAAGAAGGCGGACATAGCGCCCTTGAGCTTGTGAGAAACCAGATAGCGGATGGTGTGCCACTCGTTCATCCGCCAAGCGGTGACCATGAGCACCCCGGCCAGAGCGGACATAGGGATGCGGCTCATCACCGGGGAGAGGAGGAACATGGAGGCCAGCAGGCCCAGAGAGTGGACGACACCCGTCACACGGGTCTGCTGTCCCGCCTTGATGGCCACGCTGGTACGGGCGATGGCGGCGGTGGCGGGGACACCGCCGAAGAAGGGGAGGATCATGTTGCCAATGCCCTGGGCCACCAGCTCCCGGTCGGCGTTGATGGTCTCACCCTTCATGTTGCCTGCGGAAGCGCCGCACAGCAGGGACTCGATCATGCCCAGCACGGCAATGGACAGGGCTGGGGTCACCAGGCCGCCCAGAGCAGACAGTTCAATCTCCCCGGGGGTGAGACGCACGGCGGGGAGCAGGGTGCGGGGAATCTCACCTACCACAGCCACGTCCCACTTCAAAAACACGTTGGCGATCAGCACCACAATGAGGGAGGCCAGGGAGGAAGGAAACACCGCCTGCCACTTTTTGGGCCAGAGGATCATGAAGACCACCACAAACAGCCCGATGACGGTGGTCTGCCAGTGGGGCTGGAAGCCCCCCTCCAGGTAGGTCTGCACCATGCCCAGGTTGCCCCCATGGGCGGTATGGGTGCCGAAGAAGTTGTCCAGCTGGCCCAGGGCAATGACCAGGGCGATGCCGGAGGTGAAGCCGGTAATCACCGGCATGGGGATGATGGACACCAGGCGGCCCAGGCGGAGCACACCAGCCACCACCAGCAGAATGCCCGCCATGAGGGTGGCCACAAATACACCCTGAAGGCCATAGCTGGCCACCACACCGGCCAGCACAGCGGCCATGGCTCCGGTGGGGCCGGAGATCTGGTAGGAGGCGCCGGACAGAAGCCCGATGATGATACCCGCCAGAATGGCGGTAATAAGTCCGGCGGCGGCATCTGCCCCCGAGGACACGCCAAAGGCCAGTGCCAGAGGCAGAGCCACGGCGGCCACGGTGATACCCGCCATCAAATCCTGGGAAAATCGTTTCCCGTTGTAGCCGGAAAATTCCCGGCGCAGGTCTGCAAGAAACCCTTTCATGTTTGAAGTTCTCCTCTCTTTTTCTGTCAGAAAGCACCAAACAGTTTACAGCGGGTGGCAAAAAATTGCAAGAAAAAATAACGCCACTGCAAGGGATTTTGCAGTGGCGTTATTTGCAAAAGTACTATCAGTCTACGGAGATGTACTCACCCATGATGTAGCCGGTCTTGGTGCCGTTGCTGCCGGCGTATTTGATCTCGTACCAGCCGTCCCCGGCATAGGAGACCACGGTGACGGAATCTCCATTCTTCAGGCTGGCCAGCACGTCATAGCTGGTGCCGGGGCCGGAGCGGACACGCAAACCCGTGGAGGCGTTGACGATCGAGCCCTTGGAGCCGTTGGCAATGTCACCGGTCTGGGTGGGCTCGGG
>NZ_JACSNZ010000038.1 GCF_016902575.1 Pseudoflavonifractor capillosus | reverse complement strand
GGGTTGAGCCTTGGGAGCCGTCACCTGAGGGGGCGGGGTGGTGACTTTGGGCCGGGCCACAGCGGTGGCGGACACGTCATGCAGGCTGGTCTGGTTGGGGGTCACGGTGTCTTCCCGGGGCAGCACCGACTTCACCACCGCCTGGGGGCGGGTCTGGTCGGCGTTCAGCGCCGCCAGCACCCCGTGGTATACGGTGGAAAACACCTGCTGCTCGTTTTGGAACTTCACCTCTGTCTTCGTGGGGTGGACGTTTACGTCCACACTGTTGGGGCGCAGGGTGAGGTGGAGGACACATCCGGGGAACTTGCCCACCATCTTCTGGTTGCGGTAGGCCTCCTCCAGAGCTGCCATCATCACCCGGCTTTTCACATACCGCCCGTTGACAAAAAAGTGCTGATAGCTGCGGCTGCCCCGGCAGCAGGTGGGCAGGGAGACGAAGCCGGAAATCTCCATATGCTCCCCCGAGCCCTTCACTGGCAGAAAGCCCAGAGCCAGATCCCGGCCCAGCACGGCATAAATGGCGCTTTTCAGCTGTCCATCTCCGGGGGTGAGCAGCTCCTGCTTGCCGTCCCGGATGAATTTCACCGACAGCTCCGGATGGGACAGGGCCAGGCGCTGGACCACAGCAAACACCGCCGCACCCTCGGCGGAGTCCTTCTTCATAAACTTCAACCGGGCGGGGGTGTTGAAAAACAGGTCCCGCACCAGCATGGTGGTGCCTTTGGGGCATCCCGCCTCCTCCTGCTCCACCAGCTGTCCCCCTTCCAGAGACAGGGCGGTGCCCAGCCCCTGGCCCTGGTTGGTGAGCAGTTCCACCCGTGACACCGCCGCAATGGCGGCCAGAGCCTCACCCCGGAAGCCCAGGGTGCCGATGGCCTCCAGGTCGTACTCGGAGGAGATTTTAGAGGTGGCGTGGCGGAGAAAGGCGGTCTGGCACTGGTCGGGGGCGATGCCGCAGCCGTCGTCGGTGACCCGGATGAGGGACATGCCCCCGTGGGAAATCTCCACGGTGACGGCATTTGCCCCGGCATCAATGGCGTTTTCCATCAGCTCTTTCACCACCGAGGCGGGCCGCTCCACCACCTCACCGGCGGCAATGAGGTCGGCCACATGGGGGTCTAGTTGTCGAATGGTGGGCATAAATTTCCCTCCTTATAGCTCCAGCAAAATGGTGACGGGGCCGTCGTTTTGGGAGAACACCTGCATATCCGCCCCAAATTCCCCGTGCTGGACCCGGAACCCCCGGGCTGCGCACTGCTCCAGAAAGCGCTCATAGAGGGGGATGGCCACGTCCGGCTTGGCCGCCCCGGAGAACCCGGGACGGCGGGAGGAGGTGTCGGCGTAGAGGGTAAACTGGCTTACCACCAGCAGAGAGCCTCCCACCGTCTCCAAATTTCGATTCATTTTCCCGGCCTCGTCCTCAAAAATCCGCAGGCCGCACACTTTATCTGCCATTTTATCTGCCGTGGCCTGGGTGTCGTCGGGGCCAACCCCCAACAGCACCAGCAGACCCTGGTCAATGGCTCCGTTCACCGCCCCGTCGATTTCCACCCGGGCGTTTTTCACTCTGGTTACCACTGCCTTCATGGGTATCCTCCTGACTCTATATGTATTTGGTCTAGTATATCACAACCCCCAGAGAAATACCATGTGTTCCTGCATCCTGACAGGGCGGGAAAAATACCGCAACAGCCGGGTTTTTTCATTCCTTTTTTTCTGTGTTTGTGATATAATGCTATGCTGTAAAAATGTCAGCTGCCATGATGCTGTTTTGAAAACACCGGATACAAGGAGGAATTTCCATGCAAAACCGTGTGACTGTCAACGTAGCCGGACACAACTATGTGCTTTTGGCCCAGGAGGGGGAGGAATACGTCCACCAGGTGGCGGATTTCGTCAACGACCAGCTGCGCCAGACCCTGGAGGGCGGCGAGATGACCCAGGTGGATTGCGCCCTGCTCACCTGCCTGAACATCGCCGA
The DNA here is from genome assembly GCF_016902575.1 of Pseudoflavonifractor capillosus. Lineage (GTDB taxonomy): Bacteria > Bacillota > Clostridia > Oscillospirales > Oscillospiraceae > Enterenecus > Enterenecus capillosus_A. The sequence goes on along the minus strand of NZ_JACSNZ010000038.1, from coordinate 16,388 downwards.
CCAGCACCTGAAGGAAAAAGAGGCCGGTGAGAATCTGCGCCGTCAGATCAAAGACCTGCTGGAGGAGAATGCCCAGCTGAAAATGGAGCTGCACCAGTCCAAGCACCCCCGCCAGGAAAAGACCACCAAAAAGTAAGGGATATCCCTGGAAGAGAGGAATACTATGGAGATTTTATCCCCTGCCGGAAGCCCTGAGGCTGTTCGAGCGGCGGTATATGCCGGGGCGGATGCGGTATATCTGGGCTACGGCCCCTTCAACGCCCGGCGCAATGCCCGCAACTTTGATGCCGCCGAGCTGCGCCAGGCCATAGACCTGTGCCACCTGTACGGGGTGAAGGTGTATCTCACCCTCAATACCCTGGCCTCCGACCGGGAGGTCTCCCAGGCCGCCCAGGTGGCGGTGGAGGCCTCCAGCCTGGGTGTGGACGCCATTTTGGTACAGGATATGGGGCTTTTGCAGGTGGTGCGTCAGGTGGCCCCCGACGTGCACCTCCACGCCTCCACCCAGATGACCATTCACAACCTGGATGGGGTGAAGCGCTGCGCCGATTTGGGTCTGACCCGGGCGGTGCTGTCCCGGGAGCTGTCCCGCAAAGAGATCGCCTACATCTGCGCCCACTCTCCCATTGAGATTGAGACCTTTGTCCACGGGGCACTGTGTATGTGCTACTCCGGGCAGTGCTTTTTCTCCTCGGTGCTGGGGGGACGCAGCGGCAACCGGGGTCTGTGCGCCCAGCCCTGCCGGCTCAGCTACGGCTTCAGCGGCAAGGCAGACCGCTACCCCCTGTCTCTGAAAGATATGTCCCTGGCCGGACACCTGCGGGAATTGCAAGACATGGGCGTGGCCTGCGCCAAGATCGAGGGCCGGATGAAGCGCCCGGAATACGTGTGGGTGGTCACCAAAATCTACGCTGATGCCCTGCGGGAGGGCCGGGAGCCCACCCCGGAGGAGGTGGCCCAGCTCACCGCCGCCTTCTCCCGCCAGGGCTTCACCGACGGGTATTTTACGGGCAACCAGGGCGCCCACATGTTCGGTGTGCGGGAGCAGCAGCCCGAGCCAAAGGAGCTGTTTGCCGCCGCCCGGGCCGGGTACGACAAGCCCACCCAGCTGGTTTCCGTCACCCTGAACGCCTCCATCCAGGCGCTTCACCCCGCTTCCCTCACCCTCACCGATGAGGACGGCCACACCGTCACCGTCACCGGGCCTGTGCCGGAGCCTGCCCGCACCCGGGCCCTGGAGGGGTCGGACGTGGCGGCTCAGTTGTCCAAAACCGGAGGTACTCCCTACCGGGTGACCCAAGCACAGGCAGATGTGGCCCCCGGCCTGTCCCTGCCCCGCTCCGCCCTCAACGCCCTGCGCCGGGACGGCGTGGAGCAGCTCTCCGCCCTGCGCACTGCCCTGCCGCCCCGGCGGCACTTCCCCTATGCGCCTGTGCCCCAGGTGGACAATCCCACCCTCATCCCTGCCATCCACGTCACCCTGCGAAGCGCCAGCCAGTGCTCACCCGCTGTGTTGGACACCCGGCCGGAGCGCATCGCCCTGCCCGTGGACGAGGCGGCGGCCCACCCCGAAGTGGTGGCCCAGATCATCGCCCAGGGCATCCAGGCGGCGGTGGTACTCCCCCGCATCTGTTGGGACGGGGAGATGGACACCTTGAACAAGCAGCTCTCCCAGTGCCGGGACATGGGAATCACCCACGCCCTGGTGGGCAATTTGGGGCTGCTGGACGTGGCCCAGCGCCTGGGCTTCACCCTCCACGGGGACTATGGGCTGCAGGTATTCAACAGCCACGGGTTGGAAGCCTATCGGGAGTTGGGCCTTGCCTCCCTCACCGCATCCTTTGAGCTGAAGCTGGCCCAGATCCGGGATCTGTCCAAGACCCTGCCCCTGGAGCTGCTGGCCTATGGCCGTCTGCCCCTGATGATTACAGAGAACTGTGCCATGAAGGCGGGGGCAGGCCAGTGCTGCTGTGGCACTGGCAACACCCTCACCGACCGGCGGGGGGTGGACTTCCCGGTGCTCAAGGCCTGGGGCTGCCGCAACGAGATCTTCAACTCCGGCACCCTGTTTTTGGCCGACAAGGCGGGGGACTATCTCAGAGCCGGGGTGTCTTCGCTGCAGCTGCTGTTTACCACCGAGGACGCCCAGACTGTGGCGGACATGGTGCTGCGATACCAGGGTGTGGGGGACGCTGCGCCCACACCGTACACCCGTGGTCTCTATTACAGAGACGTGGAATAACGACTAGGAGGAACCATTCACTATGGACATTATTTTGGCATCCCAGTCCCCTCGGCGGAAGGAGCTGCTGAGCCAGATGGGGCTGCGGGGCTTTAAGGTCACCTCCCCGGAGGTGGACGAGACGGTGGAGGAGCATCTGCCCCCCGCCCAGGTGGTGGAGGAGCTGTCCCGGCGCAAGGCCCTGGCCGTGGCCCGCCACGCCGACCAGGACGACCTCATCATCGCCGCCGACACCGTGGTGGCTCTGGAAGGGGCGGTGCTGGGCAAGCCTGCCGACCAGCGGGAGGCCTTTGCCATGCTCACAGCCCTCAGCGGCAACCGCCACTATGTGTACACCGGGCTCACCGTCATCAAAGGCGATCAGGTGATGACCCAGCACGAGTGCACCACCGTCACCTTCCGGGACTTGGAGCCGGAGGAGATCTCCCACTATATCGCCACCGGGGAGCCTATGGACAAGGCCGGGGCCTATGGCATCCAGGGCCTGGGCGCCATGCTGGTGTCCGGCATTGAAGGAGACTATTTCAACGTGGTGGGCCTGCCCATTTTCCGGCTCAGCCGGATTCTGGCAGGATTTGGCCTGGATCTGTTCCAGATGGCCGACCACTAAACAGGAGGAAGTATGAAGGGATTTTTCCGGGACAACGGCGGGCTGTTGGTGGTGGCTGCGGTGCTGCTGGCGGCTTTGTTGGCCATTGTCTCCGCCATCACCGGGGTCAACCCCATCACCAACGCCGTGCGCATCCTCACAAACCCCGTGGGCGCTGCCACCGCCGGGATCTCCGACTGGCTCCAGGGGCAGAAAGACCGCCTCACCGCATATGACGATCTGCTGGAGGAAAATGAGAAGCTGAAAGAGCAGCTGGCCGAAATGGAGGAGCAGGTGCGGGAGAGCCAGGACGCTGTGCGGGAAAACGAGCGGCTCCAGCAGCTGCTGGGGGTGGCCCAGGAACACCCGGACTGGGCCTATGCCTCCGCCACCGTTACCCAGCGCTCGGTGACCAACTGGGGCAACCAAATCACCCTCAACGCAGGCAGCAATGAGGATGTGGCCGTGGGAGACTGCGTCATTGACCAGTATGGCAACCTGGTGGGTGTGGTGGAAGATGTGGGCAGCACCTGGTGTCTGGCCTCCACGGTGCTGGACCCGGGGCTGGAGCTGGGGGTGCGGGTGTCCCGCACCGATGACAGCGGCATGGCTCAGGGCGACTTTTCCCTCATGGGGGCGGGGAAGCTGAAGCTGACCTATATCCCCCAAAACGCCCAGCTGGTCACCGGGGATCAGGTGACCACCTCGGGACTGGGAGACAAATACCCCGGCGGCCTGATGGTGGGCAAGATCGAGAGCATCCAGACCGAGGCCGACGGCATCAGCCGTACCGGGGTGCTCTTGCCCAGTGCGGATGTGGCAAACATCCGGTATGTGTATGTGATTACCCAGTTCGAGTGATCACCCCGCTGTGCCCCGTCAGGGGCACACTTCTTCCCGCTTTCCTTTTCCTTGGCATAGCCCTGCCAGCCTGGCAGGAACGCTACCCGCTGGGGGTTCCTTTTGTTCGGGCAAAAGGAACCAAAACCCGCCTAGGGCGTTCCCCCCTAGGTACCCCCCTGGGGCCAACAGCCCTAGGCCGCTGGAGCAACCCTAACCGGCCCAGAGGTAAACCGACACTCTACTTTCCCTACATCCGCTGCCGCTCATCTTCCCAGTGTGGAGAACACTTGCCCCAGAAGAACAGGGCCGGTGCGTGGGTGGGGGTCGTGGTCTCCGCCATGCACCGACGCTGTCGCCAAAGAAGCACAGTTCTTCTGTATCGTAGGCATCAGCGGCAGCGGCGCAAGGAGGGCACACAGTCCCAATTCCTCAGCGTCGGTAGGAGATACACAGCACTGGGCCGAGATACCCAAGGGAGGTCCTTAGGGGGGAACGCCCTAAGCGATTCTTTGGTGACTTTCTCATCGTGGAGAAAGTCACCCTGCGGAGCAAACCCAGGCTGGCAAGCCTGCACCAGAGTAGGGGCAAGACAGCTGCCACAGCAAGAACAGATAGAAAGGTCGTGCACCCATGGCGGAACTCACCCCCATGATGAAACAATACATTAAAATCAAAGAGGAAAACCCGGATTGTCTGCTGTTTTTCCGGCTGGGGGACTTCTACGAGATGTTCCACGACGACGCCAAGGTGGGCGCCCAGGAGCTGGGCCTCACCCTCACCACCCGGGACCGGAGCAAGCCGGAGGAGGAGCGCACCCCCATGTGCGGGGTGCCCTACCACTCGGCCCAGAACTACATTGCCCGACTCATCAAGCGGGGGTACAAGGTGGCCATCTGCGAGCAGATGGAGGACCCCGCCACCGCCAAGGGGCTGGTGGAGCGGGACATTGTGCGCATCGTCACCCCCGGCACCGCCATGGATGACGTGATGCTGGACGAGAACAGCAACAACTACATCTGCGGGGTGTATGTGGACGGAACCAGGGCCGCCGTGGCGGTGTGCGACCTGTCCACCGGCCAGTTCCACACCATTCCCTTTGACGGGGCCGACTGGCTGCCCCACCTGTGCAACCAGCTCTCCGCCTGTCCCCCCAGCGAGGCCATCCTCTCCGGCCAGGCCGCTGGCAACAAGGAGCTGGTGGAATTTCTGCGCCAGCGGCTGGACTGCCTGTGCCAGAGTGCCCCGGAGGAGTGGTTTGCCCCCGCCCAGGCGGTGGACGCCCTGGTGTCCTGTGCCCTGTGGCAGCAGGGGGTGGAGCTGCCTCCCCAAAACGCCGCCTGTTATCAGGCCGCTGGGGCCTTGGCCGGGTATCTGTCCCAGACCCAGAAGACCGATTTGACCCACTTAGGCCCCCTGGTGGTGGAGCAGCCGGAGCAGCGGCTGTACATGGAGCTGGACCTCACCGCCCGGCGCAACCTGGAGCTCACCGAAACCATGCGCAGCAAGGACAAAAAAGGCTCGCTGTTGTGGGTGCTGGACAAGACCCGCACCCCCATGGGCCACCGGATGATCCGCACCTGGCTGGAGCGGCCCCTGCGCTCCCCTCTGGCCATCGCCCGCCGTCAGGACGGCGTGGCCGCCCTGGTGGACAACCTTGTGGCCCGGGAAGAGCTGGGCCACACCCTGCGCCAAATCCCGGACCTGGAACGGCTCATCGGCAAGGTGGGCTACGGCTCCGCCAACGCCCGGGACATGAAGGCCCTGGCCCAGGGCCTTGCCATGCTCCCCGCCCTGGCCACCCAGCTCTCCGCCCTCACCGGCCGGGCCATGGAGGGGATTCAAGCCGGTCTGCTGGGCCTGGAGGCGCTGCAGCAGGAGATCGACGCCGCCATCCGGGACGAGACCGACGACCACCGCCTGCCCTTCACCATCCGGGAGGGAGACTTCATCCGCCCGGGCTATGACCAGCAGGTGGACCATCTCCGGGACATTCTCACCAACGGGGCAGATATGGTCATGGCCCTGGAGGGCCGGGAGAAGGAGCGCACCGGCATCAAGAGCCTGAAGGTGCGTTATAATAAGGTATTCGGCTACTACATCGAGGTGTCCAAGTCCAACTACGACCTGGTGCCAGAGGACTACATCCGCAAGCAGACCCTGGTCAACTGCGAGCGGTTCATCACCCAGGAGCTGAAGGACCTGGAGCACGAGATCCTCTCCGCCCAGACCCGCATCACCGCCCTGGAGTACCAGCTGTTCTGTCAGCTGCGGGACAAGGTGTCCGCCCAGGTACGGGAGGTGCAGCGGGCGGCGGGCAGTGTGGCTCAGCTGGACGTGCTGCTCTCCTTTGCCACCGTGGCAGTGGAGCGAGGCTACTGCCGCCCGGTGGTGGACGAGAGCGGGGTCATCGACATCCAGGAGGGCCGCCACCCGGTGGTGGAGCACACCCTGAAAGACTCCCTCTTTGTGCCCAACGACACCCAGATGGACGAAAAAGACCACCGTCTGTCCATTATCACCGGCCCCAATATGGCGGGCAAATCCACCTACATGCGCCAGGTGGCCCTCATCGTGCTCATGGCCCAGATGGGGTCCTTTGTCCCCGCCCGCTGTGCCCACATCGGTGTGGTAGACCGGGTATTCACCCGCATCGGAGCCTCGGACGACTTGTCCGCCGGTCAGTCCACCTTCATGGTGGAGATGAGCGAGGTGGCCCAGCTGCTCCAAAACGCCACCCGCCACTCCCTGCTCATTCTGGACGAAATTGGACGGGGCACCTCCACCTATGACGGCATGTCCATTGCCCGGGCAGTGCTGGAATACTGCGCCAATGCCAAAAAGCTGGGGGCCAAGACCCTCTTTGCCACCCACTACCATGAGCTGACGGCAGTGGAACAGGAGCTGGACGGCGTACACAACTTCCACATCGCCGTAAAAAAACGCCAGGACGACATTGTGTTCCTGCGCAAGATCGTCCCCGGCGGGGCGGATCAGAGCTACGGCATCGAGGTGGCCAAGCTGGCCGGGGTACCCAATCCCGTCATCTCCCGGGCCAGAGAGATTCTGGCCCAGCTGGAGAGCCAGGGCGGGGTGGCTCCGGTGGGCACCGTGGCCCAGCAGCCCCAGGAGCAGCTGACCCTGGGCGATCTGGGGGCGAACGAGGTGGCGGATATTCTGCGGAGTACCGCCGTAGACACCCTCACCCCCATCGAGGCGCTGAATCTGCTCTATCAACTCAAGCAAAAGCTGTAACCCCATCCCAAGCCACCCAGAGGCATTTCCTCCTCCGGGTGGCTTATTTTTTACTAAATCAATCATTTTTTCGATGAAACTGCATGAAATAGTGCAAAAACAAATTTTTACTTCTCCGGTGTTTATGCGTTTTTCACAATTTATTTATGAGATTTTTGGCTGGAATATCGGTAGACAGAATGACAACCCTTCTGTTACTATGACTCTGAGAGGAAAAACCAGGCACAGGTCTCTCTTTTTTCCGTATAACCGGGAAAAAGTGAGCCATGGGATGTTACTGTTGGATCAGGCATGACCATGTGTGCTGCTGCTGCCGTTAGATGTAGAGGGCCGTGGATCCTGCACAAGGGGAGCAGTGGGCATATGGTTTTCCTTTTATCCGTCCCAGGCTCAACCGGAGACTGCTGCCAAAACTCCTGTACAAAAGGAAAGGAAGAGGTGTAAACGTATGAAAAAAACCCACAAGCGGTGGCTGGCGGCCCTGTTGGCTGCTGCCATGCTCTCCAGTGGGGTCGTGGCATCGGCTGACGGTCTGCCTAAAGCAGCCACCCAGTCCGATACACAGACCAGCACCCAGGCCGATACCCAGGCCACTAACCTGGCCCGCCTGGAGGGTGTGACTGCCGTGGCCTCCAGTACGGATGGCGGTAAATACACCGCAGAAAAAACCATTGACGGCGACACCAGCAAGGACTCCCGTTGGGGCTCCGAAAACGACAGCAAGGGTACCACCGAACGCACCCTGACTCTGGATCTGGGCGCTCAGCGCACCATCAATGAGTTCAAGGTGTTCTGGGAGAACTCCAACATCCGGGACTACACCATCGCCACCTCCACAGACAACCAGCAGTGGACCACTCGTGTGACTGTGGAAGGTGCCACCCCCGCCACAGAGGTCACCCACACTCTGGGTGAGGCCGTGGTGGGTCGGTATGTCCGCCTGAGCGTGACCAAGTACGTTGAGGCCGTGGCCAACTGGTACAACGTGGGCGTGTGTGAGTTCCAGGTGTACGGCACCGAAGAGGTCATCGGCAACCTGGCCACCCTGGACGGTGTCACCGCATCCGCTCCCACCGCTGACACCGAGACCCAAGACTATCCCCCCTCTGCCACCATTGACGGAGACACCTCTGTGGACTCCCGTTGGGGCACCCCCAATGATGGCCGGGGTACCACTGCACGCACTCTGACCTTGGATTTGGGCCAGGAGCGCACCATCACTGGCTTTAGGCTTTTCTATGAAAAGAGCAACGTGCGGAATTATGTCATTGAAACCTCCACCGACAACAGCCAGTGGGATGAGCGGGTGAACATCTCCGAGAACCAGGAGCAGGAGCCTGCTCATAACCTGGAGCAGGCAATCACCGCCCGGTATGTGCGTCTGCGTGTCACCAAGTATGCCGCTTCTGTGGGCACCTGGTTCAATGTGGGCGTGCGGGAATTTGAGGTGTACGGCCACATGCCCGCCGACGCCGTCAACCCCGACGACCAGGTGGTGACCCTGCCCAAGGGCACCAACATCGCCCGTCAGAACGACGTGATCGCCTCCGCCACCAACGTGGAGAGCGGCACCTCCTTCAACGCTGACAAGGCCCGGGACGGCAACAAGACCGATCGGGACTCCCGCTGGGCCACCAACCAGAACGTGAAGAACCCCACCATCACCTACAACCTGGGCGCCACCTACAAAGTGGGCAGCGTCATCCTCTACTGGGAGAACAACAATGCCGAAAAGTGGTCTGTGCAGACCTCTATGAACGGTAGCCAGTGGGACACCCGGGCTAGCTTTACCAGCAAGTTGCCCATTGCCACCGCTCCGGTGCAGACTGTGAACTTCCCTGAAATCGTTGAGGCTCGCTACGTCCGGGTTGTGGTGGAGAAGTACAGCAGCACCTTCTGGAACAACGTGGCTATGTACGAGTTTGAGGTCTATCAGGAGGCGTCCGAAGAGGTTGTCACCCCCGCCACCGCCGCCGCCACCCTGGCCAACAGCATGGAGGTTCAGGGCAACAAGGTGGTTATGACCGCAAACAAGCCCGACGGCTACGACGTGGTCTGGGGCTGCAACTATGAGCAGGTGGTGGATGCCTCCGGCGCCATCCACACCCCCCTGGTGGATACCACCGTGGAGATCTCCGTCACCGTGCGGGATCAGGAGGACTACACCAACTGTGCCTCCGCCACCGTGAATCTGGAGATTCCCGGTGAGCATCCTGCCAACGAAGGCAACACCAAGCCCGCCGTGATCCCTGAGCTGGCCCAGTGGTACTCCACCTCTGCTCAGCAGGGTAATGTGTTCACCCTCACCCAGGGCACCCGCATCGTGGCCGACGAGAAGTACACCTCTGTGGCCAAGGAGCTGCAGGCTGATATCCGTGACCTGTTCGGCCTGAACCTGTCCATCGTCTCCGGCCCTGCCCAGGCCGGCGACATCAGCCTGGTGTACCACGATCAGGCTGGCTTCGACAAGGAGACCTACAACATGGTGGTCACCGACCAGGTGGTCATCCAGGCCCACGACTCCATCGGCGCCTACTGGGGCACCCGCTCTGTGCTCCAGGCTCTGCAGCTGTCCGGCAACCTGACCATTGCCCAGGGCACCGCCTGTGACTACCCCGAGTTTGAGAACCGCGGCTTCATGCTGGACGTGGGCCGTAAGCCCACCTCCATGGAGACTCTGAAGACCATCTCCAAGACCATGGCCTGGTACAAGATGAACAGCTTCCATGTGCACCTCAGCGACAACCTCATCTTCATGGAGGACTATGTGGCCGCTGGTAAGGAAGCCGAGGCCTGGAACTCTTACCAGGGCTACCGTCTGGAGTACTCCAAGGATGGCCTGACCTCCAAGGACTACTACTACACCAAGGACGAGTTCAAGGAATTCATGGCCTACTCCCGTGCCCTGGGCGTGGATATTATCCCTGAGCTGGACGTGCCCGCCCACGCTCTGTCCATCACCAACTACATCAAGAACACCCTGAAGCGCCCTGATCTGGTGCTGAACAAGAAGGGCGGCAACCGTCCCTGGTTCGACCACGTGGACATCAGCAAGCAGGACGGCATTAACATCATCAAGGAGATCTACGACGAGTACATCAAGGATGGTATCTTCGATGAGAACACCATCGTGCACATCGGCGCCGACGAGTTCTACGACAGCCACTCCGCTTATCGTGACTTCCTCATCCAGATGATCGACCACATCCGGAACGAGAAGGGCCGTCAGGTCCGGGTCTGGGGCAGCTTGTCCCAGATGAGCGGCGACAGTGCCAAACATCCCTTCACCGCCGATGACGTCCAGGGCGCTCAGATGAACATCTGGAACACCACCTGGGCCAAACCCCAGGATATGTTCAACCTGGGCTTCGACCTCATCAACACCATTGACGGCCAGCTGTACATGGTGCCCAGCGGCAACGGCAGCCAGGGCGGCTACGGCGACTGGCTCAACTCCCAGAACCTCTACAACAGCTGGGAGCCCGAGAACATGGGCGGCACCATGATTCCCTCTGGTTCTTCCCAGATGCTGGGCGCCTGCTACGCCATCTGGAACGACAACATTGACACCCGTGCCGCCGGCATCAACGAGACCGACCTGTACGCCCGCTTTGTGGACGCCCTGCCCTATCTGAGCACCAAGATGTGGGGCACTGGCGGCAACGGCCTGGACCGTGACTACGCCACCATGAAGGCTGACGTGGCCACCCTGGGCGTGGCCCCCAACACCAACCCCTATCATGTCATCGACCTGGCGGACGGCACCAAGACCTATGTTCAGTACACCTTCGCCGACACCCAGGACCGCTCCGGCAACGGCCGCAACCTGGCTCTGGGCCCCAAAGCCTCCCTGGCTGACGGCGCTCTGGTGCTGGGCAGGGAGAAGAACTCCTATGCCACCACCGGCCTGGACGCCATGGGCCCCAAGAACACCGTGTCCATGCGGGTGTACAAGGACAGCACTTCTAACACCGGCGAGCAGATCATTCTGGAGGCTGACGCCGCCTACGGCGAGCACACCGTCAAGGCCATTGCCAACGGCAATACCTGGAAGCTGGGCTTCGCCCGTGAGCTGTACGAGTATGTGTTCGACTGCGACCTGCCCTGCAATGAGTGGGTGCAGCTGACCATCACCAATGAGGGCAACAAGACCAAGCTGGTGGTGAACGGCAACACCTACGAGGCCGTGGGCTCCTTCCTCCCCGATGAGAACGCCACCACCCAGTTCATGGGCAAGACCGGCATCACCCATGCCTCCTTTGACATCCCTGTGGCCCGCATCGGCTCCAAGACCAACGCCTTTGTGGGTAAGGTGGACGACGTGACTTGCTACGCCAACGGCGTGACTCCCACCGTCAACTACCTGGTGAGCTTCAACACCAACGGCGGCAGCAGCATTGACCCCGTGGCCGTGGCTGACGGCGGCAAGGTGGCCCAGCCCACCGATCCCGTCCAGGAGGGTTACACCTTCCAGGGCTGGTACACCGATGTGGACTGTACCCAGGCCTATGACTTTGACACCGAAGTCACCGCCGACATCACCCTGTATGCCAAGTGGGAGAAGGATACCGATCCCGCCCCCACCGCCAGTGTGGATCCCGATCCTGATCCCACCACCAGTGTGGATCCCGATCCCGATCCCACCACCAGTGTGGATCCCGATCCCGATCCCACCACCAGTGTGGATCCCGATCCCGATCCCACCACCAGTGTGAATCCTGATCCTGATCCCACCACCAGTGTGGATCCCGATCCCGATCCTACCACCAGTGTGGATCCCCAGCCCTCTGCTCCTGTTACCGGTGGAGACGTGATGCTGGACAACAACACCGACAACCAGATCACCGTGGGCAATGCCGACAAGGTGTTTGAGGCAAACACTGTGATCACCGTGGAGGGTGTTACCCAGGGTGAGATCTTCAACACCGTGAAGGAAGCCCTGAAGGACGTGGTGGCTGACATGAAGAACACCGCCATCCTGGACATCACCGCCACACTGGACGGCAAGCCCGTCCAGCCCAGCGGCAAGGTGCAGATGACCTTCGCCATCCCCGAGAACCTGTCTGCGGACAACCTGAAGCTGTTCTATGTCTCGGACGACGGCAAGACCGTGGAGGAAATTTCCATCACCGTGAACAAGGATGCCCGCACCGTCACCGCCAACCTGGAGCACTTCAGCACCTATGTGCTGGCCAATGTGGTGGCTGACCAGGGCGGCAAGGTGCCTCCCACCGGCGACAACAGCCAGCTGATGCTGTATGTGGCTGCCCTGGCCATTTCTGTGATGCTGATGAGCGCCGCCGTGGTGGTGTCCCGCAAGCGCAGAAGCTAAAATCCTAGCCACACACTGAGAACCACAAAAGCACCCCCCAGACCATTTTCTGGTCTGGGGGGTGCTTTTTGTGCCGTGACGGAGTGCTTGTTTTCTCTGCAAGGGGCGGTTTCAGGCTTGCCAGCCAGAGGCCGCTCCCTCCATTACCGCCCCCATTTACAACTCGGATAAAACTTGTTGCTGACTTGTCCATGGGAATGTGATAAAATTGTAACAAAATACAGGCAAATCCGGATAGGAGGAAAACCATGGCTCACATTCTCATTGTGGAGGACGAGGAAAACATTGCCCGCATGATTGCCGCCACCCTGGAGATGGCGGGCTATACCTGCCAGAGCTGCATGGATGGGAGCAAAGCTGTGGAGCTGGTGCAGCCGGGGGTGTTTGACCTGGTACTGCTGGACGTTATGCTCCCCGGTATGGACGGCTTTCAAGTGATGGAGCACTTGCGGGGCGTGGGGGTGCCTGTCATCTTCCTCACCGCCATGCAGCAGGTGGGGGACAAGGTGCGAGGCCTGCGCCTGGGGGCAGAGGACTACATCACCAAGCCCTTTGAGACCCTGGAGCTGTTGGCCCGGGTGGAGGTGGTGCTGCGCCGCCGGGGCGGAGGGGTGCGGGTGCTCACCTACGGCCCCATCGTGCAGAACCTGGACAGCCACGTTGTCACCATCCACGGTGAGCCGGTGCCCCTGGCCCCCAAGGAATTTGAGCTGCTGCGGGTGTTTCTCCAGCACCAGGATCTGGCCCTGAGCCGGGAGCGGCTTCTCTCCATGGTGTGGGGCTATGAATATCAGGGGGAGAGCCGCACCGTGGACATCCACGTCCAGCGGCTGCGCCAGAAGCTGGATCTGGCCCAGCACCTGGTGACCCTGCCCCGCATCGGCTACCGCCTGGAAAAGCTGCCATGAAGCTGTGGCAGAAAATTTTTCTCTCCACCCTGACCCTTATGGTGAGCATCACCGCCCTGTCCTCGGTGCTGCTGCTGCGTTCTGCCCGGGACGCCCTGTGGCAGCAGGAACAACAGCGGGCCGTCACCCAGCAGCAGTACCTGGCGGGCATTTTGAAAGCCAGCATCCTCAATCAGCGGCTGCGGCTGGGTGTATTGCTGCTCCAGGAGGAACAGACCCGGGAAGCGGCCATCAAGGCCCTGGAGCAGCAGGTCACCGACGACTATCTGGCGGGGCTGATGCTGCTGGACCAGGAGGAGAAAGCGGTGTGGAACCAGCTGCCCGGCGGCGTGGTCTCCCCCACCGCCAAGGACAACAGCCTCACCCTATGCCAGCTCCAGCAGGGCGAGACCTCAGGGGAATGGTATCTGGTGTGTGCCATGCCCCTCACCCTGGAGGCGGGTCAGTACCGCCTGGTGGCAGCCTACGCTGTTGGGGATTTGCAGCGGCAGCTGGACCTCCAGGCCCTGGGGGCTGTGGGACTGAGCCTGGGCATCAGTCTGCTGGCGGCGGGGCTGCTGCTGCTTCTGGTGCGGCGGCTGCTGCGTCCCCTGGGCGCCCTGCAGGAAAATGCCCGGCACATTGCCGGAGGCAACTATGACCACCGGCTGGACATCCACAGCGGCGACGAGCTGGCCGACTTGGCCCAGGACATGAATGCCCTGGCCCAGGCGGTACAGCAGCGGGTGGAGCAGCTGGAACAGGTGGCGGAGGAGCGGCGGGTGTTTGTGGGCAACCTGGCCCACGAGATGAAGACCCCGCTGACCAGCATCATGGGCTATGCTGACCTGCTCTATCTGCCCAGGCAGGTGTCCGAGGCGCACCGGGTGGAGTACTCCGGCATGATTCTGGAGGAGGCCAGGCGGCTGCGTTCCCTGTCCAGTAAGCTGCTGGAACTGCTCTGTGTGGACAGTGTCAGCCTCACCTTTGTGCCCACCGACCTGAGCCAAGTCATGCAGGAGGTGGCGGTCAGCTTGCAGCCGCTGCTGGACCAGACCGGCCTGCATCTGGCCTGTCACTGCCCGCCCATCTCCATAAACATGGATGTAGAGCTGTTCAAATCCCTGCTGTACAACCTATTGGACAACGCCCGTAAGGCAAGCCCTGCGGGAGGGCAGCTGTCCTTCACCGCCCAGGCCCAGCAGGGGCAGGCGGTGATCCGCATTCGGGACTGGGGCCGGGGCATCCCCCAGGAAGATCTGGACAAGATCTGCCAGCCCTTCTACATGGTGGACAAGAGCCGCAGTCGCAAGGCGGGTGGTGCCGGGCTGGGGCTGGCCCTGTGCCAGGCCATCGTGACGGCGCATCAGGGCACCATGGCATTTGAAAGCCAGCCGGGGGAGGGCACTCAGGTGACCCTGGTCTTCCCCTTGCATCAGGAGGTGGAAACAGGTGAAGCAAGCCAGGTATGACCCATGGTCCTTTGTGGTGCTGGTGGTGTTGATCCTGGTGGCAGCAGGTGCCGCCGTACTCCTTGCCGCCCAGCTGACGGTGGCCCCCCAGGCGGGCCAGACGGTGGAGGTAGAGGCCTCCCCCCAGACCTACGGCATCAATGACGAGCTGTTCTACCCCTGGAACTCCTATGACCCGGAGGATATGGCCCAGCTGGTCCCCTGGGCCCAGGGGTCAGACCAGGACTGGTACCGGAAAAATCTCATGGAGATCCCGGAATATCTGGGCTTTTTCGGCATGGAGGCCATGCTGGAACAGGGGCGCACCGGCCAGGAGGCCGGGTTTTGGCTGGACTGCCCTGTGTCTGCCGCTGACGGACAGCCCGCCTTCCTGGACGTGGCCTACGCATACCAGGGCCAGCAGTTTGGCATGGGTTGGGTGGCCCGCTCCACAGGCGAGGTGCCCACCTATGCCCAAAAAGAGACAGCCATCGCCCAGGTGCAATGGGACGTATGTGCCTGGCTCAGCGGCCAGGAAAGTACCCCTCTGGAGGACAACATCATGCACTTGTGGGATTACCTGGGTAACGATGCCTCTTCTTCCCGGGAAGAGGCTGCCGCTGCCGCCATGTCCCCCATCTTGGAGCCGCTGACATCCATCCAGCAGGAAGCCAACAGCGTGGACTGGACTCATTTTCAGGCCATCTGTCACGTGGCAGCCAGCCAGGGCCTGCAAATCCAGCTGGCCTCCACCCAGCGCCAGGTGGTGCTGGTACTCAGCCCCACCGCCCAGGTGGCGGGACGCTCCCACCTTTTGGCGGTGTACTACGACATAGGTCTGGAGCAGTACAGTGGCCTGGTCATCAACGCCACCCAGGACTCCCAGTCCTGAGCGTTACCAGTGGTGCAGTGGGCGGTTGCCGTGTTACACTCCATACATAAAACAAGGGGCTGCTGCTGGACGGGCTGAATTTTGTGGGAGCCAACCCCGGCAACTGGTATTACGCCATTCATGTGGAGGCCCGGATGGCCTGCTGGGAACTGCTGATGATGTACTGGTAGTGGGTTCCGATGGGGGACTGGATGGTGAGATTACTGCTGCCCAATATGTAGTCACTATCACAGTTGATGACGAGGATGCCGGAGAAAGCATCACCCTGCTTCCAGGGGCAAAGCAACAGCTGGGAGCCAAGGTAACGATAAATGGCCACCCTGTTGACGACCAGTCTGCTGAAAGCTCATTGTATTCCCGTGACTCTGTATTCTCTCACTAAGTCAATGAACAAATGGGATGAAACTGAGGGCGAAATTTTTGTGCTCACAGAGGCGGATATGTTCGGTACTACAGGCGGCACACCGACGGAAGATACCAGAAACTATACCTATGTTTCAGATGGAAAAGGCCAGGTATTGGTAAGCAACCCAGAAATGAGAAAGGCTGAAAAAAATGAATATATCTTACGAAGTTTCTACCAGCCTATGTATGGAGCTCAAGTAGAGCTTGATGGAGAACTAAGAACATATTTTCCTTCTGGCTTTGATTGGGGATCTGTGTTTGTCCGCCCTGCGCTGTGGGTAACTATTCCAAAGTCTGCACAGTGATTTCCTACCCATAACTTCAAATTCATCTATCCCCCCTGCCTGGCCATGAACCGATCCACGGTCAGGCAGGGGGAAGCATTTGGACCTGTTGCAAAATCGCAATTTTGCAACAGGTCCTGCACACGTTCTCTTTCCCAACCTCCCCAGATGTGCCTTGTCAGCCTGGCAGGACGCTACCCGCTGGGGGTCT
>NZ_JACSNZ010000037.1 GCF_016902575.1 Pseudoflavonifractor capillosus | reverse complement strand
CCACCGAATCTGTCCCCCAGGAGCCAAAATCATGAAGTATTCTCAGGTCATTCCCGCCCGTTTTCTCGCCCGCCCCAACCGTTTTGTGGCCCAGGTGGAGATAGATGGGCGCACCGAAACCGTACACGTGAAAAATACCGGGCGATGCCGGGAGCTGCTCATCCCCGGCCGCACCGTCTATCTCACACCTGGGGATAACCCCAAGCGTAAGACTGCCTATGATCTCATCGCCGTGGACAAGGATGGACTGCTGGTGAATATGGATGCCCAGGCCCCCAACCAGGTCTTTGCGGAGTGGGCCAAGGCCGGGCATTTTGTCCCCGGCCTCACCCTGCTGCGTCCGGAGACCACCTGGGGCAACTCCCGCTTTGACTTCTACTGGGAGGCGGGAGACCGCCGAGGCTTTGTGGAGGTGAAGGGGTGCACCCTGGAGGAGGACGGCCACTGCCGCTTCCCCGACGCCCCCACGGTACGGGGCGTGCGCCACCTCCAGGAACTCACCGCCTGTCTCCAAGAGGGCTACGAGGCCACCGTGTGCTTTGTCATTCAGATGGCGGGCATGAAGGATTTTGCCCCCAACGATGCCACCCACCCGGAGTTTGGCGCTGCCTTGCGTGAGGCTGCCCAGGCTGGGGTGCAGGTACTGGCCATGTCGTGCACCGTCACCCCGGACACCCTGACCATGGCAGAGCCGGTGACGGTGAAGCTGTAAGAGACTCCGCCGCCTGTGGTCTGGAAAAACTCGTTGCTTTTTCCCCGCCGGGACGGTATAATGTATAGGTTATTAACGAATGAAGGAGCGTGTCCCTATGCCTGAGGAACTCAACCCCGTAGTGTCCCAGAATTTTATCCACAATTTCATCGATGAGGATATTGCACAGGGCGGCCAGTACCAAGGCATGACCGTCCACACCCGTTTTCCCCCCGAGCCCAACGGCTACCTCCACATCGGCCACTGCAAGGCCCTGACCATTGACTTCGGCACCGCCGAAAAGTATGGCGGTCTGTGCAACCTGCGCATGGACGATACCAACCCCGCCAAGGAGGATACCGAGTACGTGGAGGCCATCCAGGAGGACATCCACTGGCTGGGCTTTGACTGGGGCGACCGGTTTTTCTACGCCTCGGACTACTTTGAAAAGATGTATGAGTACGCCGTGGAGCTCATCAAAAAGGGGCTGGCCTACGTCTGTGAGCTGACCCCTGAGGAGTTCCGTGCCAACCGTGGCTCCATCGGTGTCCCCGCCACCTCCCCCTGGCGTGACCGCCCCATCGAGGAGTCTCTGGATCTCTTCGCCCGGATGCGGGCGGGGGAGTTTGAGAACGGCAAATATACCCTGCGGGCCAAAATTGACCTGGCCAGCGGCAACTTCAATATGCGTGACCCGGTGATCTACCGCATCAACCACGCCCACCATCACCGCCAGGGCAACAAGTGGTGCATCTACCCCATGTACGACTTCGCCCACCCCATCGAGGACGCCTTGGAGGGCATCACCCACTCCCTGTGCTCCCTGGAGTTTGAGGACCACCGCCCCCTGTATGACTGGGTGGTGTCCAACGTGTCCATCCCCTACCACAAGCCCCGTCAGATCGAGTTTGCCCGTCTGGGCATCAACTACACGGTGATGAGCAAGCGTAAGCTGCGCCAGCTGGTGGAGGAGGGCCGGGTGTCTGGTTGGGATGACCCCCGTATGCCCACCCTGTGCGGCCTGCGCCGCCGTGGCTACACCCCCAAGTCCATCCGCAACTTCTGCGAGCGCATCGGCGTGGCCAAGGCCACCAATACCATCGAGTACGCCTTTTTGGAGTACTGCCTGCGGGAGGATTTGAACGAGTCCGCCCAGCGGGTCATGGCAGTGCTGCGCCCGGTGAAGCTGACCATCACCAACTATCCCGAGGACATGAGTGAGGAGTTCGAGGTGGAGAACAACCCCAACCGCCCCGAGGATGGCACCCGTACTGTCACCTTCTCCCGCAACCTGTACATTGAGGCGGAGGACTTTTTGGAGACTCCCATTCCCAAGTACAAGCGTCTGACCCCCAATGGTCTGGAGTGCCGTTTGAAGGGCGCCTATCTCATCACCTGCACCGGCTGCGTCAAGGACGAAAACGGCAACGTGGTGGAGGTCTTGGCCACCTACGATCCCGAGTCCCGGGGCGGTAACCCCGCCGACGGCCGCAAGGTGAAGGGCGCCACCATCCACTGGGTGGATGCCGCCACTGCCGTGGATGCGGAGATCCGCCTCTATGACAACCTGTTCTCCGATCCCGACCCCGATGCGGGAGACAAGAACTTCCTGGACTGCCTGAATCCCCACTCTCTGGAGGTGCTCCAGGGCGCCAAAGTGGAGGCCAGCCTGACCGGTGCCCAGAAGGCTGACCGGTTCCAGTTCATGCGTCAGGGCTACTTCTGTGCCGACAGCCGGGACAGCAGCCCCGAGCACCTGGTGTTCAACCGGGCTGTGTCCCTGAAGGACAGCTTCAAGCCTCAATAAGTAATTTCTTAGCCGGAAGCAGCAAACCCGCTGCTTCCGGCTTTTTTCTTGCCTCTCCCTCTGGGAGAGGTGGCAGCCCGGCAGGGCTGACGGAGAGGGCCTGTTCTTCCCCCCTCCCATGCTCTTGCCTGCCCCCCTGGGGATGCGCTACCCGCTGGGGGTCTATTTTTGAGCGGCCAAAAATAGACGAAAAAGCCGCTTAGGGCGTTCCCCCCTAAGAACCTCCCTGGGGTACCAGGCTGGAACTGCGTCAAATTGAATTTCGGCCCGTCACTCTTGCTGTGGCTCCTGTTACTACCACCACACCAGGCCACCCTGGGCAGCTGGCCCTTTGGCTGGGCGATTCCCCTGTCCGGGCCTTTGCATGGTGAAGCGGCGTTCCCGCCGCCGGGAGCCTGGTTTCCCGGTACCTGCCAAGCCACCGCCCCTATGAAAATCTGTGCCGCTTGCGGCACACCACAATTATTCATTATTCATTCATCATTTTTCATTCTCCCGCATTCCCCTGCCCCAAACGGGGCAAACTCCCCTTGACGATGCTCTCTCAAATGGGGTATCATGAAGAAAACAACGCTAGGAGGGTCTGCCATGAAGAAAAATCCCGCTTTTTACCTGCTGGGCCTGGCTGCTGCCGGGGCCGGAGCCGCCGGAGGGCTGGCTGCCGTAGGCAATTTGCTCTATTCCAAAGCCATGATTCCCCAAAAGCGGGAGGCAGACTATGAGGACCCCAACGAGCCCCAAAAAGAGGGCCGAGCCTGGGCCAGAAAGGCGGATGGTTTCCGTTCTGCCACCATCCAGGCCCTGGATGGGCTCATCCTCTGGGCCGCCGTCGTCCCTGCCGACACAGACACCCACCGCTGGGCCATCTGTATGCACGGCTATCACGACACCCACGAGGCCATGGGTGCCATCGGCCTGCACTACCACCAGGCGGGCTGGAACGTCCTGATGCCCGACCAGCGGGGCCACGGCGAGAGCGAGGGCGACTACGTGGGCTGGGGCTATGATGAACGGCTGGATCTGGTGGGCTGGATCAACTACATCCTCCGCCGGGACCCAGATGCGGAAATTCTCCTCCACGGTGTGTCCATGGGAGCGGCCACTGTACTCATGGCCACAGGAGGCGCCCTGCCCCATCAGGTGAAGGCGGCGGTGGCCGACTGCGCCTATACCACCATTGAGGCCCAGATGCACCATGTGCTCCTTCACCACCGGGACCAGTACCTCAATGCCCCGGTGCCTGTCCCCACCTCTGCACTGTTCTCCATGCTGCGGAAAACGGCACTGCGCCGGGCAGGCTATGACCTGCGGGATGCCGCCCCCATTCGGGCAGTGGCCCAGTCCAAAACCCCCACCCTGTTCATCCACGGCGTGGAAGATGACTTCGTCCCCGCCTCCATGATGGGAAAGCTGTACCAGGCCGCCAAGTGCCCCAAGAGCTTCTTGTGGATGCCGGACGCAGACCACGCCAACTCCGTGGGTACCAATCCCCGGCTGTACTGGACGGCGGTGGACACCTTCCTCCAAGATTACTTCCCCACCGAAGAATGACGCATCTCCCGGCGCAGAGCCTTCTGCGCCGGGATTTTTTTTGCATTTGCAAATACCGATTGACAAGGTAGGTAAAAAGGCGTATCATATAACCAACCATTTCAGTAGGTTTTAATTTGATGTATCAGGAGGAATCCGTTATGGCACATATCTATACATCCGCCCATCAGCTCATTGGGCACACCCCGCTGTTGGAGCTGACCCATATAGAAGAAAAACTGGGTCTGAAGGCTAAAATTCTGGCCAAGTTGGAGATGTTCAACCCCGCCGGTTCGGTGAAGGACCGGGTAGGGCTGACCATGATCGAGGATGCCGAGGCCAGCGGGGCTTTGAAGCCCGACTCGGTAATCATCGAGCCTACCTCGGGCAACACGGGCATCGGCCTGGCTGCGGTGGCAGCCGCCCGGGGCTACCGGATGATCGTGGTCATGCCGGACAGCATGTCCATGGAGCGCCGCCTGCTCATGACCGCCTATGGGGCCGAGCTGGTGCTCACCCCGGGGGCCAAGGGCATGGCCGGAGCCATTGAAAAGGCCGATGAACTGGCCGCTGAGATTCCCAACAGCTTCATCCCCGGCCAGTTTGTCAACCCCTCCAACCCCAAGGCCCACCGGGAGACCACAGGTCCGGAGATTTACGAGGATACCGACGGCAACGTGGATGTCTTTGTCTCTGGCGTGGGCACCGGCGGCACCATCACCGGGGTGGGTGAGTATTTGAAGTCCCGCAACTCCAACATCCAGGTGGTGGCGGTGGAGCCCTCCGACTCCCCCGTCCTCTCCGGCGGCAACCCCGGCCCCCACAAGCTCCAGGGCATCGGGGCGGGCTTTGTACCCCAGGTGCTCAATACCACCGTCTACGATGAGGTGTTCCCCGTGACCACCGAAGAGGCCTTTGCCGCCGGGCGGCTCATGGGCCGCAGTGAGGGCCTTCTGGTGGGTATCTCCTCGGGCGCTGCCCTCCATGCCGCCATCCAGGTGGCCCAACGCCCCGAAAACGAAGGCAAGACCATCGTGGTGCTCCTCCCCGACACCGGGGACCGGTACCTGTCCACCCCCATGTTTACGGATTAAAGAGAAAGGAATCCTGCCATGCAGATTTACGCCGATAACGCCGCCACCACTCGCCTGAGTGATGCGGCTCTCAGCGCCATGCTCCCCTATATGCAGGGAGAGTATGGCAACCCCTCCAGCCTCCACTCTGTGGGCCAGCGGGCCCAGGAGGCTCTCACCGATGCCCGTACCCGCATTGCCCAGCGCCTGGGCTGCCAGCCCACCGAGGTGATCTTCACCTCCGGTGGCAGCGAGGCGGACAACCAGGCCATCCGGTCTGCCGCCGCTTTTGGAAAAATGAAGGGCAAGACCCACATCATCTCCACCGCCTTTGAGCACCACGCTGTGCTCCACACCCTGGACGCCCTGGAGAAGGAGGGCTTCACCGTCACCCTGCTGGATGTCCATGAAGATGGCATGGTGTCCGCCCAGCAGGTGGAGGAGGCCATCACCCCTGAGACCTGTCTGGTGACCATCATGTATGCCAACAACGAGATCGGCACTGTGCAGCCCATTTCTGAGATTGGGGAAGTGTGCCGCCGCCATGGAGTGCTCTTCCACACCGATGCGGTGCAGGCGGTGGGCCACCTGCCGGTGAATGTGGTGGAGCAGAACATTGACCTTCTGTCCCTCTCCGCCCACAAGTTCCACGGCCCCAAGGGCATCGGCGTGCTGTACGCCCGGAAGGGTGTGCCCATTTTCCCCCTCATCCACGGAGGCGCCCAGGAGCGTAACCGCCGGGGCGGCACGGAAAACATCCCCGCCATTGTGGGCATGGCCGCTGCCTTGGATGAAGCCTGTGACCACCTGGACGAAGATATGGGCAGACTTACCGCCCTGCGGGAGCGGCTGATTGCAGGACTGTCCAAAATCCCCCACTCCATTCTCAACGGTCACCGGGAGCACCGCCTGCCCGGCACCGTGAACTTCTGCTTTGAGGGCATTGAGGGCGAGTCCCTGCTGCTGCTGCTGGACGACAAGGGTGTGTACGCCTCCTCTGGCTCCGCCTGCACCTCCGGCTCTCTGGACCCCAGCCATGTGCTGCTGGCCATTGGGCGGCCCCACGAGATCGCCCACGGCTCTCTGCGGCTCTCCCTCTCCCCGGACACCACCGAGGAAGAGGTAGACTATATGATCGGGGCTGTCACCGACGTGGTGGCCTACCTGCGCTCCATCTCCCCGGTATGGCGCAACCTGGAAGCAGGTATTCAAGAATATATCATTCAGTGAGGTAATCAATTATGGCATTATACAGTGAAAAAGTCATGGACCACTTCCGCAACCCCCGCAACGTGGGTTCTATGGAAAACCCCAGCGGCGTGGGGGAGGTGGGCAACGCCAAGTGCGGTGACATCATGCGCATTTACCTGAAAATTGAGAACGATATCATTGTGGACGTGAAGTTTGAGACCTTTGGCTGCGGCAGCGCCATCGCCTCCTCCTCCATGGCCACCGAGCTCATCAAGGGAAAGCCGGTGTCCCAGGCCCTGGAGCTCACCAACCAGGCGGTGGTGGAGGCCCTGGACGGTCTGCCCGCCCAGAAGATCCACTGCTCGGTGCTGGCGGAAGAGGCCATCAAGCTGGCCCTGAAGGACTACTACGACAAAAACGGCATCGAGTACGACCACAGCCAGTTCCCCTGCTGCGACAGCTGCGGTCACTGCCACGCCCACTAAGGCCATGCTGGTGTCCACCCGAGGCCGCTACGCCCTGCGGGTGATGGTAGACCTGGCCCAGCACCAAGGGCAAGGGCTGACTCCCATGAAGGATGTGGCCCAGCGGCAGCAGATTTCTCTCAAGTACCTGGAGAAAATCCTCCCGGTGCTCACCAAACACCACTACATCTCCGGCACCCACGGCAAGGGGGGCGGCTATCGGCTCACCCGGGCCCCGGAGGAGTACCGGGTGGGGGACATTCTGCGGCTCACCGAGGGGGACTTGGCCCCGGTGGCCTGCCTGGAGCCGGGGGCGCCCCCCTGCCAGCAGCGGGACACCTGCCCCACCCGCTCCCTCTGGTGCGAGCTGGGGCGGCGGGTCAATGAGTACCTGGACAGCGTCACCCTGGCAGATTTGATGTAACAGTTGCCCCCGGTTGCAGCATTGTGTGCAACCGGGGGCAACTTGTATATTTTACGTTATTTGTTTTCGACAGAATGTCAATGGACGGTTCTCCACTTCCATGCTATTCTGAATTTGTAATACCCTACATCCAAATTCCACACGCCGTTTTCTTTTCGAGAATGAGGTGGTTCCATTGGCGATCGGTACGAGAGGGCATTCCCATAGGAATGGTTATTTCCCTTGCTAGAAACTGACTATCTGTATAAGGTGGGATTCAAATGAGCGAAAAACAGGCCCGTCTCATACGAACCTGGGATATTGGCCGTGGCATTATCTGTATTGCATATTGTATTTTTCTGCTGATTGACACCTTTTTTGTATCTCAGGCGCTTCTACCTTCTTTCCTTGCCCTGGCCATCTATGCCGTCTTCGCAGTTCTGGAGGGCGTTGGCGAGCGTTGGATGCGCCGCAATATTCCAGAAGCGGCAAACCGCCCCTATCCCAAGTGGGTACGGGTTGTATCCCTCCTCATCCTAATCATCGTGTTTTACGGTATCATGAAGGAATGATCCATTCGTAACCATTTTCAAAACCCTTCAGCGGCGCAGACAAGTCTGCGCCGCTGTCTCTTTTATACCCGGTTCTCTATCATCACCACCAGCGTCCCCTGCTCCACGGTGATCCGGGCGGGGCCGTCCAAAAACTCGTTGCTCACCCCTCGGGGCACATCACAGGTCAGTGTGGCGTGGTCCAGGGTGTACTTGAGCCCTTCCAGGGTGATCCCCTGGGCCGGCTCCCCCCAGCAGAACACAGACAGGGTCTGTCCCGGCTCACCCTCCAGCTCCAGGGTGCCGTTGTGCACCGCCGTCACCGTCATGCCGGGGCCGATCAGAACCCCCTGCCCTCCCCGCCCAGCCAGGCCGCACAGCAGCTGCACATTGGCCAGGGTGTGGTCCAACCTTCCACCCAAAGCGCCGTAGATGTGGAAGGTGCGGTACCCCCGGCTCCATCCTTCACTGAGGGCCAGGGCGGTGTCCGTGTCGTCCTTTTCCGCCGGGTGGCGGACAATATGGGGGTGGGGGGGCACATAGCCCAGGGAGTCAAAATCCCCCACCACCAGGTCCGGCTCTACCCCATGGGCCTGCATTTGGGCATAGCCCCCGTCGGCGGCAATGCACAAGTCCCCGGGCTTGATGTCCGGCCACTCTCCGCCGTACTCCCCCGAGGCAAAAATATAACAAATGGGCATCGATATTTCCCCTTTTCTCATTTCTTGGTCAACTGCTCCAGCAGCACCCGCCGCACCGTCTGGGGGTCTGCCTTGCCTTGCAGTCTGCCCATGGTCTGGCCCACCAGAAAGCCGAAGGCCTTTTCCTTCCCTCCTCGGTAGTCTGCCACCGACCGGGGGTTGTCCTCCAGCACCAGGGCCACGGTTTTCTCCACCAGCTCCACATCCTGCACCTGCTCCAGGTGGTGGGCGGCCACATAGGCATCCACATCCCCGTCGGTGTCAAACACTGCCTCAAACACCTTCACCGCAGTGTTGCGGTTCAGTTTCCCCTCTGCCACCAGGGCAATGAGCCGGGCCAGCGTCTTGGGGGTAATGGGCAGCTGTCCTGGGTTGAGCCCCCTGGCGGACAGTGCCCCCAGCACCTCCCCCATGATCCAGTTGGCCCCCTGCTTGGGGGGCGTGCCCAGGGCAATGAGTTCCTCAAAAAACCGGGCCAGGGCCGGGTGGCTGGTGACCATCTGGCCATCGTACTCGGGCAGCTGGTACTCCTGGGCGTAGCGTTTCCGCTTGGCCTCCCCCAACTCGGGCAAACTGTCCCGGATGTCCTGGATATACCCCTGGGACAGTACCACCGGGGGCAAATCCGGCTCGGGAAAGTAGCGGTAGTCCCGGGCCTCCTCCTTGCTGCGCATGGAGAAGGTCTCCCCTTTCTCCTCGTCGAAGCGGCGGGTCTCCTGCACCACCTGCTCCCCCCGCTCCAGAAGGGCTATCTGTCGCTGGCTCTCGTAGGCAATCGCCCTTGCAATGGCCTGGAAGGAGCCCAGATTTTTCATCTCCGTGCGGGTGCCCAGAAAGTCACTCCCCACGGGGCGCACCGACAGGTTCACGTCGCACCGCAGAGAGCCCTCCTCCATCTTGCCATCAGACACCCCCAGATATTGCAGGGTCTCCCGCAGCCGCTTCAGGTAGGCCACCACCTGCTGGGCGGTGCGAAAATCCGGCTCTGTCACAATTTCCAACAACGGGACTCCGCAGCGGTTGAAGTCGCACAAGGTCTCTCCGGTCTGGGAGTCGTGATACAGCTTGCCTGCGTCCTCCTCCATGTGGATCTCATGGATGCCAATGATGGTGCCCTCCACCTCCACCCGGCCGTTGCGGCACAGGGGCGCATATAGCTGGCTGATCTGGTACCCCTTGGGCAGATCGGGATAGAAGTAATTTTTCCGGTCAAAGCGGCTCACCGGGGTGATGGTACACCCCAGGGCCAGCCCCACCTTCACCCCGTACTCCACCACCTTCTCGTTAAGTACCGGCAGGGCCCCAGGCAGCCCCATACACACCGGGCAGCACTGGCGGTTGGGAGCTCCTCCAAAGGCGGTGGAACAGGCGCAGAAAATCTTGCTCTCGGTGGACAGCTCCACGTGGGTCTCCAGACCCATGACGATCTCCCAGTTCACCCCTTCTGGCCCCCTTTCGGCACCTGTCTGTGGTAGTCCGTCTCCTGCTGATAGGCATAGGCGGCGCCCAGCAGCACTTGCTCCCCAAACCTGGGCCCAATGAGCTGGGCCCCCACGGGCAGGCCTTCCCCGTCCACCCCGCAGGGCATGGACAGGGCGGGCAGCCCTGCCAGATTGGCGGGGACGGTGTAGAGATCGGACAGATACATCCCCATGGGGTCAGAAAGGCTCTCCCCCAGCTTGGGGGCGGTGTCGGGGGTGACAGGAGTGAGGAGCACGTCACAGGTGGAAAATATCCGTTCCATCCCCTCTGTCACCTGGTGTTTCACCGCCAACGCCTTTTTGTAGTAGGCCTCGTAGTACCCGGCGCTGAGCACAAAGGTACCCAGTAAAATCCGGGCCTTGGCCTCTTTTCCAAAGCCCTGGCTGCGGGTGTTCTCATACATCTGGGTGAGGTTTCCGTACTGTTGCGCCCGGAAGCCGTACCTCACCCCGTCGTACCGGGCCAGATTGGAGGAGGCCTCCGCCGAGGCCAGCACATAGTAGGCGGGAATGACCAGCTTTAGTTCCGGGATGGACACCTCTGTCACCACTGCCCCACGGCTCTCCAGCACCTGGGCCACCTCTCGTACCCGCTGGGCCACCCGAGCGTTCAGTCCTTCCCCAAAGCACTCCACCGGCAGACCCACCCGCAAACCTCGGATGTCCCCGTTGAGGGATGACAGCAATCCTCCATAGCTGCCCTCCACCGTGGTGCTGTCCCGGCGGTCTTTGTCCTGAATCACATCCAGTACCCCGGCGCAGTCGGCAGCGTCCCGGCACAAAGGCCCCACCTGGTCGAAGGAGGATGCATAGGCAACGAGTCCATACCGGGACACCGTGCCGTAGGTGGGCTTGATTCCCGTGAGGCCGCAGTACCCGGCGGGCTGACGGATGGAGCCGCCAGTGTCCGAGCCCAGGGCATACCAGGCAAGCCCCGCCGCCACTCCGGCAGCGCAGCCTCCCGAGGAGCCGCCGGGCACCCGGCTCTCGTCCCAGGGGTTACGGGCGGGGCCAAAATAGGAGGTCTCGGTGGTGGAGCCCATGGCAAACTCGTCCAGATTTCCCTTGCCCAGGCACACACCCCCCGCTCTCTCCACCCGCTCCACCACGGTGGCATGGTAGGGTGGAACATAGTGTTCCAGCATTTTAGAGCCGCAAGTGGTTTTCACACCTTGGGTACACAGGTTGTCTTTCAAAAGCAGCGGCACCCCGTACAGGGGAGATAAACCCAATTTCAGGCCATTTTGCAGCTTTTTCGCCCGCTCCATGGCCTGTTCCTCCAAGACGGTGATACAGCTGTTCAGAGACTTGTCCCGGGCGGAAATCGCCTCCAACGCCGCCTGGGTGGCCTGGGGGATGGTCACATCCCCTTGGGCAATGGCCCGGCCCAGCTCCAGGGCGGTGAGCTCAGTCAGCTTCATGCCTCTCCCCCCTCTCCCACGCTGCTGGGGGTGACCACGTAACCCTCCCGTACCAGGGGCGCTTGCCGCAGCAGCTTGTCCCCGACCAAGGATGGCTCCACCTCATCGTGCCGAAGAGCACCGGGCTTCTCCCCTCCCTGTGCGTCTCCCCCATCCACCTGGGCAAGTACCTGCATATAGCTGACCATCTGCTCCAGCTGCCCGGTGAGTTCTTCCCGCTCCTGGTGTGTGAGGGACAGCCGTGCCAGGCGGGAGAGGTGCTCCACCTGCTGTTGGGTGATGTCCATGGTCGATTCCTCCCAAAAAAATGCCCCAAGCCGTGAAACAACCACAGCTGGGGCTTGTTTGGGTTATTTTACACCCGCCACACAGGCTTTGTCAATGCACGGGCACACTCTAGCCAGAGGCGTAGGTTTGTGGTACACTAAAAAGAGAAAGAAGCCAGAGAGAGGAGCCTATATATGCTATCTTGGGAACAGCTCCATGAGACCTGCCAAACCTGCCAGAAATGTCCCCTGTGTGAAACCCGACACCATGTGGTGTTTGGGGTTGGCAACCAGAACGCCCCCATTTTGCTGGTGGGGGAAGGCCCCGGGGAACAGGAGGACTTGCAGGGCGTGCCCTTTGTGGGCCCTGCGGGTCAGCTGCTGGACGATATGCTCTCCCTCATCGACCTGAGTCGAGAGAAAAACGTGTACATCGCCAACATCGTCAAGTGCCGTCCGCCCCACAACCGAGACCCGCTGCATACCGAGCAGGACGCCTGCATCGGCTATCTGCGTAACCAGGTGGCACTGCTCCGCCCCAAGATGATCGTCTGTCTGGGCCGCATTGCCGCCCAGCGGCTCATAGATCCCAATTATAAAATCACCCAGCAGCACGGCCAGTGGGTGGAAAAGGCGGGGATCGCCATGACCGCCATCTACCACCCTGCGGCCTTGCTGCGGGATCCGTCCAAAAAGCCGGACACCTTTGGGGATCTCCGAGCCATTCGCTCCAAGGCACGCCAGCTGTGCCCCCAGGTCTATGACTCCTCCTGCTCCTCCACTTGAGGCAGCAGGCTCATGATGGAGATCTCGTAGGCGGTACGAGTCTGCCGCTGGCCATCCACCATCTTGTGGTATTCCCGGCTCTGGAGTCGGCCCTCCAGGCGCAGCCGGTCTCCCACCTCCATCTGGGCGCAGCGGCTGGCCACCGAACCCCAGGCAATGCAGGGTAAGTAGTCTGCCCGGCCATAGGGGCGGTTTACCGCCAGGAGCAAATCACAGATCTCCCGGCCCAGAGGGGTACGGCGGGCCACCGGGGGCTTACACAGCGCTCCGGCCAATAATAGATGGTTTTCTCCCTCCCGGCAGTGGGCCGGGAGCGCCTGCCGCACCAACATGGTAATGACCAGGCGGCTGCCCTGGCCGGAGCGGTTGTTGTAGGAGCGCACCTCGCCCCCCACCTCCAGCCAGTTCCCCGGCTGCCACAGCTCACCTTGGGGCTGGGACACCACCAAATTTACCACATCCTCTGCACCCGAAAGCCGGGGCACCCGGAAGGGCACCAGATAGTAGTCCACGCCGTGGTTGTGGTGGGATAGACGGGGCAAGGCCAGCACTTCTCCCCGCAGAATCCCCTGGTTTTCTCCTTTTACTTGGCTCATGACATCACACTCCATGGGTAAAATCTGTTGGAGTGTATGCGCACACCGGCCGGAGTATGACCATTGACATTCCCCAGCCCGTCAGTATAATATAGGGCGTACCCCTTGCGTAGCCAAAAGCAAAGGAGGGCTGTATATGGAGGTGCAACTGACCCGTAAGCAATTCAGACGTCTGCTGGATATGGTGTATATCGGCAACTGGGTACTCAATTCCACCCGGGGCGACGACCGATTTGAGGACTACGACCAGGTGGAGAGCCTGCTCTTTGCCCAGGCCGCCCGGGAGGGCATGGAACCTTTGGCAGAGGTGTATCACGGCGAGATCGTCCCCTCCAGGGCCTTTGCCGAGGGCGGCATCCACGAGGCCATTATGGAATATGAGAACAACGTGTTCTTCGATATTTTGGCTGAGGATCTGGCTCGGCGGGATATGAACTATGTGCCCATTGACGAGAGTAACCAGCAGGAACTCATTCAGCGCATGGATGCCTATATTGATGAATTTGAGGCCCACGGCACCGAGAATCTCACCATTGAACATTAAAAAACATCCACAGTCTGTCTCCAGGCTGTGGATGTTTTAGCGTGTCGAAAAAGTTCGACACGCTTCTCAAAAATGCAAGCATTTTTTCGAGGGATTGCAGCCCGCTGCATGCATAATCGGGTCAAAGGGCGACCCGATTCCACACTGGCGGGCTGAGATGTGTTTTTTCCGATGCGCATGTCCCCGGAAAAAACAGCTTCCAATTTATTTTCCCGCCCCTGGCGGGAAAACTCTGCCGAGGGCTTTTTGTCTTTTCCCTTCTTGCAGGGTATCAGTTTTTTGCTCTGCTGTCTCCAGCTCACCATGGTGTATTGTAGAAGATGCACAAAAAATCTTGTTGTTTTTTATAAAAACCTAGTATTGAAATCATTCCTCCACATTTGCTATACTGACTACAACGTACCGATCGGACATGTAACTGATTATGCAGGCAGGATCTGACGGAACATGGATATCCTCTTACCCCGACGTAAGAGGCTTTGTCGTGTTCTGTTGGGTCTTTTTCTTTTGTCCTTTTTGGCCGAAGCGGCAAAGACTGCACCTAGGGAGGTTTCCGAGTATGAAAAACTATCAACAAACCGCATCCGACGTCTTGCGGCTCATCGGCGGCGAGAAAAACGTGGCGCAACTGGAGCACTGTTCCACCCGCCTGCGCTTTACCTTGGTGGATGCCAGCAAAGTGGATGTCCAGGCCCTGAAAAAGACCCCCGGCGTCATGGGTGTCATCACCAGCGGCCCCCAGTGTCAGGTGGTCATCGGCAACGATGTCATTGAGGTGTACGACCAGCTGATGAAGCTGGGCACCTTCCAGGGCGGCGCAGTTTCCCCTGATGCCGGGGGCAAAAAGAGCATTGGCGGCACCATTTTGGACTACATTGTGGGCATTTTCCAGCCTCTGGTCCCCGCCATTGCCGGTGCCGGTGTGCTCAAAGCCCTTCTGACCATTTTCACCACCTTCGGCATTCTCACCGCCGACGACACCATCTATAAGGTGTTCTACTATGTGGCGGATGCCGCCTTGTACTACCTGCCCATTCTGGTGGCCTTCACCACCGCCACCAAGTTCCGCAGCAACAAGCTGGTGGCTGTGGCCCTGGCCGCCGCCATGGTCTTCCCCAACACCGCCGCACTGTTGGCTACTGAGGGGGGCGCCAGTTTCTTTGGTCTGACCTTACAGAATATCAGCTACTCCAGTCAGGTCTTCCCCGCCATTCTGGTGGTCATCTTCATGTCCTTCTGTGAGCGCTGGTTCAACAAGTGGTGCCCCAAGGCCATCCGTGTGTTCTTTGTGCCCATGCTCTGCTTCATCATCTGCTTCCCCATAGGTCTGCTGATCCTGGGCCCCTTGGGCTACAACCTGGGCACTTTGATCACAGCCGCCATTCTGGCTCTGTACAACACCCTGGGCTGGCTGGCTGTGGCCATCGTGGCCGCAGTGCTCCCCTTCATGATCTCCCTGGGCATGCACAAGGCCCTGGTGCCTTATGGTGTCTCAGCCCTCTCTAACCCCGGCTTTGATATGCTGTATCTGCCCGCCTCTCTGGCTCACAACATCTCCGAGGGCGGTGCCTGTCTGGCCGTGGCCGTCAAAACCAAGGACGAAAATCTCCGCTCCACCGCCATTTCCGCCGGTATTTCCGGCCTGTTCGGCATCACCGAGCCCGCTCTGTACGGCGTGACCCTCCAGCACAAAAAAGTCACCGCCGCTGTGGTGGCCTCCAGCTTCCTGGGCGGCCTGTTCATTGGTCTCATGGGGATTAAAGCATTTGCTCCCGTGGGCCCCGGCATTGCCAGCATGCCCATGTACATCGACCCCAACGACAGCATGAACTTCATCTGGGCCTGTGTGGCCTTGGTGCTCTCCGTGGTACTCTCCTTTGTCTTCACCCTGATCTTCTATAAGGACGAGGCGATTACCGAGCCTGAGGCTACTGCCACTGTCCCCGAGGTGACCCACACCGAAACCGCCACCGGCAAGCAGGTGGTGTGCAGCCCCCTCCAGGGCACTGCTATCCCCCTGGACCAGGTGAAGGACGAGGTGTTCTCCCAGAAGATTTTGGGCGATGGCATGGCTGTGGTGCCGGTGAAGGGTGAGCTGTACGCCCCTGCCGACGGCGTCATTGATACGGTCATCGACTCCAACCACGCCCTCTCCATGGTCACCACCGGCGGTGCCGAAATTCTCATGCACGTGGGCATGGACACCGTGAAGCTGGACGGCAAGGGCTTTGAGCCCCAGGTGAAAGCTGGTGACACGGTCAAGAAGGGCCAGCTGCTCCTCAAGTTCGACCTTGACGAAATCAAGGCCGCAGGTTACGATGTTACCACTCCCATTGTGATTACCAATGGGGATATCTTCGACGTATCTCCCGTGGCCGATGGCACCGTAGCACCCGGTGCAGCACTGATGAAATTGGAGGCAAAGGTATGAGTTTTCCAAAGGGATTTTTTTGGGGCGGCGCTGTGGCCGCCAACCAGGTGGAAGGCGCCTGGAACGTGGATGGCAAGGGGCCCAGTGTGGCAGACATTGCCACGTATAAGCCCAA
The DNA here is from genome assembly GCF_016902575.1 of Pseudoflavonifractor capillosus. Lineage (GTDB taxonomy): Bacteria > Bacillota > Clostridia > Oscillospirales > Oscillospiraceae > Enterenecus > Enterenecus capillosus_A. The sequence goes on along the minus strand of NZ_JACSNZ010000037.1, from coordinate 2,389 downwards.
TACCGATGTGAAAGACTATAAGGCCCATGTGGCAGTGGACGACGCTGCCATCGAGGCCGCCATGGCTGCCACCGACGACAGCCCCTACCCCAAGCGCCGTGGCATTGACTTCTACCACCACTACAAGGAAGATTTGGCCCTGTTTGCCGAGATGGGCTTTACCATGCTGCGGGTGTCCATCGCCTGGACCCGCATCTTCCCCACCGGGGAGGAGACCGAGCCCAACGAAAAGGGCCTGCAATTTTACAGCGACCTGTTCGCCGAAATGCACCGGCTGAACATTGAGCCTCTGGTCACCCTCAGCCACTATGAGATGCCTTTGGCTCTGGCCACCAAGTACAACGGCTGGGTGGACCGCCGGGTCATCGACTGCTTCACCCGGTTCTGCCATGTGTGTTTCCAGCGCTACAAAAATGACGTGAAGTACTGGCTGACCTTCAACGAGGTGGACAGCATCATCCGCCACCCCTTCACCACCGCCGGTATTATTCCCAGTCGGGTCCCCGAGGAGAAGCTGCTGGAGACCTGCTATCAGGCCCTGCATCACCAGCTGGTGGCCAGCGCCCTGGTGGTCAAGGACTGCCACGAGATCATCCCCGGCAGCAAGGTAGGGTGCATGCTCACCAAGCTGACCACCTATGCCCGCACCTGCGCTCCCGAGGACGAGCTGGCCACCCAGGCCAAGAACCTGGAGAACCTGTTCTACGCCGACGTCCACGTCTGGGGCGAGTACCCCCGCTTGATTCTCAAGATGTTTGAGAATCAGGGCATCCATATCCACATGGAGCCTGGAGACGCTGAAATTCTCAAGGCTGGCTGCGTGGACTTCGTCTCTTGCAGCTACTACATGACCATGACCGAGTCGGTGGACCCCAACGCCGAGCGTACCCCCGGCAACACCGTGCTGGGCGTGAAGAACCCCTATCTGGAGACCAGCGACTGGGGCTGGCAGATCGACCCCAAGGGCCTGCGGTACAGCCTCATTGAGCTGTATGACCGCTACCGTCTGCCCCTGATGGTGGTGGAAAACGGCATCGGCGCCAAGGACACCGTGGAGGAGGATGGCTCCATCCACGATCCCTACCGGGTGGAGTACTTCCGTCAGCACATCAGTGAGATGGGCAAGGCCATTGATGCCGGTGTGGAGATGTGGGGCTACACCAGCTGGGCGCCCATCGACCTGATCTCCGCCTCTACCAACCAGATGAGCAAGCGCTACGGCTTCATCTATGTGGACCAGGATGACGAGGGCCATGGCACGTTGGAGCGCCGCCGCAAGGACAGCTTCTACTGGTACAAGAAAGTCATTGCCACCAACGGAGCAGACCTGACCTAAACACACCCAAGTATAAACCGGAAAGGAGGGAAATACGGGATGTTCATTCGCAAGGTACTCAACAGCAGCGTGGTGCTGGTGCAGGATGACGGCGGGGAAGAATCCATTTTGCTGGGCAAAGGCATCGGCTACGGCCGTAAGGCCGGTGAATCCATCGACCGCCAGCCGTCAGACCGGATCTTCATCCCCCTCTCCAACCCGGACGCCCAGCCCATGATGGAGCTGTTCTCCTCCATTCCGTCGGAGTATCTGGATCTCACCCAAGAGATCGTCCAGGATGCAGAGACCACCTTGGGGGTACACCTCTCCCCCCACATCTATCTGATGCTCACCGACCATCTCCATTTTGCAGTGGAGCGGTTTCAAAAGGGCCTGGTGGTGACCAACCGTCTTACCTGGGAGATCAAGCATTTCTACCGCCGGGAATATGATGTAGGTGTGCGTGGCTTGCAGCGGGCACAGCAGTTGCTGCATATCACCCTGCCAGAGGAAGAGGCCGGGAACATCGCCTTCCACATCGTCAACGCCAGGCAGGACCCGGACGCAGGATATGATGCCATGCAGGCCGCCCGCCTGATCGGTGAATTGACCAACATTGTCACCTACCGGATGCACTGTACCCTGGACAGCGAGAGCATTCACTTTTCCCGCTTCATCAGCCACTTACAGTTCTTTGCCGAACGCTTTTTCTGTGGCAAGCTCATGGACAGCAACGATGACTTTCTCTTCCACCAGATGCAGCAGGGCTACCCGGAGGCCACCGACTGCGCAGAGAAAATTCGCACCTTTGTGCTGCGCAAGTACAACGTCTTCCTCCCCAACGAGGAGACCGCCTATCTTGCTCTGCACATCGTCCGCCTGACCACCCACAAGGGCTGAACAAGCACCTCTTCCCTTCCCTCAATGAAAAGGACGGGATGCAGCGTACACGCTGCATCCCGTCCTTCAGACTGTCGAAAAACTTCCAAAACATCCCCGCATCTGGTAAAATGGTATCAGATGTGGGGGTGTGCTTTATGGAGCAATGGAGAAAAGATTCACGAAAAGAGGCCG
>NZ_JACSNZ010000036.1 GCF_016902575.1 Pseudoflavonifractor capillosus | reverse complement strand
CGTTGGCCTTGGTGGGATGCTGGGTGTAGTCTCCGTACTCCAGCAGCTCTTTCACTCCAGGGAAGTCTTTGGACAGTTTTGTGATCAGCTGCTCCTGCTTGCGTGTGGGCGGACGGTCATCCGGTAGGATCTCCACCCGTTCCCGTGTGGCAATGTACTTCATGTAACCAGTTGCACCTTGGCTGCCACCACATTTGATGTATGGGCTTTTGACAATCAGTCTTGCCATTCGTCATCACTCCTGTTGGCGTCACGCACCTTCTCCTCCAGTCGCAGCCGTCCGTTGGTGCGCTTCACATTGGCAACGCTGTTGGAGCGCTGTCGCTCCAGGTATTCTTCACCCAGCTGAACACAGTCCACCAGGGTACTCAGCCCCATGTCTAGCTCCACTGCCTGCTTGAAGAGCAGAGAGGAGATGCGACTCTCCAGTTGATCCAGTCTGCCGTCCAGATAGGATTGAACCGAGGTGGGGAGAAACAATCCGGCGTTGTTGGCGCTCAGATAATCCAGGTAGAAGTCGATGGCGTTTTCAATGAAGGCGGTGATGCTTCGGCTGCCATCCTCCGCATGCCGCCGTTCCAGGAGTGCCTTTTTCTCTGGTGTGAGATAGAGAGGAAACTTTTCTTTTTTTCTCATATTCCGTCCTTTCTGGGTGTTGACCCCAGTATTTTTGTTATGGGAGTAAGGGTTTCGGGATAACGACCGCAGAATTTCCGTACCTCTCCGGGGTTGACCTCATGTTTCAAACCCCGGAAACCCTTGAAACTGCCCGCACTGCGGGCAGTTGTGACTGGCCAGGTGACACCAGGCCTTTATCCTGCCTTTTCCTTCGTCCTCCGCAGAGTCCTCGAAAGTGGCCCAAATTCGCTCGAAATCCCCCAGGTGGGGCAGGAGTCTTCCCCTGCCCTGCAATCGGCCACACAGCCCCTCACAGCGGCGTACACAGTGCTTCTTGGGCCTGCTGCTCCTGGAGCTTCTGCAGTCGCAGCCGCTCTGTTTCCTGTCCCAGCTCCACCAACTTCTGCTGGTAGTGCTGATCAATCACTTCCAATGGAGGCAGTACTGTGTACAACAAATTCCCGTTTCGTGTCACGCCTTTCCTAGTTGTAACCTTGGTGGGTTCCGTGGTGATCATGCCACGCTCCACCAACATCTGCACATACTTGCTCACTGTGTTCTCACTCATCTGCACTGCACTTCCGATGTTCTTATAGCTGGGCCAGCACTGATGTGTCTTCTGATCCTCGCACCGGCGGAGATAGCTGTACACCGACAGCTCACCTGAGCACAGCCCCAAGACAAAGATGTCATTAGGCAGAGAGAAAAAATTTCCCTGGTACTTCATCTTCCACCTCCCGTGCGTTCCATCACCCACTGGATGAACTGTTCCTTGGGTACCACCATGCGGTTGCCAATGCGCAGCATGGGGAAGCCCGGTTCGTGCATCAACTCGTACCCGCTGGACGCTGACACGCCCAGCACCTTTGCCACGGTTTCCGAGTTGAGAAACAGCGGCAGTTCGTCGTAGCTCTGATACTCAGATTTCTTCATTCCATTCCTCCTCACATTCGCCGGGATGGAGTAGCTGCAGAAATTCCTCTACGCTGCTGACCACCCCAGCCCGTTTCATTTGTCGGTACCGGAGCATATCACAGGTGGTTCGGAAATTCACCTCGGCACACTCCAGCAGTTTGTCCATTGCCACCATTTGCTGATGGAGGTTGAGAGATGTGGGCTTGTCTGGAGACATGAGATAGGCTTGCACCTGATCTGCATCCGGCAGATCCTCGCCCAGCACCTTTTTCATCCCATCCAGAACATACTCCAACGTCTCCCGCTCACATTTGATTTCCATAAGTCTATACAAAGCATCGTGGTTTATCTTGCATTCTTCCAAGGTTTACACTCCTTTGGCAATTTTATTAGGGCGTATCCCACTGCGGCCTCCAGTGGAGTTTTGCAACGCAAAAACTTTGCCCTCACTTATAAGGACACTGACAGCCAGTTTGTAAACCAGAAAAATAAAAAAAGTTGAGGGGCCCTGTCATGTGACAGAGCTCCTCAACGTTTCGTGGAGTTTTTTCAGTCGCTTTGATACCGCCATTTTGGACACGCCATAGATCTTCCCGATCTCCTCCATGGTCAGATTCCTGCCATAACGAAGTTCGATAAGATCCCGGCTCTGATCGCCCAGGTCATCAACGGCCTTCCGCAGATTTTCAAGCCGGAGGTTCCAGAGCACGGCATTCTCCACGGGACGCCTGACACAGTCCGAACAAGACAGCACCGTTTCAAACTCACTTTTACTCAGATGCCTTTGGTCCCGTTTTTTCTCTGCCTGTTCCCGCTTCCGATCCTGCTCCAGGAAGTCTGCGACCTCCTTTGGCACTGATACTGGCTCCCCATTATAGATGATAACGACAGTGTCGTTCATTTGTGTCCTTTCCGCTTTCCACGGAAAGATACACACCCGCGCTGCCGGCACAGCGCCAAATACTGAAGACCTTCATGGAAGTTTCCTTCGTACAGGGGTGGTTATGGATGCCCTACGAGGCCCATGAACGTCTGAGGTCACACAGGGGTGTGGACCTCACCGGAAAGCTGCGAGTTTTGGCTTTCGCCTATGCTTATTGTAGTACGAATGTTCGATTCTGTCAACACCTACAAAGGGAGAAGGTCGAGGCACACGATGTACCTCGACCTTTTTTGTTTTCAGCGGCGTAATTTTTAGTTTATTTGCTCTGTGAAGCTCTGGAAGTTATTCGCTCTCATGAACTTTGCTTCATTTCCCAACGCCTCAAAATGTTTTTCACCGCAGCGGATCTTGGCCAGTTCTGTGGGACGCAGACTTTCTTCCTCCACACTTCCCTTGGTCTCCACCACAAAGTAGAGCTTGTGCTGTCCATCATCCTCCACAACAACCGCCCAGTCAGGATTATAGCTTCCCAGCGGTGTGGGCACTTTGAACCAATCCGGCAGTTTCGCATACACCTTCACATTCTCGTTGTTTTCCAGCTGCTCTGCAAAGCCACGCTCCACATCGCTGTCGTAGACCACATAATCGTAGACAGAACGACGGCTCTCAAACATATTGCGCTCCAGGTAGCCAGTCAGCTCCTGGGTGTCAAACAACTCCTGTGCGTAGAATTCGGTGTCTCCCAGTTTGGTGTACTTAATGCCATCGACAATGAACAGGCGCATGGTTGATGTGATGATCTTCGCCACTTCTTCCATATACGTCTGGGGGTTCTTTTTGAACAGATCTAGCGTCTTGCTCTCAGTGAGGATCTTTACGATGGTTCTGCGGGTCAGGCCAGTTCGATTTTGCAGGTATGTGATGATGTCGGGCAACTGTTCCTTTCCATCCGTTGTCATAACAGAGAGCCGCTGGGTTTCCGTGGTATCTACGCCGCCCTCCGATACCTGCACCTTTGCCTTGGTGTACATCAGTTTGGCAGCACCCACATTCAGATTCAGTTGCATCTTCTCGCAGCACTGTTCCACTAGTTTCTCGGAATCAAACTCCACATGATATGTAGTCTTGTATTTAATCCGATCCCAGAGTTCTTTGAAGTCCTCACTCAAGAAACGCTCTTTGTTCAGGTGTACTGTCCGTTTGGCATTTGCCGGCTTGATATTCAGTCCTCCAGCTGCCTTTTTGCATACAGCTGCAATGGCATTTTTATGCTCCACAAGCTCTGCCGGAACCTGCAGCGCATTGTTTTTCAGGGCTTTTCTCAAGTCATCCGTTACCTCATCCTTGTCATTGAGATAGCCACAAGCCTTAAACGCTTGGTATACCTGTTCGGACTTCTCGGCACCCAAATATACTGTGGAGCCATCCGACTGTCGAACAGGGATATTGGCGAAGCTGTGGCTTTCCAATACACCGAAACGGATTCCCTCCTCTTCCTCGTACTCCTTTTGCAGGGACGCCACAAACTTCTCATAGCTCTCATTTGCCATGACTGTCAGTGTGTTGATAGCAAAACCATGCTGCCGTTCACCCTTCTGGTTGACACACAGACGCAGGCCACGCCCAATCTCCTGTCGCTTCTTAACCTCGCTCTTGGTCTCGTTCAGCGTACAAATCTGGAACACGTTGGGATTGTCCCAACCTTCCCGTAGGGCAGAGTGAGAGAAAATGAACCGGAGCTTGCTGTCAAAGGATAACAGCTTCTCTTTCTCCCGCATGATCAGGTTGTAGGCCGATTCATCCACAGCAGTGGCACCGCTGGTATCTTTCCACTCTCTGTCAGAATTTGTTCCCTTCTTATCACCAGAGAAATAGCCTCCATGCACCTCTTGGGGCAACGTGTCCAGGTCTATGTCCTGGAACAGCGTCCGGTACTTGGGCCGCTGGATCAGCTCCCGGTAGTTCTTCTCAAACATATCAGCGTAGATACCGTTGTGGCGCACGCCGTCAGCGTCGTAATAGCGGTAGTTGGACACCTTGTCAATGAAGAACAGACTCAACACCTTGATACCACGGTGATTCAGAGCCAGCTCCTTGTTCAGGTGCTCCTCAATGGTCTTGCGAATCTGCTGCTCCTTAATGGCCCGGTCATCAATGTCCCCCACTGCCTCGCCAATTCTTAAAATCTCCGGTTTGGTGGTAAAGCAGACATATTCGTTGCCCTTCTCACAGTAAATATCTTCAACGATATATCCCCTGTATATCTCTCGGTTTCCCAGTTTACTCTCAGATAGCTCATCCCCCTGGCGGACCGTCACTGCCTTGCGCTTGATGGTACCCTTAACCTCGCAATCCAGCTCGATTTTGGCCGTGATGGGGGATTTCTTATTGTCCACCGACAGCAGCTTCATGTACGGCTTGTTGTGGTAGTCCACACTTTCAAAGCTGGCCACCTCGATCTGCTTCACCAGTTCCAGGTCAAAGGCATCCACAGCATCCAGCTTGTACACCAGGTTGTGCTTCTCCACATGGGTGGCGGAATAACGCAGGGTACACAGAGCATTCAGGGAAGCCATAGCCTTCTTGGAAGCCGACGCTCCTTTGCCCTCCACGCTCTGGGGCTCGTCCACAATGACGATGGGGTTCGTCTCCTGGATCAGGCTGATGGGACGCATCCCGTTAAGTTTATCAATGGCCCGGTGGATGATGTTGGCCTTGTTTTCCTTCTCTGGGTCGTCAAAACTCTTGCGGAAGGCAGCAATGTTGATGACCATGATGGAGATGTTGTCATTGACGGCAAAAGAGCGCACTTCTTCCGGATTTTTACCGTCATAGATGTAGGTATCATAGATCACGTTATTGTAAATGCCCTTGAAATGTTCTTTGGTAATCTCCAGGGACTTGGCCACGCCCTCTTTGATGGCAATGCTGGGCACCACAATGATAAATTTGGTAAAGCCATACGCCTTATTCAGTTCAAAGATGGTGCGCAGATAGACGTAAGTCTTGCCGGTGCCGGTCTCCATCTCAACATCAAAGTCGTAGGCACCCTTTTTCAGCGTCTTGGTCTGGGGCAGACCGTTGCGCAGCTGCACCGCCTGGAGATTTTCCAAAATCTCATCCTCTAACAGTTCCAGTTTGTTTGCAATACCGTTATCTGTGGTGATCTGACCTGCACCGTCCTCCATGGTCACGGTAAATGCACTCCGTTTTGGCGTCTGACCACGGAAGAGATCCACCACAGCGGAAACCGCCTGCTCCTGGTAGTGGAGGTTGGCGTCAAATTGTAGTTTCATTTGGTGGTCACCTCATACTTGTAAATTCTCAACAACTGTTTCACTCTGGTTTCGTTTTCTATGGTATTAGCAAGTCGCCTGTCAAAATGAGTATTATATGGCACCATCATGCTATTTGACAAACCAATCAAGTGCGCAGATGCATCATAAAGGTCACCTTTAGAGGGAATACCAAATTTACACCAAGACAGCGTTTCTATGAAGGCCCGCAATTCAGATGCAAGCATTCGCAACTCTTCGGATGCAGTTTTGTAGTCATCCGGCAATTTATTATCGTGATCCGCAATATCAACCGGATTATGATAATAGCATGCATACATGGTCAATGATTTTGACACTTTCCCACGGAGTTTCTTGTAATTTTGCAAGGGTGTCAGCCAAATCTCTTTCAGTCACTCACTGATAGCAAATACCAACACACCAGAAAAAACGGTAACAAAGATTGTTAGACCATAGTCTGGAAAACCCGTTTTATCTGCTTGTTCCACAACCACTCGAATGATTTCATCTTCCATTGCTCACCTCACACCGTTGTAAAGGCATCCTCTTCCAAACCAGCAGTTTTGAGGATCTCCTTGATGTTGACCTTGGCGCTGTCGTCCGCAAAGCCGTTGTCCTTGAACACCACACGCCAGGTCTCGGGAGCCAGTTCCTTGTATAGTGCCGCCATGCCCTCGGCCACCTCTGTGGTGATATGGTCGTCCAGGCAAATCATGAGAGCGCCCATGCCGATCTCATAGACATTCTTACCGCCAATGGTGTGGGTCTCCAGGGGCCAGGTAAGCTCCATGCCCATTTTCAGCATGATTTCATAGACTACATCCAGCTCACTGCGGCCATCCACATAGTTGCTGATGCTGTCAAAGAAGGTTGCTTCCAAGTTTTCATAGTCCGGTTGCCACTGTTTCAGGTTAGAGCTGTCCAACTTGAACACCTTGAAGCCGATGTCCGGGACTTTCCTGGGCTCCTCGCCGATCTTCAACTGGGCGTTCTGCTCCTCGACTTCATCCTTAATCAACTCCCCTGTGCGACGTATACGTTCCTTCCCTATCTCACAGATGTTTTTATAACCTGCCTTAGCTGCTTCAGTATCCTCATCACACAGTTCCGGAAGTTGAACCATAATGAATTTACGTTCACCGCCATCTTCAGCATTGAGTTGCATCACTGCGTGAGCCGTAGTAGCCGATCCAGAAAAAAAGTCCAAAACATAGTCATTTTCCCCCAAAGCAACACCGATTAAGTATTTCATTAAATTTATGGGTTTGGGATTATCAAATTTGACCTGTGGTATAAGTTTCTTCAGAAAAACTGTTGTACTTTGAGCATCGAAGACTCCAAAATAGCTTTTTATCGCCTTATTCTCATTGGTTAGTTCATACATGAATTCTTTCTGCTTGGGGAGAGTTTCTTTCCATAGAATTCTGCCCTCGCTTATCATTTTCCCAAGGGATTCTTTGGAAAATGCCCATGTATTTGTATACTGCTTCCCAGTGGACGGATCGACAATAGTAAAGGCATCTTCTATTGGTTTTGTGGTACTCTTAATATTTGATTCTCTCCATGGACCTCTGGGGTCATTATCAGGATTCTTAAACCCATCAGCTGATTCCGAACGTTTTTCTCCCACGAATTTGAATTCACTTGTTTTCTGGAATACCACAATGTACTCATGGACATTAACCATCATATTTGCAGGAGGGACTCCTTTTGCTGAAGACTTTTTATTCCAAACTATTGAGTCAACATAATTTTCTTCACCGAAAATCTCATTCATTATGCTTAGAAGATTTGACAATTCATGCTCATCAATACTTACAAAAATCGCTCCATCACGTGATAGCAAGTTTTTTGCAAGTCGGAGTCTGGGGTACATCATATTTAACCAATCAGTGTGAAACCTCCCATTGGCTTCCGTATTTGGACTCAACGGTTTCCCGTCTCCGTCAACCTGTCCCGTTATCCGCTTATAATTCTTAATGCTGTCAGAGAAGTCATCAGGGTAGACAAAGTCACTACCCGTGTTGTAGGGCGGATCGATATAGATCATCTTGATCTTCCCGTGGTAACTCTTTTGTAGCAGCTTGAGTACTTCCAGATTGTCACCCTCTATGTAGAGGTTCTGGGTGTCGTCCCAGTTTTTGCTTTCCTTTTCCTCTGGGCAGGGCCGCAGAGTGCCAGTGGTGGGGGTCTGTGCCAGCCGCAGGGCCTTGCCCTTGCCGTTCCAAGTGAAGTTGTAGCGTTCCTTCTCGTCGTCCACATACTCCCCCAGCACCTGCTTGAGTTTGTCAAAGTCAATCTTTCCCTCCTCAAACACATCCGGGAAGATTTGCCGCAGCTGCTCTATATTCTCCGCCGCTAAATCCGGCGTTTTACCATCAAGTTTTGTCATTGGTGGTGGCCTCCTCTTCTAACAATCAATTTATTTCTAAAACGGACTCAGAAAATCAGGATTTCTCATCATGGTGTTACCTTCTGATTTCCATAAAAATGATAATGCTTTATTTCTGCTTTCAATTTATCCCTCGTAAAATCAGTAGAAAAATCCCCATACGTCTCAATATCATGACAACTGATGAATATTATCCTACATTTTGTTGATTCCACTTGACATCTACCTCTTGGCAAATGAATTTTCAAATATTTGCACTCTCCATTGGCTATTGTAACATGACTTACAAATACACCATCCTCGAATTGAATTAAAACTTTCTTTAGAAAAGCATCACTAAAATTTGTTGCTTTGATGCGAATATATGCTTCTGATTCAATATATTCTTCTTCCCCTTCGTGGGTTAGCTTTGACCATTTCTTTATTTCGTCCGTGAAGTTTTCTAAGAGAATATTGCAACTAAAATTCTTGATTGAAGCATTTTCTTCTAATTTCTGAAGCCTTTGATTTTGCCATACAGCAACAGCGCCCAGTGCTATTGTACCAATAAAGGCCAGCACAGACGCATAAAACCCCAATGCGTCACCAACCGTTAGACTGGTATTGATGACAACGCCAACATTATCTCCAATTAAATATGCGCCCCATATCAGAACTGGAATTACAAACAATAACACTGTTAGCCACCTAAACCCAAAGCTGTATGGTTCTTTTTTCGCTTTCTCCAGTACACTCTTGCATTTTTCCCTTATCTTTTCATTCATACAAGCAGCCCTTCTCCTGTTTTTCTCATGTTCAGCTCCACCTTCCGGCTGAACCGAGACGTCTACTTCAACCCTATTCGCAGAGATCAAAGTCGATTTTACCTATTCAAACGCATCCACGAATATCTGCCGCAACTGCTCTATATTCTCCGTCGCCATATCCGGCGTTTTACCATCAAGTTTTGTCATGTGACATCACTCCAAACGTCGTATTTATTTTAGATATAATTCTATCAAAGCGCTCACTATCCTTTTCTCTTAGCACATTTTTTACCTTTTTTTCAATGATTATTTTCAAGTATTTTTGTCGGTTAAATGGAGCATCTTCCAGATCACACGTATGGTGGTAAGGGAAAACATATATTTTTTCTATAATATCAAAAAGGGTTGATGAATTAATAAAATTGAACAGTTTAGATACTGTAAAAGAACCAGTAAATATTGCACTTTTGCTTCGAGCATCTATCAGCACATTTCCACTATGTATCTCCAGTTCGGAAAAAGACTGTTGTATGAATAGTAGTACGGACTCCCTTACAGCTTCTATATTCCATCCCCGCCCCTTAAATCTGTGCAATAGTGCGTATTTGCTCTCTTCTTGGTCCTCCTTAACACATCTATGCTAACTTTGCATGCGAGTTACACTAAAGTTCTGTTTTGAACGTAAAAAGTCGCTCAAAGCCTTATTTTACGCGATTTTTGCTTGCCAACCCTCCGATTTAATGATATAATTTTTGGTGTAACAGTTACACTAAAAGGAGGAACTGCATGTACTACAATTTCGTTGTCCAGATCCCCTCGGAAAAAGGGAAAATCCTGACCAAGGCTAAGGGCGGATCTTCCTATGTGCTCTTCCAGTACGGGGCAGAATATAAGCCTGATAAGAAGTATGCCATACCCAAAAGGACGATCATCGGGAAGGTTGATCCTTCCGATCCAACAAAGATGTTTCCTAACGAGAAGTTTCAGCAGTACTTTCCTGAAGCGATGCTTCCCGAAGAACTGCCTGAGACGTATAGAAGCTGTTGTCTCAGAATAGGTCCTTATGTGGTGATCCGTTATGTCCTGAACGAGTATAAGCTTCCAAAACTTCTGGAAAAATGGTTTCCTGAGGACTGTGGTCTTTTTATGGATCTTTTATCCTATCTTATAGTGGAAGAGGATAACGCCGGACAGCACTATCCTGACTATGCTTTTTGCCACCCTTTGTTCTCGGATGGTATGAGGATATACAGCGATTCAAAGGTATGCCGGTTCTTCTCTTCCGTCACTAAGGAACAGATGATAGGGTTTCTTGACGACTGGAATAAAAGAAGGAATCATAAGCAAAGGATATATATTTCATATGACTCCTCAAATAAAAACTGTAATGCCGGTGACATAGATCTCATAGAGTATGGCAAAGCAAAGGATAATAAGGGTATTCCTATCTTTAACCTTGCCATAGCCTTTGATAAGACCAACCGGGTGCCTCTGTTTTATGAGGAATATCCCGGCTCCATAACGGATGTCTCCCAGTTTGTGCATATGGTGGATAAGGTGACGGAGTATGGCTATAAAAAGGTAGGCTTCATACTTGACCGCGGTTACTTTAGCAAAGACAACATACGCTACATGGAGGAAGGCGGATATGCCTTCGTTATAATGGTAAAAGGCCGTAAAGCCCTGGTGTCGTCCCTTGTAGAAGAAAACCGCGGCACATTTGAAACTGAGCGCGACCATTCCATCAGAGCCTATCACGTCTACGGTAAGACTGTGAAAGCCAGGTTATATGAGGATGATACGCAGGACAGATACTTCCATATCTACTTCAATCCTTCCAAACATGCGGCTGAAAGGGAACGCCTGGAGCTTACGCTGGACAGATTTAAGATATATATGGACAAGCACATCGGAGATGTGGTTACCTCATCAAAGGCATGTCAGGAGTATTTTACCCTTAAGTATGACAAAGCAGGTCATCTTGTCGGCTACAGCGAGCGAAAAGACGTCATAAAGCGTGAACTGGATCTCTGCGGTTACTTTTGCATCGTCACCTCCGAGGAGATGACGGCCTCCCAGGCGCTTATCCACTACAAAGGCAGAGATGTTTCTGAAAAGCTCTTCAGCACGGACAAATCCTTTATCGGGTCCAAAAGCATGAGGGTCCAGACCACACAGGCCCTGTCAGCGAAGATATTTGTTGAGTTTATCGCCCTTATCGTTCGCAACAGGATGTATAACCTGCTCAAGGAGACCATGCTCAGGCTTGAAACAAAGCCAAACTACATGACCGTTCCCGCTGCTCTCAGAGAACTTGAGAAGATCGAGATGGTAAGGCGGGGCAATGGCCATTACCGCCTGGATCATGCCGTTACAAAAAAACAAAAAACGATACTTAGCGCATTCGGTCTGTCTGATACAGATGTCAAAAGCATAGCGATAGAAATAGGCAGTCAGTTATCAGGCAATCAAACACCTACAGACAAAGCGCCCGAGGAGGATGACGATTATGGCGAGGACACGTTCACTATCATCGATTGAGACTGAGATCTCAAAGGTAACAGCTGAACTTCAAAAGGCTCAGGAGAAGGTTGACGAGCTTACCCAAAGGCTGCTTGAACTCCAGAAACAGAAGCAGTCCATAGAGGCAAAACAGATCATGAATGCCTTCCGCAGGAGCGGTAAAAGTATGCAGGAGCTTATGACGTTTCTCGAAGTGTGAGGAGCGTCAGAAGACCTTTAGTGTAACTTTTTTGCAAAGTTAGCAATCTAAATTCGTAAATACTTGCTGGGAGCAAGTATTCATATTCAAATAACTGTATATTTTCATTTGCGTAGTTTTCGATAAATAAATTAGCATAAAATTGATCCATATCATACTCATCGAAAAAAATCGCACCTTGACTATTTGCCGCCCACTCATTCAGGTACTCAGAAATCTCTTTAGTTGATCTAAATTCACTCATTTTTATTTGTCTCACGCTATCATCTCCTCCAATTTCTTAATTCTCATATTCAGTTCCACCTTCCGGCTAAACTGGGTCTCCTTCTTCAGCTCCGCCCGGAGGGTGGCAATCTCCTTCTCCACCTGCTCCCGCTGGGCCAGGAGCTGCCGGGCCTCCTCGCCGGTCAGGTCTTCTGATACCTGCATCTTTTCCTGGGCGTTCTGGACGGAGAGCCTGTCCACCCAGTCGGTGTAGAAGTCAAAGAAGTTGGTAAAGCGCAGCTCCCGTATGTCCAGTGCTGTCCAGAAGGTGGCATCCTCGGGGTGCCAAGGGGTGGAGACAAATTCCTCCAGAGTGACCTTTTCCCGGTCGGACAGGTTGAGACGCTGGTGAGCCATCCAGACCTGCACCTGTTCCCCCAGCCGAAACACCAATAGCATGGGATATGGAATGGCCCGCATGACGATCTCTGCCAGCCGCCGCAATCCCTTCTCTGATGAAAGAGATACCTCCAGCACCTCTACCTCTGGGTAGTCCCGCACCTCGTCTGAATAGGGCTGAATGGGTATAAACTCGTTTTTCAGGCAGTATTTCCACGTGATCTTCTCCACGGCTTCTGAGAGCAGGGTTTTGTCCGCCTTGGATAGATCTGCGTTGTCGGAAAACATCTTTTTGGCCACAGTCTTGTCCACCAAGCAGGGGTGTGGGATATGCAGAGCGTCATAGAAGATCATAGTTCCGCCTCCATTCGTTATTTCAGCACCAGGAATGTAATAAGTTCAAAGTCTTCCAATCCATCATAGAATTCTTTTTGCAATGTCGTTCCGCCCCGGCTAAACAGGCTGGCCACGCCGATTTCCTGTTTCTTGCCGATGAGGTTCTCCACCGCCACATTGAGCAGCTTGGAATAGGCTGTCATCTTGCTGCCCTCTTTGGTCTCCTCATTGAATGCCTGCACCAGGTCGGTCAGCACCTCTCCCTGGCCGCTGCACAGCTTCTTGTAGTAGTCCAGAATCTGCTTGGCATGGAGGAAAGACAATTTCACCTGCCCGTCCTGGGTGACATAGAGCAGATAATAGGGGAACAGGGCGTTCTGCTCTCTGGTCTGCTCCCGTCCCTTGATCTGTCGCAGGGTAAAGATCACGCCGGGAGACACCGTATCTCGCAGTTCCTCCGGGATCTGAGCCACGGCATACAGGCCGGTGGGGGCCTCGTCCAGCTCTTTGCGGTGGGTCTTCATGTACTCCATCAGGTCCGTCTTGAAGTCGTTGAAGGTGAGGTCGGTGATGGAGATACCGCCGGAAATGTCCTCCAGATCTACCACCTCATTTTGCAGGCGCTGGAGCTGTTTTTTTCGATACTCCAGGTCTTTCATTTCACTTCCAGACTGATCGATGACATTTTCCTCGCCAGTGGAGGACACATCCAACAGCACCATGCGTCCCCGTACCCGCTGGGCCAGGTTGATGTACTCGTCCAGATCCTGCATGGGCCAGAAGTTTACCAGCTGGATGCACTCGTTGGCAGAGCCGATGCGGTCAATTCGGCCAAAACGCTGGATGATCCGCACCGGGTTCCAGTGGATGTCATAGTTGATAAGATAGTCGCAGTCCTGAAGGTTCTGGCCTTCCGAGATACAGTCTGTGGCAACGAGCACATCGATATGGTCGTTCATCTCCAGGAATATCTTGTCACATTCCTTGGAGCGTGGGGAGAACAGTGTCAGAACTGTGTTCAAATCAGAGAGCTTGATCCGGGTTTTCATAGCCTTGGGGATGGGCAGCGTAGAGCGGTTATCTCCGGTACCAGTGACCAGGGCGGTATAAATTCCCTGGCTCTGGAGCCGATGGGCCAGATGGTCGTAGAGGTAATTGGCCGTATCCGCAAAGGCGGTGAAGATGATAATCTTCCGGTTTCCTGGATTGATGGGATGTTGGATTTTCTTCTGAATCAACTCCCAGAGGGTTTGCAGTTTCATATCCCGCTCCGGGGTAACTACCTTCACCTCATTCAGGATAGCCTGGAGCTGTTCCCGGTCACTCTCCAGATCCTCCTCCCATTTGATGAGATCCATGTCCTGGAGCAGCACCTTCACATTTTTGCCGTACATCAGGTCTTCCAGGGCATTGTCATCCAGGTCTACGTCCCCGATATTCAACTCGGGGTCATACACCAACATATTCTTTCGGATCAGGTCTAAAGTAGCTTCGATATTGTGCAGCAGTTTGGATACCGTCAGTTCAAAGGAATTGACGGAACTCTCCATGCGCTTGAGCATTCCCACCCGCATCAGATCAATGAGGTGGGTTTCACGGTCAGCCTGTTTGAAGACAGAGGTACCATCGCCCACTGCCACATCATACTTAGCCTCATATTCCTCCCGCTTCTCCGGCAGAACATAGCGCAGCGGAGAATAGATGCCCAGGGTGAGCCGCTTGATCATGCGGTTGACTTCACCGATGGGACGGAACTCCTGCTGCGTATCGATACCGGCATAGATGTTCTGCGGTGGCAGACGTTTGGGAAACTGGCCAATATCCGCCATATTGTAATACTTCTCGATATGCTTGCGGGAACGGGCAATGGTCACGGTATCCAGGAGCTTGAAGTAGTCAACATTCATCATCTCAACAAATGTGTCTGTGGTTCGCTGCTCATCCGGGAGCTGAGACCACTTGTTGAAGATGCCCTGCGCCTTCTTCAGGAGGATTTCCAGATTGGGGATACCCACTTCTGCAAAGGCATCGTTCCGGCCCTCGGTAATGAAGTAGATCTGGTTCTTAATGTCGTTCATACGGTTGTTTACCGGAGTGGCCGACAGGAGAAGAATTTTCGTTTTAACACCGGACTGAATGACATCCTGCATCAGGCGTTCGTAGCGTGTCACCTTGTTCTTGGAAGGGTTGTTGTTGCGGAAGTTGTGGCTCTCATCAATTACAACCAGATCATAATTGCCCCAGTTCACTGTGGCCAGATTGATGTCTCCGGTTTTGCCGCTGTATCGGCTCAAGTCCGTATGGTTGAGGACATCAAAGTTAAAGCGGTCTGCCGCCAAGATATTTCGGCTGTCGTTTTGGGTATAGATGCTCCAGTTCTCGTGGAGCTTTTTGGGGGCCAGCACCAGCACACGGTCGTTCCGCAACTCATAGTACTTGATAATCGCCAGCGCAGAGAAGGTCTTACCTAGACCGACGCTATCGGCGATGATACAACCATTGTACTTTTCAATTTTATCGATAGCACCCATGACACCATCTTTCTGAAACTGGTAGAGTTTGTTCCAGATCACGGTGTCCTTGATGCCGGTACGGGTCTTAAGAATATTGTCCTCTGTCAGCTCCCCGAGATACTGGTGGAACACATGATAGAGGGTAACAAAATAAATGAATTCCGGCGTGTTTTCTTTGTAGAGCCGCTGGATCTGCTCCAGCACACCTGCCTTCACATCTTCCACGGCAGTACCATCATTCCAGAGTTCATCAAACATTTTGAGAAAATGCTGGGTAAACTCACGGCCATACATACACATATTGCTGTCCACACGGTCAGAATGGGTCAGCCCCAGGCCATCCGTAGTAAAGTCAACCGTACCATTGATGCACACAGAGTCCTCGCCGTTGTCGATGTAAATCATGCGGGGCTGGGCAGAGTTTTTATTCCGAAACATTTTAATATCTGCTTTTGTCTCCAGCCATTTAGCGCACTCTTTTGCCACGGCAGCCTGGCACATCTCGTTGCGCAGTTTCATCTCATACACATTACCAGAGAAGGCTTGCCCGCCGTTTCGCTCAAGATAGTACTCACGGGTCTGCTCCTGCTCTCCCTTGATAAAAACTGGGTCGGTAAAAAGGAGGCGGATGCGATCCACTTTCATCAATTCTTTTTTCAGTTCCGCAAACGCGAAGATCGTAAAGTAGGCAGTCATCACGGATAGTTTGGAATCCTTGGTGATTTCCTGGCGCAGTTCCTCAGCCACTGTTCCGTTTTTCTTATTGTCTATCATTTTAGGCGGCTTCATTTCTCCACCTCATCTTTACAAAATCTCGGATCAAGGGGCTTTTTCGCATCCGGAGGCAACAGCCAAGTCTTTCCCGCTTTGACTGTTCCCGGAATTCTGCCCTGAGCACAGAGGAGGGCTACGCGGCGCGGAGAGATTCCCCACAACTCTGCAGCTTGTTTCGTTGTTAAAAACTCCATACAGCATCCCTCTACATTCCAAATTTCTACCAAATATTATATTCTGTTATCTGAATATAGACAAGATGATTTTTCATATATCAGAATAAAAAAATGATTGTCCCATAATCAGGACTATTCTCATCGGCAACACCCTTGATATGTGAGGTCATAACCGATACAATGACAGTATGAGAAAGGTGTCTTGCGTATGGCAACAATCCGATGTCCGCACTGCGGCAGGCCTGTCATGGTGCGGGGAAACCGTTGGGAGTGTGGCTGGTGCGGGGATTTTGGAAGTACTTCCTCTCTGTTCCCATCCGAACGAGCCAAGCTGGTTCCCGAGAAAAGCACACCAGAAATTACTTTGAGTTTTACCGTCTCTGTGGAGGACACTACGCCTCCGCCACGCCATTTTACCCGCACAGAACTGGTGGATATGGTGCGCCGCTGGGACTTCTCCGAAAACGAATGGGCCTGCCGGGATCTGCTGATTGCCGACTTCCCCGATGCTGTCCGGCGCTGGACTGCGGAGGAACTGGAGGATATGGACACCCAGGAGCTCCTATATGAAACCGGTGACAGTGACCCCCAGACCGCAGTTCAGATGATGAAGTTGCTGTTGGACACGGCAGAAAGTCACCTCCAGGAACCAGAGGTGGCCGAGCAACTATTGGGATGGGATATGTGCGATCTGTGTGGAAATCAGTTTGTCCAAGCTCCCCTTTTGAAACAACTCAAACACGATGACCGTCTGGCCCGGCAGCTATTTCAGAGCGCCTATGTAGGGGATGCTCAGGAAGATTTATTGGATGCGTGCGACTGGTTTGGGGAAGCAGAGCTGAAAAAGCATCTCTATTCTCTTTTGACTCAAAATCCCTATTTCGAAGGATTTGACTGACTTACAAATCGGATGGTTAGAAACACATACCGACACTTTTAATATCAAAACAACGAGGTGAATTTATGGATTGCTACAAAGAATGTATCGTCGCATTTATGGACATACTTGGGTTCAAAAATATCATTAACACAGGAGATTTTGAAGAAGTTCGGCAGATATTTTCCGCAATAACCTTAGCAATAGAGTCCAAAGGTGCCCTTAGCAAAGCGGTAGATCCTTCAGATCCCAAGGGCACTTCTCTGGTACGCTATAACAACATCTTACAGGAAGACATAAAAATTCACATCATGTCGGATAGCATTGTGGTGGCCTCCCCTTGTCAATCGCCACAGGCATTAGCAGCTGTTATCGAGGTTTGTATGATGATTCAACAAATGCTATTTGACCTTGAAACACCGATTTTTTTACGTGGCGCAATTACAAAAGGCAGTTTCTACACCGACGGCAATATGGCTTTTGGAAAAGCCTTGGTAGATGCGTACATTGCTCAAGAATACTACGCAGAGTTTCCTCGAATCATTTTGTCAGACGAGGTGCAACGTGGAATGGATAATACCATGCTTCAAGATAATGCTTTAATTAGAGATGAAGATGGATACTGGTACATCAATGTGCTGGAAAGTTTTATCAATTATCTTTTTTGGAATGGTCTTGAAAACAACCCCATGTACACAAAACTCAGGAACAAGGTTGATCAGCAATTGAGCGGTTACACCGATCCCAGTGTCCGAAAAAAATATCTCTGGCTGGAGAAAAAATTAAACGATATTGAGTTCAAAGCTTCTTGCTTTTAACAAGGGTGTACAAGCATTCAGGACAACGTGTGTTGTGAGCAAAGCAAAGTAAACTAGGACAAAGTTATATTAGTGCGGAAGTTCGTTTTCTTTTGTTTACAGTCCCTCAATCTCTGAGGCGTGTATGATGCAGAAATCACTTGCCCATCTCAGGTCACAGAGTTACAATACAGATAGCTAAGACATAAAAAACGCTCCTCTTCCCTGTCGGCGCAAAACACCGACAAAGGCTGGGGAGCGTTTCTGACCACAGTTTCCACCACACACACCCTCGGAACAAACGGAAAGCACGAGTTCAAAGAGTTCTGGAAACGAAGCACTTTAGAATAGAAACGATTCAAAAGTGTTCAAAATGATTAGAAAAAACTTTACATCCAGCTCCGCATCCGTAAGGTCGTCGGTTCGATCCCGATTAGGTCCACCATAAAAGCAAAACAGTATAGATGCCGTAGGCTGAAAGCCTACGGCATCAACTGTTTCCGGGTTTTTTCTTCTCAAAATTTCACCGAAAATTCCATAGATGTAAACTGCTGTTTCTCAGTAACCGAAGGGATTCGAACCCCCTTCTACCCTGAGATTTGCGTAGACATCCCCACTTAGCGCCCTTTTTGAAACCGACTTATTCAAAAAGGGCGCTAACTTTTTCAAAACAGAATACACAAAGTTTTAGGCGTCAATTTGTTGGTCGTGACCGATCATCAGATTGGCGCCTTTTTTCATTTCCAGCAAAATTCAAAAAGGGCGCTAAGCCCAAGGAGGTAATCAAAATGGATCGAGCAGTATTTTTTCAGGAGCTACGCAGAGT
>NZ_JACSNZ010000035.1 GCF_016902575.1 Pseudoflavonifractor capillosus | reverse complement strand
GACTGATACACCTGTGGTATCTGGTGCAGCAGCGGTATTCCTCCGCTCTGTTTGTCCCGCTGTCTGAGTATGTGGAGAAGAGCCGCCGGGGTTACTACAACGCCTACACATTGGCAGAGCAGAATGCGAAGATCAGCAGGGTCATGGATGTGACGCCTTTCCTGACCTATTTCATTGAACATGTATACCACAAGCTGGTCTCGGCTTTGCCGGATTCCAACACCACAGAAACCTTCCAGAACGCTTTGTCCCGGGGCGATGTTACGGAAAAGGAACAAGCCCTGTGGCAGTTTGTCCTCACCGCCTATGGGGAGAGCCATTTCTCCACCAAACAGCTGGAAAAGGACTTTGGCAATGCGGCCTATGCTACCATCCGTGGATTTGTACTCAAATTTGAGAAACTCGGACTGCTGCGCTCTGCAAAATACGGCAATCGCATCAAGTATCAAATTGCAAAATAAGCCTAAGAAGCGCCTTCCGAAACCCGCAGATTCCGGAAGGCGCTATTCTTTGATTATAGCTTGTTAAAAACTGATACGCCTACAGGTTCAGCTCCCTTTGCAAGTACACCATATCTACCAGCTGTACCCCACACTCATAGATGGGGTGGTCGTAGTGGTCGGTGAAAAAGTTCTTGACCAGATGGTGCCTACGAAATCCGCAGGATTCATAAAACGGAATAGTGGACGGGCTGTCTCCGGTGCCCACCTGCAGCACCGTATACTGCTCCTTGTAAGTTCGGACAAGGAAGTCCACCATGTTCTTTCCGTAGCCCCTGCCCTGAAAGGCAGGCTCCACGGCGAGGTTTTTCAGCTCCAGGATGCCGTCTCCCTCGTCCGTCACCACACATTCGGCCTTGACGCCGTCGTCCTCCAACACATACATGGTTCCCCGCTCCAGGTAGCGGTCAATCATGTCCTCCTGCTCGTCGGCCAGCAGCAGCAAATCCAGGTATCTCTTTTTGTCAGTTTCCACTTTTCTGATTTTCATGGCGTGATCCATCCTCTGCCTGACGGTCTTAGTGGGACTATGATACCATACGATATGAGCCGCTGCAATTCTTTGAGAAACATGACACACAGTTGTCGTGTTCTTGTGCTATAATGCAGTCAGAATCAGGAAAGGCGGTGGTTCCCATGAAAATGGAGCGGCTTATCGGTATCCTGTCCATCCTACTCCAGCGGGAGAAGGTCACCGCCCCGGAGCTGGCGGAGCAGTTCGAGGTGTCCCGCCGGACCATCCAGCGTGACATTGAGTCCCTGTGCCGGGCAGGCATTCCCATCGCCACCACACAGGGTTCTGGGGGCGGCATCTCCATCATGGAGGGCTACCGGGTGGACCGCACGGTACTCACTGCCCCGGAGATGCAGGCTATTCTGGCGGGGCTGCGAAGCCTGGACAGCGTCTGTGGCACCCAGCGTTACGCCCAGCTGATGGAAAAGCTGTCCGCCGGGACAGGCGGACTGGTTTCCGGTGGAGCACATATGCTCATTGACCTGGCTTCCTGGTACAAGACCAGTCTGCCACCGAAAATCGAACTGATCCAAGGGGCCATTGAGCAACACCGCACCATCCGTTTCACCTACTTCTCTCCCAAAGAGGAATCGGTGCGCATCGTGGAGCCCTATTATCTGGTGTTTCACTGGTCCACCTGGTATGTGTGGGGCTGGTGCCAAATGCGGGAGGATTTCCGCCTGTTTAAACTCAATCGCATGACAGAACTCACCTCTGGCGAGCCCTATGATCTCCGATCTGCTCCTCTGCCTGATCTGGAGCCGGAGCACATCTTTCCCGTTAAGTATCAGGTCACCGTTCTCTTTGATCCATCCTGCCGCTGGCGGCTGGTGGAGGAATACGGGGCGGACTGTTTCATCGTGGAACCGGACGGACAGTTGTGCTTCACCGGCGGCTTTCCTGATGGAGACAGCGTGCTCAGCTGGGTTTTGACCTTTGGAGACAAGGCGGAGCTGCTGGAGCCGACAGAATTACGAGAGCAGCTACGGGAACTGACCGAAACACTGGTCCATCGTTACCGAAAGGGGGATCATCATGGCCTCTCATAAGAATTTTGTGGACTATGTGGCCGAGCAGCTACGGGAAGCCGGAGCCATCCGTAGCCGGAAGATGTTCGGGGAATACGGTCTCTACTGCGACGAGGTATTCTTCGCCGTCATCTGTGACGACCAGCTTTTTGTCAAGGTCACCCCGGCGGGGGAGGCGGCATTTCCCCATCTGCCCAAGGCTCCACCCTATGAGGGGGCTAATGACTATATCTGGGTGGAGGATGTGGACGACCGGGACACCATGACCGCTCTTACCCGCCTCACCTGTCTGGCCCTTCAGGCCCAGCCAAAGAAAAGGAGGAAATAGCCGTGGCCTTTGACTACAAGAAAGAGTACAAGGAATTTTATCTGCCCTCCAGGACGCCGAGCATCGTCACGGTACCTGCCATGAACTTTCTGGCCGTGCGTGGCCAGGGCGATCCAAATGAGGAGGACGGTGCTTACAAGCAGGCTTTGGAGTTGCTCTATACCGTGGCCTACACCATCAAAATGAGCAAGATGGGCAAGCATCAGCTGGAGGGTTACTTCGACTATGTGGTGCCGCCCCTGGAGGGTCTTTGGTGGCAGGAGGACATTCACGGCGTAGACTACGCCCGCAAGAAGGACTTCCAATGGATCTCCCTCATCCGCCTGCCGGAGTTTGTGACGGAAGAGGCCTTCCGCTGGGCCGTCCGGGAGGCCTCAGAGAAAAAGCAGCGGGACTTCTCCGCAGCGGAGTTCTTCTCCTGGGAGGAAGGACTGTGCGTCCAGTGTATGCACATCGGCCCCTATGACGACGAGCCCGCCACTGTGGCCGCCATGGAGGAGTACGCCACGGAACAAGGCTATGCGTTGGATTTCAGCCAGGGCCGGTTCCACCACGAGATCTATTTGAGTGATGTACGGCGGTGCAAGCCGGAAAAGCTGAAAACCGTCATCCGGCAGCCGGTGAAATGCGTGTAATGGAGTTGGAGGCAGCTATGGATATGCAGGAACAGAGGGAAGCACAGGTCCGCCGCTGGTTTTCCATGTGGCTGGACAAGCAGGACACAGGGATTGAGGAACTCTTTGCCCCCGACGCCGTCTACATCGAGAGCTGGGGGCCGGAGTACCACGGCAGCAGAAAAATTAAACTATGGTTTGATGAGTGGAACACCCGGGGCACCGTGGAACACTGGGATATCCGAGAGTATTTCCACAAGGGAGATCAGACCGTGGTGGAGTGGGCTTTCCGTTGCGCCATGACGGACGGCACCATCCAGAGCTTTGACGGCCTCTCCCTCATCCGCTGGAACGAGGCGGGACAGATCTGCTTTCTCCAGGAATTCGGCTGTAACGAAAACCGCTATGACCCCTACGCCCAAGGGGACACCCCGGTGTTCCGGAGAGAGCAGGCATTGTGGTTTTGAAGGGAGCATTGGTATGGCAACTTCCAGGGTGACAGAGTATTTTCCCTGCCCGCTGGAACAGGTGTGGCAGACGATAACCGACCTCACAAATACCGCCTGGCGCAGCGATTTGGCCCAGGTGGAAATCTTGGACGAAACCCATTTCGTGGAACACACCAAAAGCGGCTACGCCACAGACTTTACCGTCACGGCCTGCCAGCCCCTGTGCCGATGGGCCTTCACCATGGAAAACGGCAATATGTCCGGCTCCTGGGAGGGGATCTTTGAGGCGGCAGAGGGCGGTACCCGGCTCCATTGCACCGAGACGGTCAACGCCAAGCACTGGTGGATGCGCCCCTTTGTCCCCAGCTATCTAAAGCGTCAGCAGAAGCTGTATCTGGACGATTTGCGGCGAGAACTGCAAAAATAAGCCGTGTTACTCTGCGTTGCTTGCGGCAACAGGCCGCTTTGCCTACAATGGGGAGCGAAAGGAGTGAGCCCACATGCTCAATGAAAACATCAAAGCCATCCGGAAATCTAAGGGTCTTTCCCAGCAGGAGCTGGCGGTCAAGGTGAATGTAGTGCGGCAGACCATCTCCAAATGGGAGCAGGGATTGTCCGTCCCGGACTCTGACCTGCTCATCGCTCTGTCGGAGGCCCTGGAGACACCCGTGAGCACGCTGCTTGGAGGGAATGTGGTGGAGTCGGAGGCAGATACCGTCAAAGCCCTCTCGGAAAAGCTGGAGATCATCAATTTGCAGTTTGCCCGGAGAAAGGCCATGCGGCGTTCGGCCGTCCACTGGCTGTTCATCGCGGTGTGCGTGGGCATCCTGACCGTCGCCGCAGTTCTGGCCGTGGTGAACAGCCCTTACCTGGGCTGGGATTACAGTGCCCCGGAAACTGCCGTCATGGGCGTGGCCATCCACGTCTTTGAATGGGGCTTTGTCCGTCTGGCGCCCTTCGCCCTGATCGTGGCACTGGTCGGCGTTTTCCTGACGCGGAAAAAGGTATAAGAGAGTCAGAGGTCCCCGGCGAATAGCCGGAGGCCTCTGACTGTGTTTTACTTTACCCAATTGACCACGGCGTTCCGCAGGAAGCGGGCGCAGCCGGGTACCTGTTTGTCATAGTAGGCGGTAAATCGCTCATCCATCACATACAGCTCCGCAATCCCCCGGTGTCTGACCGGGTCGTACCGGTTTCCGGTGGTGGTGAGCCACCGGCGGTGGAGAGTACAGATTTCCTTGCCCTCCTGGCTCTCCGGAGACACCCCGGCCTGAACAGCGGCCTCCAGCCGCTCCTGAATCTCCCGGCCCAGGTCCGTCCACTCCTGGTACTGTTCCCGGGTCAGGTTCATCACTGTGGCGTTGGCCTCGTCCACCTCTTGGTCGCCGTACTTGGCGCGGATCTCTGCTCCGTAAACTTCCTCATTATGGGCTACAGCCCGCTGCTTGAACGCCTCAAATTTCTGCTCGTCGCTCATGATCTCGTTCCTTTCTTCTGCTCCGATGGTGTCTTTCACCGACCGGATGAGCTGTTCCAGCCGTTCCCGCTCCGCCTCCAAAGTGGCAAGATGGCTTCGCAGGGCGGCCAGGCGATCGAAGGAGGGGTCGTCCAGACATTCCTTGATCCGGGCCAGCTCCACCCCGAGGGCCCGGTAATAGAGAATGTCCTGCAACCGGTCCACCTCCGTCCCGCCGTAATAGCGGTAGCCACTCTCCGCTACCCGGCTGGGCTTCAGCAGCCCGATCTGGTCGTACCAGCGCAAGGTGCGGGTGGTCACCCCGGACAGGCGCGACAGTTCCTGAATGGAATACTCCATAGATATCCCTCCTTGGAAATATAGTACCAGTTGACGGAGCGTCAGAGTCAAGAGGAAATTCTAAAGTTTTTTAATTTCTGGTTGCAACCGCTCCCCATATTCTAAGCATCGATGAGGGACGGATGCGTAGCCTCCGTCCCTCATCCGTTTTGACGGCAAATTACCGCCGTCCCTTCTTCTGCCGCTTTTGAAAGTCCTCCTCAATGGCGTCTTTCCAGTGTTCATCCAAAGGTGCGCTACACCGGACGGCTGCCACGGCCTGGCCCACCACCTCGTAGTTGAGGCGGGTACCCTCACTGTCGCAGTGGTAGTTCACCGCCCGGTCGGGGGCAATGCCCAGATGGCTCGCCGTCTCCACCGCGTCAATGTTGGCCCCCAGGAAGAGAAACTCCCAGCCGTATTTTTCTTTCTGCCGCTGGATCATCTCCTTCACCTTTTGCGCCGAATAGCGGCGGCTGGCATTCTCCATGCCGTCGGTGGTGATAACGAACAGGGTATGCTCCGGCACATCCTCGCTCCGGGCGTACTTATGGATGTTCCCAATATGATGGATGGCTCCGCCGATGGCGTCCAGCAGGGCGGTACAGCCCCGGACATAGTACTCTTTTTCGGTGATGGGCCGGACCTCGCCCAACTTCATCCGGTCATGGAGTACCTCGGTCTCATCGTCAAAGAGGACGGTGGAGACAAATGCCTCGCCCGGCTCCTTCTTCTGTTTTTCAATCATGGCGTTGAAGCCGCCGATGGTGTCCCCTTCCAGCCCCTGCATGGAGCCGCTTCGGTCCAGGATAAAAACGAGCTCTGTCAAATTGTTCTTCATAAAAATTCCCCCTATGCTGTGTTGTTTTGTTTACAAGCACAGTATAGGGGGATCTGAGCATTTCGTGGTCGCCTGGTGGGCGACAAATCCATTCAGCCTCCCAGCAGGCTCTGATCAAAGGCAAACAGAGCCTCGTTGATTTCGAAGATGTTGTAGTTCCGGTGGGCGATGAAATACTCCACGATGATATCGAACTTGCTGGCGTGGGAGAAGGCAAAGCCTGCCTTTTCCAGCATCTCCCGAGCCTCCTCCAGCGGCAGTTCCAGAGCAATGGCAAAGGCTATGGCGGTGGGCTTGGAGGGCTTATAGTGGACATCTGAGCGGATCTTGGAGAACAGCTTGCGGTCGATGTTGGCCTTTTTATAACATTGGGCGTCGGTCATGCCCCGCTCGTCGATTTTCCGCAGCAGCATTTGAGAGAAGCTCTCGTCCAGTTTGCTGAGGGCTTCATCTAGACCAGAGGGCGCCGTGGCGCAGGGAGCAGGCATACACTCCGATTCCTCCATGGGCATGGAGGCCATAGCCATCCGGCGGCACTGGATCTCCCGGCTGTCGGTGTGGGCATCCACATAGCGGTCGTCGATGTAGGCGGCAATGTCAGAAAACAGCTTCCCGCCGATGGTATAAGCGGCCCGGTCGAAGATCACCAGATACACCGTCATATCGTGGGAAAGCAGAAAATCCCCAATGGTATCCACCGCCACCTTCAGGGCCTGATCCTTGGGGTAGCCGTACACTCCGGAAGAGATGAGCGGAAACGCCACGGTTTCACACCCATGGGCCAGGGCCACTTCCAGAGAGGAGCGATAGGCCGAGACCAGCAGTTCCCGCTCCCCGTGGCTGCCACCCCGCCATACGGGGCCAACGGTGTGGATCACAAACTTTGCCGGCAAGCGGTAGCCCTTCGTGATCTTGGCCTGTCCCGTTTTGCAGCCGCCCAGGGTGCGGCACTCGGCCAGCAGCTCCGGCCCGGCGGCACGGTGGATGGCGCCGTCCACACCTCCGCCGCCCAGCAAGCTCTCCTTGGCGGCGTTGACGATGGCATCCACCTTCATGGTGGTTATATCATTTCGCACAATATGCAGGGGCATGACGACACCTCCTCACTGGATAGGGTCATCATACCACAAGAGGAACTGTCTGGCAATGAAGCAGAGGGTAGGATTGAATTTCCCGAATGCACTGCATCTATGCATCATTCCATCAGTGCAACGATGCCGTCACAATCTTTTGTCCGGCCCCTCTGATGATGGGTGCAGATCTCGTTGTTGCAATGGTAGTATTCTGCCCCGCACCATTACGCAGAAAGCAGGCAGTTCGTCGCAGTAAAAATTATAGTATTCCTTCCTGAACCATCATTTCCAAAACTCTGGCTTCTCTTTCAAGCATGATTGGGTCTTTAGGGCCGTGATCTGCTTCACGATTGACACAGATGGCATGGGCAGGATCCACATACTCCAGGGTGAATTCTTCTTCCGCTTCATAGTCATCTAATTGCCGTGCTCCAACTTTCTCTTCTACCTCACAGAGAAAATAATAATTATCCTGAATGAACTTGGCCTCTTTCTGACCTTTCTGTATCCGATGGACAAGACCGTATTCCCGAATGGATGGAAGGATCACTTGCAGGCCGGATTCCTCTGCAACTTCCCGCAGGAGAGCCTCTTCCAGACTCTCACCGTCTTCTATACCACCACCGGGGAATTTATAATAATCATATTTCAGACTATGCACCATGGCCACTTTCCCATCGTGGATAATGATGCCACGAACAGAGGGCCGCACAAATGCTTGGCCATTAGGGTCATAGTCCTTTGTATCCATTTCAAACAATAGCCGCATTACTATCCTCCCATCTATTTTCTCAATTCACCCCAATGGGAAATAGTCAGTACATCATCTTCTCCCTGGGGATCAAAAGTCACTCCAATATGCTATGCTTTGTCTGCGTCGAGACATTGCTTGAGCAATCATTTTAGCGCTGAATTGAAATTTTGTCACCAAATTGACCGGCATATCTATCATTACACTTTTACGCAGATAAACAGAATTCCATCACCGCTATTTTAGCAAAACGCAGATAAGGGCCAAAAAGTTTCGCAAGGCGTGGTGGTACTTCCTCACTTAATAGGATCATCATAGCATAAGCGGTACTGTCTGGCAATCGAGCAAGGCCACATATCGGAGTCTAAAAAGGATTAAACATTTACCAAGCATTTCAAAAATAAGCCTATCGTGTTACATTCACAAGTGTTATAATATGGTTGCTTAAGAAACCGGATCGAATTCGATGCGGTTATCAAATCCCCCTCAATCTTTTCTCTGTGTAAACCGGTTCGCGAAAAAAACACAGTCTCTTTGGAAGGGGAAAATTTCCATCCCCCTTACACTCAAAACAGGAGGACTTGATTATGTCTCCAAAAGCTCCGAAAAAAACTTTCTCCAACTTGAAGGCTACGGCTCAAAAAGGCCTCTCCACCATTGATGTTGAAGCCATCAAAAACAAGGCAACCGAGGCCACCAGCACCTTGGTGGAAAAAGCCAGTGAACTCAAAGATGCTGCCCTCGATGTGAAAGACGACATCACAGCCAAGCTTACAGAGCTGGACCGTATGCTGCAGGTATCCATCACAGAGTACAATGATGCCTATACCCTTATGAACGACAAAGGCG
Organism: Pseudoflavonifractor capillosus; assembly: GCF_016902575.1. Taxonomy (GTDB): domain Bacteria; phylum Bacillota; class Clostridia; order Oscillospirales; family Oscillospiraceae; genus Enterenecus; species Enterenecus capillosus_A. The sequence continues at coordinate 10,101 of NZ_JACSNZ010000035.1, read as the reverse complement.
TCCAGCTGTACATTGAGCGATGCCGCTCTCTCGATTCGATTTCCTTTGTGGAAAGTTTGGTTAACAGCATTGCCAATCGCCCAAAAAGTTTCGATGCAGAGTTTGAAGAAATTTCTGTCCACCGCAAGAAATTTACAGAATCGCGGGACTTTGCCGATCGTGAACTGCAAGAAGTGCGGAAAGCAGTTACCGGCGCAGGTGCCGGCCTTGCTGCAGGCGCATCCGTTGCGTTCATGGCACCCACTGCCGCAATGTGGGTCGCCACCACTTTTGGCACCGCCTCCACTGGTGCGGCAATCTCAACACTCTCCGGTGCAGCCGCAACCAACGCTGCACTGGCCTGGTTGGGTGGAGGTGCGCTCGCTGCGGGCGGTGGCGGAATGACTGCCGGAAGTGCATTACTAGCTCTGGCCGGCCCAGTCGGCTGGTCAATCGCCGGCGCAACGCTATTGTCCTCCATTCTGCTCTTTGCATCAAAGAAAACCAAGCTAAACAAGCAAAAAAACGAGGAGATTCAGGCAGTCAAAAAGAACATTGAGGCTGTTCGGGAATTGGACGGAAAAATCGGCCTGATTCTATCTGAAACCGCAGGGATACGCACCGGCTTAAATGATATGTTGACAAAATCGCTTTCGTTATTTGGTGCAGACTATCTGACCCTCGATGATTCACAAAAACAGCTCCTCGGGGCACTGGTCAACAACACAAAAGCGCTGTCTACCATGTTTGAAAGAACAGTGGGTGAGGTGTAATGGAAGGGTATCTCAAACACCAGGCAGCGCAGTTTGCACTGGAACAACTTATGAAGATGCCTGCCGGAGAAAAACTCCAGCAGGCACTGCAACTCATCCAAACCATGCAGAAACACCTGGTGGCTATGTCCGAAAAAGAGGAAGCAGCAAGTGTAACAGGTGCAAAGGCGGCAACGGTTCTGACCCTTGCCGTATTGAAGAAAATCGCAAGTGGAAAAAGTCCTTCTTCGTTCGATACGGAGGACTGGAAGGAACTTGGCCACGCAGTATCGGAGTATGGCATTCTTCTGGACGGCGAGCAGTATAGCATTTTCGTCTTTCAGTTGTACGAAAAGTACATACGCGCCTCCGCTGAAATGATTGCCAGACTTGCCTCTCCCGAAACCGTTAAAGCGATCATGAAACTGACTGACGAACTGCACAGTAAAGAGACGCTATTCAGAAGCGGGGCGCTCTCGGAAGTGGCTTATACGGAAGATTGCCTGTGGATCTCTCTTGAGGCCATGATCAAGCTGATCGCTTCTGCCGCCTCCATGTTCTGCGGTCAGCAGGCTACCGAGTTTGCGCAAGCGCTCGCCTCCTGTGCATTTGAGTATGGTCGGCTGATGCTCTATCGGAAAGAGCAGGCTCTGGTCACTCAGTTCATCGAGTCCCAGCACCGTTTAGATGAAGAATTGGAGAAACAATATGCAGCATATCTGTCGGAACTGGAAGCGCAAAGCAAGCAGTTCTACGCATTGATTGACCATGCCTTTGCCGCCGACTTCCGCACTGCTTTCCTGCACTCAATTCTTCTTGCAGACACCGCCGGAGTGAAAAAGTCCGAGATTCTTTCGTCCACCGAGGACATCGATTCATTTTTCCTCGACTGAAATTTCACATTGCACACATCGAAATAGAAGCGTTACCGGTATGGTGCCTATCCATATCGGTAACGCTTCTGTCTTTACTGTCCCGATCATCCCAGCATCTTTTGGATCATCTCATAGTGCTTGGCTACCGTATGCCGGGTCACCTTCGTTCCCTTAGCGACGACGCTGTAATTGGTTTCGTCCGGATGGAGCCGCATATACTCCCAGATCTGCCGCTGCTTCTTTGTAAGTTTGTCCGGCGGAATGATTCCACGCATCCGGTCCTGGACGGTCTTCCGCTCTGCATTCATCTGCTGGATAAGCACTTTCAGCTTCTCCTCGCACTCCTCTCGAGTGTGGGCGTAGACACATTTGGAGTGCTTGGTGCCGTCCGGCCAGGTGGGCGAGTAGCGTCCCTCAAAAAGATGGTCGTTGAGTTCAGAGATGCACCCGGTTCCGGGTTTTCGGGTACGCCGGGTCACCGGCTGGAAATCGGTGCGGGGATTCTCCGCCGCCTCTGGAGCATCCTCCGCCACCTCGTTGCCCAGGCCACGGTCGATCTTGGCGGCGGCTTCACTGAGCATGTCGCCGGTGATGTGGGTATAAATGTCCAGCGTGGTCGCCGCCGACACATGGCCCAGCATGGCGGAGAGGGTCTTGATGTCCATGCCGTTTTCCAGGGCCATGGTGGCGAAGGTGTGGCGCAGATCGTGGAAGCGAATCTTCTTGCACCCGGCCCGCTCCAGAATGATCTGGAGCCGCCGGAGCACCGAGCCCGGCGCCAGCGGCAGATCTGGGTTCTTCGGTGATGGAAACAGCCAGCGGGAGCTTGCCGTCTTTTGATACGCCCGGAACACCTCCACCACAGCAGGCGGCAGCACCAGCTTGCGGATGGACGCTTTGGTCTTGGGGACGCTCAGCTGCAGCTTTCCGTTCACCTCATAGACCTGCTTGGTCACGGACAGCATTCCGGTATCCAGATCCAGGTCGGACCATTGCAGGGCCAGCAGTTCTCCCCGCCGCAGGCCGGTGGACAGATCCAGCAGGAACAGCTCGAAGTATCCCTCCGCCTGAGCCTGCATGAGGAAGCGCTGGAGCTCCTGGGGCGACAGCACCTGCATCTCCCGGCCCCGCTTGGGTGGCAGCTTGCAGCCCACCGCCGGGTTGGCACGGATCAAATTTTCCCGCACTGCCTGCTCCAGCGCCGCACGACATTTGGCGTGACACATCCGCACCATGCGGTCGGAGAGACCCTTTCCATATTGTTCTGTCCGAACCAGCCGCCCCTCCTTTTTCAGGTGGGCGTAGAACTGCTGGAGATCCTTTTGTGTCAACTGATTCAGAGGAATCTTGCCCAGCTGCGGAATGATGTGCTGGTAGATGATGCCCTCATAATTGGATTGGGTGGTGGGGCGAAGGCCGGGCTTGGTGTAGTTCTGATACCAGAAGTCCATCCACTCCCCGAAGGGCATATCGGGGCGAATCTTCTCGGACTTGGAACCGCCCACTTCTTCCATCAGCTTGGTCAGCTTTTCCTGGCACTCCCGCTTGGTCTTGGCCAGTACATTTTTCGTTTTGGGCAGGCCCTTGTCATCGTAGCCCACCACGGCCCGGCCTTCCCAGCGGCCATCCTTTCTCTGTCTTATGGTGCCGGTTCCGCTTTTCCGTTTCCTTGCCACGGTTTCAGCTCCTCTCCCAACAGATTTTTCAGGAAGCCGCCCACCACATCACTGGCGGCTCTCTGCATGTCCGGCGTCACATGGGTATAGGTATCGAGGGTAAAGCTGGCGTTGGTATGTCCCAGAATGCCAGAGAGGGTCTTGGCGTCCACACCGCTGGCCAGAGCATGGGTGGCGAAGGTGTGACGCAGATCGTGGAAGCGAATGCGGGGCAGTCCCGCTTCCTTCAGCATCACCTTCATCCAGTAGTAGGCGGCGCTGGGACGCACCGGCTTCTCTGGGGCCAGAGGTTCCGGGAAGATCCACTGGCTGATGGCGTGTTTCTTCCGCTCCTTCAGACGCTGGACGGTGCTGGGGGGCAGGCGGATGGTGCGCCTGCCCTGACTGGTTTTGGTTTCGCCGATCTCCAGTTCGCCCCGCTTTGGCACATGCACCGAGCGGAGAATTTTCAGCGTCCCGGCGTGTTCGTCGAAGTCCCGCCACATGAGGCCGCAGATCTCACCCCGGCGCAGGCCGGTGGTCAGTTCCGTGTAGAAGAAGTCCCGCCAGACTTCGTTTTTGTCCACCGCTGCCAGGAAGGTATCGATCTGTTCCCGGTCGAGCACCTGCTTGGGTTTGTAGTTGCTCTTGGGCAGCTTGGCTCCGTCGGTGGGGTTGTAGGCGATGATGTGCTCCTGCTCCGCATCCTTGAGGCACCGGTGGAGCATGGCGTGAATGCGGAGCACCATGGTGTCCGACAGTTCGTGTCCGTGCTCCGGGTGGTCGTGAACCCGTCCTTCCTTTTTCAGCTTCCGGTACAGCTTCTGAATGTCCATTCGGGTGATGCGGGAGATGATCTTACCGCCCAGATAGGGATCGATGTAGCACCGGATGTACTGCTCGTAGCTGCGCAGGGTGTTGGGCCGCAGAGTGACAGCGCCGTACTCCTCCATCCAGCGGTCCAGCCACTGGCGCAGGGTCATGCGGCTGTCCTCGGTGAGCTGTGCATCCTGGTAGAGTTCCATGTCCCGGTGGAGCTTGGCCAGCAATTCTTTCTGCGTCTTGCCCAGCACATACCGGAAGATGGGTTCGCCGTTTTGCTTGTGGCCCACCACAATGCGGCCCTCCCAGCGGCCATCGTCCCGCTTGCGCACCATGCCGTCCCCGGATGGTCGTCTCTTTGCCATGTTGTTTCACCTCCAGTAGTTCAGTTTCATTTGTTGTGTGGCCTACCTCACAGGAGGAAACCTGTATGGCTCTGCCACGCACTGGTAGAGCACAGCACCGCACCGACGACAGATCAAGTACTGCAGTCGGTTGCCCATCATACCGTGTTTTTTGAATGTGACCAGTGCCTCGCCGTGCTGCCAGCCAAGCCCGATATCCTCGCACCCACAGTACTGGCACCGTTGAATGGGAATCCGTTTTGTCATCTTGATCACTCCTCCTTTCCTGTGCTGGGGCGGACGCAGTCTGTCTCCCCCTCATCCAGAGGGTGCAGACCGTCCGCTTCCAGTTCTTTTGCGATTTCCCAGGCCAGTTTGAAACCTGCGGTGAAGCTGGCCTGGGAGATTGCCTCCCGCAGCAGGGCTTGCCCATCCACCAAGTCCATGAGCCTGCGCCGCTGGGCCTTGTCCAGACAGTCCCGCACGTCCTGGCGGGCAGTTTCAATCTCCATCTCCAGCTCTGCGAGGTTGGGCTTTTGGAAGAAGTGCTGGTGCAATGCTCTCATGTAGTCGTTCATGTGTGCCGCCTCCTTATCAGCAACACACAATACCCCAACCGTTTTGCAATATCCAGCCCTTATTTGAAATTTTTTCAGAAAGATTCTGCGGCTGGCAAGGGCTTTTGTCTTTGTATTGCACATCAGATTTTAATACACTCACATGAATCACACCGACTTCTGGAAGTCCAGCACTTCCTTGAAACTGATGCGGCCGTTGGTGCTGTTCACCTCCCGCACACTCCGGCCACGCATAAGCTCATAGGTTCGCTGATCCATGTCGGTGTCGGCAGTGAGAATGTGATTGCATAGATTTTGTTCCACCGCCACCTTGTAGAGATACCTGCCCATGCGCTGTGCAAAGTCATCCGTGATGCCAATGAGTATGGTGGTGAGAACCTCGGGCAGGAAGGCGCCGTCGTTCTTCGTGTTCAGATAGCCCAGATAGAACTCCACGGCTTTTTCGATAAACTCGCTCTGGCTCTTGCAGTTATCGCTCCGGTAAGTATCCTCAATTTTCCCTCTCACAGAGGGGGTGAAAAAGACGGTTGTTTTCTGTTTTCCTTTCACCATAATATTCTCCTTTCCCTTTACAACTGCCTCAAAGTCCTTGGGACTGTAAGGCTTGTCCCCAACAGAGCGTTCCTCCCTGAATTTTTCGCCAAAAGGAACGCCCTTTGAAAAGCCTGAAACTGCCTGCACTGCGGGCAGTTGTGGCCGTCACGGCGCTCAAGGAGCGTCGTGTCTTTCTCCTGCTTCTCGTCGTCGCAAGCTCCATATCTCTCATTTCCGCCCGGAAGGGCGAAAACTCGCTCATTCCACTGCTCCTCCTCTCCCCACCGAACCCGCTTGCGCTGGGCTTCGGCGGGGGCCCATTTTGTCCTCCCCCCTGAAATCGGGTCCAATTCGCTTCAATCCTATCTAGTTTGGCAGGGGTCTCCCCTGCCCCTTCTCGTTCCACACAGCGGCTCACAGGCGGCCACACGGGGCATCTGTCTCCTTCCGGCTTGCGTCCCGTTCCTTGGCAGCACGGGCAGCCTTCTTCTTGTCCAACTCCCACTGCTTCTTCTGCTGTTCAGCCACCTGCAGCTGTTGGTTGTCGAATTCATCTATGACCAACTGAATGGGAAGGATGGTGTAACGCAGACGACCGTTGAGGTTACGGCCATCTTTGGCAACTACCGATGTATGCTCCGTGCGGATGAGCTGCCGCTCCTCCAGCTCTGCCACATACTTGCGCACCGTAGTTACGCATTTCCCAATGGCCTCTGAGATCATTCGGTAGCTCACCAGACACTGATAGGTTTTTCTGTCCTCCCGGCTGAGGAGATACCCGTAGATGGAGATGGCATCCGAGGACAGGCCCAGAGAGTAGATCTCGTTGGGCACCGGGAAGTAGTTCTTAATGGGATCACGCTTGGTCCAGTTCTTCTTCATTTCATACCTCCAGACTGTGCTTCCACCCACTGCACGAACTTTTCCTTGGGTACTACCATGCGGCTGCCCACACGCAGAGTGGGAAAACCAGGTTGATGCATCAGCTCATAAGCACTGGATGACGAGACGCCCAATACAGCTGCCACCATTTCCGCATTGAGAAACAGCGGCAGGTCGTCGTAGCTTTTACAGGTTGAGAGTTTCATTGCAATACCTCCAATCTTTTTAAGTACAGAGAAAAAATTTATTGCGTTTCGGAGGCCCCTCTGATAGACTGAACACAGATTGGGCTGTGTTCCGAAACGCAGCGGGCCGTTGAACTGTTGCAGCAGTTCAGCGGTCTTTTTTGTTCTTGATTGGCCATCACCATACCCGTTCCTGCCCTGCTTAACCTACACGGCCTTTGCTTCCCCTTGGCACGCTTAGCTGTTTTTCCTATAACAGTGTCATGGCGGTACTTCCCCGGGTGAGTATCATCTCTGGTGATAGGTATTTCATTCTCAAGGTGCGGTTGCCCTTTGGGCTGAGTTCAGTGTAAAATAAAAAAGAGCAGTTTACATCAGGAAGTGATCTTGAGAGGAGGCGGACCGATGGCAGATGCAATTCCCCTATTGCTGCTGAAGGCAGAAGATAAAAATCTTTGGTCTGTGATTCTGCACCATGCCGACGGCAGGACAACCACACTTCCCTGCGCAACTCCCGCTGAACACCTAATTGCCGCTTCTGAGATTGATTACCGCCCATACCGCCGGGAGATCCAAAAGCTGCGGGAGCAGCATCCCCTCTTTGAAGCACGTTTCCAGGTATCCCTGGAGGACTTTGAAGACTTTGTTGCCGAGGCGCTTCTGCTGCCCAGTATGCTCCAGGAGGTTGACCCGGTGGGGTACTTTGTTCTGGAGCAACTCCTGGACCAATCCCTGCGGCAAGAGGATGACGGTAGTGCATCCTTCCTTCTCCGTGCTGCAAACCAACTGCTTCAGATTTTGGAGGAGCCTGTTCGGACCCAGGTGTACTTACGCAATATACTGGAGATTGCCTGTGATGGTATGGAGCGAGCCACCCAGCAGGAACGATTCCAGAAGCTGATTGAAACCTATCCGGAACTGCAGTCCCTATGTGATCCTGCCCTGCTTCCGGATGGGGCGAGCAAAGGGCAGGCCTATGCCGTCAATTCTCTCTTTGCTCTGCTGGGGCTGGAACTTGCCCTGTACTTTCGGCAGGACAAACAGCGCATTGCCCGTTGTGACTACTGCTGGCTCTACTTCATTCCCAAGACCAGAAAGGAAACTCACTACTGCGACCGGGAGACAGATGGCTTCCCCTGCAAGCAAAGAGGTTCCCGCTTCAAGCGCAACCTGGATGCAGAGCAGGACGAGACTTTACTGGCCTGCAAACGGCTGCGGGATCGGATGTACGCCCGCATGCTGCGCTACACCATAGCCCTTCCCGAAAACCGACAGGACCTGATTCCCATGGACTACATGGAATATGATGCCTGGAGCGAGAATGCCCGTCTGGCTCGAATGGAATATCTGGACGGAAAGCTGACAGGAAAGGAATTCCTCCGGAAGATCGACACCATGCACGATCTGGAAGACTACACTGTGGATGAAGTGCAGGCTCCACCGGCAAATACCCCCTGGCAGCGGCTGGTGGCCGGAAACATCGGCTTTGACCCGGAGATGCACTATCCGGAAGCAGTCATGCAGTTGGATCTGGGAACGGACGCTCCCCAATGGCAGACCTGTTCGGCAGATGATCTACGGCGGCGGGACCAGGAGGGACACCAGAGCCTCCGGGAGAAATACGGAAAGAAATAACATGAGCCGAGGGGCGCTTCTGGATGAAGCACCCCTCGGCTGTATTCTTTGTTTATAGCGATGTATCCTTTGCATGACAGCTTGGAATTGGTGTGTTACAATATCATCAAATCAAGGGCACAGGAAACGGCTATGACCGCTTTCGCTCATGCTCTCCATGACTGCAAGCGCACCCTAGGCGAAGATACCGCAGCTGGTGAAGCGAATGCCTTGATGAAAGATGCAACGGTGAAAAGTTGAATTTAACGGAGGACATTATGAAGATAAATGATATTGAGACTTCAAGACTTTTACTAAGAGGATTCACGAAAGAAGATGCTTTGTGGGCATATAGCATCTGGAATAATCCAGAGATGGGACAATATTTACCAGATGAGGCAAAAGAAGAAATAGATGCTGAATATTTGAAAATGTTAGAAGGCTTAGGCGAGGATGAAGAATGCTGTTACTTGATTCCTGTTTTTAAGGATTCCTTAGAACGGGTAGGGACATGTAGTTTCATAATAAGTGATGACAAGAAAGTATACGACATTGCCTATTGCGTACATAAGAATTTTTGGTGTCAAGGCTACGCAACTGAAATCGCTCAGGGAATGATAGATTATGCTCGTCGTCAAGGCGCTGAGAAAGTAACCATTTATGTGAATCAGGAAAATACTGCTTCCAATCGTGTTGCCCAGAAATGTGGCGGAAAAATTGTCAGCGAGCGCACATATAAGAAAAAGGGAACAGATATAATCATGAAAGATTATAAATACGAAATTGTATTGTAAAGTATTTCATAAGCAGAAGGTCTTCGGCACCAAGATCACACAGGCCACCAGAGTCTGCAGGAAAAATACAGGAAGAAATAAAATGCGCCGAGGGGTGCATCTGGATGAAGCACCCCTCGGCTGTATTCTTTGTTTATAGCGAGGTATCCTTTGCATGACAGCTTGGAATCGGTGTATTACAATATCATCAAGAGTATATTTCGAACACAGATGAACTTCCCTTGACCGACCCAATATCCCACACCACGATACAGTATGTGTCCGCTATCATGCCGGAGGAAGAGATACCGCAGCTGGCTTGCTGAAAGAAGCAACGGCGAAAAGTTAAATTTAACGGAGGATTTTATGAAGATATACGATATTGAGACTTCAAGACTTTTATTAAGAGGATTCACGAAAGAAGATGCTTTGTGGGCATATAGTATCTGGAATAATCCAGAGATGGGACAGTATTTGTCAGACGAGGCAAAAGAAGAAATAGATGATGAATATTTGAAAATGTTAGAAGGCTTAGGCGAGGATGAAGAATGTTGTTATTTGATTCCTGTTTTTAAGAATTCATTAGAACGGGTAGGGACGTGCAGCTTCATTATCAGCGACGACAAGAAAGTATACGACATTGCTTATTGCGTACATAAGAATTTTTGGTGTCACGGCTACGCAACCGAAATCGCTCAGGGAATGATAGATTATGCTCGTCGTCAAGGCGCTGAGAAAGTAACCATTTATGTTGGTCAGGAAAATGTCGCTTCTAATCGTGTTGCCCAGAAATGTGGCGGAAAAATTGTCAGCGAGAGCACATACAAGAAAAAGGGAACAGATATAATCATGAAAGATTATAAATACGAAATTGTACTGTAACCTATTTTACACATAGAGGGAGACCAGTTATCATTAAATCAAGTGTGGGGGTGTTGGATATGAAACGAATTACAGCAGTTCTTTCCTCCCTTGTGATGATCCTGTTTGCATTGGCAGGCTGTACCCCTCGCAGCATGAATTACATCATTGCCAATGAGCCCAGCATCACCGGTGTCGTCCAGGAGGTTCACGACACTTATATTCTCATCTACATTGAAACGGAGGG
>NZ_JACSNZ010000034.1 GCF_016902575.1 Pseudoflavonifractor capillosus | reverse complement strand
GAGGCTTATAAAAACCGCTGTCAAGCAGTGCCACAAATTCCTTCAGATCAGCCTGAGGGTATTTGTAGCCAAGTTTTTTCAGGTCGATGATGCTTTTGTCGGAGAGCATCTTGGCAAACAATCCGGCATCCATTGTGTTCACCTCTGATATGACATAGTATCAATTAGTATCAGTATAACAAAGGATCTCCACAGTTGCAAGCGTTTATACAAGCATTGTGCCGCTGGATCATCTGTTGAGATTCAGCGGGCGGTTACTCGTCCGTGGGGTTATCCGAAATCATGGCGGATGCCGCCGTTGGAACCCAGTGCCTCAAAGGCACAGACGATCTCCTCGATTTGCTGAAAGCATTCGCTGTCTGCCGATGTGTCATTTTCCAGAATGGCCTTGATTTTGCTCAGGGCCTTATAGCATTCCAACTCCACAATCTTTGTTACGTCTGTATTGATGAGTTCCGGGAAGGAGACCTGAATTTTTTCGTTTGCCAACACATGACAAAGGATTTCCTGATACAGCTCCATGCAACCACCGCCTTAGTACTTATAAGTTCTACAATCAACATTCTAATGAAAATCTGCGGTATCGTCAATAGTATCAATCAGTACTAAGGGCGGTGAGCGGTATGTTATTTCAACGACTGAGAGATTTGCGGGAGGACAGGGATCTGCGGCAGGAGGATGTGGCAGAAATTTTAGGGATCACCCAGACGGTGTATTCCCGCTACGAGCGTGGATTTCAGACCATTCCGGTGATCCATCTTCTGAAATTGGCGGACTACTACAAGGTGTCTAGCGATTATATTCTGGGACGAACCAACAACAGCAAGCCGTATGATGCAAAATAGAGTATTTCAATCAAAAGGCTCTACAAAAAGAAGAAAAACCGCCTGAATAGGCGGTTTTTCTGACCAAAATGGTCCGAGTGGAGAGACTCGAACTCCCGACATCCTGCTCCCAAAGAGATTCTCGGCATTTTTTATAGGTGTTTATAGTGCCTTGTAGTCCTTTCCACTCCAAAGAAATTACTTTTTAATGCTCTTGTTTCCGCTGTTTCCGTGTACTCCGGCGCTGTCTGTGGTCTTACATGTGGTCAGAGAGCCCTTCTTGACCAGGCGCAGTAAACTGCTGTTGCTTGGTTAGAAGGGCTCTCTTTCATGTTCAGGTTTGGGGTATTGTACCTTCGATGAGACCAAGAAGCAAGGTGTTTTTTCAAGCCAGGCGTATCAATTTTTAACACGCCTAATCAAAGAAATATTCTCGCGCCAAGGCGTTGACAGGCCGGAATTAGTTTCCTGTCAGATGAATAGAATTTGACAAGAATGACAAGAATGATTATAATGACAACTAAGAAAAGGAGGCGCTGTGTATGGCATTTGTTGAAAGCGAAGTTGTTGAACTGAAAGCAGAGGTCGTGGGAGATATCTGCAAAGAAGTCATTGCCTTTGCCAATACAAGAGGCGGTACGCTATATATTGGCGTCAGCAACGATGGAAATGTCGTGGGAGTCAAAAACGCTGACCAAGTCATTTTACAGCTGAACAATATGATTCGGGATTCTATCAAGCCTGATGTGACAATGTTTGTGGGCTATGAAACCCAACATGTCAGTGACAAGGATATCATCGCCGTGACCATTCAAAAAGGGACCGACCGGCCCTATTATCTGGGCAGCAAGGGGTTGAAACCCAGTGGGGTCTATGTCAGGAACGGCACATCGTCTGATCCGGCCACAGATACTGCAATTCGAAGAATGATTAAGGAAACCGATGGCGACAGTTTCGAATCCATGCGTTCGCTGGAACAGAACCTCAGCTTTGAAGCGGCAGAAAAGCAATTTGAGAAGCAGAATATCCCATTTGATACTGCAAAAATGCAAACCCTTGGGATGATCTCTGATGGTATCTACTCCAATGTGGCGCTGCTCCTGTCCGACCAGTGTCCCAGCACCATCAAGGCGGCGACCTTCTCGGGGGAAGATAAGGGAAGCTTTCAGGACAGAAGAGAATTTGACGGTTCGCTGTTTCAGCAGATGGAGGAGCTATACAGCTATCTGGATATGCGTAACCAGACAAAGGCAACTTTTGATGGGCTATACCGAATCGACACACGGGATTATCCGGAAGATGCACTGCGGGAAGCGCTGTTGAACTCACTGGTCCACAGAGACTATTCCTTCCGTGCAAGCACCCTTGTCTGTGTGTATGCTGACAGAATCGAATTTGTTTCTGTGGGTGGACTGCCCTCCGGCATTGAACTGGACGACATTATGCTGGGACTTTCGGTTTGCCGAAACCCCAAGCTGGCAGCCATATTTTATCGTCTGCAGCTGATTGAGGCATACGGCACCGGTATGCCTAAAATCATGAACGCCTACACGGAGACGGAATTGAAGCCCAAAATCGAGGTATCGAGCAACGCATTCAAAATCACGCTGCCAAACAGGAACACCGGCGCAAATCATACAGAGACATTGGTTGGCACGGTCAAAGGCGACGAGAAACGGATTCTGGATTTCATTGGTTCCCATGGCCATATCGTGCGCAGTGATGTGGATCAGCTGCTGGAGGTAAGCCAGGCCACAGCCAACCGGATTCTGAAGCGCATGGTCGCCGAGGGCCTGATTTATCAGGATGGAAACGGCAGGAAAACAAAGTATAGACGGAAGTAACTGCTGGTGCGGAGGGGGTGCTGTGTATGAATCGAAAAGCGATCATCAATGGCCGGGAATATACGCTTCTTGAAATCGTCCCGTCTCTGGATGGGGGGCAGGCGCTGCTTCTCTGTGAAGATGAAAACGGCAAAAGGGCGGTATGCTCCGAGCCGCTGTGGCGCAGCTGTGCTCTAACGGATGTACAGTCTGCTCCGGTTCACGCACACAGCTCCTCACAGGAGAAAATCGAGTATTTCCTCTCTGTTTTCAAAGGGCGGGAAGATGTATATGCACGCCGGTATCACAGCACCACCACCGGGAAAACCGGTTACACCCCAGTCTGTAAAAATGAATGGGTGCACAGCCTGTGCGATAAAAAGAAATACAAGTGCGCAGAGTGCCCCAACCGTGAGTTTCGGCCGCTCACGGCCGATGTGGTCAAAGCACATTTGATTGGCCGTGATTCTTTGTGCAGAGATGTGGCGGCAATCTATCCGATGCTGGAGGACAACAAGACCTGGCTGTTGGCTGCGGATTTTGATGAAGAAAACTGGAAGCTTGATGTGACGGCATTTTGTAAATCCTGCAAAGAAACGGGACTTGTACCGGCAGTGGAACGCTCCCGCTCCGGAAATGGCGCTCATGTCTGGTTTTTCTTTTCGGAACCTGTTTCCGCCGCCGATGCCAGGCGCTTGGGGACCGGTTTGCTGACCCGAACCATGTCGTGCAGACACGAGCTATCCTTTTCATCCTATGACCGGTTGTTCCCGTCTCAGGATCTTGTGCCGAAGGGCGGTTTTGGGAATTTGATTGCCCTGCCATTTCAAGGACAGGCGCAGAAAGACGGAAATTCACTGTTTGTGGATGATCGCTTTGAGCCTTATCCCGATCAGTGGGCGTTTCTATCCTCCCTGCCAAAAATCACACCGGAACAGTTAGAAGAAGCCTTAAGGAAACTATGTCATCATGGCGACGTGGGAGAATTGGCAGATGCCGAGGAGAAGCAAGTGCCCTGGAAACGCAAGCGAACCCAGACAAAACTGACACGTAGAGATTTTCCGTTGCAGGTAAGCCTGTATATTTCCAATCTGATCTACATTGAGAAAAAAGACTTCTCTCAAGCGGCATTGAATACGCTCAAACGGCTTGCGGCGTTTCCAAATCCGGAATTTCGCTCCAAGCAAGCCATGCGCATTTCCGTATATGGCATTCCCCGTGTGCTGGATTGCGGATATGAGGATGAGAATTACATTGGCATTCCCCGTGGCTGTATAGAGGCGCTTCTGGGGTTATTCGATCAATATGAAGTCCCTGCCATCCTGGAGGATCACAGATCACTGGGACATTCCATTGATGTGGAATTCAACGGAATGCTACGTCCAGAGCAGGAACCCGCTGCCCAGGCGCTGCTTGCCGCAGACATGGGTGTTCTGTCCGCAACTACTGCATTTGGGAAAACTGTGATCGGTGCATATCTGATTGCACAGCGTAAAGTCAATACCCTGGTATTGGTACAGTCCAGCGCATTGCTGGAACAGTGGAAATCCTCGCTGGAACAATTTCTGAATATTCATGAGGTTCTGCCGGAACTTCCTAAAAAGCGTGGCAGGAAGAAAAAGCGGCATCTCATTGGCCAAATCGGCAGTGGAAAGAATACCCGCAGCGGGATTGTCGATATTGCCACCATGCAGTCCCTGCTTAAGGGAGAAGAAAAGACGGTAAAGTCTTTTGTGGCAGAGTACGGAATGGTCATTGTAGATGAGTGTCATCATGTGGCCGCATTCACCTTTGAAACCGTGCTGAAAGCCGTGGAAGCCAAATATGTTTACGGTTTGTCTGCCACACCTGTCCGCAAGGACGGCCATCATCCCATCATCTTTATGCAGTGCGGTCCTGTCCGGTATTTGGTGGACGCAAAAAGCCAGGCGGAGAAGCGAAGCTTCTCTCATATCGTAATCCCCAGATTTACTCGCATGAGGTTGCCGGATGCCAACAGGATTCAGGATATGTACGCCGGTGTGATTGAAAATCACAACCGGAACGTACTGTTGGTGTCAGACACTTTGAAGCTGGTTCAGGAGGGGCGCACACCGATTCTTCTGACGGAGCGGAAGGAACACGCTGTATTGCTTGCCAATCAGCTGTCGGATCAGGTGAAACACGTTTTCTTGCTCATTGGCAGTGACAAGCAAAAGGATAAGCGTGAAAAGCTGACCGCATTGCAGAATATGCCTGACGATGAGGATGTGGTGGTCGTTGCCACCGGAAAGTACATTGGAGAGGGCTTTGACGCCCCACGGCTGGACACCTTGCTTCTGGCGATGCCCATATCGTGGAAGGGCACATTGGCACAGTATGCCGGTCGTCTCCATAGAAATTATGAAGGAAAGCAGGAAGTTCGCATCTACGATTATGTGGATATCAATGTTCCTACATTGGAGCGGATGTATCATAAACGCCTGAAGGGTTATGCGGAACTGGGATATCAGGTCAAATTCGGTGCAGCGGATCAGTCTATCAGTGTGATTTATGATGGCCACTCATCTATGCTTCCCTTTGAGCAGGACTTGGACGATGCTGTCCGCAGCGTGGTTATTGTTAGTCCCTATCTGCAAAAAGGCAGAATCGTGAAACTTCTTCCCCCTTTGCAGAAGGCGGTCGCTTCCGGTGTCGAAATTGCGATCCATACCAGAACGGCAGATGGCAGAGAACTCTTAAATCAAGAAAGTGTGTGTGAGGCGATTAAGATATTGGAGCAGATAGGCATAGTGGTCCATACGCACAAAGAACTAAATCAGCGGTATGCCGTTGTGGATGAAAGTGTTGTGTGGTATGGCGGCGTGGATTTTCTTGCTTTTGGCAGAAAAGATACGGATGTACTTCGGTTCAAAAACCCGGATATTGCAGGTGAGTTCCTGTCTCTGTCCGGTCATGCAGAAAGCGAACAGCTTGTCATGGAAGATGTGTCTATGTAGAGGCAGCCAGTGGCGAGCCAGTGTGTACGCTTGCAGTCGAGAGATGAGATTGGGGCCGGTGCTTTGAAAACGATCTGCCCAACACATAACCAAGACATCGAAAATTCGTGCAGCAGGCGTATCAATTTTTAACACGCTATAGACAAAGAATAGGCACTATAAAATCTTCGATGTAAAGTGCATGATTGCGGCACAGAACAGAAAATAAGTTTAAATATCAATAAGGGAGAAAAATTCGACTGCGAATTTTTGACCACAACTTTTATGCTCCAAAAACAACGGATTATGCAAAAATAGTGCCAGTTTCTAATTGATTATGTTCAGAATAATCGAATTTTATGGAATCGCATGTGGTCAAAACGGATGCCGTCTATAAAAGACTGTGATTTTTATGAGGCTATTGGGGGCTTTTTCTGCGCTTTAGCTGGATATTAGCAATCTTTTTGTAATTTGTTCGTTTCTGCTGCATGAAAGTCCCAAACGGTTAAACTAAATTTTTTCTGGTACTTTCTAATGGTTTTAACCCTTTCCGCTACATTCCGCTCACTCTTTGACGCTCTTAATTCCACTGTTTCCGAGTGCTCCGGCGCTGTCTGTGGTCAAACATGTGGTCAAAGAGCCCTTCTTGACCAGGTGCGGCATCCGCTGCCGCCGCCTGTTCAGAAGGGCTCTTTTTCATGTTTGGGTTTAAGGTATTGTACCTCTGGCGAAGCCGGAAGGCAAGCCATTTCTGCCCCTCAGGCGTATCAGTTTTTAGCATGCCTAATCAAAGAATACGCCCCGTCGAAAATACCCGGGTTACTCCTCGTCTGTCTCCAGTTCGATCTCATCATGGGGAAAGGGATTGCAGCCCAGAAGATCCAGCAGATTCTGTCGGAGTTCTCTTTCACCCAACTGAGAGCAGGACAGGAGAATGTCTTCCAGTTCACCCAGGGGGAAAATGCGTGGAGTTTCCTACTCGTCATCGGAGGTGTCCGTCACTGTGATGGTGAACTGAACAGAGGGTGTAGCTGCTTGCATCAGCTTGGCCTTTTCCGAGGGGTGAAGAGACGAGATTCCTCCAAAGTCCCCACACCAGCCGCACTCCCAGCGATTGCCCCGAATCATCACAGGACTTCCGCAGTGCGGGCATCGAATTGTCACCATAGACTCTGCCTCCCTTCCTACTGCCATTGTAACAAGGAACAGCGTTTCTGACAAGTCTTATCGGCTCAGCATCCAGGCAATGCCGGCAGTGGTGCGCTCCACGCTAATGATGGAAAGCCAGCGGCCTGAGCAGCTTCAAATACTTTCTGCCCTTCACCAGAGAAGGTATTTAGATAGATAACAGGTGCTTCTGGTTTGGTACTCAGAAAAATAGATGCGGTTTTGCCACCTATTATGAAGGTTCGCATACAGGTTCGCATGCTTTCTATATGGGTAATTACTATGTACGGCAAAGAAACTGTGAGCGCACCAAGTGTGAAAACGACACAGAGTTTTATTGAAAACAAATCAAAATCGTGCGAACGCAGGGCTTTCTTGCACATCCCTGTTGAATGTGCTATTATTATATACAACGCTGTCAAGTGTTGGAATAGGACTTTGGCAGTCTGGTTGTGACAAACCGAGTGCTCTGCCAAGTGGCAGAGCATTTTTTACAGATGTAAGCGACTATTAGTCCTGTTTATAGTATAAATAATATGGTTGAATATCATATAGCAAACAATCACCTAAGAAATGAGGAAACGACATTATGCGGGTAGCTGATTTTTTTTGCGGCGGTGGAGGTTTTTCTGAAGGGTTCCGCCAAGCGGGATTTGATATTGTTTTTGCCGTTGACAGATGGACTCCAGCTGTAAAAACTTATTTAGGAAACAAACCCGATGTAAAAGTCGTACAAGATGATGTTATTCGTATATCTCAGCTACCTGATGATGAGTTTGAGGCATTAGTACCTGATTCGGAAGTAATAATTGGTTCCCCACCTTGTCAGTCTTTTTCACACTCCAATAAATCTGGTAATGCAGATAAGTCGATTGGTATTCAGTTAATCGAAGCATATCTCAAAATCATTGCTCGCAAAAAATTTAAGCAAGGTTCCGTTCTTCGTTATTGGGTGCTTGAAAATGTACCTGCAGTTCGTGACTATATAAAGAAAGAGTATTCGGCATCCGATCTCGGATTGGATGGAGATTTTGTATTAAGAACTCAAGATGGTGCTTCCGGTAAGTACAATGCGAAATATTTCGGAGCACCCACTAACAGAGAAAGGTATCTATGCGGTGAATTTCCAAAGCCTATTGCAACAAATGATGATAATAATTTGGTCACTTTACAAATGGTCCTCGATTCGTTAGGAGATCCATTGTGTGAAAACAATGCACTGGTAACAGATATTAATTATCCTACCCTTTTCATAGAACGTCAACAAATTACTGACCATCATTACATATATGAATTGGCCGATTTTGAGTATAAAACGGCGAAACGCCTAAAACAGGATAAAGGATATATGGGGAAAATGGCATTTCCAGAAAATACATCAAAGCCCTCAAGAACTGTAATGGCAACAATGTCTGCCAGTTCTCGGGAAGCGATGATTCTTGGATATAAAGAGGATAGATATAGACTCCCAACAGTTAGGGAAGCTGCTTCAATGATGAGTTTCCCCATTGACTATTGGTTTTATGGTGATTCTAAAGCGACTAAGCACACACTCGTTGGTAATGCGGTTCCTCCTAAAATGTCATATGCCATTGCAAAGGCTATCGTGGAAGAGAATCATGGTATATTGCCGACCGCTTACCCACGAATCCAACATAGCGAGGAAATCAAATTTGTAAATCTCAATGGGACACGCTTTCCAATAAAAGAAGAAAAGCCTCGTCGTGCAACTGCAAAGTTCAAATACCATATTCCCTATTTGATAATCAATGCATATCGTGTGGAACTTACGAATTATCATTCGGATTTTGATAATCATAACTTCAAATGGGATGTGGAAATCCATTATAGTCAAGGTAAAAACAAAGCAAAAATGTATTGTCCCATTCTGCCTATCTATTGTATCCCAGAGGAATATCGGTCAAATATGCAAAGATTCTTGGAGGAAAAGCACAAAATAATCCCTGATGCTGACATGTTCCAGGCAGCATATTGTATGACGAGCAAAGAAAGAAATAAGACACCATGGGCTGGACCCTATGAGATATTAGAATCAACCAAAGAGTTTATCGAAAAGCTCCTTCCCGAAGATTCACAGAGGAAACTGATTACGATCGATCAAGAACCGCATAGTTTGCCCTTAGCAATTGCAATTGGATACTATCTACTCTCAGATCTTTTTTACAAATGGAGGGTTGTGTAATGGATGCCGCTACAAGAAAAGCCAAGTTGGAAGAACTAAAGAGTAATCAACTAAACCAAGCAATGACCGGTATCCCCCTGCGCTATAAAGGAACTACACGAACAGAAATCGTATGGCGTATCCCTTTGGATTATCTCGTATACAATAAGTATAACGGCAGAATTGGATCTGATGTGCTATCCTATGAAAAGCAAAATGGAGAATTAAATGCTGAAAAGGAAGACGACTGCAAAATCATAGAAAAGTTTCTATACGAATCCAAAGTTGATCGTAACAAGATCACAATGGATAGCTTATTGAAAAACGGTCAACAAAGGTATGGCATCGTTACATCAGATGGTACGATCGTTGATGGAAACCGTCGTGCAATGCTCTTGAATAGGCTTTTCCATAAGCGAGACGAATTGAACTACACCTATGCACAGGTTGAGCACTGTAAGTACTTTCTTGCAATCATTCTGCCTGATGATGCTGAAGAAAAGGATATACAACAGCTCGAGACGATTTATCAAATGGGTGAGGATGATAAGCTTGACTACAATCCCATTGAGAAGTATCTCAAGTGTAAAGAACTGAAACGGCTTGGATTCTCTGAAGAAGATATTGCCGGATTCATGAGTGAGAAACCAAGTCAGATTAAAGAATGGTTGAAGATTCTCACATTAATGGAGGAATATCTCCAGGAATATGGGTATGATGGAATCTATACCCGCCTTGAAAAGACCGAGGGGCCATTTGTCGACTTACAAAATTATCTTGAATCCTATGCCAAACGAGGTGCAAATGTGCGAAATATGGACTGGACATATTCTGATTCTGATATCTCGGACTTAAAACTCGTTTGTTTTGACTACATAAGAGCTCGGTATGAGGGAAAAGAGTTTCGAGATATTGCAAAGACCGGCAAAGATGGAAGTATATTTTTCTTCAAAGAATTGTGGGATGATTTTTTGAAGAAACATCAAGAAAATACTCCCATTGATGATGAAACAGTTGATGAATTGAGACAACGTTGTCCCGGCGAAGATTTGAGCCTTTTACTTAGGCAGCGTGATAATGCTTGGGTAGAGCAAGCAAAAGGGCAGCTGAAAGGCAATCTCAACAGATTTTCCAGACGTCTTGAAGATAAGCGGGATGCTAATAAGCCAGCAGATCTTCTTGAGCGAGCACTTAGTGCGCTCAGATCGGTCGACTATGAACAAAGCAGCTTCAGTGAAGATCCGCATATCGAAGAGATGATTCGAGAAATCAGTAAAATCACTTGGGAGATGAAAAAGATTCTGGAGCGGAGATGAGTATCGTGGCAAATATCTCTATAGATTTTGATTCAACAAATAATGAAATACATCTACTTGGGGATATTGCGGCTTTACAGAAGAATCGCTTTGCTTGGAGGTATGTTCGGGATTACTTACATCCCCGCATAATGGGAAATCAAGTTATCATTCCAATCGAAGATGATGAGCCGTTTTCTGTGATGTCGAATATCAGCGCTATGTTGCGCAAGTATGGCTTTGTTGAGGTGCAAAGTGAAAGTTCCGAAAAGATAATTCGGGATTATTACTTGGAAGAACAAAAATTTGCCGAGTTTTCTCAAAAAGCGCTCCACATTCGAAACAATGAGTGTGATGCGGCGGAATTTGAAGAATTTACTGGGGCTGTAGCTAAAAATCTCACTGCAAGATCACTTTACCCTCTACAGTTGCTTTCGGCTTATCATATGGCTTTTTCCCAAAACGCGTGTAATTTCTCTGTACCAGGAGCTGGTAAGACAAGCATCGTTTATGGAGCATATGCGTATTTGCATAATCTTCCTGAGGAAAATATCAAGCATATCGATCGATTGCTGATTGTTGGACCCTTGAGTTCCTTTGGCCCGTGGGAACAGGAATATGAAGAGTGTTTTGGGCGGCCACCTGTATCTAAGCGACTTGTTGGAGGTATCGATAAAGTAGATAAGCAAGATTATCTGATATCTAAATATCCTGCAGAGCTGACTTTGATTTCTTATGCTTCTCTGATTTCATTGCAAGAGGAATTGGGTTTTTTCCTTCGAACGAATAAAGTAATGGTAGTACTTGATGAAGCTCATAAAGCAAAAAACTCATCAGGAGGGGTTATTGCGCAAGCTGTGCTTGAAATGTCCAAATACAGTAAATCCCGAATCGTTCTTACAGGTACACCTGCACCAAACGGATATGAAGATATTTATAATCTCTTTAGATTCATTTGGCCAAACAAGAATGTTTTGGGATTTGAAATTAACCAACTTCGAGATATAACAGTGACTGGCGATCAAGCGAGAGTTGCACGTTTGATTGATAATATCTCCCCATATTTTATCCGTATACGAAAAAGTGATTTAAATATTCCACCAGCAACTACGCATCCTCCGGTCTATGTATCTATGGGACCACTGCAGCAAAGAATCTATGATTTTATTGAGAAGAAGTATATGGATGAGTTTATTGCAGATGAATCTTCAAATATGTCGTCGCGTTTTAAATCTGCATTAGCTCAAGCACGCATGATTCGATTGATGCAAGCCGCCTCTGATCCAGCGATGCTAAGGACTCCTCTTCGGAATTTTTTTGATGATGAGGATATTCAAATCGATGAGTATCAGAGGATAGATGATTCTGATGTGCTCAAGACGATTCTCGATTACGAAGCGAACGAGATACCTGCCAAATATATTGCTGTGAAACAATTGGTCGACGAGATATTACTCGCCGGTGGTAGGGTAGTTATTTGGGCTACTTTTATTCATACGATCCACGGCTTGAAATCTTATCTTGAAAGTCAAGGAATTTCCTGCCAAGAATTATATGGTGAAACACCGGTCGAGCAAGATGGTATCGATGAAGAGTTTGTTTTGACACGAGAAAAAATCGTACGACTTTTTCAGGAACCTGACTGTCCATTCAAGGTCATCATTGCAAACCCATTTGCGGTCGCAGAATCTATTTCATTACATAAATCTTGTCATAATGCCATTTATGTAGAAAGATCTTTTAATGCGGCACACTTCGTACAGTCTAAAGATCGGATTCATCGATATGGTTTAAAGGCCGGTACGATTACGAATTATTACTATGTTTTGTCTCGTGATACCATTGATGAAACAATCGATACGAGATTGACTGACAAAGAGCAACGGATGACAGAAATCATGGAGAGTATGCCGATACCATTATTTAACAACATCTACGACGATTTGGGCGATGACGACATAAAGGCGTTGATAAAAGATTATGTTAGACGCACTAAAAAATCTTAAGCACCTGGGGGGAAAAGAAGGCCTTCTCTTTTTCTTCTGTGATGTTGTAGGAACCAGGCAAGTCCCTATTTCAGATGCTGAAATAATTTGCTCCCATCTCTATGGGAAACAAAATCTTTCCGTCGAAGAAGTGGTCAAATATTGTTCTGCATTAGGGTGGATACAAGTGGCCGAAGGGAGAATATCTATTTCACCGGATATTATCCCTTTTCTCAAAGACAAAGAAAAATTAAACGACGCTCTTATAAAATCTACTATAAAACGATTGTTTGATGAAAACATTATGAGCTCAAGCATCTTTTCCTACGATTCACTTCAACACCAGTATATTTTCAAAAATGAACTTTTCCCCCTTTCTTTATCGGGAATCAGAAATGTGTTGATTAGCCAAGGCCTTTTAATTCCACAAAGAGAGACATGGGGAACGTACTTTTATTTAGCTCCGGCATATGATTCGTTCATAGGAAAATACTGCAAAGCAAAACGAAAGCAACTTTCATTAGAAGAATTAAAAAGGCAACTTGAGAAAAATGAACTTATCGGTGAGAAAGCCGAGCAATTTGTCTTAGAGTTTGAAAAAAACAGGCTTGGTGCCCCTCTGGCTGGCAAGGTTAGGCGTATTTCAGAAGTCGACGTTACAGCAGGGTATGATATTATCTCTTACAACTCTGTAAAGTCTAAAGAAACGGATCGGTTTATAGAGGTAAAAGCCATATCGAGTTCCGGATTCTATTGGTCAAAGAATGAATATGAGACTGCTAAATTAAAAGGCGAAACTTATTATTTGTACTTGGTGGATTTGCATAAAATCAACCAGCCAGACTATATGCCTGAAATCGTACAGAATCCAGTAGTGGCGATTATGGAATCAGAAGCATGGCTTGTAGAGGCTCAGTCTTATTCTATAAGGCGTATTTGATGTAGAAAGTGGAGTTCATTATGAAGCATCAAAAGCTTATAACGACCCCTGAAACTTCAGCACGCATGGAAAAGGTACACTTAAAAGGAAGCAAAGCAGAAATTACATTGGCAAAAAAATCTTTGGAAACACGGGCTTCGATATCGTAAAAACTATAAAAAGCTTCCGGAATCTCCAGACATTGCAATACTAAAGCACCATATTGCTGTGTTTGTCGATTGGGAGTTTTGGCATGGGAAAGACTGGGCATCTCGAAAAACATGTTTAAAAACCAACCGTTTGTATTGAATCGAGAAAATCGAGGAAAACATGGTGAGAGATAGAAGAAATGACTTTTTACTTATTGAGATGGAATGGTTACCTGTCCATTTTGGGGAAAAGGATGTCAATAAAGTGTTAGAGATAATCAATACCAGAAAAGAGATGTGAATCAAAAGTTGAAATCTACCAGCTATCATAAACTTGTCCGCGATTTTATCCCTAATATCATTGAAGCAGACGGAAAAATCTGTGTCTGCGAAACACTTACTGATGCGGACTACATACACCTTCTGGATCAGAAGCTGAACGAGGAGCTGGCCGAGTACCAGGAGAGCAAATCCTTGGAAGAATTGGCTGACCTCTTAGAAGTTATGCAGGCTGTTGTAAAAGCCCGTGGCTGGACATTGGAAGAGTTAGAACAAGTACGGGCAGACAAAGCGGCAAAGCGGGGCGGATTTGAGAAAAAGATCCTTTTGAAGGAAGTAAGGGAGGAATGCTGAATGGATATTGCGAGAGCAAAAGAACTTCTGACCGCTTTAGCTGATGGTATTGATCCCTTTACCGGCGAACTTTTCCCACGAGACCATATTTGCAATCATCCTGATATCATTCGTGCGTTGCACCAGATACTTGGTTCGACACAGGGAATCAAAAAAAGCCCCAGTGCGCCCAATGCAGGAAAACCTTGGCCTCAGGCAGAACAAGACAAACTGGTGGATGAATTCCATTCAGGAATGAAACTATCAGCAATCGCCAAAGAGCACGGAAGAAGTCGAGGATCCATCGAAGCAAAATTGGCGCATTTAGGTTTGATTGAAGATTCTTATTTTACCAGGAAACCGAGGTGACCGCTCCATGCCAACCTACCGCTCCACCTCCGGCAGCAGTGCCGAGGATCTGTTCATCGAATTGTTCTCCGACACTTTTGGCGCAGAGAAAGCCGGCTATCTCTATTCCCAGTACCCCTTTTCCGATATCTACCAGAACAGCCGGTTTGCCGACTTCCTGATCGAAAACGGCGGGCGGAAGGTGGCTATCGAGATCGACGACGAGGCTTCCCACAACCCCAAGCTGATCTCCCAGAACAAGTTCTACGATGACCTGCTCAAACAAAACAGCATGATCTACCTGGGGTGGGATGTGTACCGCTGGGCGGTGCGGCAGATGCAGCAGCAGCCGGAGACTGTCAAGGACGAACTGCGGGTATTCCTGGGTCAACACCCCAGTTTCAAGGAAATTGAGGACTACCTTCCCACCCAGCGGGGCAAGTCCCTGGACGGCTCCCAGTTGGAGTTGAAGGAACACCAGAAGCAGGCCCTGGCGGCTTTGGAGGGGATGCGTTGCAACTTCGAGACCATCGCTCTGCTCTACCACGCCACCGGCACCGGAAAAACGGTGACCGCCGTCATGGATGCCAAACGGTTCGGCAAACGGACACTGTTCCTTGCCCACACGGTGGAACTGGTGGATCAGGCCACCAAGACCTTCCGGGAACTGTGGCCCCGGGTTACCGTGGGCCGCTATGTGGAGAGCATGAAGCAGGGCAACGCCTTTGTGGTCTGCGGCAGCATCCAGAGCGTGGCACTGAATCTGGAGCGGTTCAAACCGGATGACTTCGGATACATCATCGTGGACGAGGCCCACCACGCCTCCGCCGATACATACCAGAAGGTCCTGGCCTACTTCACGCCGGAATTCACCCTGGGCTTGACCGCCACACCGGAGCGGGCCGACGACAAGAATATCCTGGATATCTTCAAGAACACCGCCCACAAGTTGGATATCCAGACCGCCGTAGAGATTGGCGAACTGGTGCCGGTGCGGTGTATCCGCATTCACACCAATATTGACCTGACCAAGGTACGATTCAATAGCGTTCAGTACAACATCCGGGATCTGGAGAGCAAAATCTATGTGCCGGAGCGGAATCAGCTGATCGTGGATACCTGGCTCCGGTATGTGAAGGACAAGCGGACAGTCATCTTTTGTGCTTCTGTCAAGCACGCCCAGGAGATTGCTGGGCGACTCCATGACGCTGGTGTGGCCGCTGAGGCGGTGTCCGTCGAGATCAAGGCCAGCGACCGCCGGGAGGTGCTGGCTCGGTTTGAGAAGGGCGAAACCAAGGTGCTGTGCGCCTGTGACCTGCTCAACGAGGGCTGGGACTGCCCAGCCACGGAAGTCCTGTTTATGGCCCGCCCCACCATGTCCAAGGTGCTCTATACCCAGCAGCTGGGCCGTGGTATGCGACTGTCACCGGGTAAGGAGAGCCTGATGGTGTTTGACTTCGTGGACAACGCCAGCCAGTACAACATGCCCTACTCCATGCACCGGCTGTTCCGTCTAAAAGAATATAAGCCCGGTGCCCTGGTGCTGGGCACCAAGGGGCAGAAAGCCGCCGAGCAGGGCCTTTATGACAAGGGCGAGCGCCCGGATGCCCTCATCGACTGGCCGGTGGACGCCCTGGACTACGAGCTGGTGGACATCTTCAACTGGCAGGAGGAAGCCGTCGGCATGATTTCCCAGATGGAGTTTGTCCGCCGTGTGGATGTGCAGACAGAGACCATCGAGCGGTATGTCCGGGACGGCCTGCTGGTACCTGATCTGGTGGTGCCCATGAGCGAGCACCGGACCTTCAAATATTTCAAAGAAGAGACGCTCCAGAAGTATGCCGAGCAGTACGGTTGGACACTCATCGACGACTCCAACCGTAAGGATCTGTTTCTGGATATGGTGCGGCAGATGGACATGAGCTACTCCTACAAGCCGGTGCTTCTCAAGGCGGTGCTGTTGTTCGCTGACGACAAAGGCCGGGTAAAACTCAGCGACATTGTCACCTATTTCCGGGAGTTCTACGAGGCCCGCAGAGCGGCTGGTCTGGTGGTGGAGAAGGCCAACAGCATCTACGCCAAGGGTAGCTATACCGACGCCCAGGCCCAGCGGAACATCCTGTCCAACCCCTTCAAGCGATTCGAGGATATGCAGATACTCCACCACACCAAGACCCTGGGTGTGATTCAGGTGGACGAGTCCGTCTGGAAAAAGCTGACCCGAGAGGAAAAGCAGGAAATTGAACAGATTTGCGATGAAAAGCTGGAGCGGTACTACAGTCGTTTGGCAGAAAAATAAGGCTCTACAGTAGGTTGTAACAGGGAGAGGAGTATATGAAAATTCATTATTTCCAGCGGTATCACACAAAAGAAAATGTAGCAACCGCCAATACGATGCTGCTGTTGTCGCGGTTATATCAATATTCCACAGATAAATTTTTCCGCTTCTTAAATAGCCTGGTTTTTCCCGAAAACTTCGAACCGGAGATCGTGTTTCGGCTCCAAGAAAAAAGTAGTAACAGCGTTCCGGATGCCACAATCACCCAGGAAAGCTTTAAGATTGTGGTAGAGACGAAATTGTCGGATTGGTTTTATACAAATCAATTGGAGCGGCACCTGTCATCGTTTGAAAATGAGAAGCAGAAAGTTCTGCTAACGTTAGCTCCAGAGTATATGGACATAGAAAAGCAGAAAACTTTCGAGAGCAAACTTGCCGTTTATAATGAATCGCTTGGAAATCCGATTCGCCACATTAATACAACTTTTGAAGAGTTGGTGAATCGGATCCAGGAAGTCATCGACGACCGGGATTATGAGATGCAGGAGGTGCTGGAAGACTACCTGAATTATTGCTACCACGATCACTTGATCCCGGTATCGGACGGCTGGAAATTCATGAGAGTGCAGTTGGCAGGAACAACATTTGATTTCAATGTTCGAGAAAATCTCTACTACGATAACATTGAACGTGGGTTTCGCGCCCATCGGTATCTTGGGTTATATAAAAATAAAAGCGTTCGAGCGGTGGGAGAAGTAATAGCGATCATCACAGGAAGGCGGGATCAAAACGGCATATTAACGTATCAGGTCGAGCTGGGAGAATTGACCGAAGAGCGCAAGAAAGCTATTGAACGTGCAATTTTAGATGGCAAAAAATATGGATATGACTTAGACTCCACTCGATTTTTCTTTGTGCAACAGTTCTATGAAACTGATTTTAGAAAAAGCACGCCTCGCGCACCAATGGGCACACGTGTTTTTGATTTGACTACGGTACTTGGGTCAACAGAAATACCAGATATAGAACAGTTGGCCCAGATTCTTTCTCAGAAAACTTGGGAGTAATAACAAAACACGCTTTTATCGCATTATGAAGGCTGAAGGGAGAATATGGAATACTAAATGAACATCATCTGTTTCGGCGACTCCAACACCTACGGCTACGACCCCAGAGGCTATTTCGACGGGCGCTATGATCCGGACTGCCGGTGGGTGGACATTCTGGCTGCGGAAACTGACTGGACCATCTGCAACATGGGACAGAACGGGCGGGAGATTCCTTCCGCCGCTCCTGCTTTCCCGGACGGCACTGACCTGCTGATTGTCATGCTGGGGACCAATGACCTGCTCCAGGGGAAAAGCCCAGAGCAGGCCGCCAAGAAGCTGGAGAGGTTTCTATCTGGCATCCGTCTGAAGAAAAGCAAGATACTCCTCATTGCACCACCGCCAATGACCTTGGGTGAGTGGGTGCCCAGCCAGCAACTTATTGAGGGTTCCCATACCTTTGCCCGGCTCTGTCAAGCCCTGGCAGAGCAGCTTGGCATCCGCTTTGCCGATGCCGGAAGGTGGAACATCTCCCTGGCCTACGACGGCGTACACTTCACGGAGCAGGGCCACAAAGCCTTTGCCGCCGGACTTTTGGAGGAACTCAAATGAAACGAATCATCCCTTTTCTGTTGTCCATTCTGCTGCTGACCGGATGCAGTGGAGGTACCTCTGATGGCTCCTATGAGCAGATCACCCAGGAAGCTGCCAAAGAAATGATGGACACCCAGGAAGTGATTGTCCTGGACGTGCGGGAACAGAGTGAGTACGACAGCGGCCACATCCCTGGAGCTGTCCTGCTGCCGGTGGGAAGCATAGATGAGGAAACTGCCGCCGCCGTGATTCCTGAAAAGGATTCTACGGTGCTGGTCTACTGCCGCAGTGGAAACCGTAGCAAGACCGCATCCTCCACGCTGGCCGGATTGGGATACACTAATATCTATGAGTTTGGCGGCATCAACACCTGGCCCTATGAGATAGAGCCGTGACAGTTCCGCCAAAGGGGAGAAGTTCTGTTAAAAATGATAGGGGTGAGCGGCGTAAAATGTCCGCTCACCCCTTGTTTTGTTGTGTCCGGTCTGCCGGTTCCGTCAAGGTAATGGCATACACGGTGTTGATCTGCATCGGGTAACTCTCTGCGATGTTGCCATCAAAGTAGACGCTCACCACATCGCCCACAGAAATTGGACTGTACAGGCCGTCTTTGTTTTCTACGTCCAGAGATACGGAGCAATCAGCTCCGGTTGGGTAACCCTCCGTTTCAATGTAGATGAGAATATAAGTGTCGTGAACCTCCTGGACGACACCGGTGATGCTGGGCTCATTGGCAATGATGTAATTCA
>NZ_JACSNZ010000033.1 GCF_016902575.1 Pseudoflavonifractor capillosus | reverse complement strand
CCGCGGATCAACACGGATAGTTTGGCGATTTGGATGGCTTTATCCAGCTTGGCATACCGCTCCGGCTTGACAAAGGGACGCAGAGCCTGGAGCAGGGCGGTGCGTCGGTCATCTTGTTTCCCCATCTGTCCCATGAGCTTGGCTGCCATGGACAGCATCTTAGGGTCTAGCTGACCAACACTGCCCAAAAGTCCGGACAAATCCGGGGCAGGAGACGAGGCAGGGGTGGGAGCCGCCGGAACAGGGGAGCTGTCTGTGTGATTGGTCTCTCCGCCCTCTAAAGACTTTGCAAGCGCCATGATTTGCCCCATGGCTTGGGGATTGGAGAGAATGCCCTCCAGTTTTTCTTCCCATTCTGCCATTGGCTCACCCCCGTTTCATCACTCTCTGAGATGTTGTTTCATTTTCTCTATGAGCTTCACACCCTCCGGATCCCTCATCAGCGTTCGAATGGCAGAGACGAGGGGGGCGGTGTTTCCTTGTGCGGCATGGTTGGCCGCCTGTTCCAAATCTTCTCCGGTATTTTCTCGGAGCATGGAAAACAGCTGCTGGGTTTCCGGGGCACTGCGCAACTGCTCCAATTTCTTCTGATCAGAGAGCAGCTGGGCTGCCTGCTTATTGTGAAGCAGTCCATCCAAGTTGGCCATGGCAATTCCTCCTATCGCAGGAGAGCGTACTGGGCTCACCTGCTCCTATTATATGAGTAAACAGAGAAAAGGTGACTACCATGAAAATACTTGTATTCTCCGACTCCCACGGCTCCATGGGTAAAATGGTGGAGGCCATGGAACATGAGCGGCCTCAGCATGTCTTCTTCCTGGGAGACCACTATCGGGACGGCATGGAGTTGTCCTCTCTTTACCCGGATGTGCCCATGGATTTGGTTCGGGGGAACTGTGACTGGGGGAAGGCACCGGATTTGCGGGTGGTAGAGCTGGAAGGTGTACGGTTTCTCTTGACCCATGGACACCTCCAATATGTAAAAAGTGGACTGGACGAGCTGGTGCAGGAGGGGTTGCATCGACAGGTTAATGTGGTCTGTTTTGGTCATACCCATCTGGCTAAGGTGGTGTATCGCCAGGGCATCTACCTGATGAATCCCGGCACAGTGGGCGGATGCCGTGCCCGTGAAGGGTATGGCGTGATACAGGCCCTGGGTGGGAGTGTCAATCTGGAACTAAAATAAAAATTCCTCGGCGAATACCGAGGAATTTTTACCGGAGTTACCCGTGATAGGTTTGACTGCTGTCCTGGTGATTCAAAGGCCGGAACAGAAGGGTGATGCACCAGATGGCGGCGATACCCACCAGAGCGTAGATGGTGCGAGCCAACCAGGTGCCGGAGCCACCGCTGATGAGTGCCACCAGGTCAAAATTAAAAAGGCCAATGGCTCCCCAGTTCAAACCTCCAATGATGGCCAGGGACAAGGCTACTTTGTCTAAAAACACGTGAAAAACCTCCTTTTCTCTGCCGATGGTAGTATGGGCAGGGGAAAGGAGGTTTATACATTTCTCAAAAATCTTTCAAATGGGCGGGTCCAAAACCGTGTGGCATGAGCTGCGCCAAGGAGACTTCCTGGTAAGTCTGGTCGCTTTTTGCCACGAGAATGCGCAAATTGGGTTGAAATTCATATAGCATTTGACGACAGGCGCCACAGGGCCAACAGAATTCCTCACCCCGGGAGATCACGGCAAGGGTGTCCAAATCATGGGTGTGTCCCTCACTGACTGCCTTGACCAGGGCAGTGCGCTCTGCGCACAGGCAATGTCCGTATGCGGCATTTTCCACGTTACATCCGGTAAATACCTGGCCGCCTCGGCACAATAGGGCTGCGCCCACAGGAAAATGGGAGTAGGGGGCATAGGCTCGCTCTAGCATAGCGTAGGCCATGGACACCAGTTCACGATCTGTCATTTTCCTTCCACCTTTCCATCAGAGAGGATGTACGTGAATGTGCAGATGACTGGAGATGAGGAGCAGACCAAGAGCAAAGCCGACGACAGTGGCCAGGATAGCCCACTTGGAGCGCCACTGCTGATACGCCTCGGGCAGCAGCTCAAAGAACACAACATACAGCATGGCGCCTCCAGCAATGCTCATGGCAACCGATAGGGCCATAGGGGTCTGGTTCCCAATGAAATAGCCCAGCAGAGCACCCAGCACCGTGGGCACACCACTGAGGGCGGCTACTCCAATGGCAGAGAAAGGCTTAGAGCCATCATGGAGCAGGGGAACGGCAATGCTCATGCCCTCTGGAATATTGTGAAAGGCAATGGTAACCGCGGTGAGTAGGCTGGCGTAACAGACACCCTGCACCGCCACAGTGGTGCCAACGGCCATACCCACCGGCATATTGTGCAGAGCCACTGCGGCAGCCAGCACAAATCCAGCTGTCTTCAAATCGTGGTGGCCACAGGCACAGTGGTGGGGATGATGGTGGTCTTCATGGTGCATACTTTTGTCGATCCAAGCGTTGAGGGCGAAAGTGATGAGAAAACCCAATACCAGACACACAGGAGGGACGTAAAGCTGTTCCACCTGCTCCATGGCCTCGGGAATCATATCAAAGCAGACGATGCACAGCATCAGTCCAGCAGTGAAGCTCAGCAACAAGCTGGTGCCTTTGGGGGACTCTCGTTTGAGCAGCAGGGCCAGAAGACCGCCCAAGGCCAAGCCACCTACGCCGGTGGCTGCGGAGAGAATGATGAGGTATATGATTTGGGATTGCATGATATGGCTCCTTTGCAATTTGGTTGTGCTACGGACAATGGTAACACTGGGAACTCACTTCGTCAAGACAATGGGCTCACACACCGTGGAGATGTTGGCAAATTTCCTGATATTCTTCTGCAAAGCAGCTGTTCTTGTCCCATATAAAAGTGAACTCATGCTGCATCTGAAAGTCGGGAATTGGAATGACTTCAACCAGCCCTTGCTCCAGCAGATCCCGTACAGCTGCTTGATAGAGAAATGCGATTCCGCAGTCACGCAAGAGTAAGCCTACCATGCTGTGCATATTCTCTACCTGGACGTAATGGTTGAAGTCAGTCAGGCTCAGGTTACGCACGGCAAGGAGCTTTTCCAGGATCTCACGGGTGCCGGAGCCTTCCTCGCGGATGAGAAGGCGCTCGCCCAGCAGGTCTTTCAGGGCAGATATAGGCTTTTGAAACACGTGGCCTTTGGCGCATACAGGAATATATGGCTCCACCCGGTCTACCAGGGTACCAAAGTCGTCTGTGGGCACATAACCCTCTACCAGAGCAAAGTCAATCTCTCCGGCACAGAGCAAATCCACCAGAGAGTGGGTGTTGCCATAGCGCACCTGTACATTGGTGTCAGGAAATTCTTTGAGGTATTGGGCCAGAGCGGGCAGGATGGCATACTCTCCGATGGTCAACGTCACACCAAAAGTTAAAGTTTTCGTTGCTTTGCCTGCCTCTTGCATCCGCCGGAGGATGGTTTGGTGGTCGTTTTGCAGCGACCCCATGGTTCGCCGCAAAACCTCCCCAGCAGGGGTCAATGAGATCCGTCTTCCGTCCCGAAGGAATAACTGGCAACCATAGGCCTTTTCAAGATATCGGATGTGCTGAGAGACGGCGGGCTGGGTGATGTGTAGTTCTTCTGCGGCAGCGGTGAAGTTCATGGTTCGACATACACTTAAAAAAGTCTCTATACGAAAGTCCAACATGTACACCACCTCCTTAACATTTGATTCCCATCACTGTATTATAACGAAATATTATGGTTATATCAAGATAAATAATTTTATTTTTTCGTTTCTGAGGAGTATAATGCACAGGAATAAAAGAAAGGGAATCATAGAGAAAGGTGGAATAGCTTTGCAGTTTATCAAAAAGAATGGATATGGGATCCTGTTGTGTCTGGCCATTGCAGTGCCGTCTTGGTTTGCAGGAAAGGCCTTTCCCATCATTGGAGGCGCTGTTATTGCCATTTTGGCAGGCATGGTAGTGACGTTGGTGTGGAAGTGGCCCGCTTCGGTGGATCATGGAATTAAATTTGTATCTAAGAAAGTGTTGCAATGGGCAGTCATTCTCTTGGGGTTCGGCATGGATCTGAATATTGTGATTCAAACAGGCAGGCAGTCTCTGCCCATTATCATCAGTACCATATCGGTATCTCTCATTGTGGCTTTGATCCTCAGCAGGGCAATGAAAATTCCCGGAAAAGTTGCCACTTTGGTGGGAGTGGGTTCTTCCATTTGCGGAGGCTCTGCAATCGCAGCCACTGCACCTGTCATTGATGCAGATGAAGATGAAGTGGCTCAGGCCATCTCGGTGATATTCTTCTTCAATGTTCTGGCAGCTTTGGTTTTTCCTTCACTGGGACAGCTGGTGGGCTTTGACACCACCTCTGGCGAGGCATTCGGTATTTTTGCCGGCACCGCAGTCAATGATACCTCTTTAGTTACGGCCACTGCTGCTACTTGGGACAGCATGTGGAACTTGGGTACGCAGACGCTGGATAAGGCGGTGACGGTGAAACTCACCCGCACGCTGGCCATCATTCCCATCACCTTGGTACTGGCCTTTATGCGTACCCGCAAGGAGAGAGGAAACGGAGAGACAAAAATTCAAATGTCTAAAATCTTTCCTTTCTTCATCCTGTTTTTCATTGCCGCCTCCGTCATCACAACGGTCTCTGTGGGGAACGGGATTCCCGCTACAGTGTTTGATCCGCTGAAGGAGCTGAGCAAGTTTATGATCGTGTTGGCCATGGCTGCCATTGGCCTGAATACCAACATCGTCAAGTTGGTCAAGAGCGGTGGAAAACCTATTGCCATGGGCGCCTGCTGCTGGATCGCCATTACCGTTGTCAGTTTGGGCCTTCAATTTGCGCTGGGCCTGGTATAAAAGAGAGGAGCGTACCAAGATGTATGACATTGTTATCGTAGGAGCCGGCCCCGCCGGCATCAGTGCAGGCATTTACGGCGTCAGCCGGGGTAAGAGAGTTTTGTTGCTGGAAAAGGGCGAGGTTGGTGGCTTGATTGGAAAAGTTTCCACTGTTACCCACTATGCCGGAATTGTCCCTGGAGAGACGGGCAAAACCTTTGCTCAGCGCATGAAGCAACAGGCTTTGGATGCAGGAGTGGAGATCCGTCAGGAGACTGTGCAGCAGGTTCAAATGCAGGGAGATGTGAAAACCGTTGTCACAGAGAAGGAAAGCTATGAGTGTAAAAAGCTCATTTTGGCAGGAGGAAGCACCGGGCGCAAGTTGGGGATTCCCGGCGAAGAAATACTGGCAGGCAAGGGAATGGGCATGAATGCTGCCCAACATGGCAGTGCTTATGCTGGCAAACATGTGTATGTGGTGGGCGGTGCCGACGGCGCTGTGAAGGAAGCACTGTACCTTGCTGGGCTTGCCAAAAAAGTGACAATCATCCACTTTGAACCTCAGCTAGGCTGCATTGCTGAGTTCAGAGAAAAAGTCAAAAAGACACCCAACATTCAGCTGATGCTCAACGCCCGTCTCCATGCTGTCCGGGGAGAAAATCAGGTGGAGCAGTTGGATATCCGCAGTGAGCTGGATGGCTCCGTAAAAACCGTTGAGGACCCCGGATGTGGCATCTTTGTTTACGCCGGAACTGTTCCCAATACTCAGATGTACACCCAGTTGGAATTGCAAGACGGATACATCCCCGTCAACGAATGGATGGAGACCCAGATTCCCGGTGTGTACGCTGTGGGTGATATACGGGTCAAGCAGGTGCGCCAGGTGGCCACAGCTGTGGCAGACGGCGCCACGGCAGCGGTGCATGCCTGCATCGGATGATATGATAGGAAATGGTACGTTCATAGTATCAATATCTGGTTCCATATGACACACACGGAGGGAACAATGGGAGATATCCCGTTGTTCCCTCCGTTCTGCATATAAAAGATGCAGATGCTGAAACATAGAATCCATCCTATACGCATCTCTGTTTGCTGTCTGAGGCAAATGAGTTCACAGACTTTTACAGCGAACAGTACTTGACAATGCATAGTACTGGGCGTAGAATAATTCTAGAAGGAGAGATGCTATGAATGCTCAGTTCAAAAAGGGAGTGCTGGAGCTCATTGTTTTAGAATCCGTTCGCAAGCGTGATATGTATGGCTATGAACTGGTGGCAGAGGTTTCAAAAGTGGTGGATGTAAACGAGGGGACCATCTATCCATTGCTGAAGCGATTGACAAACGAGCACTATTTTGAAACCTATCTGCGTGAGTCCACAGAGGGACCACCCCGCAAATACTATCATCTGACAGCTGCTGGCATTCTCTACCGGGACACATTGGAGGCCGAATGGAACGTGTTTCAGGAACAGGTAAATCGATTTCTGAAGGAGCAAAAGAATGAACAGTAAAGAATCATTTTTGAATGCGCTGCAACAGGGCATTGCCGTATTGGCCGAGGCGGAACAGCAAGATATTTTGGAAGAATATGCCCAGCACATCGAAATAAAAATGTCTGGCGGACTGACAGAGGAGGAGGCTGTTCAGGATTTCGGGGATGTTCAGCAGCTGATAGCGGAAATCCTGGAGGCATACCATGTTGACCCTTTATACGCAGCCGGAAACAGAAAAAGTCAGAATATGAGTGATTCCATCCGGCGCCAAATTACTTGTCTGGCTGGCCTGATTCAATCAGGCGCCAACAAAATAGCACGTTTTGCCATGCGGTTCTTCCGGGCGGTTCAAACGGGTTCTGAGCGGACTTTAGAGGAGTCACCAAACGATACAAGAAATGCCATCTGCGATCCATGCAAAAAGATGGGGAGCGGATTTGCAAGGATGTTGAAAGCAACCGCTAGGTTTGTGTGGAATGGAGTGCTTTTGCTGTGTGCAATACCCGTTCTATTTATAGGAATTGCTGTTTTGCTGCTTCTAGGCGTCATTGTTGTATGGCTGTTTCAAGGAATGCCGTTGCTGGGAGCGCTTTTAAGCTGTTTGGGAATCCTGTCCACTTGTGTTGGGTTGATTGGGCTTGGAAACAACTTGGTTTGGCATCGCCACAAGGCGGATGACAGCCGGAAAGCCCATCAGGAGGTTGCGGTGGCAGGTGAAACGCTCACAAAGAAGGAAGGGATTGACGATGTGGAAGAATAACCGGACCATGAATAGAACCTTTTTGGGTTTCCTGTGTGGTGGTCTTCTGCTGATGGGCATTGGTGTGGGCCTCCAACTGGCAGAGGTATCTGCTCTTTCTTACGGTGGAGAAATCTTGGTGGAAAATACTTCACGAGTAGAAAGCATGGTGGTGTCCCTTTCTCCCCATGCAGAAAAAATACGTTTGAATAGTAATGATGGAAGATTCTCCAAGCAAATTCGTGAACAGTATCAGATAGAGGTGCAAGAGTCTGTGGACCCTGGCACTGCGGTGGTGGAGTTTCAATATGAAGGAACTCCCGTTGGAATCTCCTATGTTTCGGATACCCATCAAGTACCATTGCTGCAGTCCATCGACTTTTTTTGGTTCCATGAAAACGAAGTTTCCACTCTGATGACCTATAAGGACAGAATTTTGAAAGATCTGAAACAGGGCCAGTTGTGTGACTACAGGCTTTGGAATCTATGTAAGGTGGTGATCCGTGTGAACCCTGCCGATGCGGACCGAATTTCTGTTTTCTGAGATAATATATCATCCATAATCATCACAGCGCAAACGGTACATAAATAGGGAGAATGGAGCGAAATCGAATACAGTTACTGTGGAAAATAGATCTGGAAAGAGGGGAGAATCATGACAGCAAGGATACGATTCATCCGCCGCCCAGGGGTTAGTGTTTTATGGCTGGTAGCGCTGACGGCGGCGGCACTGCTGCTGGCCGTGGGCAGTGGTGTGCTCTGGTCCGTCATCGGGCTTCGGAACTACATGGACGAACACTTCATATCCGTTGCTGTCCTGACCCGCACCGAGGAGCAGATGGAGGAGCTGGAAAATTCCATGGCGGCAGGAGGTTTGGGCCTGGTACTGTCCGCCCCTGTCCTCACCCAGCAGGAGCTGGGGCAAATCGCCGCTATGCCACAGGTGCGCATGGTGGATATGCGGGGGCTGACAGCAGCATACAGCCCTTCTTTACGCCCAGTGTCGTCGGCGGAGACGGAGAAAGCATATCAAATGGATTTGGATGCTCCTTATAACCGGGTGATGCTGGTGGCACGTGTGATCCAGGCGGATACCACCCGGACCCCGCAGGAGATGGACACCACCGAGCTGGACGGACAGGTTCACGCCTACACAGAGGTGAGAACCAGAGGAAAACTGGCTGTCGAGCAAGTGATTGCCGCCCATGAGGCCTATGATATTTCCAAGGAGATCGACCTGGATTTGCTGTATGTCAGTGAAGATCCGGAGGATGATGTGCAGGAGGGAGGGCGGTACCTCTTCTATGGAACGTATGATGCGGGGCTCCAGCACACCCTGCTGGATGAAATTTATGAGTCGGCTGGACAGCAACCTGCGTACGCAGCGAGCTTGCAGGTGGGTGACGGGGTGCCTCTGACAGCGAACTATCTCCAGGAGGACGGAACCTATTGTTTTGTGAGTAGCGGAGACATTGACCCCCGCTTTCCGTCCTTCGCACCCATTTTAGGTGATATAGATGAATTTTTTGCTGACCCAGCCCATGAACTGTGGCACAAGACCCGGGAAGAGATGGAGATTACCCTGCACAGTGTACCCATGATGGGCACCGAATGTTTGGAGAGCGTATACGCCTTCCAGCAGGGAAGTAGTTACATGGTAGAAGGCCGGAGCTTCAACCAAGAGGAATACCGCAAGGGAGCGCCGGTGTGCGTGGTTAGTGAGGCGGTGGCCAGGGCATCGGGCTTGTCTGTGGGAGATTCTCTGACCATCTCTCAATATGAGGCTCTGATGAATTATGGCGAGTACTCCAACCTTGGGGGGCATCTTGCCTCCTCGGGACATTTACAGAGAAGTGTACCTGGGGGCAGCACGGAGCTGAACAATCCCTTCATCCGTCCCTATCTCAGCCAGTATGGGTTTGCCACCCAGGAGGAGACATTCACCGTGGTGGGCATTTACCGACAGGATCGGTGGTGGGACAGTTCCGCCAGTTTTGCCATGACTCCCAATGTCATGTTTGCACCTTCTAAAGCCTTGGCAGATTGCGCTTACCAAGGAGATGCAGGTGGGGTCTACCTCTCAGTGGTTCTTGAAAATGGTACAGCCCAGGACTTTGGGCAAGCTACTGGAGAGCAGACCACAGAGGGGCGATGGCTGGTGGACGATCAGAACTACATCCAGGTCCAGGCTGGAGTGGAGCAGCTGCAATCTGCCGCACAAATTTTAATGGCGGCCTGCGTGTTGGGCTGGGGTGTAATCGTCCTGTTCTACCTGGTGCTGTACCAGGGGGGAGAGCGGCGCAACCTGGGCATTATGATATCCGTGGGAGCCGGAAAGAGGCGGGCAGTCCGTTACTTGGTGAGCAGCGGCCTCATTTTGGCAGTGGCGGGCACAGTGTTGGGCCTGGCTCTTAGCCGGGCGGTGGACCAGACTGTGCTGGATATAGTGATGTCTGTGAGCATGGAGCAAGTCTCTGCCACTGCCATGAGTAGCGCATCCCAGGTGGATACCCAGCTCATTGCTAAGGGGTTGACGCAGGGAAGTGCCGCCAGTTGGCAGGGTACGGCATTGGTGGCTGGACTGTCCCTGATGGTTTTGGGGGCAGCGATGTTGCTCCAGACATGGCTTATGAGCCGGCGGCGGCCGAGAAAGCTGATGGAGGGATGACAGATGTCCCCATTTCTTGTGAAACGGCTACTGCGCCGACCCCTTCTGTTAGGCGTGAATTTTCTGTTCTGCCTGTGCAGCTGTGGGCTGCTGTGCTATTTCTTCGGCTATATGGACCGGCAGCACCAGGAACTGAACCGGGTCCAGAACAGCTTTGACATTCTGTGTGTGGTGAGCAACATCCAGGGCAGCTCTACCACCGGTCTACGCATCAGACCCACCTATTTGCAAGTCCTGGCTGACCCCGACTTAGAGGAGGGAGCCGCCGCCTATGTGCGGGACTTGCAGATGACCAAGGAGTTTTATGCCACCCTACCTCGGAATGAGGCGGGGCAGGAGCTGCAAATCATTGGGTTGACCGATCCGGAGTTGGAACCCGCCCTGGACGAGACCATGGGGGCGCCTGTGCTATGGTTGACCCAGAATAAATTTTATGATTCTCAGGACCCTATGTGTGTGGTACCGGAGGGACTGTATCAGCAGCTGACAGAGGATCAACAATCGAAGTTGACGGTGCTTCTACACGACCCACTGTCCCCGGAGATGGGCGAAGTGGAGCTGACCCTGACGGTGGCGGGAGTACACGCTGGGGATTCCTCCACCGTGTACCTGCCCTGGGGGTTTACTAAGAGCCTGATGGAGGACTGCTTTCATTATGTCAGCTGTGATTCCTTGCAATTCTATGTCCGGGACAACCGGCAGATTCAGACCCTGTATGATCGGGTCCAGCGTTGGTTCCAGCCAGTGGACATCCAAGGCGGGGACACTCTCTATTCTTATGCCTTGACCATCTATGACCAACAATACTTCAGCACTTTGGCCACGCTCCAGCAGAACATCCGCCGCAGTCAGTACACCATTCCCATCCTGTTGATGCTGGTGGTTTTGGCGGGGGCATTGCTCAGCTTCCTGGCCGTACGCAGCACACGGCGCAGCTATGCCCTGATGCGGATACAGGGGCTGAGCCGGGCGGGACTGCTGACCACCATTTTGGTGGAATTGCTTCTCCCCACGCTGGTAGGCTGCGGGTTGGCCGCAGCCATTTGGTGGCAGTGGTTGCTTTTGGTGCTGTTTTTTGCTTGCTATTTGTTGGGAGGAATGGCGGCGGCCATTCGTCCTGTATTGGCCCGACCCGCTATGATATTGAGACAACAGGAGTGATGACATATGGCAATGCTGACAGCAGAACAGGTTTCCTTCTCCTACCAGGGAAAACACGAAACCATCTATGCCGTAAAAGACTTCAGCTATGGCTTCGAGCCCGGCTCCTTCTATGCCATTGTGGGCAAGAGTGGCAGTGGAAAAACCACTCTGCTGTCTCTGTTGGCAGGGCTGGAATTGCCCACCCGGGGGCGGGTGCAGTTTCAGGGGAAGGCTACCACTGAGATGGACACCGACCTGTATCGCCGCAACCATGCGGCGGTGATCTACCAGAATTTTAATCTGTTTCCCCAACTCACCGCACAGGAAAATGTGATGTACCCTCTGCGGTTGCAAAAGGTGGACAAACAGGAGGCCACCCAGCGGGCGGAGGAGGCTCTCACCCAGGTTGGACTGAGCCAGACACATCTGCGTCGATATCCCAGCCACCTCTCCGGTGGTGAGCAGCAGCGGGTGGCCATTGCCCGAACCTTGGCTACCCACTGTGAAATCATTCTGGCCGACGAACCCACCGGCAATCTGGACGAGGGGAACACCAAGAGTATCACCGATCTGTTACTCCGCTTGGCCCATGAGCAGAATCGGTGCGTCATCGTGGTCACTCACGATCTGTCTATTGCTGCCCGGGCCGATGCTGTTCTGGAGCTACGGGATGGGAGATTGACCCAGGGACCATGGCATTAGAATCAGGGATCCATGCCGTTTCCGCCGAGCATTGAAATGAGCCTGTGGCTACCAAAACAAAAACACCTGCTTTCGCAGGTGCTTTTGTTTTGTGTCATCCCAACACTATAGATGCAAATCTCTCAGTTCGAAAATAAGTGCCTAAATAGCATCAGAGAACAAAAAAGAATACTTTTGTATTTTTCGATTTTTGATGTAAGGCCTCCATACTAGGGAAGGAGGAAGGTGTTGCGGCTCAAGGCTTTGAGAAAATGAGAAGTCCGTTTTTCGATAAAAGTGTTCGAAAAGCGGACTTCATTCATCTATAGTGACGTGGAGTGTGTTGACCGCCATTCCTCAAATATGCGCATATAAATTGAGCGTTCACATAAATGTTTAACAGTATCATTCATCCCACTAATCGATACAATTTGATTGAAATTTACTATCCCCATTTCAATTATCATCTTTGCAATAAACTCATCTATAAAAGATGAGCTTACTGTCGCTATTTGAGAAAAGTCTAAACAAATTCTGCTGTTCGCCCTTCTAACTGTATTTATAACATCATTCATAAGCAAGCGACCAGCTTCACGTGTAGCGGTTCCCTCACAATTCTCGAAAACATTATACATGAGGCTATCATCTTCTTGAAGCATGTTGTCAATTCTGATATCAAATCCGTCGAATCCGCCTATGCTTGAGAATGCAGTCTTAATATCAACAACTTTATTCAAATCAAGTTGAAAATCTACAGTGGTCCCTTGATGATTGCGGTCTACATATGGTATATTATCATACTTTTGAAGATCCAAATTTTCTGTTAACATTAATGAAGCTGGGCCTGATGTTAGTGTAAGCCGCCCTCCATTAGCGCGTACAATTTGATATAATCCGAATAATCCGTTTCCTTGCCCTTGTCCATCTCCGACCCCTTCTTGTATAGCTAATGTTAATGCATCGATGGCTTTTGAAGGATGATGAGTACTTAATTTCAAAGAATTATATATGCCAATCCCGGTATCTGATACACAAATTGCAATGTGATTATTCTGTGAATGGAATTGGGCCATTACATAACCAGCTGTGCTTTGACTATGCAGAAGTACATTATCCATCACTTCATTTATGCACCAAATTAGGCTTTTCAGTATTCCTTCTTCACAGATTGTTTGTCGGCTAATGCAATCGACACATTTTTGGGTAAACGCAGCGACTTGCGAAGGAGTATCATATCGAAAAACTTGGTCAAATGGGTTATGAAGCGTGGAGATTTCTGAATCGGTAAGATAAACAGGGGATATAAAATGGCAACTGCTCAAGTATTCAGATGTTGCGATATTAGTATGAAATTTTATTCCCTTCTGACGATAATATTCAATTATTCCTGCAACAGGAACACAGGCATTAGGATAGACAGATGTGCCCGTGCCATTCCAATAAATATGGAAATCTTCATAGCCCCTTGACAAACCATCATACATCATACGAATAAAATCGCTGACACACAAGGAACGATTAAGTTTGTGGATGTATATATTGTTGCCGTCTCGAGTAACAGATCTTTTCCGATATAATTGATTGCCCATAAGATGGCCCTCCACTTTAATTACTGTATTTAAA
This sequence comes from Pseudoflavonifractor capillosus, assembly GCF_016902575.1. GTDB lineage: Bacteria > Bacillota > Clostridia > Oscillospirales > Oscillospiraceae > Enterenecus > Enterenecus capillosus_A. Next base: position 5,737 of record NZ_JACSNZ010000033.1, on the reverse strand, counting down.
TATCATATCAAATGAATGAAGAGATATCAATCATACTTGTAGGGGCATTCGAAAAAACGCCCGCATACCACTCTGAGCATTCAAACGCCAGAGCAATATGAGGACACATTTGTAGGACGCAATAAAAGTTCAGTTTCAGGAAAGTTGGGTTCGGATTCCAGATTTTCTGCTGCTTCTGCCGCCGTTTTCAACTGTTTCAACATTGGTGTCCAGATTCTCGTAGGCAGCCTGTCGGGGAAAAACACTTGAATAGCAAGCCTTTGAGGATAAAACGAGGGTCGACTTTTGAGACAGTCCAAAAAATCTATTCCAAAAGTCGACCCTCGTTCAATTAGTTGATGCGATATTTTTCTAGTGTTTGGGCAGCACGATCAATATCCTGTATTTCTTGTTCATATAGTTTATTATGTCCAATGCTCTTTTGAGAGAAGTGTTTTTTTCCTGATGAAGGGGAGATTTTCCAAGAACCTCCTACAACAATAGATCCTGTATTTGTGTGGATAAAAGATGCTGATCGTTGTTTTGAAAGAGAACAAGGTCTACCAGTTGTACCTTTAACGACGGTTTTAGTATTTATTTTTAACTTTTTCATAGCTAAATTGAATTTACCCCCAATCGATATCATTCAACAAATCAATATTCATACTTTCGATTACTTTAAAAGGCTGTCCCATGGGAACATCAGTTGAAATCTGACAATATCCATCAAAACACGTCATGTTTTGTTGCTTGAGTCTAAAATAATTTAGGGTAGGTTCATTGCTATATCCATCAAAAATTAAAGATAGAGGGACATATCGATTTGTATTTATAAATCGTTTATATGCGCGCTTAGTAGCTTTTTGACGGTCCAAATCTACAGAAACGAGAAAAACTTTATAACCAGCATTTTTCAATCCGGTACAAAACTTTATAATTGAAGCAATGTTATGGCCTATTTTGGGAATCACCAGATTCGCACCACATTGTAAGCACTGATCCATTAAACCATTTTCTCCAAAAACTAAAAAATCTGATTCTTCATGTACTAGAGATGCAGCACCAATTTGGTTTGTATATTCAGGTAATTTACGCTTTGTAAAATCTGAATCCAAAATATAACAACCACAATGATCAGCAATCTTGGATGCAATGCTCGACTTTCCGGCAGCAGGGGGGCCAATTACATAAAAAACAGTCCGCTCAAATTTAACGTCAGAAAGAGGCATGGCTCCACCACGACCCAAGGTTATTTCATCATCATTAGCTATACGCTTTGAGGTAAAAAGTTCATTAACAATTTGGACTCTTAAAGCTTCTCTTGCTTTTTCGTCGCGATATTGAAAATCCCTATTATCTTGATGCGTAATTGTTGGATATAGAGGATAATCCTTAATATTTCGTTCGGCTTGCGTAATAAGGTTTATAGCCTGTCTCTTTTCGCCCACATCCGTTATACCAAGAATTCGGTCTACAAACTTCTCTGCTTGTATATCAGTATTTAAATCTCTAGCATAATCTGGCATGGTATTCTCTCGCTTCCATATTAGATAGTACGTTAACCCTAGTATAAAGGTTCACGTTATTTTTCGCAATCTATAAATTGAAGTAATCCGAAAGAAACTCTGAAACTAAAGCATGAATGTATAACAAAATAAATAAGTGGTGGCTTTTTGTCATAACACAATCAATAGTATGTAGCCTTCCGTAACCCATCCATTTCGATTTGCAACATTTGTTTTGAGCGTAAAGAAGTATCGTTAAGGAAAAGTGTTACACAGTAGAATTCGAGAAAATCTATTTGTAAGCTGGCGGGCCAGTTTGCTGGCGCAGTCGATACCACGATAATCGTACATGTGTTGGACCGAGGCTTAACCAGGATTGCAGATTTCCTCGATGCTGATATCTGCTGATTCTGTAAGAAACTTTTGTTTCAGACGGGTTTGCTTCACCAGATTTTTCGTTCTCATCGCTCTCACATTCGGTGCAGCACTCATCGTTTGATTTGTCGAGATGAACTTCCTGATAGGCGTGGGATTCGATCTTTCGCCGAAGTTCTGCTTTTGACCAGCCCCACCGCCTGACAGCACACAGATACCAGCGCTGTTCCTCTGTGTTCAAATCTGCCTCCAGAATGACTACGTTCTGTGTCCAGCCGATTTCCATAGCTAAATCCAGTAACTCGGGATTTTCTTCATACACACGATAGAAGTCACGCATCCTTCGCAGATTGCGAGGGGAGAGGCCAGGAACATCGGGGTAATTCCGTTGCAGGTACTCAGCGGCGGCCACAGCGGCACCCTTTTCCGTGCGTTGACAAATGAGACGGCCCAGTTCGCAGTACAGCTTCATCTGGGGCATATCTGTGCTCATTGCAACTCGCATGGCATCAAACATGGGGGAATAATCAATGTTTTTACGAATATTCATAACTTCTCCTTTCTGGCGAAATGCGCCTTTTTCTGAAATAGACCAAAGAGAAACACGGACGTGTGATCCGTGCCTCTCTTTGGCCTATTTGCATTTTTGGTATGGATTACTGCTCCACATCCAGTTCTTTGCCGTTCATAGCACTTGCACCATCTGCTCCCAGAGCAGTACAAAGCGGTCATCTATCATTTTATTGTCATGGTAATGTCCGAACAGCCAGTAATAAAAGTTTGCCTTATTTCGGACTTCTTCCAGAAAATCGGTCAGGTGATCGTGGACGAATCCACCGTCGCTCAATGTGTCTTCGATGCCGCTTGGGGCGCAATGGGTGATGATGTAGTCCACATCATAGTGGACGCGTTCCAGGTTACGCCGCGCTTCCGCATACTCCGCAGGGCTTGGAAGTTCTTCCTTCCACCAGGAGTGGTGGTTGACCCGAAAGTATGCCCCCATTCTGCGAAGAGCCCAATACTGTTCCTCAAAGTCTGGGGCATAGGGATTCAAAATGCCATCTTCGATGTCGTGGCTGCTGGCTCCGCCCATGGTGAAGAAGGTGTACCCCTGCAGTTCAAAGACTTGACCCCTCATCAGGTGGATGACATGAGGACGGATGCGTTGGGTCTTGCCACCGTTCCATTCCTCTATAGGGTATTTTGCCAGAAGGTCAAAATTTTCGTGGTTTCCGCTGACAAATAGGGTGGTGAAGGGCAGGCTTTCCAGCCAGTCCAGTTTGTGCACTTCCTTTTCGCTTCCGTCCCATACACCACCGAAGTCTCCACAGATGATCATGTAGTCTTCTCTGGTCATGGTAGCCTGTTCCGGGAAGTGCTTAGCCTGAAATCGCTGGAAATTTCCATGGGTATCGCCTGTGGCGTAGATCATGTTTGTTCACCTGCCTTTCATCGTGACTATTATACCATGCTTTGCTCGATCTGGACACCGCCTCGGAGAAACACCGTAATTTTCTCGGCTGATTGAACCTTTACGGTGTCCACCAGCTGTCGAATGAGGGCTTCATCCCACTCGGAAATGTTTGCAGAAGTTTGCTCCATCGTAGCTGCGGCATTTTCTATTCGCTGAACAATTTGGGCATTGTCCTGTCGTTGTTTTTCCAGGTAAGCTCTCTTTTCTTTCAATGCAGCGGCTTCATTCATGATTGCGCTCAGTTGGGAGGTGTAGGGGGCGGAGTTCTGGGCGGTAGCGGCTTTTGCAACCAACTCCCGTGTCTGGCCACTTAGCTCGGTGAGTCGTTGCTCGATATCTGCAAGGCTCATACTTTGCCCAGGGACAGGAGCCAGCTCCAATTCTATGGCTGATGTAATTTGGCGGATGAGGGAAGTCTTTTGGCTCATGACGGAGTTGATGGCGGCGAGGATGGCTTGCTGGAGAGGCTCTTCGTCCAAGGTAGGGGAGTGGTGGCAGTATTTCGTGCCGTAGTCCAGGCGGCTGACACATCGCCATACCACACGCTTTTTGCCCTGCCTGGACCAAGTACAGCGACGGTATAGGGTTCCGCATTCGCCACAGACCAGTCGCTCGGAAAGAGCGTACTTGCTGGCATAGGATGTCATGCCTGTTATTGCATTCTTTTTGGATGGACTTTTCTCAGCGTTTCGCCGTGCCATTTCTGTCTGTACTGCATCGAAGGTTTTGCGGTCTACAATGCCCTCGTGGTGGTTTTGTACCAGATACATGGGGAGTTGACCGGTGTTGCGGATGACTTTCCGGCTGATGCAGTCACTGACGTAGGTTTTCTGTAGGAGGACATCTCCGCAGTATTTCTCGTTGGTCAGAATGCTACGGATCGATGAAAGCGTCCAATGAATATTTCCGACTCCATTGGGGATTTGCTCGGATTCCAGTCGTTCCTTGATCATCCGCAGGCTGGCTCCGGTCAGGTATTGGTCATAGATGGACTGAACTACTTCCGCTTGTTCCGGGATGATTTTGGGATTTCCATCTTCGCCCTTTTCGTAGGCGTATAGCCGGTTATATTGGATGTGTGCCTTACCTTCCCGCATAGCTTGACGTTTTCCCCAGCGGACGTTGGCGCTGATACTCTCGCTCTCTGCCTGGGCAAAGGCTCCCAGCATGGTGATGAGAATTTCACTGTCCGCCTCCAAGGTATTGATGTTCTCTTTCTCGAAGATAACTGCAATGCCAAGTTCCCGCAGAACACGGATGTAGTTCAGGCAGTCCACGGTGTTTCTGGCAAAGCGGGAGATGGACTTGGTCAGGATGATGTCGATTTTCTTCTGCCTGCACTGGCGGATCATCCTCAGGAATTCCGGCCTTTTACGGGCGGACGTGCCGGTGATACCCTCATCGGCAAAAATACCGGCCATGGTCCAGTCCCGATTGGTCATAATCTTATCAGTGTAGTAGGTCTGCTGGGCCTCGTAGCTGGTGAGCTGCTCCTCATCGTCTGTGGAGACTCGACAGTAGGCAGCCACCCGAAGCTGGCGGGGGATAACTTGTTGGTTTACGGCGTCAGGTTTCGCTGGAATGGTAATGACCTTGGGCGGATGTTCTCTCATGCTGTTTCACCTTCTTTCTATGACTTGATTGTTCTTCAGCTTGATTTGCAAGGAGCCATTACTGTGAACAAGAATGGCAGCTACGGAGACCTGCAGCAATTCCGCATCCAACTCAGTCATTGGCTGACACCTTGTAAAGAGCCGCTGGAGACGTACTGTTTCGTATTCATAGGAGCTGATGGCGCTGTACTGAGTTGCGGCGATGGCCTGGATGAGTTTGTGGGCAGCTTCTTCGTCGATGGGCTGGCATCCCATAACCGCATTCAACTCTCGTTGCAATTCCTGTATATTAGACGAATCCACGGGTTTGATATCTGGAGTTTCGATACATGCGGGATTCTCAATTACTCGGTTGAGTAAACTCAGCACTTCTTGCTCCAGCCGTTCCGTAATCGAATGGCCACTGAGACGGCGTAGAAGCTTTTGAGCCTCGTTTTTTGGAACGGATACTTGCTTTGTGCTGCGCTTTTCTAGAACTTTATTTAACATCTCTTGTTCTATGATTGGCGGGTAGCCACGATCTCCCGTATAGCGTTTGTCTTCCAGAATGCGGGCTACCATGTTCTTATTCCACACTTTTCCCACATCATAGGGGGTTGGCTGATTTCGGAGTTCTGCCACCAATGCGTTGAAGGTAAAGCCAGAGAGGTACTGTCGGAAGATATATTCCACCAATTTCGCTTCCTGGGGGTGGAGGACTACTGCCCCCATTTCCACTCGATATCCGAAGGGCTGTTTTCGATTTTTCATCAGCGCATTGTCCTTTCTATGGTCTCGGTCAGTTCCAGCCC
>NZ_JACSNZ010000032.1 GCF_016902575.1 Pseudoflavonifractor capillosus | reverse complement strand
TTCCTCCTCCTGAGTGTTTTACGGAGTTGAAATCTCCATGAGCATTATACACCTTTATCCAATCCCTGAGCTGTGCACGATTCCCAATATGATATTTTCTGCAAATATCTGCCAGACTTCCTATGCCAGACAGATAATCCTCCACGGCCTGCCTCTTTAACTCCGGTCTGTACACATGGTTTTTGCGCGATAGAAATGCATCTACCCCATCTGCCTCATAGTTGCGTATCCATTGATTGACTGTCTCACCTGAAACCTTGCCTCTCCGAGCCGCTTCACTTATGCTGATCTGTCCCTTGAGATAATCTCGTATAATCTTGATCTTTTCTTCTACACCTAACTTTTGCTTCCTTGGCATGACAATGCTCCCTCCATGATTGACAGTGTTTTATTTCACTGTCTCTCATAGAGGGAGCATATCAGTAATCTAATCAGAGGGCTTATTTTACTTTAAATTTCTTCTTTTTAGTAGTAATCAATTTTATCAATACATCGTCAACACCATCGGTGTACTTGCCTTGACTGATGAGCGCATTCTTTAAATTGATAAGAGCATTTACAATGCTGTTGTATTCTGAAACGGTCAAATATAGATGATATTTAGAGCTTCTCATAATAACACCTCCTGATGACTTTACTATATGTCATCTGTGAAAAATGAAAAAGTATGCGATTAGATTATAGCATTTGAGCAGGGCATAACTCACCAATTAGAAACAAGTAATATAGGCAAAACCAAGTTGTCAACCGCCTTGTCTGTTAGCAAGCTTTTTTGCTCCAAAAATGGTCGTGTTAGCAGAGAGGCTGATTTTGTTAGCAAAACGGCAAAAATCTTGCTAATTTTTGTTAGCAGACCAACCGCCTGAAAGTTGAGTGTTCCAGAGTTAATAAAAAACCGGCTTGCTAACATTTGCTAACAGGATTTTGGCTAAAATGTAAAATGGGCAAAAATCAAAAAAGCCTGAAAACCCAGTAAAATCAAGGCTTTCAGGCGTTGTTTGTGGCACCCCCTGCGAGAATCGAACTCACAACTAACCCTTAGGAGGGGTTTATTATATCCATTTAACTAAGGGGGCATTTGCAAAATCTATAATAATATTAAGTTGTAAACGAACAGATTGTCAATCGCCTTTCCTCCAAAGGCGGATGTCAAAACATATTCTTAGGAGGGGCTTGTTATATCCATTTAACTACGGAGGCCTATACATTTGTCCGGTGGTTTCCACTGCTTGGTATATTGTACTCACTTGAGACCAAACTGTCAATGCGGCACAAGAAGTTTTCTGGATTGACCCGGGTTTTCTCCCCTTCTGCCGTTGCAATTCGTTGTTTTTCGGGATATAATGAATGGCTGTATGTAGATTTCGGCTGTAACCCCCAGCCTTATGATAAGGAGAACGACAGATGCAAAACGAAAAATTGCGCAACGTAGCCATCATTGCCCACGTTGACCACGGCAAGACCACCTTAGTGGATGAGATGCTCAAGCAGGGCGGCATCTACCGGGAGAACCAGGCCACCGTGGACCGTGTCATGGACTCCAACGACCTGGAGCGGGAGCGTGGCATCACCATTCTGGCCAAGAACACCGCCGTGCACTACAAGGACACCAAAATCAACATCGTGGACACCCCGGGCCACGCCGACTTCGGCGGCGAGGTGGAGCGTATTTTGAAGATGGTCAACGGCGTTATCCTGCTGGTGGACGCCGCTGAAGGCCCCATGCCCCAGACCCGCTTCGTGCTCTCCCGTGCCCTGGAGCTGGGCCACCGTGTCATCGTGGTGGTCAACAAGATCGACCGGCCCGACCAGCGCATCCACGAGGTGGTGGACGAGGTGCTGGAGCTGCTGATGGATCTGGACGCCACCGACGAGCAGCTGGACTCCCCCACCCTCTTCTGCTCCGGCCGTCAGGGCACCGCCTCCTACTCCCCCGACGTGGCCGGCACCGATCTGGTGCCCCTGTTCGAGACCATCTTGGAGTACATTCCCGCTCCCGAGTGCGACACCGAGGCTCCCTTCCAGATGCTGGTCTCCTCCATCGACTACAACGACTTCGTGGGTCGTATCGCCATCGGCCGCATTGAGCGGGGTACCATCAAGCAAAACCAGGAGATCGTGGTGTGCAACTACCACACCCCCGACGAGGCCAAAAAGGCCAAAGCTGTCAGCCTGTACACCTTCGACGGCCTGGCCCGTACCCCCGTCACCGAGGCTTCCGCCGGTGAGATCATTGCCATGAGCGGCATCGGCGACATCACCATCGGCGACACCATCTGCGCCAAGGACGCTGTGGAGCCCATGGAATTTGTCAAGATCTCCGCCCCCACCCTGGAGATGACCTTCTCCGTCAACGACTCCCCCTATGCCGGCCGGGAGGGCAAGTTCGTCACCAGCCGCCAGCTGCGGGATCGTCTGTTCCGTGAGACCCTCAAAGATGTGTCCCTGCGGGTCACCGAGGTGGAAAGCTCCACCGACTCCTTCAACGTGGCTGGCCGTGGCGAGATGTCCCTGTCCATCCTCATTGAGACCATGCGCCGGGAAGGCTACGAGTTCCAGGTCTCTCCCCCCCGTGTGCTCTACCAGGAGATTGACGGGGTCAAGTGCGAGCCTGTGGAGCGAGTGGTCACCGATGTGCCCGCCGACAACGTGGGCGCAGTCATGGAAAAGCTGGGCGCCCGCAAGGCAGAGTTCCTCTCCATGACTCCCGTGGGCAGCCGCATGAAGCTGGAGTTCCTGGTGCCCTCCCGTGGCCTGTTCGGCTACCGCAACGAGTTTTTGACCGACACCAAGGGCGAGGGCATCATGGCCTCCGTCTTTGAGAAGTATGTGCCCTACAAGGGTGAGATCCAGCGGCGCAACACCGGCTCCCTGGTGGCCCACGAGACCGGTGAGTCCGTGGCCTACGGCCTGTTCGCTGCCCAGGATCGTGGCGCTTTGTTCATCGGCCCCGGCGTGCCTGTGTACGAGGGCATGGTGGTGGGCGTGTGCCCCAAGATGGAGGACATCACCGTCAACGTCTGCCGGAAAAAGCAGCTGACCAACATGCGTGCCTCCGGTTCCGACGAGGCCCTGCGCCTGGTGCCTCCCCGCATTCTGTCCCTGGAGCAGTGCCTGGAGTTCCTGGCCGACGACGAGATCCTGGAGGTCACTCCCGAAAACCTGCGCCTGCGCAAGCGTATTCTCAACCATGAGCAGCGCATGAAGGCCCAGAAGGGAAAAAAGTCTTAAATAAGAGCTGAAAAAGGCGCTGCCAGCTTGGCAGCGCCTTTTTATCCTGTCAAAAACTTCAATCTATTCGAGACGGACCGATGATCTCTCATAGTTCAAAAGCCCTCGGCAGAATTTTCCCGCCCAGGGGCCGGAAAATAAATGAAAATCCGTTTTTTCCGGGGACATGCGCATCGGGAAAAACACTTCTCAGCCCGCCAGTGTGGCCTTGGGTCGTCCTTTGACCCAAGGATGCATGCAGCGGGCTGCATTCCCTCTCAAAAATGGTTGCATTTTTGAGATTTTAGTACATCATATTGCTGAACAGCCCGGAGATGATATTGGACACCCCAACATCCTCAAACTGCTTGAGCATCTGACGGATGGTGACGGTCTCCCCATTCATGGACAGGGCAATGCCGCCCACCGCCTGCATCACCATGGTGGGAATCAGCCACCAACTCACCAGCAGCACCACCGCAGCCCCTGCCAAATAGCACAGCCAGAACATTCCCTTGTCCTGCTCTCCGCACACCACCTGGGCAGACAGGCTGCCAAACAGCACGGCGCTGAAACACGCCAGCGCCACCAGGCCCAGCCCCAGCTCCAGGGAGAACAGGGAGCAGAGGAAGGCCAGCGCCAGCACCACCGTGGTCACACCGCCGTTGGCGCTGTTGGCAATGTACACATCCAAAATACTGCTGCTGCTCTTAAAGATGCGGCTGAGCACAAAGAGCACCAGAGTAAACAGGGCCATGCCCACCACTGCAATCAGCAGTCCGTACACAATGCAGCCCAGGGCATTCCCCTTTACTGTCATGGCAGCACTGCTTCCAAGCATACTGCTCAATGCCCCCAAGGCTCCAACTGCACTGCGCAGGATGCCGGCCACCTTCCCCACCATGCTCCACAGCAAAGCGATGACCACCACCACCCGGATGACCGTCAAGGTGATTGCCAGGGTGAGATTCTTCTCCGCCACAGCGGTGCGCACCGCCTGAACCGGGGAGGCCAGATACTGAGAGAAAAAGGGCTTCAGGCTCTTGGCTGCGTGGACTGTGGTGTCCCGCATCTGCTTTCCCATCTGGGCAAACTGCTGGGCCTGCTGCGAGGGCTGTCCCCCGGGCTGACCCTGCCCGCCCTGGGCCTGATACCCGTAGCCGGTCTGCTGCTGACCCGCACCCGGCTGCTGTTGATACCCATACCCGGACTGCTGGGAATCACCTGCCTGCTGCTGATAGCCATAGCCAGGTTGGCTTTCCTCTGCCTGCCCATAGCCATATCCCTGCTGACCGGACTGGGGGGGCTGGGGCGTGGACTGCTCCGGCTGGGCAGGCTGGCTCCACATCTCGGGTTGAGGCGTGGCCTGTTCCTGCTGCTTTTGCTGGGCCTGGGGACAGGTACACTGCTGCCCATCCTCCAGTTGGCTGCCGCAATACTCACAGAACCGCATAAAATCTCCTCCTCTTTTCGGTCTGCCCTGGACGGGCAGAGTTATGTGATCTCGTTCGTGGAATTTCCACAACTTTCGACTGTTATTATCCTATCACTTTTGTGAGCAAAAGTAAATACATCTTTTTAACCCGGCTGTTTTGCCCGGCCCGCTTCCTTTCTTGCGGGGACGAGGCCACCATGGTATAATAGCCGCAAAACGGCTATGATACCGGGATTTTAATGGCCGTTTTTCTCGCCCCTTGCGGGGCAACCAAAAAACATGGCATGATACCATTCCGGCCTTTCCGTCACGGTATCACAGCCGCAAAACGGCTATGATAAAGGAGCTTCTATGAATATTTTTCTGCATATCTGCTGTGCCCCCTGCTCGGTGGCCTGCATTCAGCAACTGCGGGAGGAGGGGCACACCCCCACCGGCTTCTGGTATAACCCCAACATCCACCCTTTCCTGGAGTACAAGCAGCGCCGGGACACCCTGCGCCAGTACGCCCAAGAGATTGACCTGCCTTTGGTGGAGGTGGACGACTACGGCCTGCGGGAATTTACCGCCGCCGTGGCCGCCAACTCGGATGCCCGATGCTCCTGGTGCTATGCCCGCCGGTTTGAGGAGACCGCAAAAACCGCCGCAGAACGGGGCTTTACCGCCTTCACCTCCACCCTGCTCATCTCCCCCTACCAAAACCGGGAACTGATGTGTGAAATTGGAGCCAAGGTGGGAGAAAAGTACGGGGTGGAATTCCTGCCCTACGACTTCCGTCCCCGATTCCGGGACGGTCAAGAGCAGGCCCGGGCGTTGGGTCTGTACATGCAAAAATACTGCGGCTGCATTTACAGCGAGGAAGACCGCTTCTCCAACCGTCGAAAAAAGCAGCTGCACAAGCTGCATAAACAGCAGGCTGCCCAGGCAGCAGAGGGGAGATGACCGCCATGGCACTGCAAAAAGGACAGATTTATCCCGCACACATAGAAAGCTACGCCAGCGACGGCACCGGGGTAGCCCGCATTGACGGCATGGTGGTCTTTGTCCACGGGGCAGTGGCAGGGGAAGACGCAGACATCTGCATCGAGCACGTGGGCCACAACGCCGCCTGGGCCCACATTGTCACCCTCCGCACCCCCTCTCCCGCTCGGCAGGAGCCGGACTGCCCTCACTATGATAAGTGCGGGGGCTGCCAATTCCGCCACATGACCTACCAGGAGGAGCTGGTGGCCAAGCGCCAGCGGGCGCAAGACGCTCTCCACCGCCTGGGCGGGCTGGACTTGCCCGTGTCCGCCATCCATGGCGCCCAAAACACCCAGGGCTACCGCAACAAGGTGCAGTTCCCCGTCAGTGAAAGTGGCATCGGCTACTATCGCTCCCGCACCCACCAGGTCATTGACATCCCCCACTGCCACCTCCAGCCCCAGGTGGACAGCCTGTGCCGTCAGGTGGTGGCGGATTGGATGAAGGAGTATTCCATTCCCCCTTACCAGGAAAAGACGGGCAAGGGACTGGTGCGCCACCTGTACCTGCGCACCAATCAGGCGGGGCAAGTGCTGTGCTGCCTCATCATCAACGGCAAGCAGCTGCCCCACGCCGACCAGCTGGTGGACGCTTTGAAAGCCGCCGTCCCCTCCCTGGTGGGTGTGGTGCTCAGCGTAAACACCCGGAAAACCAACGTAATTTTAGGGCAGGAGTACCGCACTGTGTGGGGCCAGGACTGGCTGGAGGAGACCCTGTGCGGCCACACCTTCCGGCTGTCCGTCCCCTCCTTCTTCCAGATCAACCAGCCCCAGACACAAGTGTTGTATCGGCGGGCGGTGGAGTTTGCCGCCCTCACCGGAACCGAGACGGTGGTGGACTTGTACTGCGGCATTGGCACCATCTCCCTGACCCTGGCTCCCCACGCCGCCCAGGTCATTGGGGTGGAAGTGGTGCCCCAGGCCATTGAAGATGCCAAGGAAAACGCCAGACGCAACGGTTTGGCGGACAAAACCCGCTTTTTGTGCGGCGATGCCTCCCAACTGGCTGTGCAGCTGGAGCAGGAGGGCATCACCCCCGACGTGGTGGTGGTAGACCCACCCCGGAAGGGCCTTGCCCCCGACGTGGTGGACACCATCGCCCGCATGGCACCCCCTCGGGTGGTGTACGTCTCCTGCGACCCCGCCACCCTGGGCCGGGATTTGAAGCGGTTTGCCGCCCTGGGCTATGAGGCCTGGCGAGCCGAGGCGGTGGACTTGTTCCCCCGCACGGCCCACATTGAGAATGTCGTCTCCCTGCACCGGGCCACCCCGTCCGCCCTCCAACCGATTTCCACCCAAGAGGAACCAACTTTATGAAAAAACTGAATGCAAAGCAGCTCCTCTCCGTCTCCCTGACCCTGTTTGCCATCTTTTTCGGGGCAGGAAACATGATCTTCCCCCCGGCCATGGGACAACTGGCGGGCACCAACTTTGTCTCAGCCCTGGCGGGTTTCATACTCACCGATGCAGGCATCGCCATTTTGGGCATGATCGCCGTGGTGCTGGTGGGCTCGTCCATGAGCGATTTGGGCTCCCTGGTGAGCAAAAAGTTTGCTGTTTTCCTCTCTGTGGGCATTTACCTGCTCATTGGACCCCTGTTTGCCCTGCCCCGCACCGGCAGCGCATCCTTTGAACTTGCCCTGCTGCCCTACATTCCTCAGAAATACACCTGGGTGTTCTCCCTTCTCTTTACTGGGTGCTTCTTTGCCCTCACCCAGTGGGCAAAAGCATATCTGCCCCTGGATTCCCTGGGCCTTGGATGGATGCTCCCAGCCCTGTTGGGGGTATGTGTGGGGTTGCTGCCCTGTTGGCCAATGAATCGAAGAAATCTTCGTGGATGATTTCAGCCCTCGAAACCGTTGGTGTGAGCTGGACTGGAAGATTGGCAAAGCATACTGGGGCAATGGCTATGCCGCAGAAGCCGCCACTGCGGTGATTCGCTACTTGCTGGACCAGGTTGGGTTCCACCGGGTGCAGGCCAAATGCTGCGTAGATAACTCCGCTTCCCAGCGGGTCATGCAAAAAGTAGGTATGACCAAAAAAGGGGTTTTGCGAGACTATTTTTTCTCCAAAGATGGCCGTTGGAGAGATGTGGTACTGTATTCCCTGGTTAACGGTCATGGAACCAGCTCCCCATGATCCTCCCCCCGCTCCCTCCGCCCTCCCGGCGGAGGGCCTTTTTATTTTCCCACTTGTGCCATGGTGTCAAATGTAGTAAAATTATTAGTAATCTTGTTGTCCATTCTCTGTATGGAGGTGTGTCACCATGGCAACCTTAAAAGAAATTGCTTCCATCGCCGGGGTTTCCCAGGCCACGGTCTCCCGGGTGCTCAATCAAGACCCCTCCCTGAGCGTCACTGAGGAGACCCGTAACCGGGTCGTGCAAACCGCCCGTGACCTGGGCTATCGCACCGTGCAGCAGCGCTACCAGGCCTACCAGGAGGCCGAAACCCCCGCCGCCAAGCCCCAGGAAGTGGTGGAAAAGCGCATTGGCATTGCCCAGATGTTTGAACATCAGCAGCTTTTGGAGGACATCTACTACCTGACCCTGAAAAATATCCTGGATGAGGTGTGTTTTTCAAAGAAATGGACCACTGTACCCCTTCTGCGCAATCAGGATGGGCACTTTGTCAAGCACGATGACCAGCCCCTGGACGGTGTGGTAGCCATTGGCCGATTCACCCAGGAGGAGATCACGGACTTCCACCGCTACACCCACAACATCGTGTTTCTGGACTCCTCCCCCGACGAGGAGCGGTATCACAGCGTCGTCCCCAACTATCATCTGGGGGTGCGCCAGGTACTGCGCTGCTTCTGGCAGCGGGGATATCAGCGCATCGCCTACCTGGGCAGCGTGTACACCTTCGGCAACACCAAGGAGCTGTCCATGGACCCCCGCTTCTACTACTACAAAAACTCCTTGCTGGAGCGGGAGCGCTTTGACCCCGACTTGGTCATAGACTGCGAAATGAACTCCAAAAGCAGCTATGAGGCCACGATCGCCTATCTGGACAGCGGAAAGCCCCTGCCGGAGGCCATCTTCGCCGCCAGCGATGTGGTAGCCCCCGGGCTGCTCAAAGCCCTGCGGGAGCGGGAGATTCAGGTGCCGGAGCAGATGGGGATCATCACCTTCAACAACACCCCCCTCTCCCAGCTGTCCCAGCCCCCCCTGTCCTCGGTGGAGGTGTACATGCAGGAAAGCGCCCAGGCCGCTGTGCTCTGCCTGGAGCTGTTGTGGCAGAACAAGAGCCACCCCAAGAAGATCACCATCTCCTGCCGCCTGGAGCAGCGGGGCAGCGTGTGATAACCTCACCGTCCCACCAAAAGGGCCCCCATGTGGCCACATAACCGGAAATGCAGAGGATTTTTTCCTCTGCATTTTTCATAATTTCGAGTAATTGTTTTAGTAAATATTTTACAGATTTTTTACTCACGAGGTATAATATTTAGTAAATATATTGACGGAGTATACCCTGAGTGCTATCATTGTCGATACATTGAACAAAAATAGCGGAGGAGGGCCGCCATGAGTATTGCAGTTAGCCGAGAGCGAGAGATGTTCCTGCTCAGCACCAAATCCACCAGTTACGGATTTGGCATCGACGACCAGGGCCTGGTGAGACACCTAACTTTGACCTGATGGAGCGCAGCGTGGTGGTGAAAAACCGTACGGACGCTCCCATCCAGATGGAAAAGCTCCACAGTGGGCAGTTCCACATTCCCTATGAGGGTCTGAACTTCTCCAACGTCCATGGCCACTGGGGCGCTGAACAGCAGCGGTTTGTGCAGAAGGTGAGCTACGGCAAGATCGTCATAGAAAACCGCCGTGGCATTTCCACCCACAACCACAACCCCACCCCGGTGCAGTACCACGGGCAGACCCTCACTCCCTTCCAGTGCATGATTCTCCCTGTGCAGTAAATATAGAAGTCTCTGTCCGAGATAAGTATTGGTATGTATAACTGACCTTTTTATTCATTTTTTATGAATGCCCAATGAAAAGGAGCAAGGTGTATCGACCTTGCTCCTCCTATGGGATATACTATTCAGTTCAACTAATTGGAATTGGCTTACTTCTTCTTTCCAAAGAACAAGGGAATTGCACCAAATATAATTGCAACGACAAGAGATATCATCGTTTTGAAAAACACCATATGGGTGATACTCTTAAAGAATATTTCTATCGGTTCTGCTTCTAACTTAATTCTCATGCCAGGGATTGCAAAGCAAATAATCAAATACGTTGAAATAAAGGCAATCAAAAACAACACTATGGATACAGTTTTCTTTTTCATACAAACACACTCCTTTGTCAAATACAAGTTTGTCTAACTGTTCCTTGTCTATATAGACGAAAAGAACAGCAAAAAGTTCCGAACTATGGCTATATTATAGCATACTTCGGTCTATTTGTCTCATTCCAAAAACGAAATTTAAACTTTTTTTAGCCCAAAAGCCCTTTCAAGTCAAAGGATATCGGCTTGTCCCTAAACTTGGCAAGCGGTATTTTCTTAGTCTGATTGGATAACAGAGTGATAATATCATAGGCTTGGTCAAGATAGGATTTGTCCTTGTTCTTTTCAATCCAATAGAACAGAGCCAAATAGTAGTCGAGGAACTTTGAACTTACACCGTGATACAGATACATAAAATCACTAATGTTGTGGTGGTAGCCGTTGATATGACCGAGACTGTACCCACCGCTTGTATGTTTTCCACTTGGGATTTGCTTTAAGGGTATCTTATGCTTGTTGGCTACCGTCTTATATGCTCTGTGGCTATCTGCAACCAAAACAGTATCTTTTGAGAAGTGGGGGACAAGGGCTTGTTCGATATGAGTTGGCTGTATTCTGCCGACACAAACAGTCTGCAAAAAGTGGTTTTTATCCCTGTCCACACAAGACAGACAGCATACTTGCTGATTGCTGATACCTCTCTTTTTCTTCTGCTGTTCGTTCAGAGTTTTTAGGACTTGAATGACTTTTTCTGTATCCATACGGTTTAGGGCATTAGAGAACTTCTCTTGTGACTGCAAATCATCTTCTTCAACAAAGTTCAGCAACTCGTTTCTATCCAACTTTGCATTTTTGTGGAGGGAATGCAAGAACTCAGTATCAAATCCTTGTTTCTCAACATATTCAAGTTTCTTATCTAACTTTCTATGGGTGTATGGCATTCTGCCAAGTGTACCCAAGAAGAACATAGGGTCTTTTATATCCTTGAAAGACAAGGGATAGTAATACTCGTCACTCTCTGCCAAACTTCTGAAATCGTCCTGATTGCTGACAAGCTGATGGAGAACAGCACATATCCTATATCTGTTGTGTAATACTGTCTGTTTGTTGATACGGAGATTTTTGGCTATGGTACGGCAACTCTCACCTTGTAAGGTCAACTTGATAAACTCAATCCATTTGCCAATAGACATTTTGGAGCGAAAGGCAACTGTGCCGTTGGTATCTCCAAATGTCTTTTGACAATCCTTGCAGAAATATCTCTGTCTGCCATTTCTTGTTCCGTTCTTGATAACCTTGACAGAACCACAAATAGGGCAGACAACAGTATCCAAGTCTTGGTTTTGGGCATAACTTCTCCGTTCTCTGCAACATTGATAGAATACCTTTTCTTCCTTTGTCAGTTTGGATTTGGCACTCCGCTTTATTTGCAGAGCGGTGATTAACTCTTGGATTTGCTCGTCTGTAAAATCAGCAATAGCAATTTGTTTATGAATATCTTTGTAATTGGAATGAAAATTAGACATAAAGTACCCCCACAAAATTGTTTTTGTAAGGGAATATAACTTTTTATGTCAGCTACAATTCTGTTTATGCATAATTTTCTGTGAAAATGTATATTTTTGCTCACCAATACTCATCTCGGACAGAGACATATAGAAAGGATGTGTCGCAAAAGCTGTGACACATCCTTTCTTCTTTCTTATGTGGAGGGGGATGCCTCTCCCCTACCACCACCAGCTAATTGTTTGTGCGTGCTATATCTGAATCTTCACATACTCCCCATCGTGACCCTCCACCTCCACCAGAGTCCATCGCCGATGACGGTGGCGGAAGCGATGGAATTCTCTGACGAACACCATCAGCTGCTGCTGAGTCACATGCACCCCGTATTTCTTCCGTGGGTTCCGGGTTCATCTCCCCAATTTATATGGGGGTCATCGGATTTTTTGCAGGGCGGACACCACCCGCCGCTGCACCGGAGTCTGCTCCCGGCGGGGGTAGGAACGCTCATACCACCACTGCAAGTCCCGGGCCTGCTCCGAGGTCAAGCCCTTGAGGTAGGGCAGAACCGCCCCGTGCACCGCCACAAACATCCAGTACACCGTGGGGTCTGCTTTGTGCTCCAGGGGCTGGCGGAGCACATACTCCACCGCCTCCCGCCGCTGCTCCTCTCCCACCTGGGCCAGGGCCTGCTCCACCCCCTGGGCAAACTGCTGGTGAAAGGAGTTGGAAGCCGGGCCGCCCATCAGCCCGTAAGCCCCCTGAAAGGGCCGTTTCTGGTTGTGGGGCTGGGCCGCCTGCTGCACATAGTCCCGATATAGCTTCACAAGTTCTTCCATGTCTTTCCTCCTGCACATGCCCTGGTCTCGGCTTATTTCCCCCATTGTAGCCTCTCTCCACCCCCGCTGTCAACGCCTGGATATTGGGATGACGTAAACAAATTGTAACCATTCTTAACCCTTCTGTTGTTGTTCCGCAGGATTGATGTATATATAATGATGTCATCATGAAAAAGGAGGTCTCTGTATGCGTCGGACATCACTGTGTATGCTCTCTATGCTGCTGTGTGGGGTTTTGTGTGCCTGCACTGCCGCCCCCGTCTCCCCGGATACGACCTCCAACCGCTCCTCCAGCCAGACT
The DNA here is from genome assembly GCF_016902575.1 of Pseudoflavonifractor capillosus. Classification (GTDB taxonomy): domain Bacteria; phylum Bacillota; class Clostridia; order Oscillospirales; family Oscillospiraceae; genus Enterenecus; species Enterenecus capillosus_A. Next base: position 6,632 of record NZ_JACSNZ010000032.1, on the reverse strand, counting down.
CTGACGGGCACCTATACCCCTGCCCCGGCGGCTACGGACAACATTCCCAATCAGTCCTGGGACATCCCCGCCTACCAGCCGGATGTGGAGACGCCCCTGTCCTATCAGCTGGACGGGGCCACCTACACCGCAAATGGGCTGCGCCATTACAGCCTCCAGGGCTATTCCATGGTCTACGATCCCGCCATTTTTACCCGACAGGGCTGGGAAGACGGAGATTCCTTTATGGTGGGGCCTGGTAACTACCTGTCAGTCAGCCGCATCAACGGCATGGATGCCGCCACCGTGCGTCAGGGCCTGATTCTCCAGGAAAACATCCCGGATCTGGGCCAGCAGGTGACCGTAGGCAGCCAGAACTACACCGCCCATACCCTGGTGGTCAGCCCCCAGGACGGCATTTACCGTCAGTTCTGGATTTTAGAGCTTTCTGACCACAGCACCCTGTTGGTGGAGCAATCCTATGTGATGGACAGTGAGGATGCCGCCCTCTACCATGGTCTCCAGCTGGCCATGCTGGACACCCTCACCATAGAATGACCCGCACCCCACAATGGGTCTGTTGCAAAATTGTGATTTTGCAACAGACCCATTTTTTTGCAAAGTGGCTTGCAATCGGGGTATGATATGGTATACTCATTGGGCTGAATGGACTGAATTTCCGGGAAGGAGACATGGGGCATGAACTACGAATTGCTGGTGGAGAGCTGGTGTGAGCTGGGCCTGGGGCTGCTCCACTCGGGAGCAGAGATCTACCGGGTGGAAGACACCCTCCACCGCCTGGCTCGGGCCTATCACCTGAAGTGCGAGGTATTCGCCATTCCCAACTGCCTGATCGTCTCAGTCACAGACCCCGATGGCCGCGTCCACACCCGAATGCGGCAGGCCACAGTGTCCGGCACCGATATCGAGGGCATCGAGCGCTTCAATGCCCTGTCCCGGCGCATCTGTGCAGATCCCCCCCAAGACCCCCAGCAGGTGCTGCTGGAGGTGCGGCAGACCGCCGCCAACATCCGCCGCTACCCTGTCAGTTGGCAGCTGGTGGGCTATTTTGTGGGATCTGTGTTCTTCTCCCTGTTCTTCTCCGGTGGCTGGCTGGAGTCTCTGGTGGCCGGAGTGTCCGGCCTGCTGTGCGGTATGTGTATGCTGGCCCTGAACCGCACCCGCTCCAACTTCTTCATCAACACCATGGCCAGCGGCTTTGTCCTGGCCCTGGTGGTATATGTGGCCCTGGGCCTGGGTCTGCCCATCAATCCCGGCACCGCCGTGGTGGGCTCCATCATGGTGCTGGTGCCCGGCCTGGTGTTCACCAACTTCATGAGCAACCTGCTCACCGGGGACATTGTCTCCGGCCTGTCCACCTTCACCCGGGCAGTGCTCACCGCCGGGGCCATCGCCTTGGGCACCGGCGCTGCCATAGCTCTTTCTCAGCAGCTGTTCCCCTCTGCGGTGGGTCTGACCACTGTGCTGGTATACTCTCCCCTGGAATACTGCTTTTTTGCCTTTATGGGGTGTCTGGGTTTCTGCCTTTTGTACAACGTCCGGGGTATCGGCTCCATTCTGTGCTGCCTGGGCGGTGCGCTGGGGTGGGCGGTGTATATGCCGGTGATGTGGCTGACCGGCAACAATGTGTTTATTTCCAACCTGGCAGCCTCGGTGGCCGTGGCCATCTACGCCGAGGTAATGGCCAGACTGCGCAAGTGCCCCAGCATCTCCTACCTGGTGGTGTCTTACTTCCCCCTGGTGCCCGGTTTCACCGTGTACCAGGCGGTGGACTACGGCATCCGGGGAGAATCCCAGCTGTTTCTGGAGACCTTGATTCGCACCTTCGGTGTCTCCGGCTGCATTGCCCTGGGCACTCTGCTGGTGTCCACCGCCCTGCGCATGCACTATGCAAGAAAGGAAAGGCCTTGCCTATGAGCCGTTACCAAACCGTCCTATTGGACGCTGACATGACCCTGCTGGACTTTCAACGCTCGGAGCGGGAAGCCTTGCACCAGGTCTTTACCCGCCGGGGCTATGACTTTGGCCCCCAGGAAGAGGCCCTGTACCAAAAAATCAACAACGCCCTGTGGGACGCCTTCGCCCGGGGCGAGATCGACCAGGACTTTCTGGGGGTGGAGCGGTTTGCCGCCTTCATGCGGGTCAAGGGCGGCCACCACGACCCCAGAGTCTGGAACCAGGAATTTGTCAACACGGTGGGCCAGGGCGCCTATCTGCTCCCCGGCGCCTGGGACTTTTGTGAGAAGCTCAAAGCCATGGGATTGACCCTGGCCATCGCCACCAACGGCATGCCCAATGCCCAGCGGGGCCGCTATGAGCGCACCCACCTCAACACCCTCATCCCCCACATCTTTATCTCCATGGAGCTGGGGGTGCAAAAGCCCATGCCCGGCTTCTTTGACAAGGTCTGTGATGCCCTGCATATCACCGACCGCTCCACGGTGGTCATGGTGGGCGACGGACTGGGCAGCGACATCCTGGGCGGTAACCGCTCCGGCATCGACACCATTTGGTATAACCCTCACAATCAGCCTCTCTCCGGCCCCGCTCAGCCCACCTATACCGCCGGATCTTACCACGATATCATCCATATTCTGGAATCATGAATTTTCATGACTATACCGTTTTTTCGCCGAATTTAATACTCTCATAATACTTTGTTACCGCTTTGTTGTTGACCCCCCACTCCCTGCGTGATATCATGAGTTAAACCCAGCGGAAAACAAGGAGATTTGTACTATGAGTCAAAAACCTCGTGGATTTTCATATGTCTTGGCAGCACTGTGTTTGGCATCTGTGCTGTCCGGCTGCGGCTCCACTGCCCAGGCCCCTTCATTCACCCCCCAGGCAGACCCCACCACCGGGCCCAATCGCCCGGCGGCGGTGACGGCTGCCCCATCCCAGCCCACGCCCGAGCCTGACTCCGATCCTACTTCTGAAGCTACCCCCGCTCCCACGGAGAAGCCCGTTGCCACACAAGCGCCCGTTGCCACACAAGCGCCCGTTGCCACACAAGCGCCCGTTGCCACACAAGCCCCCCACCAGGAGCCCAGCACCCCCTACCAGTTTGGCACCTTTGTGGAGGAGACTGCTCGGGTGGATGACAGCTGGTTTGGAACCGCCGCTTTCATTGGCGACTCCCGCACGGAAGGGTTGAAGGCTTTCAGCGGCCTGAAGTACGGGGACTTTCTCTTTTCCCGGGGCATGAATGTGTTTCGAGTGGACAGCCCAGACTACAAGGTAGTCTCCATTGACGGCAAGGACTACACCATTCTGGAGGCTCTGGCTCTGAAGCAGTACCAGAGCGTGTATATCATGATGGGCATCAATGAGCTGGGCTATCCTCTGGCGAGCTACCGCTCGGGGCTGTCCAAGCTGTTGCAGCGGGTGAATGAAATCCAGCCCAACGCTGTCATTTACCTGCAAACTCTCCCCCCTGTCAACGAGGAAACAGCCCAAAAATACAAGCTCAACGCCTCCATCAACAACAGCAATGTGGCCGCCTTCAACCAGGTGATCGTGGAGCTGGCCGCTCAGTACAAGGTAGTTCTGGTGGACACCGGAGCGGCCTATCGGGATGAAAACGGATCCCTGCCGGCGGATCTGGCCTCCGACGGCGTGCACTTCTCCCCCGGCGCCTATCGTCGCTGGGTGGATTATATGGCCAGCCACACCATGAGCTTCCAGCGCTTTGACCAGAGCCGGAAGCAGGGATAATTTCCAGATATCTTAGAGGAGTGTTTACAGATATGAGACAGAAATTGGCTTTGCTCCTGGCTGGCCTGCTGGCCGTGGGCCTGGTGGGCTGCTCCCCCGCACCGAAAGAGGAAAAAAAGCCCTCCGGCTACACCGTAGAGGAGGCTCAGGTGCTGCTGGACTCCGGTGTGTTCTCCGGAGAGATGCAAGAAATTGATTTGGACACCTTGGCGATGCTCTACGACATTGACCGGGAGTCCATCCAGAGCGGCGTGGGCTATCTGGCGGTGAATGCCTCGGTGAGCGCCGACGAGCTGGCCATCCTTGTTCTGAAAGACGAGCAGGCCGCCCAGGCCGCCGAAACTGCCTGTGAAAAGCGGCTGGACAAGCAGCTCAAAACCTATCAGGACTACGCCCCCGCCGCTGTGCCCTGCCTGGAAAATGCGGTGATTCGCCGGGTGGACAACACGGTGCTGATGGCCGTGGGAGATCCTGCCAAGCTGCCCGGCGTGGTGGATCAGCTGGGGAACTGAAGACATGAAAAAGGATGCACGCTTCCACTGCGTGCATCCTTTTTTCATGTTCTCAAATGAATAACGAAAAATGAAAAATGAAGAATTATGGTGTGCCTGCGGCACGGATTTCATAAGGGGCAGGGACTGGAGGGCCTGCATTCTTCATTATTCATTCTTCATTTATCATTCATCTCACCTGTCCGTTGCCCCGGACGATGTACTTATAGGTACACAGCTCGCAAAGCCCCATGGGACCCCGGGCGTGGAGCCGCTGGGTGGAAATGCCCATCTCACAGCCCAGGCCGAACTGGCCCCCGTCGGTGAAGCGGGTGGATGCGTTCCAGTACACCGAGGAGCTGTCCACCTGGGTGGTAAACATCCGGGCGGCCTCCTCGTCAGCGGTGATGATGGCCTCGCTGTGGCCGGTGGAATGGGCATTGATGTGGTCGATGGCCTGCTCCACGCTGTCCACCACACCCACAGCCAGGATGTAGTCCAGAAACTCTGTGTCGAAATCTCCTTCTCCCGCCATGGTGCCGGGGATGATGGCTGCCGCCCGTGGGTCCAGGCGCAGCTGCACCGGGTTTTCCACCCGCTGCTCCACCAATCTCTCATAGACCATGGGGAGGAACTGCGCCGCCACATCGGCGTGTACCAGGCACACCTCACAGGCGTTGCACACCGAGGGGCGGGAGCACTTGGCATTCTCCAGGATGTTCAGGGCCATATCCAGATCCGCCCCTTTGTCCACGTACACGTGACAGATGCCGGTGCCCGTCTCGATGACGGGGACGGTGGCCTGCTCCACACAGGCCCGGATCAGTCCCGCTCCCCCCCGGGGAATGAGCAGATCCACCAGGCCGTTGGCCTGCATCAGTTCCGTGGACGAGGCCCGGGTGGTGTCCTCCACCAACACCACAGCGTCGGCGGGCAGGCCCGCCTCCTGTAAGCCCTCTTGCAAGGCCGCCACAATGGCGGCAGCGGACTGGTGCGCCTCCTTGCCGCAGCGCAGCACACAGGCGGAACCCGCCTTCAAAGCCAGAGCGGCGGCATCTGAGGTGACGTTGGGCCGACTCTCATAGATGATGGCAATGACTCCCATGGGGCTGGCGGTCTTTTCGATCACCAGTCCGTTGGGGCGCTGCTCTCGCCGCAGTACCTGACCCACCGGGTCGGGCAGGTCTGCCACCTCCCGCATCCCCTGTGCCATGTCCCGGATGCGCTGCTGGTTGAGCAGCAGCCGATCCACCATCACCGGAGCGATGACCCCCTGGGCACGCTCCACATCCTGGGCATTGGCAGCCAGAATATCCTCCATGTGGGCCTCCAACTGATCCGCCATGCGCAGCAAAGCCTGATTTTTCTCCTGGGTGGTGGCCCCTGCCACCTGCTTTTTGGCCCCTTTGGCCCGGTGCAGCAATTCCTGGGTGGTCATGTTCATTCCTCCTTGCCAGCGCAAAACCGGGTTCCCACCGGCTTGCCCTCTACCAAATCATACAAAAGCTCCGGGTGCTCCCCGTGGGCAATGACCATGTCGCACCCCTGCTCCATCACCATCTGGGCGGCCCGCAGCTTGGTGGCCATACCGCCGGTGCCCAAGGCACTGCCAGCGCTGCCAGCCAGAGCCATTATTTCCGGGGAAATATGGTCTACCCTGTCAATCAGTTGGGCATCGGGGTTTTTGTGGGGATCGGCGGTGTACAGGCCACGGATATCGCTGAGCAGCACCAGCACGTCCGCCCTCACACTGCATGCCACAATGGCCCCTAAGGTATCGTTGTCCCCCACCTTGATCTCGGCGGTGGCCACGGTGTCATTCTCATTGATGATGGGCAGCACACCCATCTCCAGCAGCCGCTCCAGGGTGTTTTGGAAGTTTTCCCGCCGATCCGGGTGGTCGATGTCCTCTCCCGTGAGGAGGATCTGGGCCACGGTGTGGTTGTACATGGCAAAAAGCCGGTCATAGGTGTACATCAGCTCACACTGCCCCACGGCGGCTGCGGCCTGCTTGGTGGGCATATCCTGGGGCTTGCCCGGCAGATTCAGCTTGCCCACCCCCATGCCAATGGCGCCGGAGGAGACCAAAATGGTCTCGTGCCCTGCATTTTTCAGGTCAGAGAGCACCTTCACCAGCCCCTCCACATGGCGGATATTCAGCCGTCCGGTGGGATGCGCCAAGGTAGATGTGCCAATTTTCACTACAATTCTCATATCTGTTCCTCTCGCTTTAGTGTGCTAGATTACAGGTATCATACCACGGAGAGATGAAAAAAGAAAGGGTCTGCTGCAAAATTATCATTTTGCAGCAGACCCTTTTCAGACTGTCGAAAAACTTCCAAAACATCCCCGCATCTGGTAAAATGGTATCAGATGTGGGGGTGTGCTTTATGGAGCAATGGAGAAAAGATTCACGAAAAGAGG
>NZ_JACSNZ010000031.1 GCF_016902575.1 Pseudoflavonifractor capillosus | reverse complement strand
AAATTACAGCGGGCGTGATGCGGGAGGGGGGTGTGGTTCCCAGGAGACCCCCCGGGGGGTGTGCGGGGATGCACCCCAGCACGGGGACCGAGAGGGGCTCTTGCGAAATCACCTGCCACGCACGCACACGAGGGGGGGTCAGAAACCGGGAGAAGCCGGGTGGATCCACGGAAACCGGAGAAAACCCAGGAAACCAACCGGGTTTTCACGAAAGCAAAAAAAGGCACACCACCCCCCGGGCGGGGGATGATGTGCGAAGGGGGTGGAAACGGCAACTTGCATTTGTCCAAATGGGCAAATGCACTTGCGAAAATAACCAGGTGGGAGCGGGCTACCATGACCCGCTCCCAGGGGGGTGTATTTCCCGCTCAGGCCACGCAGAAGCGGCGGGCGGTGGTGGTCTTGGTGAAGCGTTCCACCAGCTCAGGGGCGGCGGCTCTGAGGGCCTTGCTGTCCAGCCTGGAGGAGGTGACGGGCTTCCAGGTGATCTTATACTCTCCCGCTCGCAGCTCCTCAGCCTGCCCCATGTGGGCCTTAATCTGGTCTTTGATGGCCTCAGCCTCTGCTTGGGCCTCCTCGATGAGGCTCTGGAGCTGTCGCAGCTCCCGGACTTTCTTTTCCAGTTCGTTGGCACTCATGGTGCGCACCTCCTGTTGTTGTGTGGGGGGAGCGGGGCGTGAGTCCTTTCACGGCCCTTGCCTGTTACCGGGGAATGCGTTTCCCGCTCCTGATCTCTGGGGGTGTTCCCCCTTTCCATGGTCTTATTATACATCGTGCGCACGATTTTTACTATTGGCAATCCATACAATCTTGCGCACGATATTTTATGTATATTTAATCTTGCGCACGATTGACAAATCGGGTATAATATAGCCATAGTGGAGGAGATGCAAAAAATTTAGAGGCTCCCCCAGAAAGAAGGTGGTATTGTGGCAGGAAAAACGGAGTACAAGAACAACTGGCAGAAGGAAAACTATGACCGCATTAACCTGACAGTCCCCAAGGGCCGCAAAGCAGCCATACAGGCCCATGCAGCGGAACACGGGGAGAGCGTGAACGCATTTATAGCCCGTGCCATTGAGGAGACCATGGAGCGGGACAAGGAAAAAGCCGGGGCGTGAGGCCCCGGCTTTTTGCTGCCCTCCTGGTCGTTGGCTGGTCGTTGTTTGGTCGTTGTTTTGGTCAAAGGCCATTCCAAGAGGACGCAGAAAAGCGGAGAGAAACCACGGAAAAACCAGCAATAACAGGGGGTATATTGCACAAAGAAAGGGGGAAAAAGACAATCTCCCATTTTCGAGTCCCGTCATCCGCACCAAACCAATATAATCCGAACCTATTTCCAATCGGTGATGGGTTCGGATTATTTGTTTTCTTTGACCGTTACGAAACCGCCTACTTCCGCAACGGGGTGAAGCGAAAGCCCACCTCCAAGCCAAGGGGGCCACGGAAAAAGAAGAAAGCCACATAAATGCAAAAAAGGCGGGGTGTCATCCAAAATGGTGACACCCCGCCTTTGCTATGCCCTTATTCTGTTTTGGACTCTTGCTTCTCCATTTCTCTCTGCTTCTTCCATTCGGCAAATTCCCGCTGGCCCTCCTCGCTCTCGTAGAAAGCGAGAATGTCCGGCATGATACAGCGGGCGATTGCTTCAATCTGGTGCTGAGGAATATCGGTGTTGTTGATCAGCTTTTTTCTTCTACCCAAATGTACCTCCGTGTTTCTTAAAGATGGTTTACAGATCGTAATCTTTGGGTCTCTGCTGGCGCTGCTGCTCTCTGAGTATCCGACGCACCTCAGGGGGAATACTGTCCACAAACCGCCGCAGCCGCTCGTTTTCCTTTTTCAGTGTCAACACCTCCATCTGCTTCTGTATGCTCTTTTCGCTGTTGACCTTTTCCTTCAAGCCCTCGTTCTCTTGCGTCAGATAGTCGATGGTGGCTTGGTACTTCTTCATCTGTCCCAAATGCTTTTCCAGCCGGGAGAAGTACGGCCCCACCATTTCCAAAATTTCGTCTCGTTTTTTCCCGGCGTTCAGTACCCCGATTTCCGACACCGCCTTTTCTATGGCCTGCTGTTGCCGGGTGAGGTCTACGGACTGCTTGAACAACCATGTGGGAATGTGCTTGCGCTTGGTGACAAGGGCGCTCTCGCCCCGCTTGAGGACGGGGAACGCCTTTTTCATGTGGGCGTGGAACTCGTCCTGCCATTGGGAGAGCTGCGCCCGATTGCCCAAAATCTCCTTGGCGGACAGCCGCCCGTCCACCGTGATGGGGGTGAAGCACAGGTGGAGGTGGGGCGTTTTCTCGTCCATGTGTACCACGGCGGAGAAGATGTTCCCTCGGCCCACCTTCTTTTCCATAAAAGCTACCGCTTCGGTGAAGTAGGCTTGTACTTCTTTCTTGCTTCGGCCTGTGAAGAACTCCGGGCTGGCAGTAATCAGCGTGTCCACAAACATAGTGCTGTCCTTCCTGGTGCGGCACCCCGCCGCCTTGATGCGAGTGTCAATTTCCTTTCGGTACTTCTGTGTAGGCTGAATAATGTGAAAATTGTCCTTGCTTTTACTGATGTCAATATCGGGATTGCTGGCGTACTTCTCCTTTGTGCGCTCGTGGTGGGCTTCCAATGCCCCTGCCGGCCCCGCCTTGTGTTTGGCAAAGCGTAAAATTGCGTGCTGTGCTTTTTGTGCCATTGTACCTCCTTACCGCTTACGCTTGACCCAGACAATGTCATAGTCCAGCACATCCGCAAGCTCCACGGCTTCTTGGTATCGCAGGGAACCCCGACGCAATTTGCCAGATAGATTGGGGACGCTGCGGCTCCAATCGTAATCGTCGTACAGCCTATCCACCACCTCTGTCATGGTCATGCCAGAACGGACGATATAGGACTTGATTTCTTCTCGAATGCCCATTGTTCTCTCTCCTTTCCATGTCTGCCCCACAAAGAGCAATATTCGGTTTCGCTGTTTTGTGTGGGATTTGCTGGAAATGAAAAAAGCCCGCCAAACCGTGAAATCCGTTCGCTTCACGGTGGCGCGCTCTCCAGAAAATAACCGACACAAAAACAGTCAATCGTTCATTCAACGGCGATCCTTCAAAAATTCGGGGAAATTTTCACCTCTTTTCATCCGGCTTGAGCGCAAAAAAGCCACGCTCAACCTTCTGGTCTGCGTGGCTTTCATACGCTGCATCTGTACTTTTGAAGTTTCTTTTTTACCGCCTCCACTCGTTTGATAACTCCGCTGTGGTTTTTATACCCCAGCTTGTCCGCAATTTCCTCGTAAGTAAATCCATCCTGTCTCAGTTCAACAATCTGCCGATCTTTCAGGGGCAAGGTCTTTAAAAACCGTTCCACAAAGTCCTTAGCGATCACATATTCCTCTACATTTTGGCTTGGATCTGGAATATGGAAAATAGGACTGTCGTCATCACTGTTTTCCAGCATTCCTTCCAGTGAAACGGGCTGTACCTTCTTGGAGCGGGTGTGATACCACCTGCGGAGGAAGTCTTTGCGAGCGTTGGTATCCCATTTTTCAAAATCTTCATCGCAGGGCATTTCTCGCACGATGTCCAAAATTGGTTGCCACCCCTGCTCCGTAATCGCACGCTTCACCACATGGGCAAATAATTCTCTTACCTGATCGGCGTCTGGGAACGGAATTTGTGTTCCAGGCTTCATGCGAAATAAAAGCTGCAACCCCCAACCACATTCCTGCTCTATTAAGCTGGCCCAAAGTGGTAGCGCATAGGAGAGCCGCCAAACTGGACAGTAGCCAGTGTAGTGTTCTTTCCACCCGCCAAAGCCAAAGTGCGGAAAAGCCAAAGCAGCGGTGGCATCCATGATGTCCTTCAAGAAAGCGTCGCTATCGAGCAAGTCCATCATCGGTTCGGATGCCGCTATCTCAGAAAGACACCGTGGCAGTATATTCAGCGCAGGATACCTGACGATCTGGTCTTCCGGGATAAGATAGACAAGAGGTAGATAGCGGATGTTGCTGTCAAACGGAAAAATCACTTGGGTTTGCGCTTTTGGTTTACTCATAGAGCCGACTTTCTCCTCCTATTTTAATCATCTATTATTTTACGACATAAGTATATACTTATTGTTCCTACTTTTCAAAATTATTTTGTCGGTTTTATAAGAAGGTGAACTACTTGCGTTAAAAAAGTCTTGTCTTATTTCGCTTAAACGAATATAATATACTTGGTTTGTTGTACGCATCCATAGTGATTATGAGGTGTCGCAAGTGAATGGATATATAACGGTTCAAGAAGCCGCCGAAAAATGGGGCGTAACCCCGCGGCAAGTCCAGATATTATGTAAAGAAAACCGCATCGCAGGCGCGACGCGTATGAGCCGTATCTGGATTATCCCGGAAAATGCGGAGAAGCCGACAAACGATAAACGAGGACAAGGTAGGGAAAGAAATGATCCTTCAAAGCACCATGTATCAAAAACAGAATATTGACCTATCCTCCGCTCCCTGGACGATGCATGAATTTTTTGCAGGTAGCGGTCTCGTTGCGTATGGACTAAGAGGAATGTTCACGCCGGTTTGGGCAAACGATATCAGTGATCAGAAAGCGGCTGTTTACGAAGCTAATTTCGGGTGTGAACGGTTTATTCTGGATGACATCAAGAACGTCAAAGGCGCTGATCTGCCTTTCGCGCATCTTTCATGGGCTAGCTTCCCTTGCCAGGATTTATCTCTGGCTGGTTCTATCGGTGGAATTCATGCGTCCCGCAGCGGTTTGGTTTGGGAATGGCTGCGCGTATTGGACGAGATGGACGATAAACCAAAGATTCTCTTGTTGGAGAACGTGGCGGGCTTACTCTCGACAAACGGCGGCGATAATTACCGGGTTCTTCATATGGCGCTTGTAGAGCGAGGGTATCGCTGCGGAGCTGTTTTGCTGAATGCTTCCCATTTTGTTCCACAGTCCAGGCCAAGAGTATTTATTATCGCTGTGCAGAAGGACTGCTCTATCCCGGAGGAATTGATAGGCGACGGGCCATGTTGGCTGCATAACAACGTTGCAACGCAGTTGGGCCGTGAACTACCGGAATGGATTTGGTGGTATACGGAAAAGCCTTTGCGCCGAACCACATCTCTCAAAGATATTGTCGAGGATGACGCAGTCTTTGATAAAGATGACGTTTTGAAGTTGGTTCCCGAACGGCATTGGGCAAAATTGCGGACACACGACACTGCATACGTCACAGGTTATCGCAGGACGCGAAACGGAAAGCAGCAGCTGGAGCTGCGCTTTGATGGAATTGCCGGTTGCTTACGGACGCCGGAAGGCGGGAGCAGCAAACAGTATCTGGTTGTCAAGAAGGACGGCCAGGTTCACGCCCGCCTCTTGACCGTACGCGAAGCGGCCAGACTTATGGGAGCGCCGGATAATTTTGAACTTCCCGGAAGCTATAACGACGGATATAAAGCGATGGGCGACGCAGTAGCCGCGCCGGTCGCGCAGTTTATAGGAGAACGTTTCCTAACCAAAATTGCGGAGGCGGTATACGATGATTAGTCCCGAAGAACGCCTAAAGGCGTTTCAATCTGAAAATCATATCACCACGAAGGGGCCTCTCTCTTTGGTCGTGCAGTTTACTCGCATGGTGAGAGATAAGGCTTTCCCGTTGAACCCTGACGACTTCCAGACAAGTAGCAAAGGGCAGGTCGCTGGGCTTGGCGGGGCCAACTTGAAAAAGATTTTGAAGGAACACGGCATCACCCAGCAACTGTCTTCTGAAGGTGGGAGAACCAGCAGAGGCAGCATGGGCCTGATGATTAAATATGTGGACTTTCTGAACGCATGGAACGCAGAGGAAGCGGTAGATTTCTCCGTAGTCGAGGCCTTTTGGGCCGAGCAGGTGCGCGAATACTTTAGAAATCAGCCGTTCGTTCTGACCGCAGATACATCAAAAACAATCGGCGCAAATCTGGACGACCTTTTTGAACAGGCAAAAAAGCGTCAAAAGCAGAATCCCGGCACGCAGTATCTTGGCACTGTGTTGCAGCATCTTGTGGCGGCAAAACTCTGCTTAATTCTGCCGGAAGATTCTTTTGAAATCCACGGAGCCTCTGTGGCGGACGGCCCCACAGACCGAAACGGCGATTTTGTCATAGGCAATACAGTCATTCACTGTACGACTATGCCCGGAGCGTTACTGATTGAAAAATGTAAAGCAAATCTCCGCGCTGGTTGCCACCCCGTTATTATCACGATTTTTGAGCGCGTACATACCGCGCTTAATCTTGCAGAGGATGCCGGACTGGCCGGACGCGTCGAAGTTTGGGATATTCAGCAGTTCTTGTCTGCGAACGTCTACGAACACAGCCTTTTTGACGAGGCCAAAAGGAACTCCACGCTCTCCAGTATCATCGCCCGGTACAACAAAATTGTGCTGGAGGCGGAAACCGATCCTAGCCTCCGCATAGAGTTTGAAGCCAGGTGATTTGTCGTGGCGGATGTTTTTGATGCGGAAAAACGATCTGACATTATGCGTCAGGTCAAGTCCAAAAAGAACAAGTCCACCGAGCTGCGGTTAATTGAAATATTCAAACAGAACGGAATTACGGGCTGGCGTAGAAACTACCCAGTAAAAGGGCATCCAGATTTCGTATTCCCAAAGAAAAAGATCGCCGTGTTTGTGGACGGCTGCTTTTGGCATGGACACGACTGCCGAAACACTCGCCCTGCCGATCATCAAGAATACTGGCAGAAGAAGCGCGAACGGAACATGGAACACGACAGAGAAGTAACGGCCATGTTCGAGGCGCGCGGCTGGACGGTGTTGCGGATTTGGGAGTGCGAGTTGAAGAAGAAAAATGAGAGCGCATTGGTCGAGCAATTAGATAAGATAATGCGTTAACTCTGATGGATATTGGGGGAAACGTAGATGACAATCAAAGCAGTTGATTTGTTTTGCGGCGTGGGTGGCCTAACATGCGGGTTGCAGAAAGCAGGTATCCCTGTCGTGGCGGGAATAGACATTGATGGTTCATGCGAATATGCCTATACACACAACAACCATTCTCAGTTTATAAAAAAGAGCATTGATGAGGTTACTGGAAAAGAAGTACGTGCGCTGCTTCGTGGGGCAGATGTGAAAGTGTTAGTTGGGTGCGCCCCCTGTCAACCTTTTTCAAGTCATCAAAAGGATAAAAAGCACCGCTCTAATCATAAAGATTGGAAATTACTATATCAGTTTTCCAGATTGGTAAAAGAGGTTAAACCGCATATTGTTTCGATGGAAAATGTTCCAGAACTTCAAAAAGAAAAGGTGTTTTTAGATTTTGTTAACACTCTCAAAGAGGAGAACTATGTGGTCAATTATGATGTGGTTAATGTGGCGGATTACGGTGTGCCTCAACGGCGTAAACGTCTGATTTTGTTGGCGTCAAAGAGAAAAGAAATAAAGATTCCAACACCGACGCATGAGCGATATATAACAGTGAGAGAGGCAATTGGAAACCTGCCAGAAGTTAAAGCAGGAGAAGCAGATAAGGATGATGCACTGCATATCGCGCCGGCATTGTCAAGCATCAATTTGCAGCGAATAAGGAACTCTCGTCCAGGTGGAACTTGGCGCGATTGGCCCGATGCATTAAAGTTAAAGTGCCACAAATCAGAAAAGGGTAAAACATATGCATCGGTATATGGTCGTATGAGGTGGGATGATCTATCCCCAACGATAACAACGCAATTTATTGGATATGGGACTGGACGTTTTGGACACCCTGATCAAGATCGAGCACTTACTCTTCGAGAAGGAGCAATCTTGCAGTCATTTCCTCCGGACTATCAGTTCGTTCCACCTGAAGAGCCGATTCAAATCAGGAAAATTGCCCGCCACATAGGCAATGCCGTACCCCCAAGACTTGGAGAAATCATCGGACAAAGTATAATTAGCAGCCTGCCAAAAAAGAGAAAGAAGGCGGTGAATAAAAATGAACAAGGAGTATAAACTCAATATTGACCCGCGTATTCTGGAATTGCTTGGGCCAAGTCTGTACACTAACATTTACTACGTTTTGGCCGAACTGATTGCAAATGCATATGACGCTGATGCACATAATGTGTATATCATCGCTAATAAGGATGATATTACGGTTGAAGATGATGGAAAAGGGATGTCTTATGCCAAAGGGGATGTTCAGAAATACCTTAATGTGGCTGCCGTATCACGAAACAGCAAAGAGGATTCTTATACGCCGCTTAATAGGAAGAAAATGGGGCGGAAAGGAGTTGGCAAGCTGGCGGCACTTTCCGTATCCGAGAATGTACTTGTTAAGACGATAAATGATGGAGAAAAGTCTGGTTTTATACTCTCACGCCATATAGGTGAGAATAATTTGCTTATTCCACTTACAGATGAACAAATAACCTTTGAAAAAATATCTGGTAACGGGACTTCAATTGTGATGCAAAGTCCTCAGTATAAATTACATAGCACCCTAAAGGCCATAAAGAGAAACCTTCTGAAAATATTCCCGTTAGTTAATAAAGACTTCAAAATTCATTTATGTCGCGGCACAGAGACGGTAATTATAGAAGATTTCGATAAGGAAATGATTTCAGAACTATCTACGTTAATAACTTTAGGAGATGAGTTCAAACACTTAGAGGCTTATTTCAAAACACCTTTCCCGGGAAGAATTGCAGACCTTTTAGATAATAGACCCTTAGCGACTGTCCCTATCAGAATGAAAGACAAAGAAAACGTCGAACATGACTACAATGTGGAAATTAAGGGCTGGATAGGTACATATACATCAACGCGCGGACGAAAAGCGGAGTTGACGGATTTCCCGGACAACTTTATTTCATTATACGCTAATCAGAAAATGGGAGAATTCAATATTCTCCCGGTTGTCGGTCAAAACAAATTGCCGGAAGTATATGTGGTCGGCCAGCTTCATGTAGATATTTTTGAACTTACTGAGCTACCAGATATGGCACTCAGTAATAGACAAGGGTATAAATCTGACGACCCACGGTATCAAGCAGTTTTGGATTATGTTCGAAACACGCTACTTCCAGATGTTTTGAAAAAGCGGGATGTTTTTGTCAACCTTGGAAAGAAGAAAAAAGAAGAAAAGAAATTAGAACAGCAACGAGAGAATGAAGCATCTTTTCGCCGGTCCGTTGATTCTTTTCGAAAGAACACCGCTAAAAAAGCAGCGCAAAAAATATCAACACGATTTGGGATTTCTACTGACAAGGCAAATGAAGTAGAATCAATACTTTCCGAAGAGATTAACTCTAACAGCCCGGATATGGGTATCAAGAGTATAATTGACACTCAGAAGAAGAAAATTTTAATAAGCCAGACATATCCCGATAAGGACTTGGCTGACGTTGTATATAATATGCTTGTATTTAATAATGTGCCGCCAGAGGATATTATATATACAAACTGCGATGATGAAGTGTCGCGCATCCCGGAAGGCGACGTTGGAAAATCTGGAATTTATGATTATCTTCGTGACTTCTTCGTCGATAGTTATTCAACACAAAAGATATATGTGATTTTTGTTACAAGCAACAATACAAAGAAATCATGGGGTGCGCTAATTGAGGTGGGGGCAGCGTGGATAACCCAAATTGAGCATAAGATTTTTAACATATATGATTTCCGACCAGAGCATCCTTTGGACGATGAGCAACAGTGGCACACAAGTTCGAGGAATGAAGAAGGTGAGTTGTGTATGTCCAAATTAAGTGTGGATATTTTTGCTCAAAAAATCGAGTATATCTGCGATAAGTTGGGTTATAGAAAAAGGACTCGTCAAGAAAATAAAGATCGACTCGAAACGTTGGTAAAAGTGCTGCCGCGATAATTCATGTCTGTTGTGCCCTGTGCAAAAGTACGACGCATATACCTACCGCCGCTCTCTGAAAACGAACAGGATTTTTTCCCGTCCGCTCACAAAACTCCTGCCCGTTTTCCTGCCAGTGTAAGCTGGGGACAAACCGCATCGCCCCCCCGTTTCCCCTGTCAGCCGCGCCAGCAGGTATAACACACTACACCTTGCAAGCAAGGTCGTGTGCCAAAGGGGAGCATAAGCCCCCTTTGGAAACCCCCGATTTTGTCGGTGTGTGGCCACAGATTGCATTTCTGCATCTATGGTCCGCACCCCATCCAAAACCCAAAGAAACGACGCAGATCAGCCCATGAATGGTGGGCTGGTCTGCGCCGTTTCTTTATTCGGCCTGCGGGCCGAGATGGGAGAAAACGCATAGAGAAAATTTTATTTCCGAGTTGAAAATTCACGTTATTCGGGTTACAATAAAGTTAACCCGGATAGGAGGTTGAAAGATGAAAGAAGTGGGTAAGCGTTTGAAGGCTCTGCGGGAAAGTGTTGGTTTTTCGCAGGTAAAAATGGCCGAGGCCATCGGCTCCACACAGTCCAGTATCAACCGCTATGAGAATGGGCAGTCCACCCCATCTGTGGAACTATTCCGCCGCTATGCAGATTACTTTGATGTATCCTTAGATTATATCTTTGCCCGGACGGACAAGCCCCAGGGAGTAATATACGAGTTTAAGCCTAAAGCCGCTCCAGAGCGCGAGGAAATGCGGCGCTTTATTGAGATGTGTTTTGACCCACAATCTCCTATGAACGAAAAGCTAAAGGAAACACTGTTCCGTATGATGGAGGATGGAGAATGAAGGTTATATATGAAAAAGAAATTTCTGCAATAAAAGACTGGCTACAGCGTACCAACGCCCAACTTTCAACAGGAGCCTTACCAGCGTTTCTCCAAACCGATTGTTGGAAAATACAAAATGAGTTGCAGACGATTTCGACAAATATTCAGTACGAATACCCATTTTATGGCCATGAATTATTAGAGATAAAGAACATACTTTTTTCTGCTCCCCAGCCTCCTTATGGCATGATGCTGTTGAATTCAGCCGCGTTTGGAGAGCTTTTCATAATTATCAAACACATTTCTTCGGAACCGATAGATACTCGGTTTTGGCAGGACATTCACCCTCGAATCATTGCTGTTTCAAAAGGGCTGTTTTGTGATGGTCATTTTGCCGCCGCCGGTGAAGCCGCCATTAAAGAAGTTGAAACTCGAATGCGAGAATTGTTTAAGGAAGGAAAACCGAACTCTCCCATTCCTAAAGATGCAGCGGGTTTAATTGGCGCATTACTTTCAGACAATGGCTTCTATCAGTTTTGCGATACATCAGAAATAAGCGGAGCCAATTTTCGTAAAGGTGTTAAGTCTATCTTTGAGGGTGCTTTTATGGCTTACCGGAACCCCTCTATGCACGCAAATCTAACTTGCTCACAAAGAGAAGCTTTTGAACGGATCGTGCAGGCAAGTCAAATGATGGGTATTTTAACAAGCGGCGAGGTGAGAATATGAAAGCCGTTATCTATGCCCGCTATTCCTCCGACAACCAGCGGGAGGAAAGCATTGAGGGCCAGATTAGAGAGTGTACCGCCTTTGCCGAGAAGAACGGTATCACCATCCTGCGCCACTACATTGACCGGGCCTTTTCCGCCAAGACCGACAACCGCCCGGAATTTCAGAACATGATCAAGGACAGCGGCAAGCACTTATTCGATATGATTATCGTCTGGAAGCTGGACAGGTTTGCCCGCAACCGCTACGACAGCGCCCGCTACAAGGCCGCTCTGAAAAAGAACGGGGTCAAGGTGGTGTCCGCCACCGAGGTCATTTCCGACGGGGCCGAGGGCATCATTCTGGAAAGCGTGCTGGAGGGTTATGCCGAATACTACTCCGCTGACCTGTCCGAAAAGGTAGTTCGGGGCATGACGGAAAATGCCTTGAAATCCAAGTATAACGGCGGCACCCGTCCTATCGGCTATCTGATTGACAGCGACCAGTATTTCCAGCTTGACCCGCTCACCGCCCCTTTTGTCCGTGAGGCGTTCCAGCGGTATGACGAGGGGGCCACTATGACCCAGATCCGGGACTGGCTCAACGAACAGAGTGTGAAGAATACACGGGGCCAGAAGATGACCTACAACAGCGTGCAGCACCTTTTGAGCAACCGCCGCTATATCGGAGAATACACCTACCGGGACATTGTGGTGCCGGATGGCATTCCCGCTATTGTCCCCCAAGACCTCTTTGACCGGGTGCAGGAGAAGCTGGCGAAGAACAAGAAAGCCCCGGCCCGTCACAAGGCCGAGGACGATTATCTGTTGACGACCAAGCTGTTCTGCGGCTACTGTGGGGCCTATCTCTGTGGCGAGAGTGGCACCAGCCACACAGGGAATGTCCATCACTACTATAAGTGCGTGTCCGTCAAGAAGAAGCGCACCGAGTGCCACAAGAAGTCTGTCCGCAAAGAATGGATTGAAGATTTGGTAGTCAGCGAAACCATGAAAATGGTGATGGACGATGAGGCGATAGAGGCCATTGTGTCCATGCTGATGGACTTGCAGGACAGGGAGAATGTCAATCTTCCCCTCTATGAACAGCAGTTGCGGGAGGCGGACACGGCCATTCAAAATCTGTTGAATGCCATCCAGCAGGGAATCTTAACCAAGTCCACGAAAAGCCGTCTGGAAGAACTTGAGGCCACAAAAGAGGAAGTGGAAACCAAGATTGCCTGCGAGAAGCTGGCAAAGCCCAAGGTCAGCGCCGAGTTTATGACCTTCTGGCTCCAACGCTTCCGCAAACTGGATGTACGGCAAAAGTCCCACCGTAAGATGCTGATTGACACTTTTATCAACGCTATTTTCCTGTACGATGACAAAATGGTGATAACCTTCAACTACAAGGAAGGGACAACGACCATCACTTTTGATGACCTCAAAACCGCATTGGCCGATCAGAAAACAGGTTCGGATTTGGATTGCTCAACTGCACCAAAACAAAAGCACCTGCAAAAGCGGGTGCTTTTGTTTTGGCATCCATAGGCTCATTTCAATGCTATGCAAAAGTCCATTCCGTCTGTGCCAGGGGTTCACTGTGGCAGCAATGCTTTCGTGCAGCTACATTGGTTGGCATGACAGGAGGGGCCTGGAGAGGGCTTTTGAAAAAGTCAAAAGAAACTGAAAAAAGGCATTGACATTTGTATGCTGCTATGGTATCATTACCTTCGCTGCTGAGGCAGTCGACCACTTGCGCGAGTGGTGGAATTGGTAGACTCGCTGGCTTCAGGTGCCAGTGCTCGCAAGGGCGTGCGGGTTCGACTCCCGCCTCGCGCACCAAAAGAAAAAGGACACACCGTATGGTGTGTCCTTTTTCTTTTGGTGATTATTTCCTAAATGTGGAATATATGTGGGGGCGCTCCTGTTCAAAAGGGAAGAAATGGGCGCAGCGACTTGAAAATACCTGGATAGGGGAGTAAAATAGGCTAGGATTTGCAGAAGCGAATCGGGTACATTCCCTTGGAAAGACGTAAGGAAAGGAGGAATATCGGATGGCGAGAGTGACTGCGGCTCGGAAGAAGACTGTGGCTGAGCCTGCTAAGGCTGAAGCCGCTTTGGAGCAGAAGGTTGTGGAGCAGCCTGTGAAGAAGACCACCCGTACCACCACGAAGAAGGTGGAGCTTGCCTATGTGCAGTTTGCCGGCAAGGAATGGGATATGGCTGAGATCGTGAAGAAGGCCAAGGAGGCTTACCTGGCCTTGGGCAACAAGGCTGCCTCCATGAAGAAGTTCTGCGTATACGTCAAGCCGGAAGAGGGCGTGGCCTATTATGTGGTCAACGACACCGACACCGGCAGCGTGGAGCTGTAAGATGAAGGCGAAAAGGCCGCTGCGGAAGGTTGAACTTCTGCGGCGGCCTTTTTGACTATTGCCCCCCCGGACATGTCCGGGGGGTTCCTATTTCACAAATTTTTTGAGGAATCCCAACTTGGATTCGGTATAGGGATGGTATCGCAGGGGCACGTCTATGTGCTGGCTGCCCACCAGAATGCTTTTGTAATGGGTGAAGGTGTCGAAGCTGGCCTTGCCGTGGTAGGAGCCCATGCCGCTATTCCCCACCCCGCCAAAGGGGAGATAGGGGGTTGCCAGGTGGAGAATGGTGTCGTTGAAGCAACCGCCGCCGAAGGACAGGTGGGTGGTGACGGTGTGCTGCATCTCCCGGCTGCGGGAGAATAGGTATAGGGCCAGGGGCTTTTCCCGGTTGGAGACGAAGTCCACCGCATCCTGGGTGGAGGAATAGGTCAAGACAGGGAGGACGGGGCCAAAAATCTCCTCCTGCATCACCGGGGATTGGGGATCTACGTTGTCCAAAATGGTGGGGTCGATTTTGCCGTCCCGGGCCTGTCCGCCGCAGAGAATGGTCTGGCCTTCCAGCAGGCCCAGGATACGGTGATAGTGTTTATCGTTGATGATCTTGCCGTACTCTGGGTTGGAGAGGGGATCGGGGCCAAGAGTGCTTTCCACAGCCTGCTGGAGATGCTGCACCAGCTGGTCTTTCACCGATTCCTGAACCAGGACGTAGTCGGGAGCCACACAGGTTTGTCCGGCATTGAGAAACTTACCGAACACAATGCGTTTGGCTGCCAAGGGGATATCGGCAGTTTCGTCCACAATACAGGGGCTTTTTCCACCCAGCTCCAGGGTGATGGGAATGAGGTTCTGGGCAGCTCGGCGCATGACCTCCTTTCCCACGGTGACGCCGCCGGTAAAGAAGATGTAGTCCACACGCTGATCCAGCAGGGCGGTGTTTTCTGCCCGCCCGCCCTGTACCACGGTGACGAATTGGGGGTCGAAGGTGGAGGCGATGAGTTGGGAGAGCACCTGGGAGGTGGCGGGAGCATAGGCAGAGGGTTTGAGAATGACGCAGTTGCCCGCTGCAATGGCGCCCAGCACCGGAGACATAGAGAGCATGAAGGGGTAGTTCCAGGGCGACATCACCAGCACCACCCCGTAGGGCTGAGGATAGCGGCGGCTCTTGGCGGGGAAAAGGGTCATAGGTGTGCGCACCTTGCGGGGTTTGGCCCATTTGCGCAGGTGGGAACGGAGGTGGGAAAGTTCCTCCAGCACCTGGCCGATCTCGGAGAAATAGCTTTCATAAGGGTGTTTGCCCAAATCTGCCTGGAGCGCAGCTTCGATGTCCGGCTGCATCTGACAGATGTTGCGGCGCAGCCGGTCCAGAGCTTCCAGCCGGGCGGAGACGGGGAGGGTGGCGCCGGTGCGGAAGTAGGCGTGTTGATTGGCAACCAAAGTGGAAATATCCATAGTGGGAACTCCTTTTGTCATTGAGGGAAATAGATGGATGCAGGGTCTAAGGTGGCACAGGTGTCCACAGCCAGGGCCAGGTTTTCCTCCATGTGCTCCACCTCTCGGCTGAAGGCGCAGCAGATGGCGATTTCTTCAGACAGGGGGAGAGCTTGATGTGCCTTCCATTCCACCAGGAATAGGTGGTAGAGGAGGATCATGCTGCACGCAATAAAGGCAGCCCGCCCGTAGAGCTGGTCGTCGTTGACAGCTTTGTGCCAGTGGCGGAAGATGAGATAGCATCCCAGATTGGAGAGATGCTGCTCCCATTGGGGAAAGTGGTCTTGAAACTGGTGGCACAGCTCTTGGTAACGATCTTGGGAGATCTGCTCCAACACTTGGCGGCATTTATCCAGACGCTGAGGCCAGGTGGGGCGCAGAGGCTCCAGGGAGGCAAAAAAACGGCACAGACTGACGGCAAAGTCCTTGCTTTCCTCGGTGTGGGCGAGGTGGTGGAGGGAAATGTGGGTGTGGACCATGTCGGGGTAATTTTCCCCTTCCACAACTGTTTGTAACCCTTGGGCCAGGGACAAAACCCCCTGCATACGCTCCCAGACAGTATAACGGCCTTGTGCCATGGCGTTTAGTGCTTCTTCTCTGGAACTCTCCAGCCCCGCCAGCAGCTGAGGCGGAATGTCGGGAAAGGGTTGATCTGGCTGGCCGTCATTTTCCTCCACGATCTGGAAGGCCGGGCTTTCCAGCAGCAGCCGGGCAGCTTCGGGACAAGACATGGCCAGAGAGGACTCGGTGAGGCATCCATACTCCTCGATGAACCGGGGATAGGCTCCGCAGTGTCCGCACAGATGGGCCTCGCCCCACTCCTTCTGGATGGCACACAGTCCATCCTGGGCGAGCATGGTGCAAAACCCCCGGCTGTCCAGCCGAAAGCAGGTGTCCCCGTCTTCATCTGTGGTGAGGCTTTCTGCCAGCCGGGAGGCCAGAACGGCGGGAGCGTGTTGGTAATCCTCTATGGTTTCTTGATCCAGGACAATGTCCCAGTCCCGGCAGCAGGTGTCGGGGCAGTCTCCGCCCAAGCAGTGGAAACTGGGGTAATAGTTGGGGTGACGGGTGAGCATAGACAAAGACTCCTTACATCACATGAAGTTGAAGTCTTATTATATACATTTTCTACGGTATGGGCAAGAGAA
Source organism: Pseudoflavonifractor capillosus (assembly GCF_016902575.1). Lineage (GTDB taxonomy): Bacteria > Bacillota > Clostridia > Oscillospirales > Oscillospiraceae > Enterenecus > Enterenecus capillosus_A. Next base: position 5,214 of record NZ_JACSNZ010000031.1, on the reverse strand, counting down.
ATGGTTGGACAGGGTGGGAGGGCTATGGTAAGATGAAACTGAAAAACCTAGAAAAGGAGGCTTTGATATGCGCAAGAAAAAAATGATTGCCCTGGGTGTAGTGGTATTGGTTGTGGTGATTGTTTTGGCCTGGTTGGTGGTTCCCGGCAGATGGGTGGCGGGGGTGGATCGGCTGACGGCAGACGGCGAGATCACTGCCTCCCGGTATGAGCACATGGAGAGCAAGGACGCTTCAAAGGTTACTCTCACCCAGGAGCAGGCGGAGGAGTTCCAGAAGCTCATGGAGGACACCTTGTTCATCCGCAGAATCTCCTCGGGGATTCGCAGCCAGCCTGAGTTGACCCACTATGATTTCACCGTAGAGCTGGATGGTGGAGAAGCGGTGTACGTGTCTTGTGTGTGCGGCTCTGGGGACTATGTTACCGTCACTGAGAACGGCAAGGATACTGCATTGAGACCCATCTTCCCCGGATGGGAGGATAAGCTGGAGCAAATCCTGAACCCGTAAGAAAACATAAAAAGCCTCGAGACCATGGTCTCGAGGCTTTTTGCGTGTGGGGAAATCAGTCGTCACGCTCGGACTCGTATTTCAGTACCTGACCGTTGGTGGCATTGATCTCGTAGTCGTACTCCATGCCGTTGCAGTGGAAGGAAATCTCGTAGCAGGCTACGCCATCGTCATAGTCCAACTCATTCTCCACGCGGGTGATCTGGGAGGCATTTACCCCGGCATGTTTGCAGGCCGCTTGCAGGGCGGCGTCATAGCCGATGTGCGTGCTGGTGGAGCTGTTGTTGTTGCCGTTTTGGTTTTGGTTCTGGTTCTGATTTTGGTTTTGATTCTGATTCTGGTTGTTGTTGCTGTTGCTATTATTGCTGCTGGAAGTGTTGCGGTGAGCGTAGTGGTCGCAGGTGTCCTGCTCAGCCTTCACCACGGCGCCAGTGGAGGCATTGATTTCGTAGTCGTACTCCACACCGGCACAGCAGAACTCGATTTCGTAGCAGGCGGTGCCGTCGTCGTAGTCCAGCTTGACGGTGAGGGACTGGGCAGCGCTCTTGTCCACCTTGGCGTGAGTGAGAGCGGCGTTGGTGGCGGCGGACTCACCGATGAAGGAGGTGTTCCCGCCTGTGCTGGCGTTGGCGTTATTTCCGGTGTTGGAGCTGCTTCCGGTGTTGGAATTGTTTCCGGTATTGGTGTTACCGCTGGTATTGGAACTGCCTGTTGTATTGCTGGAGCTGTTGTGCCAGGCGTGGTCGCAGGGCTCTTTCTCCTGCTTCACCACGCTGCCGTCCGTGGCGTTGATGTCGTACTCGTACTCAGTGCCGTTGCTGCAGAAATCCAGCTCATAGACCATGGTTCCGGCTTCCCAACCAAACTCTGTGCTCAGGCCCTGAACATCGGCAGTGGCGATGCCAGCATGCTGGCAAGCGGCCTTGAGAGCGGCATCCTGGCCGATATAGGCCTGGTCGCTGATGGAACCGGTCTGGGACACTCCGGTGGTGGACAGGTTGCGGGAGGAGGCGATGAGGGAGATCTCGCTCATGGACAAGGGGGCCAGAGAGTCGAAGGTGAGGGTGCTGTCCTGGGCAATCACCTCTTGGATCAGGCTGGCCTTTCCGGCAGAGATGTTGTACTGCTGGGCCAGCTGGGCCAGTTCCTCACTGACGGTGACATTTTGGGTCAGAATGGCGCCAGACTGGAAGGCGCCGGAGATGGTGGTGGTCAGTTCGGTTTGGAGCTGGGTGGCTTTGGCGGCATCGGAGTTTTCCACGGAAACCAAGATAGCGTTTTCCAGCTCGTCCAGATACCCTTTTTGGAGGCAGGCGCCGATGAGGGCGTTGACTGCGGTTTCCAGGTTGGTGCCCTCCAGTTCCATCCCGCCCAGGACTTCCTTGGCGTCATCGTTGAGAGCGGTGGCCTCCAGCACATTCTCTTTGGAGTCAATGGACAGGGCGATGCTGGGGTTGATGTCCAGGGTCACCACGGAGTCAGTGGCTTTGGCCTGCTGGAATTGGGAGACGCCAAAAATACTGCCGGCTACAATGGCCAGGGCGGCAACAGCGGACAGAGGAGCCAGCCAACGGGTCTTCTTTTGATTTGTCATAGAGATCACAGTTCCTTTCTGTTCCTCGCAGGCGGAAAGGATGGCATCCAGTTGATTGGGGGCAGCGTGGGTGGCCGCCTGTTGAATTCGCTTGTGAATTTCTTCGTGGGTCATCTCAGTCTGCCTCCTTCCATGCGGCGTTCAGTTTTTTGATGGCACGATGGTATTTGGAAAGGACTGTGGGCAATGGCAGGGACAATAGTTGGGAAATCTCCCGGTGCTTGAGCCCAGTCAGGGCGTGGAGCGTGACGATCTGTCGTTCCTGGTCACCCAGAAGGGAGAGTAGGGTGTCTAAAGTGAGCAGATCTTCCTGATCTACCATGGGGTTGTGGGACAACCGGGTGAGATGGGTCTCCTCCAGGGGAAGATTGTGGGACTGCTCCCGCAGCCGGGACAGGGCCAGGTTGCGGGTGATGGTGATGATCCAGGCCATGGGCTTTCCCTGAGAACGATAGGCCCCGGCGCTGTGGTAGAGTTGGATAAAGGTGTCTTGGGTGATGTCCTCTGCATGGTCCACGTCTTTCAAAACCGACAGAGCGAAACCGTACACGGCGGCTTTGGTGGTTTCATAGAGGCTGGCCAGGGCCTCTTTGTCCCCTTGAGCCATCCGAGTGATGAGATCATCCAACTGGTGGTTGCTGTGCCCCGAGCGCTCGACGGGCACGACCGATGTGAATAGGATCATGGTTTCACCTCTGTTCATCTATATAACGTGGGAGAGAACGAAAATATTGCGTTGTGCTCAAATATTTTTTTCAATAATTTTTTCGGCGACCTTAATGCCGTCCACGGCGGCGGAGGTGATGCCTCCGGCATATCCGGCACCCTCTCCGCAGGGATACACACCCTGAACCGAGACGGACTGCAGGTCGGGCCCTCGGACAATGCGCACGGGGGAGGAGGAGCGGGTTTCCACTCCGGTGAGCACGGCATCGGGGTGTGCAAAGCCTCTGAGCTTCCTGTCAAAGAGGGGGAGTGCTTGGCGCAGTGTGTCCAGCACATAGTCGGGCAATACGCCCTCCAGGCTTCCCCACACCACACCGGGCCGATAGGACGGGCGGATGGAACGTGGGCCATTAGAGGGGCGCTGGGCCAGAAAATCCTCCAGAGTCTGGGCGGGGGCCATGGGGTTGCCGCCGCCGTAGGCCCAGGCCGCCTGCTCCCATTGCTCCTGGAAACGGACCCCGGCCAGAGGGTCGTCGCCGGGGAAGTCTTCGGGGCCGACCCCAACCAGAAATCCACCATTGATATTCTCTTGGTCTCGAGCCCGCAGGGACATGCCGTTGGTGACCACTTGGCCATCTTCGCTGGCGGAGGCCACCACCTGCCCGCCGGGGCATACGCAGAAGGTGAAGGCGGAGCGGCCGTTGGGTAGGTGACAGGACAGCTTGTAGTCGGCAGCGGGCAGCTTGTCCCAGCTGGGGCCAAATTGGGCCTGGCTGATGGCCTCTTGCTTGTGCTCAATGCGCACCCCGATGGCGAAGTTCTTCTGCTCCATGGTCAGTCCGGCATCCAGCAGCATGGCGAAGGTGTCCCGGGCAGAGTGGCCGGGAGCCAGTACCAGGGTATCGCAGGGGAGGAAATACATCTGGCTGTCGTGGGTGATCTCCACGGCGGTGATGGCTCCGTCTTGAATGTGCAGCCCGGTGAGCTGGTGTCCGAAGCGCACATCTCCCCCCAAAGCCAGCAGTTCGCCCCGCATGGACTTTACCACCTGGCGGAGAATATCGGTGCCGATGTGGGGTTTGTGGGACCACTGGATGTCCTCCGGTGCTCCGTGCTCCACAAAGGTGCGGAAGACATGGCTGATGCGGGAGTCATTGATGCCGGTGGTGAGCTTCCCATCGGAAAAGGTACCGGCACCCCCTTCCCCAAACTGAACATTGGATTTTGCGTTCAACTGTCCGGTGGCCCAGTATTGCTCCACGGCTTGGGTGCGCTGGTCCACGTCGCCGCCCCGTTCCAGGACAATGGGCTTTAATCCAGCTCGGGCCAGAGTCAGAGCGGAAAACAGTCCGGCAGGGCCGGTGCCCACCACCACAGGGGAGAGAGTGGAAGTGCGGCCCAGGGGCGGAAGGGCGTAGGGTTTTTCTTCCCATAGAGAGACGCCCTTGCACTGACGCCGGAGGATGGCGTTCTCGTTGGGTACCTTGACCCGCACTGAGCACACATAGTGCACGTCGTGCTTTTTGCGGGCATCAATGGACTGGCGGGTGAGGGTGACCTGGGACAAATCCTTGACGGACACCCCCAGGTGCTTGGCCAGTTTGCGATATAAGGTAGACTGGTCTGCTTCCACAGGCAGACGGAGATTGGTCACGTGTAGCATCTTATAGCACCTTTGAGTTGTTGATAATGAGTTGGAACTTCAGAGAGAAAAACTCTGCGGCTTTACGGCACAACAGCATACGGGAGAGAAAAATCTCAAAGTAGTCCATCACCGCACAGATCTCTGTATCAATGGTAATGGAAAGGGTGATGGTGCCGGCTTCCTTGTTGAGAATCAGGTTGGATTCTTCTACGGCATAGTTCACTCGATCGTGAATGTCGAAGTTAATGGTATCTTCGTTGCGCACCCGGCTGCGGCGCACATCGCTTTTATCTGCCAAAATGAGAGCGGCAGCCACGGCGTTGACTGGATGGGCGGTGTGCTCGTCGTGGTTTCCAATGGCGGTAATGACGGTGGCCACGTCCGCAGGCTCCATGCCCATTTTGTCCAGAATGCGGAAAGCCATCACCGCCCCGCTCTGGGCATGATCCACCCGGTTGACCACATTGCCGATGTCATGCATAAACCCGGCGATTTTGGCCAGCTCTACATGGCGCTGGTCATATCCCAGGTCTTGGAGCAGCTGGGCTGCGGTGGAGGCACACTTGGTGACATGGGCAAAGGAGTGCTCGGTGTAGCCCAGAGCAATGAGTGAAGCATCTGCTTGGGTGATGTAGGTGCGAATCTCCTGGTTGTTGCGCACCGCTTCGAAATCAATCCTCATTGGAAATCTCCCTTAAATCGTACGGTGTGGTTTGATAGACATAGTAGTTGAGCCAGTTGGTGTAAAGCAGTTGTCCCGCAGAGCGCCAGTTGACGATGGGGGCCTGGGTGGGGTCGTCC
>NZ_JACSNZ010000004.1 GCF_016902575.1 Pseudoflavonifractor capillosus | reverse complement strand
GGCCTCTTTTCGTGAATCTTTTCTCCATTGCTCCATAAAGCACACCCCCACATCTGATACCATTTTACCAGATGCGGGGATGTTTTGGAAGTTTTTCGACAGTCTGAAATGGGATGCCAAAGGCATCCCATTTTTTCTTATCTTCAGTTCCGGCTACGTGAGCCCAAAAAGCGAAGCAGGTACAGGAACAGGTTGATGAAGTCCAGATAAAGCTGCAAGGCCGAGTAAATGGAGGCCCGCTCCAGCAGGGCAACGTCATGGCTGAAATATTGGTAGTTGCTTTTGATTTTCTGGGTATCATAGGCAGTGAAGCACAGAAAAACTACAATGCCAACCATACAAATCAGCCGCTCCGCAGCACTGATGTCAAAAAGCATCAAAACAAGGCCGCCCAGCACCAAAAAGATTAAACCAGCGAACAAAAAGGGACGCAGGCGGGAAATGTCTGTGTGGGTAAATCGGCCATACAGGGCAAACACACCAAAGAAAAGGGCTGTCAGTCCGAATACCAAAATGACACCCGCCACATCATAGATCACAAAATAGGCCGAAAACACCAGTCCATTGAGAATGGAGTATGCAAAAAAGAGCATCCGACTGGCACCCACCGACCGCTTATGAATTCCAGCAGACAGCACCAGAACCACCACTACCTCTGCCACCAGCAGAAGAATGGACACATAGGGAACGGCAAACAGCCGGAACACCATACCACTGGCCGCCATATACCACCCCAAAGCAAAGGTCACCAAAAGTCCTAAGAACATCCAGCCAAAGGTGCGGGATATATACCGGTTTAAGGTCAGCTGTTTGGAAGCGTAGCTGCTGTCAAATTCACCGGGGTTAAAAGAATTATATTGTTGCATATCAGGTCTCCCGATCCACTTGTTTCATATTTTTTAAGTTTCCAATTTTCAAACTGCGGCGATCCAGTTCCGCCATCACGTCCTCCAGAGGGATGTTTTGCTGCGCCATCATCACCATCAGGTGGTAGATGAGGTCGGAAATCTCCCCCACCGTCTCCTCCTTTACGCTATTTTTTGCAGCGATGATGGTTTCGGAACACTCCTCCCCCACCTTCTTCAAGATCTTATCCAGACCCTTGTCAAACAGATAGCAGGTATAGGAGCCCTCCTGGGGATGTTCCTTCCGGTCCAGGACCACCGAGTAGAGCCTCTGCATAGTGTCGTTCATGGGAATCCTCTCCTTCACAGTATTCCAATGGGTGTATCCATTATACTGGTATCGTTCGAAAAAAACAACTGGTTGCCCCGGTATGACAGGTGGGGCCTTTGGGGGTACACAGGTAGAGCAGCGTGTCTGTATCGCAGTCGGTGAAGATTTCGTTGACATAGAGAAAATGCCCACTGCTCTCCCCCTTGTTCCACAGCTTTTGACGGCTGCGGCTCCAGAACCATGCAGTTTTTGTCTCCAGCGTCTTTTCCACCGCTTCCCGGTTGGTAAAGCCCAGCATCAGCACTTGTTTGGTGTCCGAATCTTGGATAATCACCGGAATCAACTCTGACTTTTGAAAGAGCAAATCCAGGTCAAACATTTCCCCCACTCCTTTCCCGCACCGGGATGTGCTGCTGGCGAAGATATTCCTTCACCTGGGGCACCGTCAGTTCTCCAAAGTGGAACAGGCTGGCAGCTAAGGCAGCATCGCACCCAGTCTCTTCAAATACCTGGGCAAAGTGGCTCAGCTGTCCACACCCTCCCGAAGCAATGACAGGAATGGTTACCGCACTGGTCACCGCCCGGGTCAGCTCCAGGTCAAACCCTGCCTTGGTACCGTCTGCATCCATGGAGGTAAGGAGGATTTCCCCCGCTCCCAGCTCCTGACCTCGCTTGGCCCATTCCACGGCATCCAAACCGGTGGGACTGCGCCCGCCAGCCACAACCACCTCAAACCAGCCCTCTTCCCGGCGTTTGGCATCAATGGCCAACACCACACACTGGGAGCCGAAGAGTTTGGCCGCATCGGCAATGAGCTGAGGATTCTTCACCGCTGAGGAGTTGACAGATATCTTGTCCGCTCCCGCCCGCAGCAGGCGACGAAAATCCTCCACGGTGCGGATGCCGCCACCCACAGTGAGGGGAACAAACACCTGGCTGGCGGTGCGTTCCACCACGTCCTCCACCGTGTCCCGGGCATCGCTGGTAGCTGTAATGTCCAGGAAGACGATCTCATCCGCCCCCTGGTCAGAATAGTATCGGGCCAACTCCACAGGGTCTCCGGCATCCCGGATATTGACGAAGTTGACCCCTTTCACCACCCGTCCGTCCCGCACGTCCAGGCAGGGTATGATGCGTTTGGCTAGCATTGTGGGCCACCATCCTTTACTGCCTGAGCCAGGTCGATGGCACCGGCATAGTAGGCCTTACCGATGATGGCGCCGTACAGGCCCTTTTGCTCCAATTCCACAATGTCCCCATTGCAAGACACCCCGCCCGAGGCAATGATGGAACAGGACACTGCCTGTTGCAGCTGCTTCAAGCGCTCAAAAGAGGGACCTGACAGCATACCATCGGTCTCGATGTCAGTGAAAATGATGATGCGGGCCCCCAGCTGCTCCATCTGCTTGGCAAATGTCAGATAGTTCAAACCAGAGTCCACCTCCCAGCCCGCAGTCTTCACCTTGCCATCGTGGGCATCAATGCCCACGGCGATCCGGTCAGGCCCGTAGGTTTTCACTGCCTGGGCCACCAGGTCCGGGTTGGACACGGCCGCGGAACCAATGACCGCCCGGGCCACACCCAGGGAGAATACTGCTTCCAAGTCTGCCATGGAGCGGATGCCGCCGCCCAGCTCTACCTGGAGTCCCAGGCCTACCACAGCCCGCACCAGTTCTGCGTTGCGGCGCACGCCGTCCCTGGCTCCGTCCAAATCCACCATGTGGATCCACTTTGCCCCGGCCTCCTGAAACGCCCGGGCCACCGTCACCGGATCAGAGGCCACCTGGTGCACCGTGTCAAAGCTGCCTTTGTAAAGCCGCACCACAGCCCCGTCTTTCAAATCAATGGCTGGTAAAATAATCATGGATTCATCGCTCCAAAATTCTTTAGAATTTCCAGACCCACGTCGCCGCTTTTTTCCGGGTGGAACTGGGTGCCGAAAAAGTTGCCGTTTTGTACCGCTGCCACCACCTCCATGCCGTAGTCTGTGGTGGCGATCACCTGGTCTGGATGGTCCGCCCGCCCGGAAAAGGAGTGGACAAAGTACACCCACGCCCCCTCATCCAAGCCCCGGAACAGAGGCGAGGGCTGTGGGAAGGTCAGGGCATTCCACCCAATATGGGGCAGCTTACAGGATGTCTCCATGCGCTTGACTCCGCCGGAAATGACCCCCAGACCAGTGCAGTTCTCCCCTTCCTCTCCACGCTCAAAAAGCAGCTGCATGCCCAGACAAATGCCCAGTACCGGCTTTTTCCGTCCCATACGAATGATATCCTGATCCAGTCCCGTCTGACGCAGTTTTTTGATGGCATCAGGAAAGGCTCCCACCCCAGGCAGGAGAATGGCGTTGGCCCGCTCCAACTCCCCAGGGTCTCCCGTGATGCGGTGATCCACGCCCACATAGGACAGGGCGTTGGCCACGCTTTTCAGGTTTCCCACTCCATAATCCACAATGGCAGTATAACTCATACCGTTTCCTCGTTTCTCTAGAGTACGCCTTTGGTGGAGGTTACGCCGGTGCCCACTACCTGTGTGGCCTCCTTCAAGGCCATTCCCAGGGACTTGAACAGGGCCTCTGTGATGTGATGGGCGTTGTCCCCGTACTCACAGCACTGGTGGAGGGTAACCCCTCCATGCACCGCAAAGGCCTGCATAAACTCCTTTGTCAGGCAGCTGTCATATTGCCCGATCATGGGCTGGGGCATATCCGCCTGGAACACCAGGTAGGGACGGTTGGAGCAGTCCAGCACCGTGCGGCACAGGGCCTCGTCCATGGGGACGTAAGCGGTGCCAAAGCGGCGAATGCCCGCCCGATCCCCCAGAGCCTGGCGAAAAGCCTGACCCAGGACAATGCCTGTGTCCTCCACCGTGTGGTGGCCGTCCACATATAGATCCCCTTCCACTCGGAGGTTCAGTCCCCACCCGGCATAAAAGGCCAGAGCGGTGAGCATATGGTCAAAAAAGCCGATGCCAGTGGACACTGACACCTGGCCTCCCTCCAGGCAGAGGGAAAGAGAGATGTCCGTCTCTTTGGTTTTCCGGCTGATTTCTGCTTTTCTCATGGTCAATTCCCCTTTTCAAAGCGCACTTGAATGGAGTTGGCATGGGCCGTGAGGTGCTCGGACTGAGCCAAGGTGATGATCTCATCCTTCACCCGCTCCAGATCCTCCCGTCCATACTCCAGCACACTGGTCTTTTTCAGGAAGGAATCCACCGACAAGGGAGAGAAGAAACGAGCTGTGCCGCTGGTAGGCAGCACGTGGTCAGGCCCTGCCATATAGTCCCCCAAAGGTTCGGGGGTGTTTCCGCCCAGGAAGATGGCTCCGGCGTTGTGTACCAGTTCCATGACCTGGCGGGGATTGGTGGTGACGATTTCCATGTGTTCTGGGGCCACTTGATCGGCAATCTTTGCGCAGGTCTCCATGTCAGGGCACACAATGGCGCAGCCGAAGTCCTTCAAAGACTGCTCCATAATCTCACCCCGGCTCAGATAGCCCATCTGACGCCGGATTTCTCCTTGCACCGCCTGGGCCAGCTTCATGCTGTCGGTGAGCAATACCGCAGAAGCCAGGGGATCATGTTCCGCCTGGCTGAGCAGGTCAGCGGCCATATGACAGGGGTTGGCGGTCTCATCCGCAATCACCAGCACCTCAGAAGGGCCGGCCACCATGTCAATGTCCAGGTTTCCGTAGGCCATGCGCTTGGCCTCTGCCACATAGGCATTCCCAGGCCCCACCAGCTTATCCACCCGCGGAATAAAGCCTGCACCGTAGGTGAGGGCGGCCACGGCCTGGGCGCCGCCCACGGCAATGCACCGATCCACACCAGCCACCCAGGCAGCCGCCAACACCACATCACTGAGGTTCTCCGTGGGTGGGGTAACCATCACCACTTCTTCCACCCCTGCCACTTTGGCTGGAATGACGTTCATAAGTACTGAGCTGGGGTAGGCAGCTCGACCACCGGGGACATATACACCCACCCGCTGTAAGGGTCGAACCATACGGCCCACCTTTCCGCCGCTGGGGCTGTCCCACATGCGCAGGCCCATCTGAACCTCGCTCAAAAGCTCCTGTTGATAGGCCCGGATGTGCTGAGCACTGCGCCGGAGTGCAGCCAGCAACTGCGGCTCTATTCGTCCCGCAGCCTGCTCCAGCTCCTCCATGGTTACCTCCCGGGGTGGGTTGCCATCAAATTTCACGGAGTACTCTTCCACCGCCTGGTAGCCCCGTACTCGCACGTCTTCCATGATTGCAGCCACGCTGCGCTGAATCTCAGCCCCGGTTTGGGCGGCACGGGTGCGCATACTATTTAGTTTTTCCTGTTCACGGCCCTCTCCGGCCACCACCAATTCCAACATATCTGTCTCCTCTTTCCTCTCAGGTGCCGGATAGATTCCCCTGGCACTGTTGGATGAAGTCTAAAATCTCCTGCTTATGCAGCTTCATGCTGGCTGTATTCACAATGAGCCGGGCAGACACCTGAGCCACGTCTTCAATGGGAGTTAAGCCGTTCTCCTTCAATGTGGCACCCGTCTCCACAATGTCTACTATGCCGTCAGCCAGCCCCAAAATGGGAGCCAGCTCCACGCTGCCCTCTATTTTGATGATATCCACATCCATACCCTTGCCCTGGAAAAATGCCCGGGTGACATTGGGGTATTTGGAAGCCACCCGGCGGGTCTTGTAGGTGGCGTAAAAGTCGCTGCCCTGGGGCACAGCCAGGGCAAACCGGCACCGGCCGAAGCCCAGATCCAGCACCTCATAAAAGGCCCCACCCTTTTCCAGAATGGTGTCCTTGCCCACGATGCCCAAATCACACACCCCGTGCTCCACATAGGTAATCACATCGGGTGCCTTGGCCAGCACCGCATCCAGGGGGTAATTGGGTACGGCATGAATGAGCCTCCGCCCCGGGTGGCGGATGGGGGTGCAGTCCAGCCCCATCTTCTCAAACAACTCCACAGATTTGTCTTGCAGCCGCCCCTTCGTCAGGGCGATCCTCAGTCTCTGGCTCATACCTCCAACCACCTCTCTCCGGAATCATCCAGGCTAAGCACTTGCAGCGCTCCCTTCTCCTTGGCCAGATTCATGGTGCTGGCCAAAGTACGGCAAGGGGACAGCTCACAGGTGCCCGCAGGCAGGCGATCCATCACTTCCAAAGCCCGACCCAAATATCCGCTCTCATAGTGGATGACAGTGCGCAGCTGGGGCACTTCCACCTCCAGACAGCCGCCCACGGCGTCCACGTCCACGGCAAACCCAGTGGCCTCTGCCCGGCGACCAAATAGCTCCACCAGATTATCATACCGACCCCCAGACAGCACAGGTGCGCCAGCGCCTTTGGCATAGCCCCGGAACACCACACCAGTGTAATAGTCGATTTGATGGACCAATCCCAAATCAAACTGCACATAGTCCCCATAGCCTGCCTGACACAGCTCTCCATAGAGCAGTTCCAGATAGTCCAAGCTGGGACAGTCACCAGCCAGGGCCCTTGCCTCCTGCAACACCTCAGCCCCACCAAACAGATAGGGCAAACGGCGCAGAGCCGTGCAGTCAGGTTGGGTGGAATATGGCTCTAAAAAGTCGTTGAGTACGGCGTAATTCTTGCCCTCAATGAGCAGCCGCATCCGCTCCTGCTCCTGCTGAGGCATATTCATGCGGCTGGCCAAATCTTGATAAAAGCCCACGTGTCCCACTTCGATGTGAAATCCGGTGAGTCCGCAGGCCCGCAATGCGTCCACCGCCAGGGTAATCATCTCCAGATCCGCCTTTTTCCCCGTAGCTCCCAGCATCTCCACCCCGCACTGGGCAATTTCACTGCTGCCCCCTTCGTGGGCGTTCCCAGAGCGGAATACAGTCTGGTCATAGTACAATCGCTGAGGTAACGGCAGTGTTTTCAGCTTGGTGGCCGCCAGCCGGGCGATGGGAGTGGTGGTATCCGGCCGCATCACCATGATCTTTCCCGAGCGGTCAATGATTTTCAACATGGTCTCCTGGGGCAGAGGACTGCCCGAGTGGACAAACAAATCATAAAACTCCACCTCAGGGGTGATGACCTCTGCATAGCCCCGGCGGCGGAACAGGTCTACCAAGGCCCCCTGTACCTGCCGACGCTCCAGACATTCCGCATACAGTCGGTCCCGGGTCCCCTCTGGTGTATTGAAATGTATGTTCATGGTGTTCCCAGCCTTTCTTTAGCTCGCTAGTGTAGTAAATATACCACAGTTGCGCCGCTTTGTCAATGGAACATGCGGCAAAAGCCCCCTTGGCACAAGGGGGCTTTGTTTGCCGTTTAGAAGAATGAGAACTGACTGCTGTCCGGCAGGTCGCCAAAGGCTCCCGCCTCTTTCAGCTGCTGGAGGTGGGTGTTGGACACCTTGGTGCAGGCCAAGGAGAACTCCTCAATGGAGATAAAGGTCTTCCCCTTCCGTTTCTCCATGATATCCCAGCCCACCGTCTCACCCAAACCAGCCACAGAAGTGAAGGGCGGAATGAGGGCGTTGCGCTCCTCGTCCACCAGGAAGTTGACAGCGTGGGAGCGGGAGATGTCCATGCGGGCAAAGGTGAGGCCACGGAGGTAAAATTCATAGCACACCTCCAAGGTCACCAGCATATCCTCTTCCACCGCGGAAGGGCGATCTGCCTTATCCTTGGCGTTTTTCTTCGCTTGGATCTCCTTCATCTTCTGCTTGACCACTTCAATGCCACGGCACATATACTTCTCGTCGAAGGCCTTGGCTCGAATGGAGAAGTAGGCAGCGTAGAAAGCCAAAGGCCGATGCACCTTGTACCAGGCAATGCGGAAAGCCATCATCACATAGGCCACAGCGTGGGCCTTGGGGAACAGATAGGCGATTTTCTTACAGGAATCAATGTACCACTGGGGCACCCCGTGCTCCTTCATCTCGTTCTCCGCTCCCTCAGGCAAGCCTCTGCCCTTTCGCACAGCCTCCATGATTTTGAAGGCTCTGGTGTCTTTGAAGCCCTTGGAGATAAGGAAAATCATGATGTCGTCTCGACAGCCAATGGCCTCGTTTACCTTGGCAGTGCCAGAGGTGATGAGGTCTTTGGCATTGCCCAGCCACACGTCGGTGCCGTGGGAAAAGCCGGACAGACGTACCAGAATATCAAACTGATTGGGGGTCGTGTCCTCCAACATGCCTCGCACAAAGGAGGTGCCGAACTCAGGGATGGCCACCGCTCCCGTGGGGCCCAGAATGGGGTCGTCGGTGAAGCCCAGTTTCTCCGAGGTGGTAAAGAGGCTCATGGTGTCCGGATCATCCAGAGGGATCTTCTGGGGATCCACTCCGGTGATGTCCTGGAGCATTCGGATCATGGACGGGTCATCGTGGCCCAGCATATCCAGCTTTAAGAGGTTGGACTCCATGGAGTGATATTCAAAATGGGTGGTGATGATGTCGGAGTCCTTGTCGTCTGCCGGGTGCTGCACCGGGCAGAAGTCGTAGATCTCCTTGTCTTGGGGGATAACCACCATGCCGCCGGGGTGCTGTCCGGTGGTTCGCTTGACCCCCATACAGCCACGGGCCAGACGCAGCACCTCTGCAAAGGGGACACTGCCCCGCCCCACTCGCTCCAGGTACTTGCGCACATAGCCGATGGCGGTTTTCTCTGCCACGGTGCCAATGGTGCCAGCTCGGAACACATGGTTGCTGCCGAACAGCTCAAAGGTGTATCGGTGAGCGTTTGCCTGGTATTCACCGGAGAAGTTCAAGTCGATGTCCGGCACCTTGTCGCCGCCAAAGCCCAGGAAGGTCTCGAAGGGGATGTTGAAACCATCCTTGGCGTAGTCCGCCCCGCACACCGGGCACTTCATGTCCGGCATGTCAGCGCCGCAGCCATAGCCGTGCTCCACGGCGTAATCAAAATCCGAGTGCTTACAGTTGGGGCAGCGGTAGTGGGCAGGCAGGGAGTTTACCTCGGTGATGCCCGACATGAAGGCCACCAGAGAGGAGCCCACCGAACCACGGGAGCCAACCAGGTAGCCGTGCTCCAGGGAATTTTGTACCAGCTTCTGGGCAGACATATAAATCACGTCGTAGTGACAACCGATGATGTCCTTGAGCTCTGCATTGATGCGGTCCACCACAATCTGAGGCGGATTTTCTCCGTAAAGGGCATGTGCTTTACCCCATACCAGATCTTTGAGTTCTCCCTCCGAATTCTCCAGTTTTGGAGTAAACAGGCCGTCGGGCAAGGGGCGCACGTTGTCGCACCAGTCCGCCACCAGGGCGGGGTTGGTGATGACCACCTCGTGGGCGGTTTCCTCCCCCAGGTAAGAAAATTCCTTTAGCATCTCATCTGTGGTGCGGAAATACAGGGGGTTCTCGCTGTCCGCATCATCAAATTCTTTGGCCGCCAGAAGGATGTGACGGTAAATTTCCTCCTCCGGATCGGTGAAGTGCACGTCGCCGGTGGCGCACACCGGCTTGCCCAGCTTACGTCCCAACTCCACGATCTTTCGGTTGAAGTTGCGCAGGTCTTCCATGGACTGAGCAATGCGCCGTCCCTCTTTGTCTGGTCGGAGCATATAGGCGTTGTTGGACAGAGGCTGGATTTCCAGATAGTCATACCAGGAAGCGATACGCTCCAGTTCCCGATCATCCTTACCGTCCACCACCGCCCGGAACAACTCACCTGCCTCGCAGGCGGAGCCCACAATCAAGCCCTCTCGGTTTTCGTTGATGATAGACTTGGGCATAATGGGAAAGCGGTTGAAGTGCTCCAAATGGGCCAGGGACACCAGCTTATACAGGTTGCGCAAGCCGGTCTGGTTCTTGGCCAGCAGAATGAGGTGATTGGCACTGCGGCGTACTTTGCCGCCTCGCTTTTTCCCTGCCAAGGCCCCATTGATCTGAGACACTCGCTCCACCCCCAGTTCACGGAGCATGGGAATCATGGCGGCAAAAATCTGGCCGCAGATGGCGGCATCATCATCCGCCCGATGATGGTGAAAGGGTGGTAATCCCAGGTGGGTGGATACGGTGTCCAACTTGTGGTTGTTCAGCTGGGGGCACAGATACTGAGCCAAAATCAGGGTATCAAAGTAGAGCGGGTCGAACACTCGCTTGGCCCTGCGGCAGTACTCCCGCACAAAGCCGGTGTCAAACTCCGCATTATGGGCCACCAGCGGGGTGTCCCCTGCCCAGGCCAAAAAGTTGGCCACTGCCTGGTGGGGTTTGGGCGCCCCCCGCACCATCTCATCGGTGATGCTGGTGAGAGATACTGTCTTGGGGCTGAGGGGATGTCCGGGGTCTGCAAAGGTGGAAAAGTGTTCCAGCACCTCACTGCCCCGCATGCGTACAGCGCCAATTTCGATGATGGCATCGGTTTTGGGGTCCAACCCAGTGGTCTCCAGGTCAAAGGCGATAAACTCCCCATCCAAGGGCATATCTCCAGGGCCGTGTACCGACACCCGTTCGTCCACGTCATTTTGGTAGTATGCCTCCACTCCGTAGAGCACCTTGATCTTTTCCCCTCGGCCTGAAGCATTGTAGGCATCCGGGAAGGACTGCACCACCCCATGGTCAGTGATGGCAATGGCAGGGTGGCCCCACTCAATGGCACGCTTTACAATGGCCTTGCCGTCGCACAGGGCATCCATCATGGACATCTTGGTATGGAGGTGCAGCTCAATCCGTTTCTCCTCTGCGGTGTCCTTCCGCCCCTCAGGCATGGGCACCTCGTTGATGCCATAGGGTTCCAAAACCATGTCGCTTTCAAAGCGGCTCACATTCAGCCGCCCCTGCACCTGAACTCGCTGGCCTTTTTTGATGGATTTGACAATGGGGGCCGCCAGTTCTCCTTCCAAAAACTGATTGACCCGGATGGAGCCGGTGTTATCCGTGATGTCGAAGCAGATCACCCACGCCTTCCGCTTCGGCAGTTCCCGGTGCTCCACATTGAATACGGTGCCCTCCACCAGCACACTGCCCATATCCAAGTGCAGCTCGCCCAGAGGTACGGGCTTTTTCTTGCCGTTGATTTTGCCGTAAATCTGTTTTACCTTAGGCTTTCCGTGACCGCCGCCGGGGGTGGTCTGATTGAGTACCTTGCGCCGCATTGCCTCCATTTGGGCAAACAGGTCTCCCCCAGAGGCAGGCTGCTGGGGCGTGTCAGGAACAGGGGTTTCCACCACGGGAGCAGGCTGCTGTGGCACAGTTGCCGGGGCCTCCTGGGGGTGGAAATTCACCGTTACCCGGTTAAGGGAAAACTGCCCAGCCAGGCTCTGCTGCACTTGCTCTACCATCCCCTGCTCCGGTGGATTTCCCTCCAGTTCCACATCCATGGTTCGGGCATGGATGTTTACCTTGACCTGGGTTGGGTATTGGGCCAAACAAGCCAATACCCCTTCTGGGAAGGGGTATTGGCCAAAGGTCTCCTGAAATGTCACTGGTTTGTCTGACATACGATGTACTCCTTGTCACAGGGTATCAATGAGCTCCATGAGCCGGGGAATGAGTTGATCCTCCGGGACCTTGTCCACGATCTCCCCGTGGAGGAAGAGCACGCCTTCCCCCTTGCCCCCGGCAATGCCCACGTCGGCGTGTCGGGCCTCACCGGGGCCGTTGACAATACATCCCATCACAGCCACGGTGATGGGCTTGTCCACACTGCGAAGCAGTTCCTCCACCCGATGGGCCATGGGAATGAGGTCGATCTTGGTGCGCCCACAGGTGGGACAGGCAATGAGCTCCGGACCATCCTTGCGCAGGCCAACTGCCTTGAGAATCTTCTTGGCCAGCACGATCTCCTCCACCGGGTCAGCGGTGAGGGTGACCCGGAAGGTGTCACCAATCCCCAGACCCAGCAGGCCGCCGATGCCAGCAGCGGACTTGATGGAACCGAGGTCCGCCGTACCCGCCTCGGTAACACCCAGGTGAAGGGGGAAGGCATACTTCTGGGCCATGAGCTGGTAGGCCCGCATGGTGGTGGGCACAGAAGAGGACTTCATGGAGATGCAGATATCCTCAAAACCGTACTTCTCCAGCAGGGCCACATGGCCCAGCGCACTTTCCACCAATGCCTCGGGAGTGGGGCCGCCGTACTTTTCCAGCAGAGGCTTCTCCAGCGAGCCGCCATTAACCCCAATGCGAATGGGGATGCCCCGCTCTTTGCAGGCCTTTGCCACCGCCTCCACCCGGTCCTCTGAGCCGATATTGCCAGGGTTGATGCGGATCTTGTCAATGCCGCCCTCCACGGCAGTGAGAGCCAGACGGTAGTCAAAGTGGATGTCCGCCACCAGCGGCAGCGGACTACCTGCTTTCAGTGCGGCAATGGCTTGAGCGGCCCGTTCATCGGGCACAGCCACCCGCACAATTTCACACCCGGCCGCTGCCAAGGCCCGAATCTGAGCCAGTGTGGCTTCCACATCGTGGGTTGGGGTGTTGGTCATGGATTGGATGGAGACGGGGGCGCCGCCTCCGATGGCGACGTTCCCCACATGAATTTGACGAGTCATGCAAGGTCACTTCCTTTTCCGCAATTATACGACAATTTTCCAGACATCCTGGAAAGCAATGAGCAGCATTACCACCAGCAGCAGCACCAGAGCCACGGCATGGATATATCCTTCCAGCCGTTGAGGGATGTGCCGCCGGAACAACAGGTAGGAAACCCCATTGAGAATCACAAAGAGCACACGCCCTCCATCCAAGGCAGGAATGGGCAGCATATTCATCACCGCCAGGTTTACGGCAATGAGGGCCATGATATAGAATACATTTTGAACGCCCACCAGGATGGAAGCGGACTGGGTACCCACTTCAGATACCACATCCACCACCCCGATGACTCCGGACATCTGGTCCACACCCACCCGGCCAGTGATGAGGTCGCCCAGGCTCATCCAAACAATACGAACAAAGTCGAAGGTCTGTGCCGTGGCCAGTTGGATGCGCCCCCACACAGACAGAGGCTCCACTTGTTCAAAGATGAGGCCAAAGCCATAGGCGGTCTGTCCCTGATATTCGTATTCAAACCGTTCCATGGGCAGGTCATTGAGCACCACCTTTTCCCCGTCTCGCAGCACTACCAGGTCAATACCCGTGCCATCGTTGCGGGAGAGGAAGGTGAGCACATCCTCATAGACCCAGATGCCGTGACCGTCCACGGAGAGGATTTCATCCCCCACCATGAGCCCCGACTCCCCTTGCAGCTGGAATCCATCTGCCAGTTGGGTAATCACCGGGACTCGTGCGCTTGTGACGCCGGCGAACAGCACCAGGACGATGACCAGTCCCATGAGAAAGTTCATGAAGGAACCGGCACACAGCACAATGATCTTTTTCCAGGCAGGCTGGATGCTGAAAGCCCTGTCATCCCCGGTGTCCTCGTCCTCCCCCTCCATGGCGCAGTAACCGCCGATGGGAAAGGCTCGCAGAGAATACTGCGTCTCTCCACGGGTACGAGACCACAGGGCAGGACCCATGCCAATGGCAAATTCATTCACACGGATTCCCAACAGCTTGGCTGTGATGAAATGGCCAAACTCGTGAATGGCAATCATCACACCAAAGATGAGAATTGCCAGGAGAATAAAGAAGATTCGCTCCAAATGCATTCACCTCAGATTAACAAGTCATGGACCGCCTGACGGGCGGCACGGTCTGCCTCCAGCACATCCTCCAGAGTGTGGGCGGGCACAGACTGCACCCGCTCCAGAGCACCTTCCACCAGCCGTGCAATATCCAAGAAAGAAATCTTTTCCTGGAGAAACAGCTCCACCGCCACCTCGTTGGCACCGTTGAGAATGGCCGTGGAGGTACCGCCCTTCTTAGCGCACTCCAGGGCAAGCCCTAAACAGCGGAAGGTATCGGGATCAGGCTGAGCAAAGGTCAAGGGCGGGCAGGATAGCAAATCCAGTGCCGTTGCAGGTCCGGGGGTACGCTCAGGCCAGGTCAGAGCGTACTGAATGGGCAGGCGCATATCCGCCGTGCCCAGCTGAGCCAGGATTGCCCCATCGGTAAACTCCACCAGGGAGTGAACAATGCTCTCCCGGTGCACCACCACCTGAATCTGCTCCGGGGGCATCCGATAAAGGCGCATGGCTTCGATAAATTCCAACCCCTTATTCATCAGGGTTGCGGAATCAATGGTGATTTTAGCCCCCATCGCCCAGTTGGGATGGCGCAAAGCCTGGGCTTTTGTTACATGGGCCAGCTCCTCCCTACTTTTGCCGAAGAAGGGGCCGCCGGAGGCGGTGATGATAAGCCTGCGCACCTCACCCCGATCCTTACAGCCCTGGAGACACTGGAAAATGGCGGAGTGCTCCGAGTCCACGGGAACGATCTCCGCCCCCTTCTCCTCTGCTCTGCTCATCACCAGATCTCCAGCGCACACCAGGGTCTCTTTGTTGGCCAGAGCAATGCGTTTGCCCTGGTCAATGGCAGCCAAGGTGGGCTCCAGTCCGGCGATGCCCACCACAGCGGTGACCACTGTATCGGCCTGCGGCAGCGTGGCCGCCTCCATCAGGCCCTCACGCCCTGCCACCACTCGGATAGAGGTGTCCGCAAGCCGCTGTTTCAAGTCCAGCGCAGCTTTCTCGTCCACCACAGCTACCAGCTCAGGCTGGAATTGCCGGGCCTGCTCCTCTGCCAAGTCCACACTGCGGTTCACCGTCAGTGCCGCCACTTTGTGGCCGCAGGCCTGGGCCACGTCCAGGGTCTGACGCCCGATGGAGCCGGTAGAGCCTAAAATGGATAAGGTTCGTTTCATATGATCCCTCTATTTCTATGTCCGTCCCAAGCCTTCCCTTACACTGCCGGAATGGCCTGGAGAATGAAAAGCACCACGGGTGCACAAAAAATCATGCTGTCAAAGCGATCCAGCATACCCCCGTGCCCGGGCAGCAGGTGTCCGTAATCCTTCACACCGAATTGACGCTTGATGAAGGAGAAAGACAGATCTCCCAGTTCGGTGGCCAGGGCACCCACCAAACCGGACAGCACCAGGGGCAGGAAGTTTACCGAACTATGGCTGATAGCCTGGATGGCCCCGCCGTATGCCAAGGCATAGAGCACTCCAAAGACAAAACCGCCAATGTAACCCTCCAGGCTCTTGTTGGGACTGACCTTGGTAATACCCCGGTGTTTTCCCAGAAACACACCTACAAAATAGGCGCCTGCATCGGTGACAAAGGCCATAAGCACCGCAAAGAGCACCCAGTATTCCCCGTGGGACATCTTCTTCAGCAAAACCAGGGCAGATAGTCCCGTGGGAATGAGCACGCCGGAAAAGAGGGTGAGCATCACATGGTAAAACCCAATGGGGGCATTGCCCTCATCATAGGCCCGAATGGCGCACCAGAAGGACACTGCCATGACCACAAAGGTGCACACGCTCACGGTGGTAGTTCCCTTCCCCATCCAGCATCCCAAGGGAATGAGGGCGGCAGAAATCACCGCCACCCCGGTCATCCAGGGTGAAATTTTGTCCTCCCCTGCCGCACGCAACAGCTCAAAGGAGGCAGCGGCGGCAATTCCCGCCACCACAATGGACCAGATCAGTGGCGTGCTGGGCAGCATTGCCAACAGCAACAGGGGTACAAACACCACTGCGACTGCAATTCGTACCAACATTCCTTACACCCCTCCAAATCGCCGGGAACGATTCTGATAATCCCCGATGGCCCGCAGCAGATCCTCTTTGGTGAAGTCCGGCCACAGCACATCGGTAAAGTAGAACTCAGAATAGGCAGACTGCCACAGGAGGAAGTTGGAAATGCGCACTTCGCCGCTGGGGCGGATCACCAGATCCGGGTCTGGAACACCGGCAGAATAGAGCAGCTCTCCCAGCTTTTCCTCTGTCAGATCCTCCGGCTGTGCCAGTCCCTGCTGGCATTGGCGGGCAAACTCTGCCGCAGCCCGAATGAGCTCCGCCCGGCCACCGTAATTGAAGCATACATTTACTTGGCAGCCTTCATATCCCTTGGAAATCTCCTCGGTCTGCTGACACAGATCCCGGAGTTTGGGGCTCAAGGGCGACAGGTCTCCAAAAAAGGCCATTTTCACCTTGTCCTTGGCCATAGTCTCAATGGCCTCTTTCAAGTACCGCTCCAAAAGGCCCATAATGGACGACACCTCATCCTCCGGCCGCTTCCAGTTCTCGGTGGAAAAGGCATACACGGTGAGGTACTCCAATCCCATCTCCTTGGCATAGGTGGCAATGGTGCGGAAGGTCTCAGCTCCGGCAGCGTGTCCCGCCTTACGGGGCAGACCACGTTTTTTTGCCCACC
The DNA here is from genome assembly GCF_016902575.1 of Pseudoflavonifractor capillosus. GTDB lineage: Bacteria > Bacillota > Clostridia > Oscillospirales > Oscillospiraceae > Enterenecus > Enterenecus capillosus_A. The sequence goes on along the minus strand of NZ_JACSNZ010000004.1, from coordinate 117,771 downwards.
GGCCATTTCCATCCATGATAATGGCCACATGCCTGGGCAGGCGGCTCATATCCACCTGAACAGCCGGGGATTTGCGGTTAAATAATGCCATAAACACGCATCCTCATCTATTTCAAAGTATGGACGTTCCACCCCTAAAAATACAACACAAGCGGGGCGAAGATACGCCCCGCAAGTATTGTATCATTGAGTGGAATCGTTTACACCGCCAGGAGTTCCTTTTCCTTCTCAGCGGTGAGAACGTCAATCTCCTTGCAGCGCTTGTCAGTTATGGTCTGAATCTCTTCCTCGTAGTCCTTGTACTGATCCTCAGTGATCTCAGACTTCTTCTTCAGATCCTTGAAGTGCTCCATGGCGTCCCGGCGAATGTTGCGAATGGCAACCTTACCGCTCTCACCATACTTGCGCACCTGCTTCGTCAGCTCTACACGTCGCTCCTGGGTCAGCTGAGGGAAGGCCAGGCGGATCACACGGCCGTCGTTCTGGGGATTGATGCCCAGATCAGAGCTCAAAATAGCACGCTCAATGTCCTTGAGGACGGAGCTATCCCAAGGCTGAATGGCCAGGGTACGGGGATCAGGAGTGGAAATGCTGGCCACCTGCTGAATGGGGGTGGGAGTACCATAGTATTCCACTTGAATGCGGTCCAGAACACTGGCGTTGGCACGGCCGGCACGTACTCCGGCAAAATCGCTTTTGACCACCTCAATGGTCTTGACCATCTTCCCGTCAAAGGGCTTGCACAGTTCAGTCATGGTTGGTTCCTCCTTTAGTCCTTTACAATGGTTCCGATCTTCTCGCCACGAGCCACACGGATGATGTTCTCGGGATCCTTCAAAGCAAAAAGAATCACAGGAATCTTGTTGTCCATGGACAGAGATGTGGCGGTGGAGTCCATCACCTGCAGGTGCTGGGCCAGAACGTCATCATAGGTAATGGTGTCATACTTCACAGCGTTGGGATCCACCTGAGGATCGGCGCTGTACACGCCGTCCACATTCTTGGCCAGCAAAATCACGTCGGCATCAATCTCAGCAGCCCGCAGTACAGCGGCGGTGTCGGTGGAGAAGAAGGGGTTACCGGTTCCGCAGCCGAAAATCACCACACGTCCCTTCTCCAGGTGGCGGATGGCACGGGAGCGAATGTAGGGCTCAGCCATAGCCCGCATCTCGATGGCGGTCTGAACACGCACATCTACACCCTTCTGTTCCAGGATATCGGCCAGAGCCAGGCAGTTGATGGTGGTAGCCAGCATACCCATGTGGTCAGCACGGGTGCGCTCCCGCATTCCCTTGCCGTCCTTCAGGCCACGCCAGAAGTTGCCGCCGCCTACCACAATGCCCACCTGGATTCCTTCTTTGTTGCACCGGGCAATGACATCGCACACTTGGTCGATAACCTCAAAATCCAGTCCGCGGCCCGCATCCCCAGCCAGGGCCTCGCCACTGACCTTCAGCAGCACACGCTTATACTTCCATTCACTCATGGGATAATACCTCCGAATTTTATGATCGCTCTTATTTTAATACAGATTCCTCATCTTGCCTAGTGGGAAAATAAATTTTTTCCCATTCCGTCTCTCTTTTCTCTGGTATAAGCCCAACTGACTGTGGATACATTATATAGATAGTCCATTCATAGCAACGACACACCCATGGGGAGGACACCTTATGATCTGCAGTATATCCGAGCTCCAATACAAAGAAATCATTGATATCGCTGATGGAACACGGTATGGTTACATTGGCGACGTGGAAATTGACGTCCAGACCGGGGCAATCCAAAGCGTCATCATCTCAGGCCGTCCCAGGCTGTTCGGCCTGTTGGGCCGGGAACCGGACACCATTTTCCCCTGGTCTTCCATCACCCGATTTGGCGAAGATTTGATTTTGGTGGACGGCAGCCAGCGCCACACCAGTGCTGATCCGTCGTTCAAACCCAAGGATACATAAATTTTCTATATTTTCTGCAAAACCCTCTTGCATATATCAGAATCTTGTGGTAGAATTTCAGGGCATTCCGCACGGGGGCGGATTTTTCGTCGTGTGCTTTCCTCGGAAGGTTGGCGCAAGAGATGAGGCTCCCGGAGGCAACAACTAAATTTTAGGAGGAACTAAACAATGGCAGTCGTATCTATGAAGCAGCTGCTGGAGGCCGGTGTTCACTTCGGCCACCAGACCCGTCGGTGGAACCCCAAGATGGCCACCTACATCTACACCGAGCGCAATGGTATCTATATCATTGACCTGCAGAAGACCGTGAAGAAGCTGGAGGAGGCTTACTCCTTCGTGCGTGACATCGCCGCCAACGGCCAGTCTCTGCTCTTCGTGGGCACCAAGAAGCAGGCTCAGGAGGCCATCAAGGAAGAGGCTTCTCGCTGCGGTATGTACTATGTCAACGCTCGTTGGCTGGGCGGCATGATGACCAACTTCAAGACCATGCGTACCCGCGTGGATCGTCTCAACCAGCTCAAGAAGATGCAGGAGGACGGCACCTTCGACATGCTCCCCAAGAAGGAAGTCATGAAGCTGCTGGGCGAGATCGAGAAGCTGGAGAAGTACCTGGGCGGCGTCGTGGAGATGAAGAAGCTCCCCGGTGCTCTGTTCGTGGTTGACCCCCGCAAGGAGCGCAACGCCATCAACGAGGCCCGCAAGCTGAACATCCCCATCGTGGCCATCGTGGACACCAACTGCGATCCCGACGAGATCGACTATGTGATCCCCGGCAACGATGACGCCATCCGCGCCATCAAGCTCATCTCCTCTGTCATGGCTAACGCCGTGCAGGAGGGTCGTCAGGGTGTGGACGCTGCTCCCGCCGCTGAGGCTGTTGAGGCTCCCGCTGCTGAGTAATCAGTGATCTGTTGGCGCCCGTCCCGTCGGGCGGGCGCCAATTCTTTTATTTACAATTTTGGAGGGAATATAATATGGCTATTACCGCTAAGGACGTACAGAAGCTGCGTGAAATGACCGGCGTAGGCATGATGGACTGCAAGAAGGCTCTCACCGAGGCTGAGGGCGATATGGACAAGGCCATCGAGATCCTGCGTGAGAAGGGCCTGGCTGCTTCCGCCAAGAAGGCTGGCCGTATTGCCGCTGAGGGTATGGCTTACGCTGCCGTCATCGATGGCGTGGGTGTTGTGGTCGAGGTCAACGCCGAGACCGACTTCGTGGGCAAGAACGAGAAGTTCGTCAACTTCGTCAAGGGCGTGGCCGCCACCGTGGCTGCCTGCAACCCCGCCGACCTGGACGCTCTGATGGCTTGCAAGTACGACGGCACCGACCTGACCGTGCAGGAGCAGCAGCAGGAGATGGTTCTGGTCATCGGCGAGAACATCAAGGTGCGCCGCTTCGCCCGCTTCGCTGAGGGCTTCTGCGTGCCCTACATCCACGCTGGCGGCAAGATCGGCGTTCTGGTCTCCCTGAACGTGGAGGGCGACATCGACGCCACCGAGATCGGCAAGGACGTTGCCATGCAGATCGCCGCTCTGAATCCCCGCTTCTGGGACAAGTCCCAGGTCACCGAGGACGTGCTGGCTGAGGAGAAGAAGATCATGCTGGTTCAGATGGCCAACGATCCCAAGATGGCCAACAAGCCCGACCAGGTCAAGGAGAAGATCGTGGACGGCAAGCTCAACAAGTTCTACTCCGAGAACTGCCTGCTCCAGCAGGACTTCGTCAAGGACGGCGACATGACCGTGGAGAAGTATATCGCTTCCGCTGCCAAGGCTCTGGGCGGCACCGTCACCTTCCGTGACGCTGTGCGCTTTGAGAAGGGCGAGGGCATCGAGAAGAAGCAGGAGAACTTCGCTGAGGAGATCGCCAAGCAGCTGGCTAAGTAAGTTCACCTTCCAACTTTACCGGGGATGCAGGTTTTATTACCTGCATCCCCTTTTCTTTTCAGCACTTCTTTACAAATAGGAGGGGATCTATTACAATACAGTTATCAGTATTGCATAGGAGGTGCTCTGGATGAAGCTTACATTTTTCGGTGCTGCCAAAGCCGTCACCGGCAGTTGCCACTGTGTGGAGTGCAATGGATATAAAGTACTGGTTGACTGCGGCCTGCAGCAAGGCCGTGATGAGATCGACAACACGCAGCTGGACTTTATGCCCGGCTATATCCAGGATGTCATTGTCACCCACGCCCACATCGACCACTCCGGACGCATCCCTCTGCTCATCAAGCAGGGGTTTGGAGGCAACATCTATTGTACCCGTCTCACCGCCCAGCTGTTGGACATTATGCTGCGTGACTCCGCCCACATTCAGGAAAGTGATGCCAAGTGGGAAAACCAAAAGGGGCAGCGAGCCGGACGGCCTCCCGTTGAGCCTCTGTACACTCTGGCGGATGTGGAGCGCACCCTACGTCACCTGGTGGTGTGCGAATACGGCCAGGAGATCATGGTCAACGACGACATCAAACTGCGATTCACCGATGCCGGACACCTGCTGGGTTCAGCCAGCGCAGAGCTGTGGCTGACGGAAAACGGAGAGACCAAAAAAATCGTCTTCTCCGGAGATATCGGCAACCGAGAGCAGCCCATCATCCGGGATCCCCAGTTCATTACAGAGGCTGACTATGTGGTCACCGAGAGCACCTATGGCGATCGACTCCATGATATGGACATAGACCCAGACTACACCGGTGATTTGGCACAACTCATTGACGAGACACTGAGTAAGGGCGGCAACGTGGTGATCCCCTCCTTTGCCGTGGGGCGCACCCAAGAGCTGCTGTACTTCATGCGGGAGATGAAGGAGCAGCGGCTGGTGAAAAGCGTTCCCGACTTCCAGGTGTATGTAGACTCTCCCCTGGCTGGCGCCGCCACCCGCATCTTCTCCGGTGATCTCCATGGCTACCTGGATGAGGAGGCCATCGAGGCTCTCAAAGGCGGAGCGCTGTTCCAGTTCCCCGGCCTGAACATCACCGAGTCCACCCAGGAGTCCATGGCCCTCAATTCTGACCCCAACCCTAAGGTCATTATCTCCGCCTCCGGTATGTGTGATGCCGGGCGCATCCGCCACCACCTCAAACACAATCTCTGGCGGGAGGAATGCGCTGTTGTGTTTGTGGGCTATCAGGCCGAGGGCAGCCTGGGACGTCGATTGCTGGACGGGGTAACCCACGTCAAACTCTTCGGGGAGGAAATTTCGGTGCGAGCCCGCATTGTCAACTTCCCCGGCCTGAGCTCCCACGCTGACAAAAACGGACTCATCGCCTGGATGAACGCCTACTCTCCCAAACCCCAGCATGTCTTTGTGGTTCACGGCGAGAGCAGCGTCACCGAGACCTATGCCCAGACCCTGCGGGACTTGGGCTTCCAGGCCCATTCCCCCAACTACGAGGAGGTCTATGACTTGCTGGCTGATCGTATGCTGGCTCCCGGCGTCATCCTCCAGCGCAAGCCTGCTACGGCTCTGCCCTCCCCCGCTTCCCCTGCCTATCGACGTCTGGAGGATGTGGGCAAGCGACTCATGGAGGTTATCGCCCATAACAAAGGCGGTTCCAACAAGGATTTGGGCAAGTTTGCCGACCAGCTCCGGGCTCTCATCGAAAAATGGGATCGGTGACCCCGTCCAGAACATAAGGAGAAGAGAGAGTATATGCACCTACCCCATGTTCATCGCCGCAACGCAGCGCTGCTTCCCGCTGCCGCTGCATTCGGCGTGCTTCTACTGTTATTTGGTCTGTTTCACCCCTGGGGACTTCCCCAGGGGTTTCAGACGATTTTATTGCACGAAGATGTCCTTATCACTGACTACGTCCAGCTGTCTGGAATCGGCCCCACATTTGTCAATGCAGGACTTGTCACCCTCATTACCGTGGCCATCTTCTATCTGGTGGGGGAAACCCCCAATGGCTCCACTGTGGTCACCATCAGCCTGATGGCGGGGTTTTCACTGTTCGGAAAAAACATTCTGAACATCTGGCCCATTCTGTTTGGTACCGTGGTTTATGCTTTTTTGAAGCGTGAATGCCTGTCTAAGTATGTCAATGTGGCTATGTTGGGCACCTCACTGGCCCCCATGGTCAGCTTTATGGGCTGCGACGTAAGTCCATGGGTGGGCATTGTGGTAGGACTGCTCATTGGTTTTCTCATTGCCCCAGTGTCCGAGTACGCCTTTCGCATCCAAAACGGTATGAATCTGTACAGTACCGGCTTTGCCTGCGGTTTGGTGGCCATGATCTTCGTGCCCATATTCAAGGCTCTGGGCCTGTCCCCCGCCTCCCATCTCATATGGTCTGGGGGAAACAATCTGGAATTTTCCATATTCCTGTCGTTGATCTGTATCAGCTTTATCCTCAGCGGTCTGTTTCCCCATCCCAAAGCCACCCTGATCGGCTACTGGAAACTGCTGCACACCTCAGGCCGTGCCCCCAGCGACTATCTGCGTGTATTTGGTCATGGGCCAGTATTGGTGAACATGGGAATCAACGGACTATTTGCCATGGTGTATATTCTGGTAACCGGCGGGGATTTGAATGGGCCAACTCTGGGCGGCATCTTCACCATCATCGGGTTTTCCGCCTACGGCAAGCACCTGTTCAACATCGCCCCTGTGATGATCGGTGTGCTGCTGGGCAGCACCTTTCTCCATGTCTCAGCCAACAATGAATCCTTGCAGCTTGCTTCCCTGTTCGGCACCGCCTTGGCTCCCTTTTCCGGTGTGTTCGGCTGGCCTTTCGGTATTTTGGCCGGAGTCATCCACTCCGCTGTGGTGCTTCAGGCCGGGCTGCCCTTGGAGGGCATGAATCTGTACAACAACGGCTTCTCCGCTGGGCTGGTGGCCCTGGTACTCTATCCTGTTGTCACCTCCCTGTTCCGTCACCGCCGACCCACCCTCCAAGACGAGGATCTATTTGAAATCTATGAGGATGACACCCCACAATCTCATGAAATCCTCACCGCTCACACCTATGATGGCATGGAGGACCCTGTTTGACATTGACAGAAATGTACTGATTTGATACAATGTATAAGATTGCCGAAGCAATCCGTGGGCTGTCAGAAGACGCCTATACTTGCACCACTCTCTACAATCACATTGGATGAACCAGAAGTTCATCAGGAGCACCAGCAGGTGCTCTTGATGAACTTTTTTTGTTACATTTACTCAGGAGGCTCTCTATGAACGCAAAACCCGTCATCCCCCTCGCTTGCGCCGCCGCTCTGGCCTTGTGCGCTGGCTGCACTTCCCCATCCACATCAACGTCCCCTGCTGCTTCCGGCACTGCGTATTCTGTGCCCACCCTCAAACTGGAGGGTGGCACCGACTGGGGTGCTCCCAACCCGTTTCTCTGTCAGCCCCGGGGACCCGGCACAGCCAAAATGAAGTTGGTGTACGCCAGCTTGCTGGAAAAGGACGAGAAGGGTGACGTGCCCTGGCTGGCAGAAAGCTGGAATGTGAATGGCAATGACTACACCTTCACCCTATTTGAAGACGCTGTCTTTCAGGATGGGGAAGCCCTCACCTCCGATGATGTGGCATTCACTCTGGACTACTACAAGGAACATCCCCCCGTGTCCAATCCTTTGGGCGTAGGCGAGGAGTTTATGGTAGACCACTACACAGTGGTGGATGACCATACCATCACCCTCACTGTGACCGAGCCAGACGCCGACACGCTTTCTAGCCTGGGCAGTTTTGTCATCCTGCCCCAGCACATCTGGTCTGAGGTGGATGATCCCTACTCCTACACCGGAGAGGGCTACCTGGTGGGCAGCGGAGCCTTCTGCTGCACCCAGTACGACGGGGCCACCGGGCTGTACGAGTTCACCGCCTACGAAGGCTGGTGCAATGGGAAACAGGGCACAGAGAAGATCCAATTCATCCCTGTCAGCGATCCCCTGCTGGCCTTTGATGCTGGAGAGTTGGACATCACCTCCCTCCCTGCCGATTTGAAAGATGCCTACCTCAGTGACCCCAACATAGGCCTGGTGGACAAAGCCAACGATATGGGCTACAAACTGCTCATCAACTACGAAAAATGCCCAGAGTTTCTTCAGCTTTCCTGCCGTCAGGCAGTATATGCCGCCATTGACCGTCAGAGTGTGGTGGACAATGTATTTCGTGGCGCAGGAACCGTGGGCAGCGCAGGCTATGTCCCCCAGGGCAGCATCTACTACAATGAAAATGTTGTGAAGTATGAATATAATCCCCAACAGGCCCAGGCAGTGCTGGGCAACCAAGGTCTATCTGTCACCCTCCTGTGCGGCAGCGATGCCGATGACCTGGCCATTGCAGAAATCATCAGAAACGGCCTAACCCAGGCTGGTATGACAGTCTCTGTCGCCTCCTACGACTCCGCCACCCGGGATGAGAAAATCAATCAGGGCAGCTACGAGTTTGCCTTGGTGGGCAACGGCGGTTGGGGCAACAATCCCCCCACCTATATGCGCACCCTCTTTTCCGACATCTCCAAGTTCTCCGGCACCAACCCCCACTCCATGGGTGCCATCGGCTATTCCAATGAAGAGATGACCCGTCTGGCGGAGGGGCAACAGGCCGAGACTGATTTTGACCAACGAGTTGAAATGTTCCAGGAGCTGGAGCTGCTGGTGAGTCAGGAGATTCCCATCCTGGTCATTGCCAACCAATCCACCTATTCCATGTATCGAAAGGACTATTACGACGGATGGATGAAAACCTACGCTTACCAACAAGCCGAACAAAACCGACTCTCCTACATGGAGCGCTGACCTCCCCTGTGGTACGCCGCATTGTGATGCTCCTTGCGTCCTGTACGGTCATCTATCTACTCAATTTCTTCATTCCACGCCTCATGCCCGGAGATCCCTTTGATTACACCGCTTCAGGCTCTGGTCAGGATGTGAGTGATGTCTATACGCAAGAGCAGAAGGAATTGCTGCGGGCATACTACGGCCTGGACCAGCCATGGCTCCAGCAGCTGGAGAACACGCTGGTGCGCAATCTCCACGGGGATCTGGGCCAGAGCATCCACTATAAACGCCCGGTGTCCGACATTCTTCTGGAACGTCTGCCCTGGAGCCTTTGGATGATGGGGTGTTCCCTGGTCTTGAGCCTCCTGTTGGGGGTAGGACTGGCCCTTTTGTGCGTGGGCACTGGGAAAGGCCGCATGGTTTTATCTCCAGTGCTCTCCACCCTGGCAGAAATCCCGCCATTTCTCACCGGAGTGCTGCTGCTGTTCCTGGTGGCAGCCCAGGTGCCCTGGATCCCTTTGTCCGGAGCAGTGACTCCCTTCGCCCAGTACGCCTCCCTTTGGCAGCGGCTGGGCGACATTCTCCTCCACAGTCTCATGCCCATTCTGGCTCTAACCCTGGTCACTTTCCCCAAGTTCTTTTTCACCGCCTGGGCCAGCTTTTCCTCCGTTCTCCATCAGCCCTACATGACAAACGCCAAGGCCAAGGGTCTGCGGCGGCGGCGAGTGTGGATCTTCTACCTGCTCGCCAACAGCATCGCCCCCATTGTCGCTCGTCTCTTTCTCTCGGTGGGAACCACTGTGGGCGGCACCATTCTGGTGGAAAATGTCTTTGCCTATCCGGGCCTGGGCACAGTGTTGAGGGAGGCCGTGACCTACCGGGACTACCCCATGATCCAGGGTGTGTTTCTTCTCTCTGCCCTGCTGGTACTGGTGAGCCTGACCCTGGCCGATCTGTGTAACCACACCACAGAACAGGAGGTGGGCTGATGAAAAAGTCTCTTCTCCTCCCTCTCATTCTCTTTATCGGGTTGACCCTCATCTTTCTCTGGGGGGTTACCTTCTACCCCTTTGATGCTGCACTTCCCTCTGGAGCCTCCCTCCAGCCCCCCTCTGCCGTCCACTGGCTGGGCACCGACAACCTGGGTGTGGATGTGTTCGCTCAAATCTCCGCCGGGTTTTTCCGTAGCGTGGGAATTGGAGCCATGACCGCCTTGTGTACGTTCTTGCTGGGAGGCGGGCTGGGAATTACCGCCGGTCTGGCAGGCGGATGGGTGGACAATGCCATTGGCCTGCTCATCCAGGTGTTCCTCTCCATTCCACAGTTGCCTGTGATGATCGTCCTGGGGGCCTTTCTGGGCCAAAATACCTGGAACGTCATTTGGATCCTATGCCTGTTTTCCTGGGCGCCGGTGGCCCAGGTACTGCGAGCAAAAACCCGCAGTGTATGTCACAGGCCCTATGTGGGCATGGCAAAGCTGTACGGCGGCGGACGGTTCTACCTGATGCGCACCCATCTGGCGGGAGATCTGCTCCCGTTGCTGTCTGTTTCAGCCCTGGGCGTGGTGGGAAAATCCATTTTGCAGGAGTCCTCTCTTGCCTTTCTCGGCCTATCTGACCCCCTGGCCCGCTCTTGGGGGCTGATGATTGCCCGAGCCACCCAGTTTCCCGGCATTTACCGCACCGATTTTTGGCTCTGGTGGCTGCTGGCACCGGTGGTGGCCATGGTGCTGTCCACACTGCTGCTGCGCCTGATGGTGCAAGCCATTCAATTACCCAAGACTTAGGAGGAATACCGTGCTGCTGCAAGTCCATAACCTCTCTGTATCCTACCCACAATTCCATCTGCATCCCCTGAGCTTTCACATAGCACAAGGGGAAATTCTCTCCGTCATTGGAGAATCCGGCAGCGGGAAGACTTCCCTCATCCAGGCCCTATCCGGTCTGCTTCCTCCGGAGGGCAAAGCCAGTGGGCAGGTGCTCCTTCACGGGACAGATTTTCTGGCCATGAGGGAAGCCCAGCGCCGTAAGCTGCGCATGAAAGTCCTCTCTGTGGTCTTTCAAAACTCGGTGGAATGGCTCAATCCCAAGCTGACCCTGGGTCAACACCTGAATGAGGTGTTGGCCCAGCTCTATCCCCCGGATATCTGTGCCACAAAAGCCCGGGAACTGATGGCACTGGTGGGACTGTCACCGGATGATCTGTCCCTCCGTCCCCACCAGTTGTCCGGTGGCATGGTGCAAAAATTTCTACTGGCCAATGCAGTTTCCCTGGACCCAGAGCTGGTTTTGCTGGACGAGCCCACCGCCAGCCTGGATCCAGACTCCTGTCAAACTGTTCTCTCCGTCATTCAACGCTTGCGCAGCTCCCTGGGCACCTCCTTTCTGGTGGTAACCCACGACATGGGCTTGGCCCGCCGACTGGGCGGGCGCACCATGGTGCTCTATCAAGGGCATGTGGAGGAAACTGGGCCAACCCAGGACATTCTGGAACGGCCCAGGCATCCCTATACCCGGGGCCTGCTCCAGTCTGCCGTATCTCTCAACCCCCTGCGAGATCTGTGGGGCATTCGTCCTAACACCACTCAGGAGGCGCAGGGAGGCCACTGCTGCCCCTTTTATGGGCGGTGTACGCAAAGCGTTTCCCTGTGCAAGCAGAGTGCCCCTGACCTCATCCATCAACCGGATGGCCGGGCACTTGCCTGCCATCGGGGCGGCATTGTGCCTCTGCTCTCCTGTCACGGTCTGTCTCATGCCTACGGGACAACCCAGGTGCTCTCAAACATAAACCTCACTCTATACGCCGGAGAGATCGTGTCCCTGGTGGGCCACTCTGGAGCCGGAAAGACAACCCTGGCTCACCTGCTGTGCGGTTTGCTTCCCCTCCATGCCCCCGGCACCATCCGGTTTCAGGATCAAGACCAGGATCTGCTCCACCTCCATCGACAGCCAGGTGGCATCCAGATGGTGCTTCAAGACAGCCAAGCCGCCCTCAACCCCCATATGACGGTGGCAGATGCAGTATCCGAGCCAATGCGTCTGGCCAGAGTATATGATCCCCAGAGAATGGCCAGAGCTATGGAGGACGTGGGACTGTACACCTGTGACAGCTTCTACCGGCGTAAGGTAGGGACTCTGTCCGGAGGTCAGCGGCAGCGACTGGCCCTGGCCCGAGCCCTCACCATGGAGCCAGCAGTGCTGTTGGCAGACGAACCCACTTCCATGCTGGATCCCTCCGCCAAGGCCAATCTGCTGCGAATGCTCAAAGGATTGCAGTATCGCCGTGGGTTTTCCATGCTGATGATTACCCATGACCTGTACAGCGCCTGCAAAATCTCTGATCACATCTATCAACTGGAAGGGGGAACTCTGCACCCGGTGGAGCCCACTCAGTTTCTTCTCAGCAAATTAGACTCTATCATTTCCATCAAGGAGGACACCCATCATGAATAATCAAACACTCTGGGACGCCTGTGTGGCATTTCATGGCCACGCCTGTGGCGGCCTTACCATCGGCTACAAGGCCGCTCTCTACGCTATGGAGCTGCTGGGGCTGAACCGTTCAGAGGATGAGTCTGTGGTGTGCATTACGGAAAACGATGCCTGCGGCGTGGATGCCATTCAGGTCATACTGGGATGCAGCATGGGCAAAGGAAATTTGCTCTTTCACCTCCGGGGCAAGCAGGCTTTCTCCTTCTATGAGCGCAACGGCGGGCGATCTGTGCGGCTGGTTCTGCGACCCACCCCCGACTTCCCTGACAAGGAGAGTAAATTTGACTACTTGCAAAGCACACCTGCATCAGAGCTGTTCGATGTGAAAGAGACGGTGCTCTCCTTGCCGGAGCGTGCCCTCCTCTTTGCCTCAAAACCTTGCAGCTGCTGTGGAGAACTCACCGCCGAGTCCATGCTGCGGCTGGAAAATGGTCGTCTGGTATGTCTGGACTGTGCACATCCATATCGGAGATTTGACATATAAGTGAAAAGCGGCTTGCGTCAGGCACACACCTGGCTCAAGCCGCTTAATTATCTCAATCTACATCCGCCTGTCGCAGCACACCGTGCAGAATAAAACGGGCATTTTCAAAGGCGGTGCTGCAAGTAGACAAAGTCACCACCCGATCTCCCACCTGAGGTTGTACCAGACTGGTAAACGCAGATCGCTGTTGCTGATCCTTTACCCAGGAATCAAAGTTCCCCTGTGTCAGATTCAGTTCCCAAGCGTTGGAGTCCACACTGCTGACATAGCCTGCGAAAAATTCCAGCATATAGGTGCCTTCAGGCGTCAACAGATATCCCACGGAATGTTGTTCGTAAAAGTCCTGTTCTCCATACAGCTTCAGGTCATGGAACATCGTATTGTTATTCATCCGATGGCCGTAAATGATGCTGTGGACATCAGAGAAATCCGGCGCATTGCGATAGTCCTCAAAAATAGCTCCTGCGCTATTCCACTGCTTGGTGAACAGACGGTTCAGATAATAGCTGTTGTCACTGCCCTGCACGATGGGGTAATTGACGTGGGTGCCGGGAATGTAAATCCACCCCACCACATCCGAGTTCATCTGTTGCAGGGCGGCAAAATCCACCACCGGGAACTGGGTCAGAGGATCCTGTGTGGGCTGCACAGACGGCTCCGCCCCTGCATCCGAGGGAGCGGGCGTGGGAGAGGGGATGGTGATAAACTGCTCAATATCATGATAGGCATCCTCGCCCTCTTTATATTCAGACATGATGCTCCAAATCTTCCAAGCTGATACCAGCATCACAACAACCAGGATTGCGCAGACAATGCGATATAACCATTTCATATGTGATCCCCTTTCCTGAGTCTTGGGTTTAACGGATTTATTCTACCACATTTTGAAAGAAACTTCAATGTCATTGTATGCACCTGGGTAGCTCAAGTCGTTTGCTTGATCCATAACATCATACACGGTGCAAAAGCCTTTGACCTATGATATAATAGCTTTGTACATACAATTCTTTTGAAGGGACATACAAAAGATGACCAGAATACTTTTCGTTTGCCACGGCAACATCTGCCGCAGCCCCATGGCTGAATTTGTCATGAAGCACCTGGTTTCACAAGCAAAGGAGTCAGAACAGTTCTATATTGCATCTGCCGCCACCAGCACCGAAGAAATCGGAAACCCCATCTATCCCCCTGCTGCCCGCACGCTGGCCTCCCACGGTATCCCTTTCGGCGGACATGCCGCCAGGCAGCTGCGCAGATCCGACTACCAGGATTTTGACTTGCTCATTGGCATGGATGACGCCAACATTCGCAATATGCAGCGCATATGCGGCGGGGATCCAGAAAACAAAATTCACCGTCTTCTGGACTACACCCCTCGTCCTGGACAAGTGGCCGATCCCTGGTACACCGGGGATTTCCAACAGACCTGGCACGATGTATGGGAGGGATGCACGGAACTTTTGGCGAAACTGCACCGAGATTGACCTGTATTCACCAACCTACAACACCCCATAGACAGAAAAAAACGGCTGCGGAGGAAACTCCGCAGCCGGACTTTTTCAGTATACAGGAAATTTAGCCCTCATCCTCAATGAGGCCATAACCGCCGTCATTGCGCTGGTACACCACGGAAAAAGCTCCCGTGTCATCATTCTTGAAGGCAAAGAACGTGTGGCCCAGCAGATCCATTTGCAAGATGGCCTCGTCCACCGTCATGGGCTTGATGGGGAATTTCTTGGTGCGAACCACCTCGAATTTACTCTCCTCCACCACATCGGGGACGAAAGAGGACTGTTCCTCCTGGGGGATGACTCGCGTAAAAGCATCCTGACGCAGACGCTTTTCCAGACGGGTCTTATGCTTACGCAGCTGACGCTCCATGGACGTGACGGCAGCATCCACCGATGCAAACATATCAGAGGTACTCTCCGCCACACGCAGAATCGTGGCCCCGGAGCGAATGGTCAACTCTACCTTGTTCCGATCCTTCTCAACGGAAAATACCAGATTTGCCTCGCTGTCCGTCTTGAAGTAGCGCTCCAGTTTTCCTACCTTTTTCTCTGCATAATTGTGCAAAGCCTTGGGCAGATGGACCTTCTTTTCAGTAAAGGTAAACTTCATGTGCTCAGCTCCTTTCGCCCTCCACCGGGAGGGCGTGTCATTGGGAGGTTCTCTCCTTGTAAGAGATTATAACACACTTCCCTACCAGACGCTATACCTTTATGAAAAATTCACAAATTCTTTTTCTCGTTACAGTGTTCCGCTGGAATGTCTGGTGACATGACAGCCCAGATTGACCACGCAGGGAAGCCCGGCAATGTGGGTGCCAAAGGGCTCAATGGCCACCGTAAGTGCTGTGGTTGTCCCCCCCAAGCCCTGGGGGCCGATGCCCAGGTGATTGATGCGCTCCAGCAGTCTCTGCTCCATCTCCCGATAGAACGAATCAACATTCCACTGATCCACAGGACGCAGCAAGGCGCGCTTAGCCAGGATGGCGGCCTTCTCTGATGTGCCACCCAGGCCCACACCCACTACCACAGGAGGACATGGATTGGAGCCAGCCAGAGACACCGCTTCCACAATGAAGTCCTCTACCTGCTGCTGGGTGACAGAAGGACGAAACATCTTCATCCGGGTCATATTTTCACTGCCAAACCCCTTAGGAGCCACAGTAATGGTGACGGTGTCCCCAGGCACCATCTGCAGGTGTACAATGGCCGGGGTGTTGCTCTGGGTATTGACTCGGCGCAGAGGATCTCCCACCACAGACAGGCGCAGATGACCCTGAATGTAGCCATCCGCCACTCCCTGGTTCACAGCCTGCTCCAGACTACCATCTACCAGATGGCAATCCTGTCCCCATTCTACAAACACCACTGCCATGCCGGTATCCTGACAGATGGGCAACCCCTTCTCCCGGGCAAACTCGAAATTTTCCTTCAGATCCCCCAAAACTGCCTGCCCCACCGGAGATGCCTCCTCTTTGCGTGCCTCACAGATGGCGTGGCACAAATCCTGGGGGAGCACCGTATTTGCCTCAATGCACAACTTTTTGACCAGTTCAGACAGCTGCTGACTTGTAATTTCCTTCATTTGTTACACCTCTTGTCCGTCTATAAAAACATGAGTGATACGACTGCGCCAGTCCAGCGGTGGGCCGTCCAGCACCACCAGATCTGCGTCCTTGCCCTGGGTGATGGATCCAATGCGGTGATCCACGCCGGCAATACAGGCCGCATTGATGGTAATGGCAGCCAGAGCCTCCTCCTCATCCATCCCCCAACGGGCTGCCATCGCTGCACACAGCAACAGCTGAGGTGCCGGTGTCTCCGGGTGGTCGGTGCAAATGGCCACCTGTACCCCGGCCTTCGCCAGGGCTGCCGTGTTGGCCAGAGACATCTGACGCAGTTCCCCCTTGGAGCGATCGGTCAAAATGGGGCCGGTGATCACCGACACACCTTCCCGAGCCAGATAGTCTGCCACCAGGTACCCCTCCGTGCCATGGACGATGGTATACTCAAGGCCAAACTCCTTGGCAATCCGTATTGCCGTGGCAATGTCATCCGCCCGATGGACATGAAAGTGGGCAGGAATTTGCCCGCTGACCACCCCTCGTAGTGCGTCCAAGCTGGGGTCAAAGTCCGGCATCTCCGCCTGCTCATCCGCACGGGCTGATTCCCACTTGAGATTGTACTCAGAGGCACGGGTAAGCATCTCCCGAATCACCGCCGCTGTCCCCATGCGAGTGGCTGGCCATCCACTGCGTCCCTTGGGATTCTCCCCCAGCGCAAACTTCATGGCCGCAGGGGCCCGTACCACCATCTCATCCACAATACGCCCCGCCGTTTTCATCAGCAAAGCCTGCCCCGCAATGGGATTGGTGGAACCCGGGTGCACCATCACACAGGTCACCCCTGCCTGTCTGGCCTCTTTCACATATGGATCCTGGGGATTGACGCCGTCCAGTACACGAACATAGGGCGTGCATATCTGAGACGTCTCGTTCAAATCTTCTCCGTCACAGCCGCATAGGCCCAGGTGGCAATGAATATCAATGAGGCCCGGCACAATATGTCCGCCCCTGGCATCTATGGCATCCTCCAAATCCACACCGGCAGGCATCTGACTCATGTGACCTACCTGACAGATCTTCCCCCGGTCTATCCGGATGTAGCCGCTGTCTATGATCTCACCGTCCATGGTGTGTATGACTCCGTTGAGAACGATCAACCCATTCATCCTCCCTTCGACATATTTCTTCGCTCTGATTTGCTATACTATATCTGCGGCATAACCGCAGCATGGGACTCTCCCATGCAGTCATTCCATTCTCCCGCGCGACAACTTCTAGGCTTCCCCCTTGGGGGAAGCCACTTTTTTATGCAAAAAACGGGGCGGGCTTTCGCCCGCCCCGTGAGAGCACTTCTTTAGCGGCGGCCCCGACGGCTGCTGCGCTTTTCGTTCATATGCAGCTCAGAGAGCTTGCTGTCTGAACTGGCCATAAACTGCTTGAGCTGATCCTCAAAACTTACCGGCCCCTTGGGCTGGGGCGGCGCAGCCTGAAAGCTGCTCACGCCAGGTCTGCGGCTGGGACGGCGCTCCCCACCGTTCTCTCCTCGATATCCCATGGGTCGAGGGTTGGCGCGACGCTCCGGACGGGCCGGAGGCGGAAGAGCCTGCTTCATCGACAGATTGATGCGATTGTTATCATCAATGCCGATGACCTTTACCTTCACGGTCTGCCCCTCATTGAGATGCTCATGAATGTCATTGACATACGAATAGGCAATCTCAGAAATGTGGACGAGGCCGGAACGATTTTCCGGCAGCGATACAAAAGCGCCAAATTTGGTGATCCCAGTCACCTTTCCCTCAAGAATGGATCCAACTTCAAACCCCATAGACTTTTCTATTCCCTCTCCCAATTTTTTCTGAGCAGTCACAGCTGCCCAATCTTTTTACTTGGACGTGTCCACAAAGCGGATCTCGTCCGGTTCTACCAATCCCAGCATAGCTCTGGCAATGTCAGCCAGATAGTTGGGATCACTGCTGTGCTCCATGTCGTCGGTAAGGGCGGCGTTCTCCTCTTGCTGTGCCTCTACCTGCTGGGCCAGTGCGTCTCTTTGTTCCTGAGCTGCCATCAGCTGACTTCTCATGGAAAGCAAAGCGATGACGCCAACCACCAGGAGTACCAGTACCAGCAGTTTTGTGCCAATGCCTGCGCGTTTGACTTTCACCTTGGACGGCCCCCTTTTCTACACGTGCATCAACATGATATACAACATTTATTTTATACCATTCCATCCAATTTTGAAAGTCTTTTTTTTGATTTTTCAAAACTTTTTTTATTCCCCGGGCAGTGTGCTCTGCCGGAGTAAGCAAAACACCAACTGCTCTGTATATCAGCTGGATGCTTTTCACGAAAACAGGGAGTGTAATTCGGCTCAGTGTCGTTAAATATACCACACCACCCAGCAAAAATGCCATTCCATGGTAGATCCGGATCACTCCTGTCCCCAACATCAGGGCATGAGCAAACACAGCCACCAATGTTCCCAGCCAAAACACCACATCCAAAATAAACCAGAGCCACCGCCATGTGCAACATCGACGAATGCCACGCATGGCATCATAGCATACACCCAGAACCAGACCCAGCAGGAAGCCCTGGCCCAGCACCTGAGCCTGGCCGACCACATCAACTCCCATAGATTATCTCAGCAGGCGTGAGAAAAAGCCTCCGGCTCGTTGTTCTGTCCCCTCCTCATAGGTCAGTGCGTCGATCTTTCCCTCAACTTTCAGATCGCCACCGTCTAAGGACAGTTTTTCAATGTGCAGGCCTTCCCCACTCACCACCAAAACGCCCTGGGTCGTGGATAACACAATGTTGGACTCGTCAAAGCGCTCAACATCCTCCACTCCAGACACAGTCAGGCTCCTGCGATCTTCCATCGTAACGTGATGTCTGGCCTCCGTTGCAACCTCATATCCCATGTAACCACTCTCCCTCATCTCGGATGAGTCATGTATATGGGGTTTGTCCCGGATCTATGCCTCTTTTTCTGAAAGTCTCTTGCGGAGATCGTACTTCAAAATGGTGTACACCACTGCGGTGACGGGGACGCTGACCACCAGACCCACGAATCCCAACAGGCTGCTGCCCACAGTCACAGCTGCAAGCACCCAGATACCGGGCAGGCCCAGGGAGGTGCCCACCACCCGGGGATAGATAAGATTGCCCTCCAGCTGCTGCAAAATCGCCAGGAATATCAAAAACCACAGAGCCTTGATGGGACTAATCATGGCCAGCAGCAGCGCTGCCAAAACAGCACCAATGTAGGCACCAGCCACGGGAATCAGCGCCGATACTCCGATGACAACAGAAATCAGCGGCGCATAGTCAAAGTGGAACAACACCATGCCCACAAAGCAAAGGCTGCCCAAAATACAAGCCTCTATCAGCTGTCCAGACACATATTTGGTAAAAGTATCCGCAGTCAGGCGCACGACCTCCAGCACATGTTTGGACACTTTCTCAGGCAGGTAAACCACCACCAGGCGGCGGCACTGGGCTGTGAGCTTTGGGCCGCCGGAGAGCATATACACAGAAAATACGAAAGAGATCACAGTCGTCACCACAGCAGATACCAAAGTGCTGGTGGCAGAAATCAGATGTGGTACTGTGCCGGTGAGGGTGTTCAACACCTGATTGAGGGCTTTGCCCAGGATCTCGTTGATCTTGTCAGACAGATTCAGGTTGGCCAAGGCATCCAGAGACAATCTATCCACCAGAAACTCGAAGAGATCTTGGAGGTTCCCGGCATACACGTTCATGTTGCCTATAAACCGCTGAATGCTCTTGGTTAACTCAGGCACCACCAGTGAGATGAGAATGCCAACCGCAGCGAACAAAATCACGTAGGCAGTTGTCACCGCCAGAGGCCGTGCAAACCTCTTCCATTTATTCCCCAACCCCCGGGCATAGACTCGCACAAAAAAGTTACACGGGCGGCTGAGAATAAAGGCGATGGCAAAACCGATGAAGATGGGTCGGAAAGCCAACAGCACACCGGAACCCCAGTCCAAAATCACATCGATTTTGACAATGACCACCACCAGCGCCACCGCATAGGTAATGAGTAGTATCAATTTTCGAAATAGTCCGTTGTCCAAATTCAGCACTCCTTTGCTGGCCTTACTCTCCCTCAGTTTATCATTTATACCCATCCCACGTCAACAAATACTCCTATTTAGATCTCTTTTCACTCAAAAGGAGTTGCGCACATCATCGCCTCTGGCCTGCTCCAGGTTCATCAGTTTCTTTCTGGCCGCTGAGTGGGTGAGCATGGCCGCCAAAAGCTCGTGATCCTCTGTCTCGATGGCACGGCGATAGGCAGCCAGACGCCCTTCCAGCCTGCGCACAGTCTGGGCCAGTGCCTCTCGATTCAGGCTGAACAGCTGTGTCCATAGCGGGACATCCAAGGCCGCTACACGGGTGCAGTCCCGGAAAGAACCACCTTCAAAGCCCCGACAGGAAAACAGCTCCTCATCATCACATACGGATAGAGCAATAATGTGCATGAGCTGACTGGTATATGCGATCATCTCATCATGGCGCTGAGGGGTGGTACGGATCACATCACGAAACTGACAGAACCGAGCCAGCCGTTCCACCAACTCGATGTGCTCCTGGCTCACTCCCTCCGGCGGGGTCATGATAAAGTGCGTGTTACGGAATAGCCCTGCCTCGGCATTGTCTATGCCCGAGACTTCCTTACCTGCCATGGGGTGGCAGCCGATGAAGTCCACGTTGTCCGGCAGGCAGTTAGCTCCCTCCATGATGGCCTGCTTAACGCCGCACACATCTATAATGACGCTGCCCGGTTTGAACCGGCTGCGATGCTCCTCCAAAAAGGACACAATTCCCTGGGGATCCTGGGCCAGAATCACGATATCCGCCCCTGGAAGTTCAGCAGCCGCATCGTAGGTCACTCGGTCCGCTGCTTTCCGCTCCACCGCCTTCTGATAGGTGGAAGCAGAGCGCACCACACCCACCACCTCGTAATTCTCAAACCCCTGCAGTGCCATGGCCATGGAGCCGCCGATCAAACCCAATCCCACAACTACAATGCGTTTATCTTTCATTGGTTTTCTTCCCTTCTGATGCGTCATCTTCCACGGCCGTAGCCATGGGTATCTCCTTTGTGTTGCAGTTTAGCACTTTCAAGCAGCAAAGTCAATTCATAATCTCACTTGCGTCCTGGGACCGCCTATGTTACTATACTATACAAACTTATTTTAATCAAAAGGAGCGACTTTTATGGCCTTTCAGATCACCACTTCCCAGTTTTCTCAGACAGTCCAGCACGCTCTGGACACCTTGCATCCCTCCTGTGATCCTGAAAAGCCAAATCTGAACCTGTGCCCACGTCTGATTTGTTGTGACGGGCCTTCCCTCACCCTGGAGCTGGAATACGACACCAAGGCCTGGACATCCAATCCCATGGGCATTGTCCACGGAGGTGTGCTGGCCCTGATGCTGGACAATGCCATGGGTCTGACCTGCTACTGCCTCTATGGCCACTTTACTCCCACCATTTCCATGAACCTCACCTATGCCCGGCCCGTACCCCTTAACGAGACGGTGCGGCTGCGGGTAACGGTAACCCTGGCGGGCAGCACCACAGCCCAACTCCAGGCACAGATTTTTTCTCCCACTCAGCCTCAGCGGACTATGGTCACCGCCACCGGCGTGTACTGCTCTCGCTCCAAGTGAATGTGAACAGGAAAACCCCGTCCAGGTTGGCATCAACCTGGCACGGGGTTTTCATCGTTTCTTTTCCGCACGAATGCGCTCCACGTCGTAGGTGCGCACAAAGCCGGACACATCTGCCCCAGTCTCCACACAGCGGAAGTAGATCTCACCGCAGGCCCTGCTGTCACTTCCGGCATGGTGATGATCCAGCTCCAGACCAAAGTAGTCACACAGCGTGTTGAGCTTATGGTTGGGGGATTGTGGAATCAGCCGTCGGCTCATTTGGCAGGTGCAGGCATAGGCAACCCGCTTGTGCCAGGTCAGCCCGTAGTCCCGCAAGCATTTGGCCAGCACCGACATATCAAACGGCGCATTATGGGCCACCAAAATCCCCTCTTCCAGGATGGGGCGTATGGTTTCCCACAGTTGGGGGAAGGTGGGCTCCTGGGCCACCATCTCCGGGGTGATCCCGGTCAATTCCACATTGAACGGCTCGAACTCCTCTTCAGGGTTGACCAGGGAATAAAATTCATTCACCACACGGCCATTCTCCATGACGGTGATACCGATGGCACTCATTCGGTCGTTGACGGAGTTGGGGGTCTCTACGTCAAAGGCTACAACTCTCTGGGACATCTCTCACAGGCCTCTCTTTATCTTTTCTACTGCAACTTTTGTGTCCCGTATGCCTCACAGCAGCTCTTGCCACTGTGCCTCCCGGAATCCAGTCAACACAACGTCATCTCCCACCACCAGAGGCCGCTTGACCAGCATCCCGTCGCTGGCCAGCAGCTGGTACTGCTCCTCTTCCGTCATATCAGGCAGCCGATCCTTCAGACCCAGTGCCTTGTAAGCCAGGCCCGAGGTATTGAAAAATCGCTTCAACGGCAGGCCGCTTTTTCTGTGCCATGCCTTGAGCTCTTCTGCGCTGGGGTTCTCCTCTTTGATGTTGCGGGCTACATAGTCCACCCCATGCTCATCCAGCCAGGCCTTGGCCTTCTTGCAGGTGGTGCAGGGGGGATATTGTAAAAACAATACACTCATGGTTACTCTCCTTTTTGTTGATTCTCTTTTCCCTGGTAGGGTGGGCAGAGATACCGCTGCTTGTTGCGGGTGGCCTTTCCGTACTCAATGGCCTCCACCGGGCACTTGGAAATACAGGCCATGCAGTGGGTACACGCATTCCCCCACACGGGTTTGCCCCCTTCCAGGTGGATGTTATTCAGAGGACACACATGCTCACACTTACCGCAGGAAACACAGGTGTCTTTGGCATAAAACTTCTTGGCTTTTGCATAAAACCGGTAGAACGCCCGATTCACAGGGCCGGATTTCAGACCATCCCACCTGCCCGTTTCAATGGGCGGGAAGGATGTTCCCTCCTCCATGCACTGGGCACCCTGCTCCAATGTGACAACCGCCTTTTGACGCATACGCTCCGCCTGCGCAGGGTCAGGTGGGGTAAACATCACCAGATAGTTGTCCGGCATCACCACCTGCAAAACACCACGGTACTTCATGGCCTTGCGCTGGCAAAGCTCCCGCAGCCTGGGCTCCACATCACCCACCTCACCGCCGCAGGTCATGACAAAGTACGCATCCCGGCTGCCGCTGAAATGCCCACTGAGCAAAAACTCCTCCACAACACGGGGAATCTGCCAGCAATATGTGGGCATCACAAACACCCAGGGCTTCTCAGACTGCAACTCTGCCGCCACACCGTGTCGGATATAGTAGAAGGTGTCCAGCAAGTCGTCCTTTCTGTGATCTGCCAGCCACTCTGCACAGAACTGGCTATTTCCTGTCGCCGAAAAATAAACGATCATATTCTTTCCTCCAAGGGATACTCCCTCTCTCCTTATGCACACAGTACTCGAATTTCACTCTGGTGTCAATGCACAGCAGCGAAAAAACTTCACATAATAGGGAGACCAACCGCCTGGAAATCTGTTACTTTTCAGAGGAATATTCCCCACAGGTTCAGCCTTCTGTCTGGGTGTGCGCTTTCAATATCCCGGCCACAGCCCTCAAGGTGTCATCAGGCAGCATCCCGAATTCCCCGCACAGAGCTGCTGCCGCATCTCCCGCAGCTCCATGACAGCACACCGCCCAAGCTACCAGCTCGGCGGGGCAAGAAACCCGTTCCGCTAGCTGTTTCTGCCCCAGGAAAGATGCGATCATCCCCGCCAGGATATCCCCGCTGCCTCCCTTGGCCATTCCCGGGTTGCCCGTGGTATTGCGCCATACCCGTCCCTGAGGCTCTACGGTGAGTGTTTCGCGGCCTTTGAGCACCACCACACACCCAGTGTCCCGGGCCAGCTGCCGAGCCTGCCCCACCCGGTCATGCAGCGGCAGGGCGCATCCAGCTAATCGAGCAAACTCCCCGTCATGGGGCGTCAGGACCGTCAGCTCCTTGCGCTGACGCAGCAGCTGTGTCCGCCCCTCCAAGGCGTTGAGTCCGTCGGCATCCAGCACCAGGGGCTTCTCCACCTGGGTTATCAGCTTTTCTATCAGCTGCTGGGCCCAGGGACTGCGCCCCATACCTGGGCCAGCCAAAATCACATCACAGGTTTTGGCCCGCTCCACGCAATCATCTGGATCCTCTGGCAGCGGGAAGGGCATTTCGCTGGAGCACCGGGTGGCCACAATGGGGTAGACATCTCGAGGAACACCCAGATACACCAGCCCCGCCCCGCTGCGCAGCGCCCCCTGGGCGGCAAACACCGGGGCTCCTGTGTAGCCTTCGCTGCCTGCCACAACCAAGATCTTTCCGTAGTTTCCCTTGTGGCTATCCCGCTGCCGGCGAGGCAGCTTTATCATTTCCTTGGAGACTGAGATGATCTCACCCATGATTTTCATCCTCCTTTTCCATCAGCTTCCCCACAATATAGGCGTAGTTTTCCCGCCGATGGGGAATGAGACAGCCGCTGCAATCCTTTACGCCTCCCGGAGTGTAGGTGAAATTGCCACCGCACTGTTCCCCCAGAAGATAGAGAGGGCAATAGCAAAACAGGCAGTTGAACTCCTCCGGGTGCTGGGTGGGATGACAGGGAAAGAACTCACAGCTTTTGTGGGAGAAAAATTCATAGTTGTGTCCTGCGTCCTTGTGGTTCAATGTAATCCCCCTCCCAGCTTCTCCCCCACCATGTTCATCTGCTCCTGGGTGGGCTCCCAGCCAAAACTGATCTCCACCACGCATTCCTCGTAGCACAGCAGATAGGTGCTCAGGCGGCTCTTGTCCGTCTTCCGGTATGCCTCCCGGGCCAGCCACGGGGCCGGGTCTATCTTCTGGTGGTCCTCCCAGAGCATTTCCTCCCGGCACAGGTTGTACAGCGCCGGAAACTTCACCAGGGTCACAGCATAGATCACCGTGTCCATGTCCTCTTCTGGCCCGGTTTCCTTCTCAGAAACCTGCCATCCCTGGTATTGCCCCAACATCAGAGATTCTTCTCCGTTTCGGCGAATCCAAAACTCCTGTTCTTCCACCTCACCCCGCAACTGCTCCACCGTCAGGGGTATGCCGTCGGGGTACTGGCTCCACCAGCTGTCCCCCGCATTGGCCGGAAACCACCCCAGGTGGGCAGACAGTGTCCCGACCCCGGCCAAGATAGCCACAAACAGTGCAAAGGAGGCCACCGCCGTGGCCGTTTCTGTGCGGTCTCTGGGGGCTTTCCCCTTTCTCATGGTGTCCCGCATCCAGGTCACCGCCCAAATTCCCATCAGGCTGGCCAGCCCGCATAGCAAGACCATCCCCAGAAAGCTGGCACTGTGATTCACCAGCAGGCTTCCTCCCAGCCAGAGGAGCACCGCCACCACCACAGTTCCACCCACCACACGGTGAGCTATGCTCCAGCGATGGGTGTCCGTCAGCTCTCCCCGCTGAGCCTCTCGCCTGGCTCTGTTCAGCCACAGGTAGTACCCCGCCAGCTTTGTTCCAACCATCACCCACAGCAGTCCACCTAGCAAAAGGCCATAGGTAAAGGGATAGCTGGACAGAAAGGCAATGGGGCTGCTCCACAGGTACCCCAGGTTCAGCAGAAGCAGCAGGGTCAGCCCCGCCATCCACAGCCAGCTCCCTCTCAGCACCGTTTTCTTGAAGACCCGGTGCATCCCCTCCACCTGGGTCATCGGGTCAGTCTCCATGGGAAGCGGTTCCTTCCCCCAGTTGTAATACACCTGGAAAAAGGGGGTAGTCACAGTGAGCTGCCAGCCGGTGTACGCCCCCAGCTCTGCCATGTTCTCCAGTTGCTGGCTGGGCTGGGGGTCATAGAGGTCCTGGGGCAGGTAGGTGATCCATACGTGGGCCACCCTGGGTTCTCCCCGCCGGAAGGTCCAACGCAGGCCAGAGGTGTCCTCCAACACCCACCCCTTTCGGGCCTCCCGCTCCAAAAAACCCACCACTCCGGTGCGGTCAAAAAAGGCGAAACTTTTCCAAATACGCTTGCGCTGTTTCATCCTTGCCCCTCCTCTCCCCTCAAACGCCGATAGTCCCGGACCTGAGCGCAGATACGTTTATACTCCTGATCCAACACCTGCTGTCCCTGGGCGGTGATGACATAGCTGCGCCGACGCCCCTCCACCTTGGTCTCCACAATGAACCCCGCCTCCAGAAACTGCTCCAGGAGGTTGTACAGCGTGCCTGATCCCACCCGTACCCGACCTTCTGTCATGGCGGGCACCTGATCCAAGATATCAATGCCACACCGCTCCTCTCCCAGACAGAGCAGCACATAAAACATCTGCTCCGACAGGGTGTGAAATTTTGCCCGTGCCATGTCTCTCACCTCTATTCTCGATATTCGAGTTTTCATACCTTTAGTATATTCTCGATCATCGAGATTGTCAAGTAAATTCTCTCTTGACTCCAAACCGTACTACGCATATAATACAGTTAGAAAGTGTACTATACAAGTAATACACTAGAAGGGATGTGATACACCATGGTGCGCTTTGACGACCTGCACCTCCGAGATGGGACTCCCATCTATTTGCAGATCATCCAGCACCTGAAAGCAGGGATTGCTGCCGGAACCGTACAGGATGGAGACGAGCTGCCCTCCCGGCGCACCCTCTCCGCCCTGCTGGGGGTCAACCCCAACACCATACAAAAGGCATTCCGGATGCTGGAGGATGAAGGACTCATCTCATCCCGCACAGGCAGCAAGAGCTGTGTGTGCCTCTCCCATGAGCAGTCCCAGGCCATGCAGGAACAGCTGCCTCACACCCAGACCCTGGAGTACATTGGGAAAATGCGGGCCATGGGCCTCACCCGCAGCCAGACCGTCTCCCTCATCGAGACCCTATGGAAGGAGGATGTTCCATGAAAAAAACCGTGTCCCTATTCTCTCTGGCCGCCGCCACCTCCTTTTGGCGCATTTTACTTCTTCTGGTGGCTTTGGCCGCAACTCAGCTTCTGGCAGCCTGGGCCATGCTGTTAAACCGCGTGGGCAGCTTGTCTTTGGAACAGATCCTGGATCTCCATGTCTATCGTTTTTCCCCGGCCGTGGCACTGACCCTGGCTACGGTGGCTCTCTTGGTTGGCTACGGCGGGTCTCGCAGCAGGGTCAACTACACCATGTCTCGGCTCTCCCTGTCGCCCCGCTCTGTGTTGCGCATCCATGTTGTGTACTGCACAGGGGTGTACCTGCTGTTCTGGCTGTTTCAGGTGACAGTGGTAATGGCTACCATGGTGCTTTATCACTCCATCATGGATCCCAGCGAAATCAGCCCACAGTTGGCGCTGCTCACTTGCTACCGCAGTGTCTATCTTCACCCCCTGCTTCCTCTGGCCGACTGGCCCTTCTGGGTTACCACCCCGCTGATTTGCCTGGGGCTGGGCGTGAACACCGCCATTGGCATGATGCGCAGTTGGGAGGGTAAGATTTACCTGCCTCCAGTGGTCTTCTCTCTGCTCACCGCCCTGTACGCAGCCAAACCCGGTGACTACGCCTGGGCCATCTGTCTGGTCTTTGTCCTGTGGACCGGTGTGTGCGTCAGTTATTATCAACACGTCACAGCCACAGCCCGGGAGGTGGTCACATGAAGCTGCAAGCACTGTTTCCCATGACGTTCTCCCCCCGAAAAGTGCTAAACAGGTTGGGCTTTGGCGCTCTAGCCGCCTCAGCGTGTGATCTCTACTATCTCTATCTGTACGCCCAGGCATCCGAAAATCTCTGGTACCATGGCGTAGACGGTGTGCGCTATCTCAAACCGGACGCATTCATGCCCTCCTTCTCCTCTCTGCTGGGCTTCAGCCTGTACGGCTGCATCATCGCCGTGCTGGCCATGATCCCTCTGGCTTGGCTGTTTTGGCACTCCCATTCCACAGGCTCCAAGAGCATCTACACCATGCGCCGCCTGCCCAACCGTTGGGAACTGGCTCGTCGCTGCTTCACCATTCCCATCCTGGCCGGACTCTGCTTTGTGGCTCTTGCAGCTGTCCTGCTGCTGCTGGACTTCGCCATTTATTGGTGGTGTACCCCCCGCCAGCTGCTTCCGCCATCCGCCTGGGACGCCTTTTGGAACTAAAGGAGGTTTACTGTTATGCTGGAACTGACCAACGTAAGCAAAAAATACCCGTTCTCTACCCAAGCTCTGTATCGTGTCAATCTGAGCATTGCCCCCGGAGAGATCGTGGGCCTGTTTGGTGAAAACGGCGCAGGCAAGACCACCTTGCTCAAGTGCATTCTGGGCCTGCTCCCCTGTGAGGGCTCCATCACCCTGGATGGAGCGCCCATTGACCACACCAACATTGCCCGGCTCAGCTTTGCCACCTGCGAGCACTCCTTTTTCCCAAACCTCACCCCCAAAGACCACCGGGAGTTCTACCGCTCCCACTTCCCCCACTGGAGGGATCAGCGGTTCCAAGCTCTCATGGACTTCTTCCAGCTGCCCCAGCATCGGCCTGTGCGCAGCTTTTCCACCGGACAGCAAAACCAGTTTGAAGTCATCCTGGCCCTGTGCCAGGGAGCGGAATACATTCTCATGGACGAACCCTTCGCTGGTAACGACATCTTCAACCGGGAGGATTTCTACAAGGTGCTGTTGGGGATTCTGGAGCCCACCGAGACGGTGATTCTCTCCACCCACCTGCTCACGGAAATCAACTCCTTTATCAGCCGTGCGGTGCTGCTGTGGGACGGCCAGATCGTGGGAGATGTATCTGCCATGGAGCTGGATGAACAGGGCCTCACGGCATGGGACTATGTGAAAGAAAAGTACCACTACGCCCCCGACCGGGTGAGCAGCACCTTGTCGGAGCTAACCGGAGAGGAGGATTGACCATGAAACGTGCCCTCTTTGCCTTCACCGCTCTGCTCACTGCCACTGCCGTGGTATTTGTAGCTGCCCTTGCCACCATTCTTCCCACCACAGAAGAGGTCACTTTCTCTGCCAATCCTCAGTATCTGGTGGGTGATTCGGCCAACGTCCAGGGCTTGCAGCTGGTGGCAGAAACCCAAATGGACGGGCAGCTGCACTGGACCACCACCTTTACTCCGGCGGAAACCCCCAGCTGTGAGAGCCAGTTCCGGTTCTCCGCCCAGTCTGAACCGGTTCTCTACACCCCCAGCACCACCGACCCCCAGCTTACCATCACCTCTTTTATCAGCGTCACTGCCACCACCGGAAATGTCTTTGACTATAACAGCACTTCTTATCCCGGCTATCGGGATATGGTACAGGACGTTGCCAGCCGTGCTCCTGCCCAGGGGGGCAGCTATACCGAGACCGTGATGCTGCGAGATTATCTGAAGTTCTATCCCATCTCCATTGAATGTTACGATTGGCAGCTCATGGGGTACTCCTCCTACCGGACCGTGGATCTGTCCAACGTATTTCCCATCCCCATCGCCGGAAACGAAACCGCAGAGATCACCGTCACCGTGCAGCCGGACGGTACCATCAGTGGTTTTTCCTTCTACTCTCCCGAAATGCCCTACATCACCGCCAAAGCCGTGTACTTCCAAGACGCCTTCTATGTACCATTCCCCTACGACGTGCTGGACATCGACCTGGATGACACCGCTGTCACGCCGGGGCTGTATCGTCTGCCCCTGATGCGCACCGAGGATGGTACCGGCATGATAGATGTGTCCAAGGTTGAGCTGGTAGCACCTATGGATGCTCCGGCCCAGGCCATGGCCCTGACCGGAAACGGCCAGCAACTGGCCCTGGTCACGTCTGCCACCGATAGCCACCCCAATCAGCTGACCCTCATTGATCTGTCCACGGGGGCACAGAGCCAGAAATTCGACTTGGACAATACCAACTGGGTGCTGTCTTTCTATGCCGCAGATGACCACATTGTCTATATGGGAACCCATCGGACACAGCAGGGTCAGCTGGGACAGTCCACCGTGGAGGCGTGGAGGCTGGAAGAAGATGGGACGTTCTTCCAGTTCATCTCCACCACAGTTCCGGACAACATGCCCCGCTACGGTGGGGCTTCCATCACCAGCATCCTGCGTGGCGATACCCTCTATACCCTGTCCCATCCCCGCAGTGGAGACCTCGCCTATATCACTTTGGTGGTATACGACCCACAGGGATGCCTATATGCCGCTGACCTGACCATGAGTCAGATTCAGGATTCCCTTGCAACCCACCATCCCATCACCCTGACGGATCTGCGGCTTGAATTTGTTCCCACAGACTAACAAAAAAGGTGTCCCAGGCCTGTTCATTTTTCTCCATACGTGGTATACTATCCCTTGGTGGGACATCCACCCAATTTAACTGGAAACAGGAGGGTTCATCTATGAAGACTCGATTCCTTCGCTGCAAGCACTGCGGCAACATTGTGGGCATGATTCACGACGCCGGTGTCCCCGTGGTCTGCTGCGGACAGCCTATGGAGGAGCTGGTTCCCAACACCGTAGAGGCCAGCGGCGAGAAGCACATCCCCGTGGCTACTCTGGAAAACGGCGTACTCACCGTTCAGGTTGGCTCCGTGGAGCACCCCATGGTGGCAGAGCACTATATTCCCTGGATCTATGTGAAGACCGGGAACGGTGGTCACCGCATTCAGCTCCAGCCCGGTGACGCTCCCCGTGCTGTCTTCCACCTGGGCGATGAGACCCCCGTGGCAGTGTATGCCTACTGCAACCTCCACGGCCTGTGGATGACCCAGCTCTAATCCCCCTCCTCATATGAAAAGGCGCAGGGACTGACTCAACCCGTCAGTCCCTGCGCCTTTTCATGTGGGCAGCAAGCCGTATTTCTTCCGAATGCGGGAGATTTTTTTCGTCATGGGGCGGGCACATACCAGCAAAAACACCACCGTGGACAACCCGTGGGTGATGTTCACCGGAACACCTGCCACATAGCAGGCCAGCGCCGACTGCCAGGTCAGGCTATCCAGCACAGACAGCGCCGTGGAGGTGTCCAGCAACACCCCATAGATCACCACGGTGGTCAGAAAACCAAACACGCACAGCCGCACCAGGTGTACAGTCCCCTGCCTTGCCCCCTTTTCAAAGAGTAGACCACCCAAAAATCCAATGACACCGAAGGCAAACATCTGCCAAGGTGTCCACGGCCCTTGTCCGAACAAGAAATTAGAGACGAAGCCTGTCATAGCTCCAGTGAGAAATCCCGCCTCAGCCCCCAGCCCCATGCCGGCCACAATGACCAGGGCTGTCACCGGCTTGAAGTGGGGCAGCATAAAGAACACCGCCCGCCCCGCTGTGGCTATCACCACCAGGGAGGAAATGAGCACCAGCTCCCTGGCCTGAGGTCTTCGATCCTCGAAGGCGGCAAAGAAGGGGAGCATCGCCGCAACAATGACACAGATGGAGATAAAGTAATAACTACGTCCCTTCAAAAACACGATGCCAAAGGCGATGAGCGGAGGGACAAGTACCAGAATCACTCCGGTGGTCAGCCAGGTTCTACGTCCCACACGCCTGTTTGTGGAGGCCGCAAGAGGCAATTCCATCCTCTGGGTATTCAGCATCCGCCCCGCCCCGGCCAGCAGCACCAAACCCGCCGCACCTTGGGCGCAGGCAAACCCGGTCAGCTGCATATGGCCGAACACAGTTAAGTCCCAGAATGTGTTGGATTGCCCCAGCGCAGTATTGACCCTACGACTGAGACAGATCAGCACCACCCCAGCCATCACAGCGGAAACACTCGCCAACAGTGCAGCCAGCCGTACCAGAGCGGTGGCTCTGCCCTTCCATCGCCAGGCCAGCAGGGCGGAAATGAGCAGGGCAAGCACGGACCCACCCGCTGTAACCCGGGCGGCATACAGCCAACCTCGGGCAGCCTGGTCCAGCACCAGAACATCGGGAGCAACCACACCGTACAGCCCTCCACGGGCCAGCTCTAAACTCTCTCCCACATTCCATAGGGTAAAGTTGTGTGTGAGGCCCCGATAAGCCAGCTCCGGCACCGAAAACCAGGGGGCAAAAAAAGCGTTTGCTGCCATAGCCAGACACAGCCACACCACCGCCATCACCCAGCTGTCCGCCCCGGCGGCGGTTTTCACTCGTTTTGTGTACATAAGCTCACAACATCCTCCACCGTGATTGCCCCATCAAACATCCCACGAGCCATCTGATTGGCTGCAGTGGTGTAAAAGTGATTGCCTGAAAAGAACGCTCTTGCCGGCTTTTGGCACACCAGCTGTCCCCGAAACAGCAGGCCGCAGGTGTGGGCATAGGCCGCACAGAACTCCACGTCATGGGACACCATCAAGATGGTTTTGCCCTGTGCCGTTAAATTCCCGAGAATATCTGCCAGGGTCTGCTTATAGCACCCATCCAGCCCCTTGGTGGGCTCGTCCAACAGGAGAATCTCCGGGTCTAGCAGCAGCACCTTGGCCAGGGCCGCCCGCTGCTGCTCTCCTCCAGACAGATCATAGGGGTGCTGGCCCAGCAGGCCCTCCAGCTGCGTCAGCCGGATCACCTGGGCCAGTCGTTTCTCCCGCTCCCCTTCATCCAGAGGCAGCTCTTCCAGCAGCTCCCGGAGATCCGCCTCCACACTGTCTCGCACAAAGAGACACTGGGGATTTTGGGGCAGAACCCCCAGCAGTCCCCGCTCCAGTGGTTTTCCTTTTTTTATTTCTGCGCCATTGACATAAATCTTGCCCCGATATGGACGATGTTCGCCAGAGAAGAGGGTCAAGGTTGTGCTCTTCCCCCCACCATTGTCCCCCATGAGGGCGTACAACTGTCCTCTGGGCACTTGGAGATTCAACCCTCGGAGCACATCCGCCCCATGGCGGTGGTAGCGGAACCACACTTCCCGGGCCTCCAGAGCCGCATCCACGGAGACTGGCTCAGTTGTTTCAGTCCAGGCCGGTTGGGGCCTATTCCGGTACTTTCCAAGCCACATTCGCCCCTCTTTCACCGTCAGAGGGCAGCATTCCCCGTCCTCCACCCGGCTGTAAATCTGCATGGGCACAGGACAGCACACCCTCAGGGGGTGGTGCGCCAAGGCACTTCCCACCTGTTGGGGGGAACCCTGGCACAATATCTTGCCCTCTTCCATGACCACCACTCGATCGGCCATGGGAAGCACCTGATCCAGTCTGTGCTCCACCGCCACCACCGTCAAGCCCAGCTGCTGGTTGAGCTGGTGGATGGTGTGGAGGAAGTCCGTGGCTGCCATGGGATCCAACTGGGAGGTAGGCTCATCCAACACCAGAATCTCCGGGTGCATAGCCATCACGGAGGCCAGGTTCAGCAGTTGTTGTTCTCCTCCGGACAACTCTTCCACCCGTCGGTCGAACCAGTCCTGAAGGGAGAAGTAGCTGGCCATCTCCGCCACCCGCAGGTGCATCTCACCCAGCTCCAGCCCCAGGTTTTCCAGACCAAAGGCCATCTCGTGCCATACCTTGTGGGTCACCAGCTGCTGCTGGGGGTTCTGCATCACATAGCCAATCTCCCCCGCCTGGGTGCGCAGGTCCACCTGGTGTAGGGGCCTGCCCTTGTAGAGCACCTCACCGGAGCGGGTACCATGGGGGGTGAGCACGGTTTTGAACTGGCGGATGAGGGTGGATTTCCCACACCCGGATTGCCCGCACACCACCACAAACTCCCCCCGCTCCACCTCTAGGTTCACGCCGGATAAGGCCGGAACGGACGAGCCGGGATAGGAGAAGGTCAGATTTTGCACATCCAATAACGCCATTTCAAATCCTCCACCAGGTTGAGTATCAGGGGCAGAGCGCAGAGCCCCCCATAGAGCACATAGCACAGGCACGCCCCAACTGTGGCAGCGTTCATCCGCCACATGGGGACATACAGCATGTGCAGCTGCCCTGTGAATGCCCCCGCCGCCACACCTGCAAAGCACAAAGCCATCCCCGCTGCCAGAACATTGGATCGGCCATCCCATCGGAAGGGGTGGTACATGGTTCGCCCCCGCAGGCCATACCCCCGGGCCCGCATGGAGTCTGCAGTGTCCACCGAGTGCTCCAATGTCCAGGTGACCAGGATGGACAAAACCCGCACGCCCTTTTTCAGCCGCTGCCAGGGGGTTCCCTCTCCCACATCCCGGCCCACACACCGCTGGGCTGCTGACACCTGTTTGGCCTGGGCCAGGAACATGGGAAGGAAGCGCAGCGCCATGGAAAAAATCAGGGAAAGGGCCGGGAATCCCTTGCCGAAGAGGTACACCACCTTGTCAGAGGTCATCACATCCTGCCAGGTGGCGCACCACAAAATCACCACGCCCATCATTCCACCGGTACTCAGCCCATACAAGATAGACTCCAAGGTCACCGGGTTCCCTGTGGGCAGATACCCCAAAACAGTAAGCCCCTGATGGGAAAACAGGGGGTTGACCACTGCCGAGAGGATCACCACCGGCAGAGCCAACAGGCACACCCGGGCAAGCCCCCGGCCACCCCGCAGGCACAAAAGGTAGCCGCATGCAGCCAGGCCGGAGAGAACCAGTAACACCGGGTGCATGTAAAAGAGGGTGATTCCCAGCACCAGGACATAAAACAGAAAGTTCACCCCAGGGTGGCAGCGGGAAAACTCGTCCTTCATGCCGCCTTCTCCTCCTTTTTACAGATCAAATCCCAGATCACAGGTATATCGGAACTGGATCTCGTCTCCATCTTTCACCGTATACTTACTTACCCCGTAGTTGGGCTTCACCCCATTGACATAGTACATCCAACCCGAGCCCGCCCCGCAGTCAAACTCATAGAGGTTGTGAATGCCCTCGATGTAATGACTGCCAAAGCCGGGCGTGTAGGAATATTCCATGTGAATGCCGTGACTCTGGGTCGCACGAAGAAGCACGTCAAACACCGACTCCCCCTCCTCAAAGGTCACAGCCGTACGGGCCAGAATCACTCCATCAGCAGGTACCAGGCTCTCTTTTCCAGGAGTCAAATCCTCCATGCGGTTGAGAATGGTTTTGCACTCGATGGAGAGATAGCAGGTGTGCACCGTCTGAGTAGGCTGGGGCGTAGCGGCCGGCTTCTGGCTGGGCTTGGGCGTGGAGACCGGCTTCTGAGCAGGCTGCGAGGTCGGGGTAGGCTTTTGAGTTGGCTGGGCCGTCGCCGCCGGGGCCGATGTGGACGACTCCGCCTTGTCCTGGCCTTGCGTGGGCTTCTTGGTTTGCTGTGGTTGGTCAGAGGGCGACAGTGATACCTCAGGGCTTTGACTGGGCTGCGTGGTCTCTGTCACTTCCTGGGTAGGCGTTGGGCTGACCTGCTGGGATGCCGTGACCTTTGTCCCACCACAGGCGGTCAGTGTGAGGAGCATCATGGCGCCCAGCAGACACATCCATCGTTTCAAATGCTTCATATTCTTTCCTCTCGTCTCAGCAGGTCAGTCCCGATTCTTTTTTTGACGGCCTGTCCATGCAGCCACGTACAGACCCGCTCCACTCATGGCAAAGGCCAGCAGATACACCGTCAATGCACTGGTATCTCCGGTGGGAGGCACCTGGCTGCCGTTCTCACTGCCACCTTGATTTTCCCCTGGCCTCTCATCGTCTGCCGTCTCGCCGCCTGTCTCGCCGTCATCCGTCACCTGATCTTCATCTCCCTCATTGTTGTTGGGAGGTGCAGGTGTCCACTGGGTCAGATCAAAGAGAGCATTTTCCCCGGCTGCAAATCGGCGATAGGCCTCCAAGGCGTAGCCAATCTGCACCGTGCCCATACCGTCAGGCTGTTGAGTACTCAAGAAAGTGGTAAACCCAGATTCCCGTCTAAACTGATCCAGCTTGGTGACCAGGTTATAGCTTCCGTGGGTGAATCCGTTATCTGGATCCAAGGGATCAATCCCCGCCACAGCCAGAGCCGTGAGCACCTGAGCGGCGGTACAGCCGTTGTCATCCCCCTCGTTGATGTAACCACAATCGGCAGTCATCTGGCTGCGCAGATACTCCAACGCCCTATCAAAGGCGCTGTGCACCTGATCCGTCTCTCTGTATGGAGCCAGGGCCTGGAGGGTCATGGCGGTGACATCCACACTCACTCGATCTGCGGAAGACAGGCCAAACCCGCCCTCAGCATTTTGGAAGGTCAGCAGTTTCTCAATGAGGGTCTCTCGGCTCCACAGCGCACCCTGGGGCACCTCATAATTCTTGGTGTCCAGTGCCAGCAGGGTGTACGCCATCATGTTGGAAGTCATGCGGTCCGAATTGGGGTAGCTGCACAGGGTCTGGATCAGATCCATCCCCTCCACGTCGGTGGGGTCTTTCCCCATGGCTAACAAGGCCACCACCACCCGGAAATAGTCGGTGGGCAGCATCCGTCCCCCGCTTTGCAGCTGCTGCACCACGCTGGCATAGTAGCTGTCCAGATCACTTTGGCTCAAGCTGGCTCCGGCTCGCAGCAGTGTGAACAGACTCCACTCTGCGCCATAGGTATAGTTCCCCTCCAGCTGCCCATCCAGGTAGGACAGCGCATGGGAAATGTTGTCCGTGACATACCGTTCAAAGTCCAGTTCCCCTCCCGCCTCAGGATTGGTGACTGTCACAGTGAACTGGATTGGTTGGGCCTGCATGGTGTCGTCCAAAGGCGTACCTGTCACCGTCACCGTTCCCTGCTCCAGCGCAGAGAGCACATGTCGGGTGGTCATCTGGCCAGGGGTACTGGTAACGTAGTCCACCACCTGCACCACCCCATCCTGGCTGTAACTCCAGGTAAAGCGCTGGTTGGTGGCGTTGGCGGGGGTGACCAGCAAATCCAAATCCACAGACTCAAACTGAGACAGGGTATACTCCGTCTTCTCCAGTTCCACCTGTTCCAGGGGGTACTTGTATGCAAAGCGAATGGTGATGTCCTGGGTGGCAGCGGGGTTGTCCACGCTGGTGATGGTAAACCGGGCAGTGCCCGCCTTCTTAGGGACAATGCCGTTGTTGTAGGTAGCCTGGAACTCCGCCACATCCGGATCGTGAGACACCCACACCACGTCCTTGACGGTGGCGTTGTAGGGTTCAATGTTGATCTCATACCGTCTCTCAGGGTCTGTATCATGGGAGGTAATGCCCACGTACTGATTTCCCAGACCGTTCCACCCCTCAATGTAGAACACCTCAGGGTAGGTCACCGTCAGCCCTGTGACGTCAATCCGCTGAGCGGTGGCCTGGAAGCTCACCGTGACCTGGGGATTGTCCGCCAGAGACACGGTAAATGTGTGCATGGACTGATCTTCGGCAAAAAACTCCAGGCCATTCTCCTCGTCCAAGGTGTAGATATACGAGCCTTCGGTGGAGGTGGTCTCCAGGGCCTGGTTGGGGA
This sequence comes from Pseudoflavonifractor capillosus, assembly GCF_016902575.1. Lineage (GTDB taxonomy): Bacteria > Bacillota > Clostridia > Oscillospirales > Oscillospiraceae > Enterenecus > Enterenecus capillosus_A. The sequence goes on along the minus strand of NZ_JACSNZ010000004.1, from coordinate 80,646 downwards.
TGGTGATGTACCCCCCGTCCAGACAACCCTTCACCGTCAGCTGCTGGGGCTGGGTGCCGCTCAAATGGATGGGCTCTTCCCCGCTCACCTCCCAACCGTCCTGATACAGCTTCAGGTCAGTGACCTGGGTGGGTACCACCTTCAAGGTGAAGGCAGCCAGCTCCTGGGCCACATACCAGTCGGGGTTCTTGTCGTAGACATGGGCAGAATATTCTCCCACCGTAGGGTAAAATACGCCGCCGGAGGAGATGTGCACCACCGAGGACTCCGAGGAACCGTCTTGTTCCAGGCAGCTCCAGTAGGTGCTTTGCCCCTCTGCTACGCCCTCCAGCACGAACCGTCCCTCATCCAGAGCGGAGAGGGTGAAGGTGTGGGTATCATCCCACTGGGTGATGCGCCCGTCCGTGTGTTGGAACACCACTGTGGGGGTGGTAGGCACTTCTCGGGGGCTGACTGTCACGGTACACACTGCGCTGCATGCACCAGCAGTTACGGTAACCTGGGCCGCTCCCCCCTTGTGGGCCACCACCATGCCGCTGTCATCCACGCTGACACAGTCGGGGTCACTGCTCTGCCACACCACAGAGTCGGTGGAGTCCGCCGGGGTCACCATGGCGGTAAGCGGCACCCCCTGGCCCTCCTCCAGGTCCAGTTGGGTCTTATTTAGGGTAATGGACTGGGCTACAATGCCCGTTACCGTCACGGTCACAGTCTCCTTCACCGCCTCATTGGCCTGGGCTGTGATGACGGTAGTGCCCTCTCCCACTGCCCGGATTACCCCTTGATTGGTGACCTGGGCCACATGGGTGTTCTCACTGTACCACACCACGGTGTCATTGCTCTCCTCAGGGGTCACCTGGGCGGTGAGCGTCTGGCTCTGCCCCACCATGAGGGTCAGCTCACTGGGAGTTACTGTAATGTCAGTGGCAGGAATCTTCTGGGCCAGAAGCTGGGTGACGATCTGGGTCTGCTCGTTCACCTGCTCCTGAGTGGCCGTCCCGTCCACGGCCACCTGCAACGCCTGCTCATAGGCCTGAGCATTGGCATCAATCTGAGCCTGGGTGAGCTGAGCCAGGCCGGACACCAGCTTGTCCTTATTGATTCCCAGAGCGCCCTGGGTGCCCTCTGAGGCAGGCGGAATGTAGTCAGGGGTGCCCTGGGCGCTGTCCTGGACGTAGATCAGGCGAATCACTTCTCCCGCCTGCACCTGGTACTTGTTACCCACCTTGGTGCTATCCACAAAGGGCCACCAGGCTTTTTTGCCCCAGTTCACTTCACCCACAGACTCCCCGTCCTTGGGCGCGACTGTGAATCCGTAGAGTGCACTGTATGTCACACTTCCTCTGTCCTGGTACCCTCTTTGCAAAACATCCAGCAGGACATCTCCCTCCTCCAGGGGCACCTGGGTAGGAGGAAGATAGTATTCCGTGTTTCCATTTTCATCTGCGTACTCTATGGTCACTGCCACAGTCTGGCTGGTACCCCGGGGCACCTCTAAAGCAAACGCCCCGGACACCAGGGTAAGCAACATGACCAGGGACACAACCAAGCTGAGTACTCTCTGTCCCCTCTTTCTCATCTTCTTCATTGTTTCAAATCCTTTCCTGGAGAATCTATGTAAAAAGCGGCTGCAACCCGTGGTTGCAGCCGCTTTTGGCAACACAAATACAAGGCCCGCCCATCGCCTTGGGCGCACCTTGGTCCCATCATATGCAGGTCTTCTGGCTCTGGCCTCATCGCCCTGGCCGTCTTCCCAGAAACACCCGTTTCCAGTGACATATTGGCCAGCACTCTTCCATTACAGCGGCGGCTCCGCACAGGTTTTTCACCTGTTTCCCTTTTCAATCTGCCCTAACACAGATCACACATGTGGTTTATTTTATTAAGCCTATTATACATGGAGATGGGAGCAAGGAAAAGAGTATTTTGACATTCGCCCCATTTATGGTGATTTTACCTCCTTTCCCCTGTTATACTCCCGTTCAACTGTCCTATTTTCACATAAAATATTTTTCCAGATCTATTGTCTTTTTTCTTGGGAAAAAATCCGTTATACTGAGGTTACAACAACGAATCGTTCACACGCAATAGAAAGAAGGTCACCCTATGCCGCCTTATTTGGCTGACTACCATACCCACACGCATCTCTCCGGGGATTCCAAATCACAGCTATGGGAAAATCTCAACGCCGCCTGTCAAGCGGGGATCCCTGAACTGTGTATGACGGAGCACTGGAACCTCCTCAACCAGCGGGGAGAGCACTTGCCTACCCACTACGACTTTGACGCCGTGATCCGGCAGTGGGAGGAGCTGAAGGACACCTGGGCAAGCCGCATCGAGGTGCGAGTGGGCATCGAACTGGGCAACAGCACTGTGGACACCGCCGCCGTCCAAGCCTGTCTGGACTTTCCTGAGCTGGACTTCGTCATCGGCTCCCTCCACTCGGTGAGTCTGGACATGGGGGGCGTGGGTATCTTTACCTATGCCAAGTCCTGCACCGACTCACAACAGGCCCACATGGTGCTGGAGGACTACATCAAGCAGATGGAGGCACTGGTGGACGCTGGCACCTTCGATGTGCTGGGCCATATCATATATCCCCTGCGTTACTTCAGCCCCAATCTTCACCTCTCTCTGGATCCTTGGCAGGAACAGCTAGACGAGATTTTGCGGCGGGTCATTCACAGCGGAAAAGGCATTGAATTTAATACCACCCAGGGCACCACCATCCGCCAGTGGGCACCTTTGCTCACCCGCTACCGGGAGCTGGGGGGCGAAATTCTCACCTTGGGCTCGGATGCCCACCGTCCCCAGTTCATCGGCGCAGGCTTCCAGGAGGCCGCCCAAATGCTCCAACACCTGGGCTACCGCTACGTGTGTACCTATCGCCAGAGAACCCCACAGTTTCACCCCCTGGGTTGACGAAATCCCCACTCGTTTATACCTCCAAACGAGTGGGGATTTCCCTTTATCGATTGTTCACATATTCCGGCATCAGATCATGGTTTGCCAAGCGATGGGCTGCAATCTCCTCCCACTTGGTGCCAGGCTTTCCATAGTTGGCATAGGGATCAATGGAAATGCCGCCCCGGGGCAGGAACTTGCCCCAAACCTCGATATACTTGGGCGAGAGCAGACGAATCAAATCCTTCATGATGATGTTGACACAATCTTCATGGAAGTCTCCGTGGTTGCGGAAGGAAAACAAGTACAGCTTCAGACTCTTGCTCTCCACCAGATACTCATCGGGCACATAGGAGATGATGATGTTGGCAAAGTCCGGCTGGCCGGTGATGGGACACAGGCTGGTAAACTCCGGGCAGTTGAACTTGACAAAGTAGTCGTTGCCCGGGTGCTTGTTCCCAAAGCGCTCCAGGACATCCGGATTATATTGGGTGTCATAGGTGGTGTGCTGGTTGCCCAGCAAGGTCAAAGGCTCGTTTTCTCTGGACATGTTGATCAACCTCTCACTTCTCACAAATTGCGGGGTCAGTGACACCGTTGGCCGCAAAGGCCTTGGCCCGGTCAATGCAGGTGCCGCACTTGCCACATGGCTGGTCTTTCCCCTCGTAACAAGACCAGGTAAGCTGGTAAGGCACACCCAGCTGCAACCCCAGCGCCACGATGTCCGCTTTGGTCTTTCCCACAAAGGGGGCCTCGATGTGCAGCTGCTTGCCTGACCCCTGGTAAATAGCCTCATTCATAGCCTGGTGAAACTCCTGGGAACAATCGGGATAGGCTGCACCGGCTGCATCATCGGCGTGAGCGCCGTAGTAGATGACGCTGCAATCCTTGCTCAAAGCCACGCTGGCCGCAGCAGAGAGAAACAACCCGTTGCGGAAGGGCACATAGGTGCTCACCGGTGTCTCGCCGCCAGTCTTTTGGATCTGTTGAGCGTAGCTCTCCTCTGGAATCTCCTCGTCAGACTGCCGGAGCAAGGAGCAGTTGCTGTACTGGAAAATCACGCTCAAGTCCAAGAACAGCTGCTCTACGCCGTAGTACTCTGCCACCGCCTTGGCAGCTTCCAGCTCTTTATCATGCTTTTGCCCGTAGGAGACCGACAGTGCCACTACGTGGTTTTTACCGTACTTCTCCACTGCCAGAGCCAGGGCCGTGGTGGAATCCACACCACCGCTGGACAAAACCAATGCGTTCATCTTCATCTCTCCTTTATCGCAGGTATATTTGCAGCGATGAATCATTCAAAAATCTGCCCCGCCGCTCCATGGTCACGGTTTTGGTTCCCGTCTTTTCTATCCCCCGGGCGCTGACACAGCTGTGGCACCCCTCCAGGATCACCGCAACATCTGGGCTGCCCGTAACCTCCGTCATAATGTCCGCAATGTCGCAGCCAATGCGCTCTTGCAGCTGGAGTCGCCGCCCCACCATATCGCAGATGCGGGCAATTTTGGACAGGCCGATGATCTTCCCGCATGGGATGTACGCCACGGTGGCCTTCATGTCGTACATCAGCGCCATGTGATGCTCACAGTAGGAAAACAGGTCAATATCCTTCATCACCACCACATGCTGGCTGTCCGAGTGTTCATCCTCAAACACCTTGCCGAACATCTGGGCGATTTCATGATTGGTGTAAGCCATGCCAGCAAACACCTCTTCATACATCTTAGCCACCCGTTTGGGCGTGTCTACCAATCCCTCCCGGTTTGGGTCGTCTCCCAAGGCGATCAGAATGCCCCGGATGTGCTCTTCAATGGCTTTGGTATCCATACTCTCACACCCCCCGCTGATTGGGATCCCAAATAACCTTGTGCATTTGGATCTGCAGCCGCACGTCATTGAGTCTATGGGCAATCATCTGCTCCACCATTTGTGCCGGTTCCACGGCCCCAAAGACCGGACTCAGATAGACGTGACAGCGCTGGGTGAGTTGGTGCTTCTGGATGATCTCAACCGCACGCTCCACGTCATCCAGGCCGCTGCACACAAACTTCACCGTGTCATGTTCATTCAAGAGTTGGAAGTTTTCCACCCGCATGGCCCCTTCGCAGCCGCTACCCGGCAGCTTGTAGTCCATGGTGAACACCGGACGGTTGCAGGTACAGAAGGGAGCCAAATCCACCGCTCCGTTGGTCTCAACCTCCACCCGCATCCCCGGTATCCGGGCCAATATTTCCAGCAGACGAGGCATCTCTGGCTGCAACAGAGGTTCCCCTCCGGTGAGGGTGACATTTTTCACCCCGGTGGATCGGATATACGCCCCGATTTCCTCGGGGGCTTGCTCCACAACCGGGCAGTCCGCCTCGTTGGCCCATTGGGTATCACAGTAACTGCACCGCAGATTGCACCCTTGAAAGCGGACAAATACCGCCAACTCCCCGGCTCTGGTTCCTTCCCCATTGATGCTGATAAATTTCTCTGCAACTTTCATGGTCAACCCTCATATGCTGCACAGTTGTTGGGTGTCTCGTATACTTCTACCCGGTGTACTGGATATCCCTTCTGCTGCATAAGCTGATAAATATAGCGGGAAAAATTTTCTGCTGTGGGTCGGAACTCCACCTCCACCAGCCGGAAGTTCTCTGCCCGGAGCGCTCCAACCGTCTCCGCCCGCAGGGAACCTGCTTCGTAGATCAAGCTGTGATCCAGTCCGTCACAAATCTCTTTCAGGCTCTGTTTCAAGGCGGAAAAATCCACCACCATCCCCCTGGTCTGGGTCTCTGTACTCAGATTCTGGTCCCAAATCTGTACCACCACCCGCCAGCGATGGCCATGGATGTTGCGGCATTTCCCTTGGTAGTCTTTCAAAAAGTGGGCAGCATCAAAACTCTGTTCCGTCCTCAAATAGTACATAATCTTCCCCCTCAACCACGCAAAAAGGCCCTGCGATTCCCGCAGGGCCTTTTTATCTCATGTCATTTGGACACAAAAAAGAAGCCCTAGTTTTGTTTAACGACAGGATGGTACAAATGAACTGTCGGCGTTTAGGCTCTATGCCCTTAACGCAGTTGTCATTATATTATTTTCCTGCGGATCTGTCAATGCCCATCCGAATTGACCGCCCCATTTCATACAATTCCGCCCCTATGAATATGATAGGGCCATACACCCCATTTCTTTCTCCTGGCCTTGCTCTTTGGGGAACAATTCATCCCTGGATATCTGGCATTTTGACAGTTCCACATGTAGGCACCGAGAGAATTTCAATGGTTTAGTCGGTTGAAAAACAGCGAGAATTAGACTATTATTATAGACGTTGAATCTATTACCGGAGGCAATGACAATGAATGTTAAGATTCTGGATCTTTTTGACCTCTCTCATACGATAGCTGCCGATTATCTGCGGCAATTTGAATATCCCTGGGAGGCCTTGGACGGAATTTCCCAGCTGATTATCAGCCTGGGTAATGGTCTGTCTCCAGAGGAATACGACCAGCCCCAGCCTCAGGTGTGGGTGCATCACACCGCCAAGGTGATGCCCTCTGCCTATCTGGGAGCCCCCTGCATCATCGGCCCCAATACCGAAGTACGCCATGGCGCCTTTATCCGGGGCTCTGCTCTGGTGGGTGAAGGCTGTGTGGTTGGCAACTCCGTGGAGCTGAAGAATGTCATTCTCTTCGACAGCGTCCAGGTGCCCCACTACAATTACGTCGGCGACTCCATTCTGGGCTACAAGAGCCACATGGGCGCTGGCTCCATCACCTCCAACGTGAAGTCTGATAAGACCCTGGTGGTCATCAAGGGCGATGAGCTGTTGGAGACCGGACGTAAGAAAGTAGGCGCCATGCTGGGCGATTTCGTGGAAGTGGGCTGCAACTCGGTGCTCAATCCCGGCACCATCCTGGGCCGCCACACCAGCGTCTATCCCACCAGCTGTGTCCGTGGTGTCATTCCCGAGGGCAGCATCTACAAAGACAAAGACCACATCACCCATCGTGAGGGCTGATGTATCCTGACGAAGAAAGCGAGGATTTTTCCATGGGAAAGTATTTTGGAACGGACGGCTTCCGTGGTAAGGCCGGTGTGGGACTCACCGCTGACCACGCCTACCAGATTGGCCGCTTCTTGGGCTTCTACTATGGCCGGGAGCACCGTGCCACCGTTGTGGTGGGTAAGGACACCCGCCGCTCCAGCTATGTGCTGGAGTACGCCATCAGCGCTGGCATGGCTGCTTCCGGGGCTGACGTGCATCTGCTCCACGTCACCACCACCCCCTCTGTGTCCTACATGGCCCGCACCTACCACTACGACTGTGGCGTGATGATCAGTGCCTCTCACAACCCCTTCTATGACAACGGCATCAAGCTTATTAACGGTGACGGTGAGAAGATGGACGAGGGTGTCATCTCCCTAATTGAAGATTATCTGGACGGCAAGCTGGTGCTGGATGGCCAGGCCATGCCTCAGCTCCCCATGGCCAGCGATGCAAACATTGGCTGCATCATCGACGACGTAGCCGGGCGGAACAGCTATGCCCAGCACCTCATCTCTCTGGCCCACCACTCCTTCCAGGGTAAGCGTGTGGCTCTGGACTGCGCCAACGGAAGTGCCTGGAGACTTGCCCCTCAGATTTTCGAGGCCTTGGGTGCCGAAGTGCACACCATTCACGCCGATCCAGACGGTTTGAACATCAACATGGACGCAGGTTCCACTCACATCGGCGCTCTCCAGCGCTACGTGGTAGAAAACCACATGGATGTGGGCTTTGCCTTTGACGGCGATGCTGACCGCTGCCTGGCTGTGGACGAAAACGGAAACGTGGTCACCGGCGACCACATCATGTATATCTACAGCTGCTACCTCAAGGGCCTGGGCCAGCTGGCCAATCACACTGTGGTCACCACCGTCATGTCCAACTTTGGCCTGTATAAGGCCTTTGATGAAGCTGGAATCACCTATGAAAAGACCGCCGTGGGCGATAAGTACGTCTATGAGAACATGGTGAAGAACGGTCACTGCCTGGGCGGTGAGCAGTCCGGCCACATCATCTTCAGTCAGTACGCCCGCACCGGTGACGGCATTCTCACCGCTTTGTTGATGATGGAGGCCATGCTGGCACAGGGTAAGACTCTGGCTGAACTGGCCGCTCCTGTGACCATCTATCCCCAGGTGCTCATCAACGTCCGGGTACACGATAAGAAAACCGCCCAGGACGATGCCGACGTGCAGGCTGCCGTCCAGGCAGTGGCGCAAACCTTGGGTGACTCCGGCCGCATCCTGGTACGGGAATCCGGCACCGAGCCTCTCATCCGTGTGATGGTGGAGGCCCCCGACCATGACCAGTGCCAGGCCCTGGCTCAGCAGGTGGTGGACGTGGTCATCGCCAAGGGCCACGCCGTGTAACTTCTCACTTCTATCAACAAAGGAGAACACTCATATGTCAATTCTCGTCAGTGGCGGCGCAGGATATATTGGCAGCCATACATGCGTGGAACTCATTCAAGCTGGCTATGAAATCGTTGTGGTGGACAATTTCGTCAACTCCTGTCCCGAGGCCATCCACCGGGTGGAGCAGATCACCGGAACTAGCATTCCCTTCGTGGAGGCAGATCTGTGTGACGCTGCGGCAGTGGAGCAACTCTTCACCCAGCACCCTGAGATTGATTCCGTCATCCATTTTGCCGGGCTCAAGGCCGTGGGTGAAAGCGTAGCAAAGCCCCTGGAGTACTACACCAACAACCTCACCAGCACTCTGGTGCTTCTCAACGCCATGCGAGCCCACAACGTGAAGAACTTTGTCTTCTCCTCCTCTGCCACCGTGTACGGTGATCCCGACACCGTCCCCATCAATGAGGACTTCCCCACCGGCGGCACCACCAACCCCTATGGCACCACCAAGCTGTTCATTGAACAGATTCTCAAGGATTACTGCAAGGCCGATCCCACCCTCAACGTGGCCGTCCTGCGTTACTTCAATCCCATTGGTGCCCACGAGAGCGGTCTCATCGGCGAGGATCCCAACGGCATCCCCAACAACCTGGTGCCCTACATCGCTCAGGTGGCCGTAGGCAAGCTGGAGAAGCTCCACGTCTTTGGCGGAGACTACCCCACCCCCGACGGCACTGGTGTGCGGGACTACATTCATGTGGTGGATCTGGCCCGGGGCCATGTAGCCGCCATCCAGAAGGTGTCCCAGAACTGTGGCTTGTTCATTTGCAACCTGGGCACTGGCAAGGGATACAGCGTGTTGGACATCCTCCACGCCTACGAGAAGGCCTGCGGCAAGGAGCTTCCCTACGTCATGGATCCCCGCCGTCCCGGTGACATTGCCGCCTGCTATGCCGACCCTCAGAAAGCCTTGGATGAGATGGGCTGGAAAGCTCAGTACGGTATTGAGGAAATGTGTGCTTCCTCCTGGAAGTGGCAGTCTGGCAACCCCAACGGATATAAAGCCTGATGGGCCTGTTGCTAAATAGAATTTTAAAAAATCAGGTCAAAGAAAAAGTTATCGAGAACCGTTGTCTTAATGGTTCCCGATAACTTTTTTAGCGCACAAAATTTTTGTTTTAGTCTGAAAACTGTATTTTGCAACAGGCCCATCACAAAACCAGTCAGACATACAACCAGAATTCCCAGCAGGGCCCCCGAGGTATCGATCCAGATATCCCGAACTTCACCACTACGTCCAGGAGTGAATAGCTGAATGGTTTCATCCAAAAACGCTGTGAGCATACAAAATCCCAGTCGGATGACTGCTCCACGTCCCTTCTGGGTATGGGCGCCAAGCCACAACTCAGTTGCCCACAGGACACCCAACAAGCCATACTCAGAAATGTGAGCCAGCTTGCGCAGAACAGTATGAAATCCTTCCGTCTGAAAATTCAATACGCTCAAAAACGGGGTCATCCATGTCAGAACCGATTCACTTTGCTGTGCGGATTGTGTGGCTGTGCGCATGGAGTTTCCCCAAATCAACAGGGTAAATACTCCAAGAGCGATGCATACAGTAAGCCACGCTCTGGAGTATCTACCTGCCAGCTTACACTTGGGCAATCTGTTTCTCATGATCTTTTTCCCATTGCTCCACTGCTTCCCGGTTCACCTCATCCGGATCCCGGAACGTGGGAACCAGATAACGCATCAAGGCAATCAGCTCATCCTTGGGCCGCTGTGCAGAGACGAAGTTATCGTCGGGAGTCCAATCTGACCCGTATCATGGCCCGCCTCAACCAACTGCTTCCGGCGGTACCGGTCTACCTGCTCTCCTGCAACATGGAGCCGGAAGCAGCCACGCTTGCCCACCAGACGTTATTTTCCTGAGCCGGATGCCAACAAGCTCTTCAGCTTGTACATGCCCCGTTTGAGTTTCGCCAGACCACGGCGCACCCATACCGTGTCGGTCCACACCACGGCATACACACGATAGCCACAGCAGGCACACGTATAGCTGCGGGCTCCCCGGCGGAATGCCCCAACCCGGGCAATGATCCACTCAGGACGCCCCGGATACTCATTCCAAAGCTGACCGTCTCCCCGCAGGATGTAGCCGTCTTTCTTCACCCCCACCACACGGTGGAGCACGTACTGTCCATTGGGTCGGCAATACAGAATCATGTCGTATTTTTTCACATTACAAGGGGAGCACATTTCCAAAATCACTTGATCCCTACCATGGCGAAACAGCGGAAACATGCTGTTGCCCTGGGCAGGGATCTTTACTTTGCCCTCTTGCTCCAGCTTAGCCGAAATCAGGGGCATGAGGCTGTGGAAGTCTACCCTCTGCCGATCACTGCACAAAGCCATTGGACTGAAGCTCACCCAAAAACTGTTCTACGCTCTCCTGGGCCTTTTCCTGGGAAACCTCATACTCTTGCAAAAGGGCCTGCACCAGCTGCTCCTGGGTGCACGCTTGCTCCAGCTGCTTCCACAAAAATGCGCCTGTCTCATTCAAGGTCACCATGCCGTTGAAATCCAAGGTCTCGTTCCCAGCAGGCACCACCACATAGCTGCCCGCCACCTCATAAAGCATAAAACCGTTCTTAATTTTCATGGTGTTTCTCCTTCCATATGGTTTGATAAGCCAGCCTCACCGCTTCCTGGCTGATGTTGCAGGACAGATGATAGACCGGGACCCGGCGCAAAATACCATCCAAGAGCTGCAGCACACGGATCCTCTGCCGGGCATCGGTTTTCACGCAGAAGACCTGGGGGAATACCAGCTCAAATGCCTCCTGGGGCGTCAGGGCACGGATGCGGTTTCCCGCTGCCTGCTGCAAAAACACCAGGGCCTTCACAGGCGCCTTGGCGTTGGTATGGATCACATGCTTTCCACTCCACGGAGAGCCATAGGCCCACACTTCATCCTGCCCAACACGCAGCACTGGCTTGTCATCGTTGATGCGTACCACCTGGTGCTGCTGAGACAGATACTGCTGCCATAGCCGGGCTTGGGTGGACTTTCCCGTGCCCGAGTCTGCAGAAAACAACACCGCCTCTCCCTCCACCGCCACCGCAGAAGTATGGAAGCACAGCCCTCCCTGCTCCAGGATCTGCTGCAAAAACTGAGCAAAGGTGTAGTTGTACTCCACCAATTCCGGAGGCCAGCCTTGGTCTGCCCCCTCCTGCCGCTGCTCCTGGGTCAGACACAGATCCAGGTCCGGGGTTGCCTCCCCCTGCACTTCATATCGTCCACACTGCCGCAGCATAAAGGGGGTGGTACAGTTCATGGTCACGCTGCAATCTGCGATGTTGTACATTTTTCTTTGTTCCATGGCTTCCGCCTCCCTTATCAGCAACAGCTTCTGACTTGTAAAAAGCAGTACCGGAGGGTTGTCTCACGCCGCCCGGCACTGCTCTCTCATTTTTATTTCTTTGCGTTACTCCCCAAATTCCACATCTTCGTTGGGGATCTCCTGGCCGTCCACCCCGACGGTGGGAACAGCTTCTTCCTCTTGGGTGACTGGGTTCTCCGTCACCTGGGGAGAAACCGTTTGGGTCTGAATAGCCTCAGGGCTGGTGCTCTCCTGCTGAGACTGGGGGACTGCACAGGCAGTCAGCCACAGGAGCATACACAGCGCTGCAGCTAACACGCCGTATTTTTTGTTATCTTTCATCCCCACGGATCAATTTCAGGACCTTCTATGTCAGGACTGCTGGTCATACCGACTCCATTCATAATATCCTCATACTCAAACTGGGTCACCTTCAACTCAGGTTTCACAAATGCCTTCTTCATGTGGGCTTCGCTCCTTGTATGTTTTCTCATGCCACTGGCTCAGTGCGAGGTGCAGCCTTACGGTACCGGTTTCACTTCCCACACGTCACATGGCAAATTAGCGCCCATAGTACGAAATTTTTCTTTCCATGTCAATGGTCATTTTGTCAATCTATCATTCCACTTAACTTCAAGATGATTCCCTATCGGGATACTTGGTATTCCAAACCCATGGACATTTGATAATTTTCAAAGGTATGGAAAAAATTGTGTCACAAACCCTAACGTGCCATTTCTCAAATTTTCCTGTGTTCAGATAGGTTTTCTGGGGAACAGGCCCCCACCCTCTCCTCTGATGATTACTTGCTGAGTCTGATACTGACCACAAATACATGGCCCGGACTTGTCCGGTTTTGCCTGCTATATTTGGTTGTCGGCACGGGACAGATGTCCTTCAAGCAAGAAAGACCCGACGGGACGCAAAGTGCCCGACGGGTCTTTCTCTTCTCGATTGACCTTATTACTTCAGGCCGTTCTCATAGGCCTCGATCATCTTCTTGACCATCTGACCACCCACGGAACCGGCCTGACGGCTGGTGAGGTCGCCGTTGTAGCCGGCCTTCAGGTTCACGCCCACCTCGTTGGCTGCTTCCATCTTGAACTTATCCATGGCCTCACGGGCACCGGGAACCACCAGCTTGTTAGAACTGTTGTTGCTAGACATATCGTTGTCCTCCTTCAAACTTGTGTTGGATTTGGAATCCGAGCATAGTTTGAGCATCTGGCAGTTTTATATTCGCCATTTTATCTGGAAAAATTCAGCATTTCATCCATACTCTATGCAATAAATACGCCCTGCACTTGACTGCTCCATACACTTGCAGTACAATCAGCCATAGACAAAAACAGAGTGCTGAACGATATAGGAGATGTATGGTATGGATTACGAGTTAAATCAAAATTTCTTTCAATCTCTTTTACAGCCGGGGGAATTTGTGCTCTGGCACGGTGCGCCCGGCCCCGGAAAGCTGAATTCCTATGGGCATGTGCCCATTCTGTTTTCCATCATCTGGCTTGGCTTTTCCCTAGTCTGGGAAGCTGCGGCCGTGATGAGTGGAGTCATCATCATGATCTTGTTCGGCCTTCCTTTTATCCTGATTGGCTTGTCCATTACTTTTGGCGGACCCATTCGGAATGCGAAATTGAAGGGAAAAGTGTTTTATGCTGTAACCGATCAGCGGCTGCTCATCAAGGAAGGAAATGAAATCAGTATGTTCACCCCAGACATGCTGCCCCCCATGCAGATTCGCATGAACAAAAATGGTACAGGAAGCATTTACTTTGAGGAAACCTACTACTCTCACCGAAACGGAAACCAGTATCATTGCCTGTGTTCTTTGCAAAACCTCACCGATGTGGGCCGTGCGCAAAGCGCTCTGACCACTATGTTATCCAAAAACAAGGTGCAGTAAATTGTCCTAAAGACCCACATAGATCATCTCACCAGTCCGGCTGTTCACAAAGTGCAGCCGGACTGCGCCATTTTCTTTATCACTCCATGGCTATGGCCCCAAACAAATCATAGGCTCGTGCAATGTCCTTCAGTGAATCTATCCTCCGATAGTTTTATGATAGTTACTTTTAGAGTTGAGTATCAATATATCGAATAAACTCAAACTCCAGACAAATATTTTCTTAATTTTCTTTAATGTTTTTGTGTGGCAGCAAGACCGCCACTTGCTTGCCGCTTTTTCCCGAAACGTGTATAATAAGGCAATCAGTTCACAACATAAGGAGATCCCATTATGATTCGAGATATTTGTAAAGATGAGGCTTTTCTGTCTCAGAAAGCTGACCTTGCCACGTCAGAGGACATTCAAATTGCCCATGACCTACTGGAAACCCTGGAACACCACAAGGAAGGCTGTGTGGGCATGGCTGCCAACATGATCGGTGTGAACAAGCGGATTATCGTCTTTGACAACGACGGCAAATACATGGTCATGTTCAATCCGGAAATCATCAAGAAATCCCAGCCCTATCAGGCTGAAGAGGGCTGCCTCTCCCTCACCGGAACCCGCCCGGCTACACGATGGAAATCCATCAAAGTGCGCTGGCAGAACGAGAAGTTTCAGGAACGTCTGAAAACCTTTACCGGATGGACGGCCCAGATCATCCAGCATGAAATTGACCATTGTGAGGGTATTATCATATGAAAAAGTGCAAAATCACCGTTATGCGCATCACTCGGTATGAGGACTTGATGGCTGAGTATGAGAATCCAATCTCCCACGCCTGCGACATGGAGGTGGGACAGGTTTTCATCGCCAATGGTTGGGAAAAGCCGGAAGGTTTTTGCCAGAGCGCCTGGGACACCCTCTCCCCCTTCGTGTTGGCCCTGAGCCACTCAGCGGAAAACCTTTACGACGGCTGGATGAAAAACCCCAGATCTGTCATGCTTTCCTGCAACGACGGCTTCCGTCCTGTGAGTTTTCTGGTGGAGACTTTGGACGAGGACGCAGACTGAGGAGAAAAGAAATCCAGACCGTTTCCCTCTTTCAATGTCACGAAAACGGGCGAAAGTGGTGGCTTTGCTTGGTGGATTTTTCAAAGATTGCTTGGTATACTGGATGGCAGAAAACCAATCCAGGAGGAAAAATTCATGAGTTTAGGAAGCAGTCTATACCACGCTCGAAAAAAGAGCGGCCTATCTCAGGAAAATGTGGCGGAAAAACTGGGAGTCAGCCGTCAGACCATCTCCAAGTGGGAGACCGACGAGACCCTGCCCGACATTCGCCAGTCCAAGGGACTGGCCACACTTTACCACATGACCCTAGACGAGCTCATCGAATACGACTTGGACGAGCAGCAAGCCCAGCAGATGATCGACAGCATCAGCGAGGAGGCGCAAGCCCGCATCGACTGGAACAAAGTCTGGAGCAAAAAATATCCCGTGCTGGCCACCTATCACAAGACGGTGCGCATCCACGACTACGCCCCTGCTTTACAGGAGATGCTCACCCAGCTACAGGTGGACTATGGTTACAACCACACCGACGCCCTGCTGGTACTCAAGGATATTTTGGCGAGGGTATGGAAGGGGCAAGTGTAATTCTCAGTGGCGTATCTTTTCTCGCTGCTCAATAACTTAGCCTACATTCTGAAAAAGCAATCCCCCCATTCTGTGTCACCCGGTTCATAGACACAGAATGGGGGGATTTTGTGTAGTCGTTCTTGTTCGCCAAGCGTGCGAAAGACAGCTGTGTTACATCTGCACGGGGCCTGGGGCTTTAATCGTTTCACGATATTGCGTCAGTTGTTCCTGCAGCCGGCCCAGAAATATCTCCGACGCCTTCGAAAAAACCTGGGACTTCTTCCATACCAGATACATCCCCAATTCCAGCCTGGGCTTTAGGGGCCGGAAACAGAGATTGCTGCCCATGGTATTCACCAGCTTATCCAATGTAAAGGCATAGCCCATTCCCTCATCCACCATCAAGGTGGCGTTATAAATGAGGTTATAAGTGGCCACGGTGTACAGTTCCGATGGTTCCTTTCCGAACCAGCGGTACAGCCCACTCTTGTTGTCCACCTGACGAGAGAGAATCAAAGGCATATCCCACAGATCCTCAGGGGAAACGGTGTCCTGCTGTGCCAAAGGGCTATCCCGCCGCATCAGCACCCCCCAAGTGTCCTTCATGGGCAGCTCCATGTAGTGATATCTATTTTTGTCCATGTCCCCCAGAAGAACACCAAAATCCAGCACCCCCCTGTCCAGGCGCTGACACACATCCACGGCATCCCCGCTGACAATGTGAAAATGGATCCCAGGATAGTCCTTTTGAATCTGATTTGCCACTCTGGCAATTTGGCGCACTCCGTCAGTTTCTCCAGTGCCAATGTAGATATCTCCACTGACCGTATTGTCTGATTGCATGACCTCATGTTCCATACGATCCACCAGTTCCAAAATCTCCTCGGCCCTCTTTCGCAGCAGCAGCCCCTCCTCGGTGAGTGTAATCATCCGATTGCCCCGGATCATCAACTGCTTGCCCAGCTCATCCTCCAGCTCCTTCAACTGACGGGACAGCGTGGGCTGAGTGAGGTGGAGCGATTGGGCTGCCGCCGAAATATTCTGCTCCTTGGCCACTGCCAGAAAGTACCGTAACACTCTCAACTCCATCCACATCACCTCCAATGTCATAAAGCATAACACAAACTTAGTATAGCTTTCAAGCATAGCAAGGCATACAGTATAGGTATTTGTTATCTGAGTTTACAGGTGTTACAATGAGTTTATAAATCTTATCTATCAGGAGTACACGATGAACTTAGAGGAATTTTTGAAATATCTCAACAGCGGCAAGCCAGTACAAGGGGGCGGTGAAGTCCACCTGTTCATGCACCGCGTCAGCCAGGAAGCCCTGCGTCTCACAGCAGAGATCAACGGCAGCTACCATGAGCCGGAGAAACTGCGGGCTCTCTTCTCTCAGCTGATTGGCCAGCCAGTGGACGAGAGCTTTGGCCTATTCCCGCCCTTCTACACCGACTGCGGAAAGAACATCCATATTGGCAAGAACGTATTTATCAACACTGGCTGCAAGTTCCAGGATCAGGGCGGCATTTTTATTGAGGACGGCGCCCTCATCGGCCACAATGTGGTGCTG
Organism: Pseudoflavonifractor capillosus; assembly: GCF_016902575.1. Taxonomy (GTDB): domain Bacteria; phylum Bacillota; class Clostridia; order Oscillospirales; family Oscillospiraceae; genus Enterenecus; species Enterenecus capillosus_A. The sequence continues at coordinate 63,864 of NZ_JACSNZ010000004.1, read as the reverse complement.
GCCACGCTGAATCACGCCAAGTTTCCAAAAGACCGCGGCACGATGATTCCTGCCCCCATCCACATCGGCAAATCCGTCTGGATCGGTGCCAACGCCACCATCCTGCCTGGTGTGACCGTGGGCAACGGCGCCATTGTGGCAGCCGGATCGGTGGTGACCAGGGATGTCCCGGAAAACACCATTGTGGGCGGTGTGCCAGCAAAAGTCATGCGACACTTGAGCGAGGAGGAATTACAATGAGTAAAAAAGTTTTGGTCATCTCCACCAGTCCCCGGGAAGGCGGCAACTCGGATACTTTGGCTGATGAATTTGTCCGGGGTGCCTTGGATGCCGGAAACGATGCAGAGAAAATCTCCTTGCACGGCAAGGCCATCGGATTCTGCAAGGGCTGTCTGGCCTGTCAGCGCACCCAGCGCTGCGTCATCCACGACGATGCGGATGCCATCGCTCAAAAAATGCTGACCGCTGATGTCATTGTCTTTGCCACCCCCATCTACTATTACGGTATGTGCGGCCAAATGAAGACACTGCTGGATCGGGCCAATCCCCTGTTCACTGCCGATTACGCCTTCCGAGATATCTACCTACTGGCCGCCGCAGCGGAGGATGATAACCACACCGTAGACGGAGCTGTCACGGGCCTCTGCGGCTGGGTCGACTGCTTCGAAAAGGCCCGCCTGGCCGGAACAGTCTTTGCCGGTGGTGTGGCTTCCGTGGGCGAGATTCAAGGACACCCCGCCCTAAAAAAAGCCTACGAGATGGGACGAAATGTGTGAGAAGGAAACGTCATCGAAAATCACTGTGGGAGATCACGAGCTATTGGCCACCTTCCGACCCGGTGATGTGATTCTCTATCAGGGCAAACAAATCACCATCACTTTTTCTCTTACATAGGAGGTATTCAACATGGCAGTAAAACAGACAGCTGGCAGAGATGCGCTGGGGACGTTTGCCCCCAAGTTTGCCCAGCTCAATGACGATGTGTTGTTCGGCGAGGTCTGGAGCCGGGAGGATAAACTCTCCCTACGGGATCGTTCCCTAATCACAGTGGTGTCCCTCATGGCCCAGGGTCTGGTGGACAGCTCCTTCCAGTACCATTTGACCACCGCCAAGGAAAACGGCATCACCCGGCAGGAAATTGCAGAGATCCTGACCCATGCAGCCTTTTATTCCGGTTGGCCCAAAGCCTGGGCGGCTTTCCGCATGGCCAAAGAGGTCTGGGGTGAAGACACAGGGTCCGACGAAATGGCTATGCACCAGAAGGAAATGGTGTTTCCCATTGGTGCGCCCAACGACGGTTTTGCCCAATACTTTGTGGGTCAAAGCTACTTGCACCCCCTTTCCACCAGCCAGGTAGGCGTGTACAATGTGACCTTTGAGCCAGGCTGTCGCAACAACTGGCACATCCATCATGCCCATCAGGGTGGTGGTCAAATACTGGTCTGTGTGGCTGGTCGTGGCTGGTACCAGGAGTGGGGAAAGCAGGCACAAGAGCTGCGCCCAGGTGACGTGGTCAATATCCCACCCCAGGTAAAACATTGGCATGGCGCTGCCCGAGACAGCTGGTTCTCCCATTTGGCTCTGGAGGTCCCCGGTGAACACTGCCGCAATGAGTGGCTGGAGGCCGTCACCGATGCGGAGTATGGTAAGCTCGGCTGAATAGATATCACCGTCCATCGGGGCAACCACTCCCGTGGGCCGGATGGTGTAGCTATGGTTTCATTCTCCCGATGATGCCATGCTCATGTTCCTTCAGCCACTTGCGATACTGAGCATAGTTTGGCATGTATGCCTCCACCTCTGCCCAGAATGCCGGGGAATGGTTGAGTTGCTTGCGGTGGCACAGCTCGTGCACCACCACATAGTCCCGCACTTCTTCCGGGCAGAGCATCAATAGACAATTCAAGTTGAGATTGCCCTTTGAGGAGCAAGACCCCCACCGGGTCTTTTGATTGCGGATGGTCACCCGGCCCACCGTCACCCCCATTTGGGAGGCATACTTTGCCACACGGCTTGTCAGATCCACCACCGCAGCCTCTGCCAGTGTTTGGAGGTCTGCATGAGTCAGGGGTGGTTCCATGCTCTGCTGACGCTCTCTCATGCGTTCCAAGTGCTTCTGGATCCAGCCTGATTTTTCGATCAAAAACCGACGGATGTCGCTGTCCTTCATCCGTGCCGGCGCCCGCACGAACACCTGCAAGTCATGGGTTATCTCCACTGCCACTGTCCGCCGTTGGGTGCGGACAATCTGCACCTTTCCCATCATTTGCTCCGTCCAAGGTCCCTCTTTCATCGTTCCTCGCACTCCCCCCAAATTCTGTACCACCCGGTACTCCACCGCAGGTGAGCTAAAGCCTTAAAATCCTACACATCGTACCATTTCTCTCCCAAGTTTTCAATATTTTGCTGCACTTACCCCACTACCCCCTCCTTGCACTTGCAATCCTGCTTGGAATATGGTTTGATAGTTGCAACTATATCACTGTGAAAGTGAGGGATGTATCCATGTTCATTCCCCTCAGAGGTGCTGGCATGGTAGCTGTCATCGGTGCCGGCGGCAAGACCACCACGCTGGGCCTGCTGGCCCAGGCCCACAATCAAGAGCGAGTGTTGCTCACCACCACCACCCACATTCGCCCCTTCCCCCCCGCCGTATGCCAACGGCTGCTCTATGACCCTACCCCCCAGGAGCTGGAGCAGGCCCTGTCTCTGCCCGGAGTTACCTGCGCTGGAGCCAGAGCCGGAGAACACAAGCTATCCGCCCTGTCCCCTGCTTTGATGGAGCTGGCTCGGGAGAAAGCCCAGTTGGTGGTATACGAGGCGGACGGGGCGCGGATGTTGCCACTCAAGCTGCACCGCTCCTTTGAACCTGTCATTTTGCCCCACACCGACCTGTGCATCGTGGTAGCCGGTCTATCTGCCTTGGGTCAAAGCGTCCAGGACTGTGTCCACTGCTATGACCTGAATCCACACTGGGCACAAAATCCCCAGCAGCCGGTGGACGCAGATGTGATATTTCATTGCATCCGGGACGCCATGCAGGCGGGCAGACTGCCCATGGAGAAATACCACGTGCTGCTCAACCAGGCGGACACCCCCCAGCAAGCCCAGGTGGCCCAACAGCTGCATGACACCCTCACTGCACAGGGCATTCCCTGCACCATCCGACCCGCACCATAAGCAGAAGGCCCGTCCCACAAATGGGACGGGCCTTCTGCTTATACCACTTCAAACAACACGTCAATGTCTCCCCCGCAGATCATGCCGGAGCGTCCCGCCTCTCCCGAGCGCATCTCATAGCTTTTCAGCATGGTCCGGGGGGCCTCCATCATGGCCCGCCCGGCACAGGTGGCCTGATACTCCGCCAAGCCGCCGCCAATGGTGCCCACGGTGCTGCCGTCAGCGCCGAGGAACATCCGGGCCCCCACATCTCTGGGGGCAGAGCCTGTCTTGCGCACCACAGTGACCATCACCCCCTTGGCTCCAGACAGCAGTACCTCACGCAAGTCCTGGGGCAGAATACTGCCCCGGCCGCTGCTGCGGGTGGCGATCCACTCAGCGGCGATGGACACGGCGATCTCCTCCGGGGTCTGGGCGCCAATGGACAGCCCAATGGGGGCGTGTACCCGCTCCAGTGCCTCTGGGGTCACCCCCTCCCCCATGAGCAGCTGAAAAATAGCCTCATTTTTGCGTTTGCTCCCAATCATGCCCAGGTATGTGAGGGGATGTTTTACCGCCTCACGAAGACACACCGCATCTGCCCCGTGGCCCCGGGTGACAATCACCACAGACAGGTCCTGATACCCATTCCAGTCAAACTCCCGGGACAAATAGGGCCCAAAGGGGGCACACACGGTATGGACGCCAGGAACAAATCGGGCAGGATCAGCAAATTCCTCCCGGTCGTCCACCACCATCACATCGTAGCCCAGCATCACACCCAGCTGAGCCACCGGCACCGACACGTGGCCGCCGCCGCAGATGAGCAGGGTCTTTTCCCGGCGCAGACACTCCACCAGCACCGCCCTGCCCCGGTCATCCAACGTCTGACAAGGGGGCTGAAGCCCATGCCCCAGCCACGCAGGGGCATGGGTGGACTGAACGGCCTCCCCCAAGGTGTCCTCTTCCAGTGATGTCACACGCCACACGATGCCGCCCCTCTCCAACTCCTGGGCCAGGGCTTGATATCCACTTTCCACGTGCGTTTCCTCCCTCATATGGTCAATATCTGCATCCGCTCCACCTCAACCCCCGCCTGCTCCAAGACCATGCGCAGGACATGTTCACGCTCCGGCGGCCCGCTCCAGGCCAGGCCGCACCCAGCGCTAATCTGCTGGGGTACAGGAATCAGGCGGCCTTCCAGCCCCTGGCCTTTGGCCAGGGACTCGGTTTTCAGCGCCTCTGCCGTGGTGTGAAAGGTCACCACCAGGCGCAGCTGCGGCTTTCTCAACATGATCGTCTCTCCAGTTCTTCACAGTCTCCGGGCCAGTCGTTTCACTGCCTCCACTGCCTGCTCCACCTCGTCCAAGGTGTTTAGATGGGAGAAGGAAGCCCGCACAGCCCCCTGTTGGGTGGTACCCATGGCCTCATGGATGAGGGGAGCACAGTGGGCGCCTGCCCGGGTACAGATGCCGAACTCCTGGGCCAGCACATCGGAGACCACCCCGGCATCCTCCTCTCCCAGGTTAAAGGCCACCACAGCGGTGCGCTGCAAGGCATCCAAATCCCCGTACAAGGTCACACCGGGAATGTCCCGCACTTCTTGGATAAAGGCGGAGGCCAGAGCCATCTCTTGTCGGTACAGTTTCTCCCGGCCGTGGTGTTGAATATAGTTCACCCCTGCCAACAGCCCCGCTAAGCCGTGGGCGTTTAAGGTTCCCGCCTCAAGCCCCTCTGGCAGCTGCGTGGGGTGGTGGTGCTGGTAGCTGTGCACTCCGCTGCCCCCCACCACCATGGGACGCAGGGTCACATGGGGAGCTACACACAGCCCTCCGGTGCCCTGAGGGCCCAGCAGACCCTTGTGTCCGGTAAAGCACACCACCGAGGCACCCATGGCCTGCTGATCCACTTCCAGCACCCCGGCGGACTGGGAGGCATCTACCACAAAATACAGGCCGTGCTCCCGGCAAAATGCCCCGATCTTTTTGACATCCAACACGTTTCCCGTCACATTGGAGGCGTGGGTGCAAACCACGCCTTTGGTGTTAGGGCGCAGGGCACGGACGAAGTCCTCATAACAGATCATTCCCTTGGCATCTGCGGGGAGAATGGTCAGCTCCAGCCCCTGCTCCGCCAGATGATAGAGGGGGCGAAGCACCGAATTGTGCTCCAGCGCCGTGGTAATCACGTGATCTCCCGGCCCAAACAGGCCGCAGATGGCGGTGTTCAAGGCAGCGGTGGAGTTGGGGGTAAAGCAGACCCGGGCGGGGTCGGCCACCCCCAGCAGCTGGGCCACCGCCTCCCGACAAGCCCACACCCTGCGGGAAGCAGCCAGCGTCAAGGGGTGGGCACCACGTCCGGGTGAGCCCAGCGTGTTCATTGCCTCAAACACTGCCTGGGCCACACAGGGTGGCTTCAAAAAAGAGGTGGCTGCCGAATCCAGGTAGATCATTCCCTCACGCCCCCTCCCAGCAGCGCCCGGGTAAGCCCCCGCTGCCAGGCCAGATGGAAGAGTGCCTCCAGCACCCCGCCGGCAATGGCCCTTGCCTTGTCCGAGACGGTGGTGCAGTTCTCCCGCTCCTGGAGCCGTGGGTCAATATCCGCAATTTTCAGCCCCCGGGTCACCGGGAAGTTCTCCCGGATGAGACCCCTGAGCACTCCGTCAATGGTGGCAGGCACTGGAACCTCCCCCACCATAGCCAGGGTCTGCCCCGCTTTCACGATGTCGCCAATGGCGGCACAGGGAGTAAGAATACCGTCTGCCGGGGCGTGGATCACCCGTTCCCGGTCATAGCCGCCAATATTCCCCGGCACTCCGGTGTTGGGATGGGCGCTGCCCGCATAGAGCACCCGGCCCAGACGGTGGCCCCGCTTGGTCTCCACCACCGCATCCACATCCACGCCGGCGGTGAACCCCGGGCCAAGAGCCACGGTGATGGGAGCCATATCCCGGGTTGTGCCCAAGTTTCGCTTAGCGAGAATGGCATCCACCAGGGCAATGGGTTGAATTTTGACCAGACTCTCCCCGGTCTCATCCACCAGCAGAGGGATCTCCCCCGCCTGCCACACCTCATTGGCCTGTTCAGGGGTATGGATCCGGCGGCAGGTAACCCCCTCCACCTGGGTCACCCCATCGTACACCGCCTCACACACCGACACCTTCCGCCGGATGGCAGTGGGGTGGGCGCACTCCATGGCCAGAACAGAGAACCCGCACGCATGCAGGCGGAGAATGGTACCCGTGGCCAGGTCTCCACCCCCTCGCACCACAATACATCCGCTCACGGACGAACCACCTTTCCCGCCTTGGCCATGGTCTCAGCAATGACATACATATTGGTGACACTGCCCACCGCCAGCTTCTCTGTCAGACCGTAGTGGTTCAGGCAGGTGCCGCAGGTGAGGATCTCCGCCCCAGCCTCTTCCAGGGTCTTCAGATCCGCCACCGTCTCAGCCCCCTCCACCGACAGCTTGGCACCGCCGTTGTACAGCAGCACCGTAGCCGGGGCCTCATCCAGTTGGGTCAAAGCATACACAAACCCCTTCATCAGAGCACGGCCCAGGGTATCATCTCCCACACCCATGGCGTCCGAGGAGAGCACCACAACCGTGGGGCCCTGCACAGGCAGCGTACAGCTGGGCATCTCCTCCATGAGCTTATCCACCTCGGGACGGTTGGCATCAAAGTCTCCATCTTGGGCAGCGGTGAGGGTGATGCGCCAGCACCCCTCCTCCTTCTGGGTCTGGGCCAGCAGCCCCATCTGGCCCGCCATCTTCTCCACGTTTTGACGGGCAATGTCGTTGTCCACCAGAGTCACAACCGGGGCTCCGTGCTCCCGCAGGGCATTGCGGGTCTCAATCACCGGCAAGGGACAGGCCTTGCCCCGGGCATCCACCAAAATTCCCATATTCTTATCCTCCTTCATTCTGTTAAGGCTCCACAATGATTTCTGTCTCCAGGCGAGGCAGCAGCTGCCCAATGTCTCCACAGGGCAGCCCCAGGCTTCGCACCTCTTCCAGCAGTGCCGTAGCATCCTCCGCCGCCACCGCCAGCAGCAGTCCTCCCGAGGTCTGGGGGTCAAAGAGCAACTCCTCCTGCGCAAAACTCAGACCGTGGAGCGCTGCCCGAGAGACGGCAAAGTTGCGATTGCGCTGTCCGGCAGCTGTGAGGTAAAACTCGTTGGCGCAGTCATAGGCGGTGTCCAGCACCGGCAGTGCGTGGGCATGAATGCGGGCCGACAGATCAGGCCGCAGCATTTCATGCAGGTGACCCAGCAGACCGAACCCCGTCACGTCGGTGGCAGCGTGGACCTGGTACTTGGCCGCCACCTGGGCGGCGTACTTGTTCAGGGTGGTCATGGATTTTATCGCCCCGGCAAAGGCCCCGGCATCCACCTGGTCCAGCCGGGCCGCAGTGCACAAAAGCCCCACCCCCAAGGGCTTGGTGAGAATGAGGTGATCTCCCACCCGCCCGGTGTTATTGGCCAGAATCCGGTCCGGATGCACCACACCTGTCACGGACAGGCCATATTTCACTTCCTGGTCGGCAATGGAATGCCCTCCCGCCAGGGAGCCCCCGGCCTCCACCACCTTTTCACTGCCACCCCGGAGGATCTCACCCAAAATGTTCAGATCCATCTCCTCCGGGAAACACACAATGTTCAAAGCCGTCTTCACCTGGCCCCCCATGGCATAGATGTCGCTGAGGGCGTTGGTGGCTGCCACCTGTCCGAAAAGATAGGGATCGTCCAGCATGGGGGGAAAGAAATCCAGAGTTTGGACAATGGCAATCTGGTCACTGAGGCGGTACACCGCAGCGTCATCACTGGACTGGGCCCCAATGAGCAAATTGGGGTCTGTGGGCCGAGGCAGCCCTGCCAGCACCCGGCTCAGTGCAGCCGGCCCCAGCTTGGCGGTACAGCCACCCCCCCGGCAAAACTTCAGCGGTTCTCCCACGGGAACCCACCTCCTGCAAAATATTTCTCCGCCAGCTGGTCCAGGGCGGCTTTGGCCTCTCCTTCAAAGGCCCGCCATGCCCCAAGCAGCTGCGCTCCCTCCGGGGTCAGCTCCGCTCCTCCGCCCCCCACACCTCCAGCATGGCGGCGCAACAGAGCAAACCCCAGTTCCTTCTCACATTCACGCACTACGTGCCAGGCCTTATTGTAGCTCATGCCCAGCTCCATGGCGCTTTTACGCAGAGAGCCGTGGCTGCCCACCCCCTCCAACAAAGCGGCAATCCCCGGCCCGAACACCTTCTCCCTGCGCACCAGGCGCAGGGTGCTTTTCACTTGCAATCCCTGGTCCATTCCATTATCCTCTCTCAGGTATAACGCTCCATGAAAAAATAGGCTCAACGCCCTCTCATTTATTTGTATACACGTCAATCACAGTTCTGTCAAGGGTTCACCCCCGCTTTGCCTGTATTCTCTTGGCAAAACGGGGGTGTAGTTCAACTTATATGGGGGTTTCTTTCTCCAGCTGGGCCCGGACAAAGGCCAGCACCTGGGAGTACAGCTCATCTCGGTTTTCCTCCGTGATGTGGAAGGTACGGCATCGGGGATGGGTGCGCACTTGCTCCAGAAAGGGCAGCTGCTTATCCTTCACTGCCGCCAATACCGGAACACTGCCATCCAAATGGGTCAGGATGGCCTGACAGAAGGCGGGCGAACAGGTTTCCATGAACCCGATCTCATCCATCACCAACAGCCGCCCCCCTGCCATAGCTGCCACCTGGGGAGCCAGACGTTGGAAGGTCTCAGGGTACACCTGGGGACGGCGGTCTTTGCAGTGGCCCAGCAGGTATTCCGGGCTGCGCACCTGCTCCTCACCCTGGGGGTAGAAGTACACCGGGTGGCCCAGGGTGGGGTGATCTGCATCCTTCTCCTTCCGGGTGAGAAAGCCAGACACGGACACTTCCAATTCCTTCACCAGTCGGCGGATGAGGGTGCTTTTCCCCACGCCCGGAGCACCCACAAGGAGCGTATGGATCATGGCAGGAAAGCGTGAGCGGTGATGCTCTGGTACTGCTCATCAGTGAGCTGGCAGCCGTAGAACAGCTGATAGTACTCCATCACCTCGGCCTTGACATCGTAGTCGCAGTACTGGGGGTAGAGCTGGGCGGTGAGCCAGATGAGTGCCAGATACCGCTGCACGGCGGGCGGAGTTCCCATCCAGTTGTGGGGGCCCGTGGGAACCTGGACATACTGATGGTTTTGGATGGCGCTGATATCCACCCAGGTGTCCCGGGTGTCCACATCCTCATAGATGCTGCCGGGGGCAAAGAGAATGAAGTCGGGATTCCACCGGGCGATCTGCTCCATGGTCACCTCGTTGCCAGTGCCCTTGCTGGTGGGACTGTCCACCACCGCCAGGTTGTTGGTGAGCATGTCCATGACCTCGGCGTGGTAGGAGTCCTTGGCCAACACATTGAGCCCCTCCTGGCCCAGAATATACAGGGCATCCACCTTGTTTTCCCCCACCTGGTCCATGGTGGACTGGGTGCGGTCATACACCCGCTGGCAAAATTGGGCCAGCTCCTCTCCCTTCTCCTCCTTGCCCAGCAGCGTGCCCAGCGTGCGGAAGGTCTGGGGCATGTCGGCCAGAGTAGCGGAGACGTAGACGGTGGGAATGCCGGTCTGAGCTTGCAGGGTGTCCAAGTCCTCGTTGCCAGAGTCCTTGGGCTCTCCGATGTCCACAATGAGCTGAGGGTCTGCCAAGGCCAGTTCCTCCACATTCAGGTCCGCCGAGCCATACAGCTGACCAAAGACTGGAAGCTGGAGATATTCCTCAGCGATGATCCCCTGGGCGGAGTCGTCCCACTCAGATGCCAGACCCACAAACATCTCCGGAGCAATGGCAAAGAGGACGATCTGAGCCAAGGGGCCGGAGGGGACAATTCGGCTGACTTGAGCGGGGATTTCCACCTGTCTGCCACAGTCGTCCACCACCGTACGAGTCTCTGCGCTCTGACTCTGAGACTGCTGGGGGCTGTCCGTCCCCTTCTGTCCCGGTGCGGCACAGGCTGCCAAATTCAATACCATGGCTCCACATAACAAAATAGCCGCCAGTCTTTTCTTCTTCATTCCATACGCTCCTTCTCGTTTGATTCTTTCACCGGGAGAAATACCCGGGCTTTATCTTCCATGAAACTGAATCCCGCCACAGGTACCCCATACAGCTGGGAGATCAACCCATCCTGCATGGTCTCCTGGGGTGTGCCATTGGCCACCACCCGCCCCTGATACAGGGCCAAAATCCGGTGGGAATACTGGTAGGCCTGCTCCGGATCGTGGGTGGACTGGATGATGGCGTACCCCTTCCGGGCCAGATTCCCTATGGTCTCCATGACCCGAAGGCGGTTGCCAAAGTCCAAGCTGGCGGAGGGTTCGTCCATGACCAAAATCTTGGCCTGCTGGGCGATGGCCCGGGCAATGAGCACCAACTGCCGCTCTCCGCCGCTGATATGGCAGTAGCCCCTGTCCCGAAGGTGCGCAATACCCAGCTGAGCCAGGGCAGCCTCCGCCTGGGCCCGCTGAGTCGCCCCAGGGGCAGAAAAGCGCCCAATTTGGGCCGTGGTGCCCATAAGCACCATGTCCAAAACCGTAAAATTGAACACCGGGTTATGGGATTGGGGAATATAGGCGATGGCCTGGGACAGCTCTGATGCCCCCATGCGGGACACATCCCGCCCGTCGATCTGTGTCCCCCCCGCCGTGGGTGTGAGTAGGCCCAGCATACACCGAAACAGGGTACTTTTCCCCGCCCCGTTGGGGCCCAGCACCGACAACACTTCCCCCCGGCGGGCCTGGAAGGAGACATCCCGGAGCACCTGGCGCTGCCCGTAAGAAAAGGAAAGACCGTTCACACACAAGCTCATAACAGTTCCCCCTCCCTGGAGATGAGATAGAGGAAAAAGGGCGCTCCCAAAAAGGAAGTGAGAATGCCGATGGGAATCTCCACCGCCAACAGGTTGCGGGACACATCGTCCACCAAAAGCAAGAAAATGGCCCCCAGCAGCATAGAGGCAGGCATCAAATGCTTGTAGTTGTCTCCCACCAGCTTGCGCCCCAGGTGGGGAATGACCAGCCCCACCCAGCCAATCATACCGCTGGCAGACACGCTGGCGGCGGTGATGAGAGTGGCGCAAACAATCACAGTTCCTCTCAACTCCTTCACGTTCACACCCATGGTTCTCGCCTCTTCATCTCCCAGTGTGAGCAAGTTGATGCGCCAGCGCAGCAGACACAGACCCACAATGCCCACCGCCATGGGAAACAGGGCAAAGAGTACGTCTTTGGGCGCCGTGCCATTGAGGCTGCCCATGAGCCAATAGGTGATGGCAGGCAGCTGATCGTTGGGGTCTGCCACCAGCTTGATGAAGGAGGTTCCGCTGGACACCAGGGAACCAATCATAATGCCCGCCAAAATGAGACCCACCACCCGCCTGCCCCGGGCCCGGTTGCCCACGAACATCACCAAGGCCACAGTGAGCAAACTAAAGCAAAAAGCAGAGAGGGTAACACTTGCTCCGCTGCCCCCCAGCAAAATGGCCAGAGCCGCCCCAAAGGCTGCCCCTGAGGAGGCTCCCAGTAGATCCGGAGAGGCCATGGGATTTTGAAACACCCCCTGGTAGGCCGCCCCGGCCCCAGCCAGACAGCCCCCCACCAGGCAGGCCAAAATCACCCTGGGAATCCGGTGATAGAGCAGCAGGGATGCCTGGGTGGACGTCCACACCTGCTCCACCTCCAGCCCACGCAGTCCCAGCTTTTCCAGCAGGGACACCCCCTTCTGGCCCAGAATGCCCACCAACTCCCCCAACCCAATGGGGTACCGTCCCAGAGTCACCGAGGCCACAAGAGCCACCACCAGCGTTGCCACCAAGGTGACAAACAGGACAGAATATGGGCATCTTTTCATGGGTACACCCCCAAATTTTTCTCCTTCTCTATGACAAAGAGGGAAAACCGTTTGGTTTTTGGCAGATAGTAGGGAAAATCCTCCCGCCCAGTGGGGCACAGATGGGTCTTGAGGTAATCTTCCAGTTCCCACTCCTCCATGGGCTGACAGTAGGCACCCACAAATGCCCTGGCCTCCTCCCTGCTTTTTAGGGGCTGGCCGTACTCCAGGGCGTGGTGCTCCACGGTGTACACCACCCCCATCCTGTCCAGGGTCGCCTGCACCTGGGCGGCTCCGTGGTGCTTCTCCCGCTTGCGGTGGGCGGGGCCAAAGCTGCCCCGGCACTGGTCATACACCGCTAAAATCATCCGTTGCCGGGCGTGGGAAAAGTAGTGCTGCATCCAGCAGCTGCCCCCGTGGAAGAGGGCCAGCACCGTGTCCCACTCCCCTACCAACTCCGCTCCATCCTGACAGATGGGGGTAATATTTGAAACATTTCTCCGTGTGGCTTCCTCCTTCACGGCCTCTACGGCACAGGCGTCCACGTCCACACAGGTAATGTGGCGGCAGTGGGACGCCAGTTCCAAGTCGATGAGTCCCGCTCCGCACCCCACGTCACACAGCGTAGTGTCAGGGGGAATATGGGCACACAAAATCTCCCTCAGCGCCCGGTTGTACCCAGTATATTCCGAGGCGTGGCGGAACCAGTCCACCGTCTGCCTGTTCCATACAATGCGCATCTCTCCCGCCCCCCTCTTTTCTCCCAGTGACCTGGATATCTGTTCAAGTATACCAGATTCTCTCCCAGATGTATGTTGTCCAGACAACCAAACCATGGTATACTGGGCTCCATAGATGAAAGGAGTGGAAGCTATGCAGCCCCTTGCCGACTTACTCCACCGCACCGACTTGCTCCAGAGTTTTTCCCTGGACACCATAGCGCAGCTGCTGATCCCCCGTGGCAGTGTGTCCGAATACCCCAAAGATGCCACCCTGTTCTATCCCCAGGATCGGGTCAATCAGGTGCATGTGCTCCTCTCCGGCAAAGTGCATCTGCTCTACTTTATGTCTAACGGTAAGGTGGATCTGCGCAACGCCCTGGGCCCTCTGTCCATTGTGGGGCTGGACCTTATCTGCACCCGTACCCAAATCTCCCCCTATCAGGCTGTTGCAGCGGAGGGCTGTACGATCTTCTCCTTTCCCGTGTCCCTGCTCCTGGAGCCGGGGACTCTCCCGGAACAAGAGCGGCTGTCCGCCTTAAACCAGCTGCTTATCTCCCTATCCCACATGAATATGCAAAAGGAGTACCGCCTGGCCATTTTGACCCACAACAGCCTGCGGGAGCGAATCCTTATCTACCTGACCATGCAGGCCGCCCGCCGTCACACCCTCTCCTTTTCCATCCCCTTCTCTCGGGACGAAATGGCCAGCTTTCTCAGCGTCAACCGCAGTGCCCTCTCCCACGAGCTGAGCCTGCTGCGCCAGGAAGGAGTGCTGGACTTCCACAAAAACCACTTCACTCTGCTGCAATACCAGCTTCCCCTGGAGCACGGCATCTCCATCCCCTGACACCCACCGAAAAAAACTGCGTCCCAGGTACTCCCCCGGGACGCAGTTTTTTATGCACTTTTGGCTTTTCGGCCCAGTCGGGCATGGCGCAGCACGTGCACCAATACACTGACAAACAGCACCAGGCCGGACACGCCGTGTAAAATCCCCAGCCACATCCCAGGCATAGGCTTGAGCAGAATGCCGCTGACAACCACCAGCACCAGAGATACCAGCATGACCCAATTCAACATACCTTTCATAGAAACCTCCAATTAGTCTTTGCTAACTTCAAGGTCGTTAGTATATGCTAACTGTCATGAATTGTCAAGCCATTTTTTGAAAACATCCAGGGGCGGTGTCCCGCCCCTGGATGTTAGGCTCATTCCAAGATAAATTGATCGCTGTCGGTGATCTTCAAGTCGGTGGAGTAGAAGGCGGTGAGGGCCTCCACCATGTACTGGGAATCCTTCACCCCCGCTGTCTCATAGGCCGAGTGCATGGCCAGCTGAGGAAGGCCCACGTCCACCGTGTGCAGAGACACCTGCTGGGTGGACAGGTTGCCCAAAGTGCTGCCCCCCGCCATATCGCTGCGGTTGGCAAAGGTCTGCACCGGAACCTTTGCATCCTTGCACAGCTGCATGAAGATGGCGGCGCTGATGCCGTCGGTGGTGTACTTCTGGTTGGCAGAGAATTTCACCACGATACCCCGGTTCATGTACACGCAGTTCTCCCCATCGGTCTTCTCCGGGTGGTTGGGGTGGACGGCGTGGGCGTTGTCACAGGAGACCATGAAGCTCTTGGCCACAGCCTGGAAGTATTCTTCCTGGGCATAACCCAGGCCAGTGTGAATGCGCTGAAGCACATCCCGCAGGAAGGTGGACAGAGCGCCCTGCTTGGTGCCGGAACCCACCTCCTCGTTGTCAAAGCAGGAGAACACATTGACTCCGTGGGGGTTCTCCCCCTGCACAAAGGCCTTCAGAGAGGTATAGGCGCACTGGAGGTCGTCCAGTCGGGGAGACGAGATGAACTCCCCCTCTGCTCCCCACATGCTGGGCTCCACCCGAGGATAGAGGTAGAGGTCGCAACCCACCACGTCCTCAGGCTGCACCCCCAGCTCCCTTGCAATCAGCGCATAGTAGCTGTTCTCCCCACATTCCCCGGCGGAGAACAGGGGCAGCATATCCACCTGCTGGTTGAACTTCATGCCGGAATTGACCTCCCGGTTCATGTGGATGGCCACGTTGGGGATGAGGAGCAGGTCACGGTCGATATTCAGCAGCTGTGCGGTGATGGCATTGCCCCGTCGCACCAGCACCCGTCCTGCCAGAGACAGGGGGCGGTCCATCCAGCTGGCGCAAATCATGCCGCCATACCCCTCGGTATTCAGCTGCAAATAGCCACCCTTGCCCTTGAGTTCGGCCTTATCCTTCACCTTATAGCTGGGGGAGTCACTGTGGGAGGCGGTGATCTGGAAATGGTAGTTGTCCAGCTCCTGCCCCACATGGAAAGCAATGATGGAAGAGCCGTTGCGGGTGGTGTAATACTTTCCGCCCCTGACCAGCTGCCAGGACTCGCACTCACGAAGCCGCTGATACCCAGCCTTGTCCAGAATCGTGGCCATCTGAGCCACAGCGTGGAAGCAGCTGGGGCTTTGTTTGATAAAATCCAACACCTCACGGGATGTCTGTCGATACATGATGATGTTCCTCCTAGAAATCGCTTTCCTACATTATACATGAAATCGTTGGATTTTCAATCATACAATGGAAGGGCCGGGATGTGCTGTACCGCACGCCCCGGCTCTCCCCTGTTAAAACACAACCACCAGCAACATTTTGAACTTTTCTTCCCCATACACCCCATGAGGATGTCCTGCGGGCATGACAATGGATTCCCCCTCATGGAGCAGATGGTCCACTCCGTCAATGGTGATCTTGCCCACCCCGTCCAAACAGGTGACGAAGGCGTCCCCTCCCGACTCGTGGGTGCTGATTTCTTCCCCCTGATCGAAGGAAAACAGCGTGACGCTCAGGGCAGGATTTTGGGCCAATGTCTTGCTCACCACCTGGCCGTCCTGGTAAGAAATCTGGTCTTTCAGCACCAGCACCTCTGATTTACTGATGTTCTTCATTTTAACGCCCATATGTGTTTCCTCCTGAAGCCTTTTATGTGTTCTCGCCGAAGAAAAGTTTCATATCCTCCTCCACGTTGCCGATACCCGCAATGCCGAAGTTATCCACCAGCACCTTGGCCACATTGGGGCTGAGGAAGGCAGGCAGCGTGGGGCCCAGGTGAATGTTCTTCACCCCCAGGTACAGAAGAGCCAGGAGTACGATGACTGCTTTTTGCTCATACCAGGCAATGTTGTAGACAATGGGCAAGGCGTTGATGTCCTCCAGGCCGAACACTTCCTTGAGCTTCAAGGCGATGACAGCCAGAGAGTAGGAGTCGTTGCACTGACCGGCGTCCAATACCCGGGGAATGCCGCCGATATCGCCCAGAGGCAGCTTGTTGTACTTATATTTGGCACAGCCTGCGGTGAGGATCACGGTGTCCTGAGGCAAAGCCTTGGCAAACTCCGTGTAGTAGTCCCGGCTCTTGGCCCGGCCGTCACAGCCAGCCATGACCACAAACTTACGGATGGCCCCGCTTTTCACAGCCTCTACCACCTGGTCTGCCAGAGCCAGCACCTGGGCGTGGGCAAAGCCGCCCACGATCTCCCCGGTCTCAATCTGTGTGGGGGCTGCACACTTTTTGGCGTGCTCGATGATAGCAGAGAAGTCCTTGCGTTCCCCAATCTCGCCGGGGATATGCTTACAGCCGGGATAGCCGGCAGCTCCGGTGGTGTACAGGCGATCCTTGTAGCTGTCCTTGGGGGGCACGATGCAGTTGGTGGTCATGAGGATGGGGCCGTTGAAGGACTCAAACTCCTCCTTCTGCTTCCACCAGGCGTTGCCATAGTTGCCCACAAAATTGGGGTACTTCTTGAAAGCGGGATAGTAATGGGCCGGGAGCATCTCAGAGTGGGTATACACGTCCACCCCAGTGCCCTGGGTCTGCTCCAGCAGCATCTCCAAATCTCGCAGGTCGTGGCCGGACACCAGAATTCCCGGATTCTTACCCACCCCGATGTTCACCTTGGTGATCTCCGGATTGCCGTAGGCAGAGGTATTGGCCTTGTCCAACATGGCCATACCCGCCACGCCGTGCTTGCCCGTCTCCAGGGTCAGAGCCACCAGGTCCTCTACGGTGAGGCTGTCATCCAGGGTCGCCGCCAGAGCCCGCTGTAAGAAGGCGTCCACCTCCTCATCGTCCTGGAGCAGCACATTGGCGTGCTTGGAGTAGGCAGACAGCCCCTTGAGCCCGTAGGTAATCAGCTCCCGCAGGGAACGCACGTCCTCATCCTCTGTGGACAGCACCCCCACGGTCTTGGCCTTCTCCTCCCAGTCGCCGGATCCGTCCCACAAAGCAGCCTCGGGCAGTCCTTGGGTGGTGCTCAACTGGGCCAGCAGCTTTGCTTTCTCCTCCAGCGTGGCCCGGATGCGGGCCTCAATGCTCTCCTTATCAAAATTGGCATTGGTAATGGTGGTAAAGAGATTGAGGGTGATGAGGTGATTGATGACGGGGGAAATCTCCTTGCCCTCTCCACGCAAGGCGGTGGTCACAGCAGAAATGCCGCGGCTTACATACACCAGCAGATCCTGCATGGCGGCCACATCTGGCTGCTTGCCGCACACCCCCACCACGGTGCAGCCACGACACCCGGCAGTCTCCTGACACTGATAACAAAACATCTTTTGATCCATGTTGTATACTCCTTTTATTCGCTTTCCAGCCAGCTAATGGCGGTGACGGGACAGGAATCAATGGCCTCCTGCACCTGCGACAAGGTCTCCTCTGTGACAGGCTGGTACACACCGGACTTTCCATCCGCTCCCATGCGAAACACTTTGGGACACATACCCACGCATACCCCACATCCAATACACAGATACTGATCTACCGTTGCATTCATACAAAGCACTTCCTTTCCAGTTGATGCCTTTAGAATGCCACAGTGTCCCCTGTCTTAAACCATTCTCGCCGTGTGACTCATCCTACCATAGTTTTATTTGCGGTTCTGTTGTAATAACAACAATTCTATACAGAAAAATTTACCAGGTGAGGCGACATGCCTCACCTGGTAAAACGTTTATTCCTTATCAGGGCAACACACAAAATCTGAGTCCATATAGTGGGCAAAGGTCTGCACCTGGAACTTCCGGGTTGCACACAGATTTGCCCCATCCTCCGGCACTGCACAGCGCACACAGCGCACCAGCACATCCCGGCGCCCCATCTCCTGGTGGGCCGGAATGGTGAGCACTTTGACGCCCTTGGTCTCCTTCTCCCCTTTGTCGTCCACCTCGGTGAGAATCATCGCCAGAGACACCCGACGGTCAGGGCAGACATCTTTCACCGTTACATCAACCTGGAGAATCCGGCCTACGGAGTCCAAGGCAATCTCCCCGGCATCCACCACCACGGCATCGGTACACCCCTCTACGGTCACATCCACAGGAGTGGGACAAGGCTCCGGGTGAACAATGACATCACACCCCACCCGCACCGTGGGGTCTGGGAACACCACCAGGTTGCCCTGGGCATCGGTGTATTGGATAGACTGGTTGACCAATTTCAGCCCGCCGGTATCGCTGCGGTGGCGAATCAAGAAAGACAGGGTGGCACTCTCCACGGCATCTACCCCCAGACTGTCCATACGCCAGGTCAGCTTGGTGTCCGTCTGCTGCTCCACCGTGCCCTTGTCAGGGGTAAAATCTCGGTGATTTCAAAATCCGGATTTACCTCTTCCACGATTTTCAAATCTGTGGCCCCAGGCTTGGTGAGGTTGGCGGCCAGCTCAGCAAAAATCTCCTCCAGATCTGCGGGGGTGGGAGCAATGGCCACATGAATGGAGTCTGGGTCAGTGGCCTGGGCAAAGGCATCACCATGGTTGGTGCTGCCCCCTGCCACCAAGGCATTCACTGCCCCCTTCAAATTCGCCACCGAGGTAATCATGGCGGTGTCCTGTCGGGCCGTGGTGGCAAAACTCACCACACCCATCTTGGTGCCCGACCCCAACTCGCCGCTGCCACCTCCGTTGGACGTGGCCTGCTGAATAATATCAATAAAGGTATCCGCACCCTCTTTCACAGCGGCCAGGGGCACTCCCGCCATGCTGCCGGAGCGGTCTAGCACCAACACAATGTCAGTGGGATTCTCAATGATATCCGGCGAAGCAGTGAGGGCCAATGTCACCTTGAGTTGGCCGTCGCACTGGATCTCACTGCGGTCTACCACTTTATTGGAACTGGTAATTCCCATCTGGGCAATCCTTCTTCCGGGGGGTCTGCCCCCACCCATTCTATGCCTCAGGCCATGTTTTGCTTGCACCATTCCCAGTCATATGGTATACTTTCTGCATAGGGGTACAGCCCCACTCTTTTTTGCACAAATTGTTAGCTTATGCTAACTTTATTTTTTGTCATTTGTGTTAGCCGCAGCTAATCGAAAGGAGATCGAATTCCCATGATGATGGACAAACGGCTGTTGGCCATGGTGCCGGACAGCAAAAAATTTATTGCCGGCAACGTGGTGTGCCAGTGGATTTCCATGGTGGCCAACGCCGCTTTGGTGTTCACCCTGGGCTGGCTGCTGGAGCAGCTGCTGGCTGGACGCTCCATACAGGTAAAACTGCCCTGGGTGGCAGGAATCGCACTGGTGGCTCTGGTGGTGCGGTGGTTTGCCCTGCGCACTGCTGCTTCCATGAGCCACCTGGCCTCTCGGCAGGTCAAGGGCAGCCTGCGCCGCACCCTCTTTGAGAAGCTCTACACTCTGGGTGCCTCCTACCGCCAGCGCACCTCCACCGCCCAGGTGGTACAGGTGGCGGTGGAAGGGGTGGATCAGCTGGAGATCTACTTTGGCTCCTATCTGCCTCAGTTCTTTTACAGTCTGCTGGCTCCCGTCACGTTGTTTCTCTTTTTGGCACCCATTAGCCTGACCTGCGCCCTGGTGCTGCTGGTGTGTGTGCCCCTCATCCCCGTGGCCATTGCGGCAGTGCAGACCTTTGCCAAAAAGCTGTTGGCCAAGTATTGGGGCAAGTACACCAGCCTGGGGGATCATTTTCTGGAAAACCTCCAGGGCCTGACCACATTGAAAATATACCAGGCTGACGGGGCCCGCCAGGAGGAGATGGCCGTGCAGGCTGAGGAGTTTCGCAAGGTGACCATGAAGGTACTCACCATGCAGCTCAACTCCATTGTCATCATGGATCTCATTGCCTATGGCGGGGCTGCTCTGGGCGCCATTCTGGCCTTGCTTCAGCTCTCCCAGGGACACATCACCCCCGCCGGGTGCTTTGCCATCATTCTACTCTCGGCGGAGTTCTTTCTCCCCATGCGCTTACTGGGCAGCTTCTTCCACGTGGCTATGAATGGCATGGCAGCAGCCCAGAAAATCTACGCCCTTCTGGATTTGGAGGTGCCCACACCTGCCACCGAAACCCTGGAGGGCAATCCCACCTTGGAGTGCCGGGACGTAACCTTCTCCTATGACGGACAGCGCCCCATCCTCCAGGGAGTAAATCTGACCATTGCCCCTGGTTCTCTCACCGCAGTGGTGGGCGAGAGTGGCTGCGGCAAGTCCACCCTCTCCGCCCTGCTGATGGGGCGCAATCAAGGGTATGGCGGACACATTATTCTGGGTGGGAAAGAGCTGTCCACCCTTTCCGAAAACAGCCTCATGGCCCACTGTACCTACATTGGTCACCGCAGCTACCTCTTTAAGGGCAGTGTACGGGACAATCTGCTGCTGGCTGACCCCCACGCCTCGGACGACGCTCTGTGGGCAGTGCTGGAGCAGGTAAACCTGGCTGCCTTCCTCAGAGGGGAGCAGGGGCTGGACACCCAGCTGCAAGAGGGCGGCAGCAACTTCTCCGGTGGGCAGCGGCAGCGTCTGGCCCTGGCCCGGGCACTTTTGCACAACAGCCCATGTACATCTTCGATGAGGCCACTTCCAACGTGGATGTGGACAGTGAAAATGAGATTATGGAGCAGATTCACCGTCTCTCCCGCACTCATACGGTGCTGGTGATCTCCCACCGCCTGGCCAATGTGGCTGGGGCGGACACCATCTTCGCCATGGAAGATGGACGGGTGGTGGAGCACGGCTCCCACCAAACACTGCTGGAGCAAGGTGGACTGTACGCCCATCTGTGGCGCCAGCAACAGGAATTGGAAACTTACAATCAGGAGGTAGCACACCCATGAAAAACCGCAGTAATTTGGCCTGTATGGCCCGTCTCATCACCTTGGTGGGCCCTCTCACCGGCGTGATGCTGGTGGCCATTTTTCTGGGTGTGTTGGGCTTCATTGCTGCCACCCTCATTCCGGTGCTGGGCGGAGTGGGTATTCTCTCTGTTCTCAACCACTCCGACACCCTGCCCCTCATCTTCCTGGTTGCAGCCCTCTGTGCCCTGCTGCGTGGTGTGTTCCGCTACGGAGAGCAGACCTGCAACCACTACATCGCCTTCAAGCTGCTGGCCATTTTGCGGGAAAAGGTCTTTGCTGCTCTGCGCCGCCTGGCCCCCGCCAAGCTGGACGGCCGGGACAAGGGCGATTTGATTTCCGTCATCACCTCAGACATTGAGCTTTTGGAAGTCTTCTACGCCCACACCATCTCCCCCGCTGCCATTGCTCTGGTGATGAGTCTCATCACTGCCGCTTTCTTGTCCTGGTTTCACTGGGCCTTCGGACTTGTTGCCCTGCTGGCCTATGCCACCGTGGGGATCCTCCTCCCGGTTCTAGCCTCCCGCCGCTCTGGAGACACTGGCAACCTCATGCGCCAAAAGGCAGGTCAGCTGTCCGCCTTTGCGCTGGACAGCCTGCGTGGCGTGGATGAGACCATTCAGTACCATGGTCAGGCTCAACGGCTGGAGGAGCTTGAGGGCCGCACCGCCGACCTGGTGGGGGTGCAGCGCACCATGAGCCACATCACCGGAACCAACACCGCTGTCACCCACACTGTCATTTGGGTCTACGACCTGGCTCTGCTGGCCCTGGGGCTGGTACTATTGGAGCAGGGACAGGTGGACTTTGGCGGTGTCCTCATCCCCCTCATCACCCTCATGTCCTCCTTCGGCCCGGTGGTGGCTCTGGCCAACCTGGGCACCACCCTCCAGAGCACCTTTGCCGCTGCCCGGCGGGTGTTGGAGATTCTGGATGAGGAGCCGATGGTGGAAGAGGTGACTGGAAAGGCCACTACCTCCTTTGACGGGGCGGGCTGCCAGAATCTTACCTTTTCCTACGGCGGCGAGACCATTTTGGACGATTTGACCCTGGACTTTCCCAAGGGGAAGGTGGTGGGCATTGTGGGCCGCAGCGGCTCGGGCAAGTCCACCCTTCTCAAGCTGCTCATGCGGTTCTGGGATCGCCAAAGCGGTGAAGTGACCATCTCGGGCCGGGATGTCAAGCACATCAACACAGCCGACCTGCGCACCATGGAAGGGTACATGACCCAGGATACCGACCTATTCCACGACACCATTTTGAAAAATATCCTTCTGGCCCGTCCCGATGCCACCCGGGAAGAGGTGGAAGCGGCCTGCAAGAAAGCCTCCATCCATGACTTCATCCTCACCCTGCCCCAGGGGTATGACACCCCAGTGGGCGAGCTGGGGGACACCCTCTCCGGGGGCGAGCGGCAGCGACTGGGGCTGGCTCGGGCCTTTCTCCACAATGCGCCCTTCCTGCTGCTGGATGAGCCCACCAGTAATCTGGACAGCCTCAACGAGGCGGAAATTCTCCGCTCCCTCCATCGGGAGCGGGAGCAGCGCACAGTGATCCTGGTCAGCCACCGCCGCTCCACCATGGGCATTGCCGACGAAGTGCACTCGGTGGAACATGGGAGGTTGAGCTGATGACTGGGAGTGTGGAAGAAAAACGCCTGCGGGAAAAGAACGTAGTGGGTGAGATGATCGCCATCTACTGTCACGGCAACCATCACACCCCCGCCGGACAGCTGTGTCCCCAATGCCAAGCTCTAAAAGCATACGCCATGGAGCGCAGTGACAAATGCCCCTTTATGCAGGAGAAAACCTTCTGCTCCAACTGCAAGGTACACTGTTACCGGGGTGAAATGGCCACTCAAATCCGGCAGGTCATGCGCTACGCCGGGCCCCGGATGCTCCTGCACCACCCCGTGATGGCTATTCGTCATATGTGGGAAAGTGCCAAAGAAAAAAGACAACAAAACAGGAGATGATGAAGCGATGAAAAAAATGCTCTATGTTGTGGTAGGTTGCCTGGGCCTGGTACTGGGTGCCGTTGGTGCAGTCCTCCCCCTCCTCCCCGCCTTTCCCTTCTTGATGCTGGCCGCCTACTGCTTTGCCCGCAGCTCTCAGCGGCTGCACAACTGGTTTACCTCCACCAAACTGTATCAGAATAACCTGGAGAGTTTTGTCCGGGGCCGGGGTATGACCTGGGGCACCAAAATCCGCATTATGATTACTGTCACCCTGGTGATGTCCATCGGCTTTTTCATGATGGGAAGTGTTCCGGTGGGCCGCATGATCCTGGGCTGTGTGTGGCTGTTTCACATTCTCTTTTTCATCTTTGGCATCAAAACGCTCTCCCCTGCCCAGGCAGAGCACTTCCGTAAGCTGGATCAAGAGGCATCCCAAGCCTAACGTTAACACCCCGTGTGCCGGAGTTTGGACACACGGGGTGTTTTTATGACTATTTTTCCCCATTCCTGCATAGAATACTTCCAACGGAGGTGCCGGAAATGAGTCACAAGCTGCGTCAACTGATAATCTGTATCGCCATCCCTTTGGCGGTGGGTGGCCTTTCCGCCTACCTGACCATGGGGGCTATGGAGACCTTTGAATCCCTGAAACAGCCGCCCCTGTCTCCCCCTGGTTGGCTGTTCCCAGTGGTATGGACGGCCCTGTTCGCTCTTATGGGCATTGCCTCTTACCTGGTGGTTCGCTCTCCAGCCCCTGAGCGGACTGTGAAACGTGCCCTTATCTTCTATGGTATCCAACTGGGGCTAAACTTCTTCTGGACCATTCTCTTTTTCAACCTGGGTCTGTATCTGGTATCCTTCTTCTGGCTGATCCTACTGTGGTGTTTCATTCTGCTCACCACTTTGCAGTTTGCCGCCATTCGGCGCCTTGCAGGATACCTCATGATCCCCTACCTGATCTGGGTTGCCTTTGCTGGATATTTGAATTTCGCCATCTTCTGGCTGAACCGATAAAAAGAGACCTGAAACCATCCGGTTTCAGGTCTCTTGGTGGAGATAAGCGGGATCGAACCGCTGACCTCTTGAATGCCATTCAAGCGCTCTCCCAGCTGAGCTATACCCCCACATTCACTTGTGTCCCCTGCGGAACGAATGTTAGTATACTGCATAGTTCTCCAAATGTCAATGCCTTTTTTCAAAAAAATCAAAAATATTTTTCTTCCCGTGCGGCTCAGCATTTTCCTCCATCGCATACCACATTTTGAGTATCTCCCATATGATTTGAACTACGATCATAGGCGCCCACCAGGGAATCTACTACCGCACCGTCATCAGGTATATTTGGGGATTATATCGTCAGTCCCTGTCCATATGCTTTCAACGACAAATTCTATGAAGGTGAAGGTCTAAAAGGGTATAAAAACTTTTTTCAAAAACTTTTGAAAAAATCGTTGACAAACGCTCTCCCCTTTGGTATACTCACATTCGTTCCGCAAGAGAACACGGCAAATAAAACTGAATCACCGATGGGGGTATAGCTCAGCTGGGAGAGCGCTTGAATGGCATTCAAGAGGTCAGCGGTTCGATCCCGCTTATCTCCACCAAAAATCCGAACGCATCTGCGTTCGGATTTTTCACTTCTTTGCACTTTATCAAACTCTCCCATCAAGAAGGCCTGAAACCAAACCGGTTTCAGGCCTTCTCTTATTTATAGGTTGCTATACCCCATCAGTGAGGCATCCACCGCCCGGGCCACCTCCCTGCCCTCGGCAATGGCCCACACCACCAGGGACTGGCCCCGGTGCATATCCCCAGCGACGAACACTCGCTCCACGCTGGTCTCATAGCTGCCAGGCTGGGTGCTGACGTTGGTGCGGCCATCCCGCTCCACGCCAAAGGCCTGGGCCACATACGCTTCGCTGCCCAAAAAACCTGCGGCAATGAGCACCAGGTCGGCAGGCACCTCCACCTCACTGTCCGGTACCGGCACCATCTGCACCCGCCCGGTGGCCTCGTCACGTTTCGGCTCCAGGCTCACCAACACAGCCCCGCATACCTTGCCTTCAGCGTCAGCTTGGAATTTCTTGACTGTGGTCTGATAGCGGCGGGGATCAGCGCCAAACACGGCAATGGCCTCCTCCTGCCCGTAGTCGGTTTTCAGAACCCTGGGCCACTGGGGCCACGGGTTGTTGGGGGTACGTGCATCCGGGGCCTTGGGCATCATCTCCAGCTGGCTCACCCCTGCCGCCCCCAGGCGTATGGCTGTACCCACGCAATCGTTGCCCGTGTCGCCACCGCCAATGACCAGCACCTGCTTTCCCTCTGCCAGATGGGTGGGCACCTTCTGAAAGTCGCTGTCCAGCAACTCCTTGGTCACCTGGCTCAGAAAGTCCACGGCGAACAGCACACCCTGAGCCTCCCGCCCCGGCACTGGGAGATCCCGAGGCTGGCTGGCACCGCAGGCCAGAACCACTCGATCATACTGTTCCAGCAGCTCCTGGGCAGTGATGGTACGTCCCACATCCACGTTGCACCGGAACTCCACCCCCGCCTGCTCCATGAGAGCAATGCGGCGGTCAATGACCTTTTTATCCAACTTCATGTTGGGGATGCCGTAGCGCAACAGCCCGCCGGGGCGGTCATTGCGCTCAAACACCGTCACCCAGTGGCCCCGTCCGTTGAGCATCCAGGCCGCAGCCAGCCCCGCAGGCCCACTGCCCACAATGGCTACCCGCTTGCCAGTGCGCACTTTAGGGGGTTCCCCGCTAACCAGGCCGTGGGCAAAGGCATACTCGATAACCTGCCGCTCGTTGTCCTTGGTGGTCACTGGCTGACTGTACTCCCCGCAGGTACACGCCGCCTCACAGAGCGCCGGGCATACCCGGGAGGTAAATTCGGGCAAACAGTGGGTGCGGCTAAGGCGAATGTATGCCTGTTCCCAGTTCCCGTGGTACACCAGGTCGTTGATCTCCGGCACCAGGTTATGCAGCGGACACCCGGAGGCCATACCCCCGATCATCATACCAGCTTGGCAAAAGGGGACACCGCAATCCATGCACCGCCCACCCTGCTGTTGCTGCTGCTGTGGAGTGAGCACAGTATGGAACTCATCAAAGTTTTTGATACGCTCCAGAGGCGGGACGGAAGGCCCGTTCTGTCGATGATACTCCATAAATCCTGTGGGCTTTCCCATATCCATCAACCTTCCTTTCCTGCCACACTGGCGTAGAACGCTTCGATCTGCGCCTCTTCCCGGCTCATCCCCTGTTCCTCAAACTGGGCGGAGAGTTGCATCAGCTTCTTGTACTCCTCAGGGATGATCTTTTTGAATCGGGGCAAATAACCATCAAAGTCTGCCAACACCTGCTTTGCCTTGGCCGAGCCGGTGACCTCCACATGGTTGCTCAGCATCTGGCGCAGTTCCTCCCGGTCGTATTTACTCTCCACCTTTTCCATGAGGATCTGGCCCTTGTTCAGGTTGCGGTACAGGGCGTTGTATTCATCCAGCACATACACCACGCCTCCGCTCATACCGGCAGCAAAGTTCTTGCCCGTGGGGCCAAGCACCACCACACAGCCGCCAGTCATGTACTCACAGCCGTGCTCACCCACGCCCTCCACCACAGCACGGGCACCGGAATTGCGTACACAAAACCGCTCACCAGCCATGCCGTTGATGTAGGCCTCACCAGACGTGGCTCCGTACAGCGCCACATTTCCGATGATGATGTTCTCGTGGGGGACAAACTTGGCTTTTTGCGAGGGGTACACCACCAGCTTACCGCCGGAGAGACCTTTGCCGAAATAGTCGTTGCTGTCTCCCTCCAGCTCCAAGGTAAGACCTTGGGGAATGAAAGCGCCAAAGCTCTGACCTCCTGCCCCATGGCAGCGGACGGTGATGGTGTCCTGGGGCAGCCCATGGGGATAACGGCGGGTGAGCTCCGAGCCCAGCAGGGTGCCGAAGCTGCGGTCCGTATTCACCAAATTTACGTTGACAGTGTGTCTTCTTCCAGTTTCCAGACTGTCCTGGATCATGGCACTTTGGAGCAGCACGCACTCATCCTTGGTGCGCTCCAGGTGGAAGTCGTAGGCCTGTTGCGGATCAAAGATAGTCTGACTGTCCGGGACATGGGCTAAAATCCGGCTCAAATCCACCTTGGCTGCCATACCCGTCAGGTCTGTTCTCTGACGAAGCAGGTCAGTGCGGCCCACCATCTCGTCTACCGTGCGCACCCCCAGTTTGGCCATGTATTCCCGCAGTTCCTGGGCAATAAAGCGCATGAAGTTCTCTACGTATTCGGGCTTTCCAGCAAAGCGTTTGCGCAGCTCCGGGTTCTGGGTGGCCACGCCCATGGGACAGGTGTCCAGGTTGCACACCCGCATCATGGCACAGCCCAACGTCACCAGGGGCGCTGTGGCAAACCCAAACTCCTCAGCCCCCAGCAGGGCTGCCACAGCCACGTCCTTGCCGCTCATGAGCTTGCCGTCGGTCTCAATGCGCACACGGTCCCGGAGATCATTTTGCAGCAGAGTCTGGTGGGTCTCCGCCAGACCCAGTTCCCAGGGCAGACCAGCATCCAAAATGGAGCTGAGGGGGGCGGCTCCGGTGCCGCCATCGTACCCAGAAATCAGAATCACCTGCGCTCCCGCCTTGGCCACGCCGGCAGCCACGGTGCCTACCCCGGCCTCAGACACCAGCTTCACCGAGATACGGGCGTACTTGTTGGCATTTTTCAGATCATAGATGAGCTGGGCCAAATCTTCAATGGAATAAATATCGTGGTGAGGCGGCGGGGAAATGAGACTCACCCCCGGGGTGGAATGGCGGGTCTTGGCGATCCAGGGGTAAACCTTCTGGGCGGGCAGATGTCCGCCCTCCCCCGGCTTCGCCCCCTGGGCCATTTTGATCTGAATTTCCTTGGCGCTGACCAGGTAGCGACTGGTGACCCCAAAGCGGCCGCTGGCCACTTGCTTGATGGCGGAGCTGCGGTCGTGATTGGTGCCCGCCGACTCTAACCGTTCATCGCTTTCGCCCCCCTCACCGCTGTTGGACTTGCCGTGGAGGCGGTTCATTGCCACAGCCAGAGCCTCGTGGGCTTCCTGGGAGATGGAACCGTAGGACATGGCTCCGGTCTTGAAGCGGGTGACGATGCTCTCCACGCTCTCTACCTCCTCCAAGGGCACTCCCTGGTCCGGGTAGTTGAACTCCATAAGGCTGCGGAGTGTACCGAATCTCTCCTGATCCACCTGGGTGGTGTACTGCTGGAACATCTGGTAATCCCCGGTGCGGGTAGACTGCTGGAGCAGATGAATGGTCTGGGGATTATACCGGTGCTCCTCTCCCTGGGAGCGCATTTTGTGACGACCCACCGAGGGCAAGGTCAGGTTCACATCCAGCCCCAGGGGATCGTAGGCCTTGGAGTGCTGGGCATCGGTCTGGGCGGCGATATCCTCCAGGGTGATACCACCGATGCGGCTGATGGTTCCGGTGAAGTAGGCATCAATGACCTCCTGGCCAATGCCGATGCATTCGAAAATCTGACTGCCCTGGTAGGACTGGATGGTGGAGATACCCATCTTAGAGGCGATTTTTACGATGCCTTGGAGTACAGCGTGGTCATAGTCCTCCACAGCGGCGTAGTAGTCCTTGCTCAGCAGACCGTCCTGCACCAGCTGGGCCACAGTGGCGTGGGCCAGGTAGGGGTTGATGGCGCAAGCGCCGTAGCCCAGCAGAGCGGCGAAGTGGTGTACCTCCCGGGGTTCACCAGACTCCAAAATCAGAGACATGGCAGTGCATTTTTTCGTCTTAACCAGGTACTTGTGCACAGCCGACACCGCCAACAGCGACGGAATGGCCACATGGTTTTCATCCACACCTCGGTCGGACAATATCAGAATTGTAGCTCCCTTGCGGTAGGCCTTATCCACCTGGACAAACAACTGCTCCAGCACCCGCTCCATGGGTGTATTCTTATAATAGAGAATGGAGACGGTGTCCACCTGAAAGCCCGGGCGGTTCATGGTCTTGATTTTCAACAGGTCCAAATCGTTCAAAATGGGGTTGTTGATCTTCAGTACCCGGCAATTTTCCGGTTTTTCCTCCAGCAAGTTGCCGTTCTTACCTGCATAGACGGTGGTAGAAGTGACAATTTTCTCCCGTACCGAGTCAATGGGCGGATTGGTGACCTGGGCAAACATTTGCTTGAAGTAGTGAAACAGAGGCTGATATTGCTTGGACAACACCGCCAGAGGGGTATCTATGCCCATGGCTCCAATGGGTTCACTGCCGCTCAAGGCCGTGGAACACACACTGTTGCGGTACTCTTCATAGGTATATCCAAAGGCCATTTGCAGCCGGGCACAGTACTCCCGGCTCAGGGGCGGCACCGGCTGGTTGGGTACCTTCAATTCATGAAGCTCCACCAGGTTGCTGTCCAGCCACTCTCCGTAGGGCTCCTGATGAGCATAGCGTTCCTTGATCTCCTGATCCGAGTATACACGACCTTGTACCGTATCCACCAACAGCATTTTCCCCGGGTGGAGCCGCTCTTTGGTCTTGATCTGATCCTCCGGGATTGGGAGCACCCCCACCTCCGAGGAGAGGATGAGCCGACCATCACAGGTAATGTAGTAGCGAGAGGGGCGCAGGCCGTTGCGATCCAACACCGCCCCCATCACGTCGCCATCGGAAAACAAAATGGAGGCGGGGCCGTCCCAGGGCTCCATCATGGTGGCATAGTACTGGTAGAAATCCCTGCACTGCTGAGAGATGGTGTCGTTGTGGCTCCAAGGCTCGGGAATGGCCACCATCACCGCCAGGGGCAGATCCATGCCGCTCATCACCAGAAACTCCAAGGTGTTGTCCAGCATAGCCGAGTCCGAGCCGTCGGTGTGGATCACTGGAAGCACCTTTGTCAGGTCATCCTGAGAAAATTCTCGGGTAGACATGGTCTCCTCCCGGGCCTGCATTTTGTCTGCATTCCCCCGGATGGTGTTGATCTCCCCGTTGTGGACGATAAACCGGTTGGGGTGGGCCCGCTGCCAGCTGGGGTTGGTGTTGGTGGAAAAGCGGGAGTGTACCAAGGCAATGGCGGACTCAAAGTCCTCATCCTGCAAGTCTAAAAAGAAAGTACGCAGCTGCCCCACCAGAAACATTCCCTTGTACACAATGGTACGGCTGGATAGAGAAGGGACATAGGTGTTGTCATTGCTCTGCTCAAAAACTCGGCGTACCATGTACAACTTCCGGTCAAAAGCCAGCCCCGCCGGGATGTCCCCAGGCTTTTTCACAAAGCACTGATAAATAGCGGGCATACACGCCAGAGCCTTCTCTCCCAGCACCTGAGGGGCAGTGGGCACCTGGCGCCAGCCTAGAAACTCCAGCCCCTCCTTGGCCACAATCACCTCAAACATCTTCATGGCCCGGCTTCGCTTTAGCTCATTCTGTGGGAAGAAGAACATGCCTACTCCGTACTCCCGCTGGCCGCCCAGATCGATCCCCAGCCGGGCACACGCTTTGGTGAAGAAACGGTGGCTGATCTGTACCAGAATGCCTACGCCATCTCCCGTCTTCCCTTGTCCGTCTTTCCCGGCCCGGTGTTCCAGGTTTTCCACAATGTTCAGCGCATCCGCCACAATTTTGTGGTTTTTCCGGCCATAAATGTCCACAACTGCTCCAATGCCGCAGTTGTCGTGCTCCAGCTGTGGACAGTACAGGGTCTGCATGGCTTGCTTGGTCATGGTGATTCCCCCTTCGGAATGACTTAAAATAAACACAAGGGCGCCAAAGAATCCACCGAACCTCCTTGTTCGTAGGATTCCTTGACACCCTTGTCATTGCGTATTTTCATGGACAGTCGATTGCCCTGACATCGACTGTTTACTTCGTTAAAGTATACGACACATCTCTTTGCCTTGTCAACCCCTTATCGCATAAATGGCAATCTTCACAAGTTATTACCAATAACATCCACTTGTTTTTGCGCTTTTTGCACTCTTGACGGCATGGAAAAAGGGGCGTATCATAAGCCCATCCAACGGACAACGACGTCATGGAGTTTGTTTCTATGACGCCGTTGTCCTTTTTTATTTTCTGGAGAGGATGGATGAACATGACGAACGTGCCCAGCTACTTTGGATGCAAGGTGTTTGACCAGCGTGTGATGAAGGCCCGCCTTCCCCAAGATATTTACCGCTCCCTGCGCTGCACCATGGAGGAGGGCGCTCCTCTGGAGCTGCCCGTGGCCAATGTTGTGGCCTCCGCCATGCGAGATTGGGCAGTGGAGCAAGGCGCCACCCACTTCACCCACTGGTTCCAACCCATGACCGGTGTCACCGCCGAAAAGCATGACAGCTTTATCTCCCCTGCCCCCGACGGCGGCGTGATTATGGAGTTCTCGGGCAAGGAGCTCATCAAGGGTGAGCCGGATGCCTCCTCCTTCCCATCCGGCGGGCTGCGGGCCACCTTTGAGGCCCGTGGCTATACCGCCTGGGACCCCACCTCCTACGCCTTCATCAAGGGCAAGACCTTGTGCATCCCCACCGCATTCTGCTCCTACGGCGGCGAAGCCCTGGACAAAAAGACCCCCCTGCTGCGCTCCATGGAAGCGCTGAACCGGCAGGCCCTGCGGGTACTCCACCTGCTGGGGGACACCGATGTGAAGTCTGTTCGCACCTCGGTAGGCCCTGAACAGGAATATTTCCTGCTGGATCGCAACCTGTACGACCAGCGCCCCGACCTCATCTACACCGGCCGCACCCTCTTTGGCTCCCGCTCCCCCAAGGGGCAGGAGCTCAATGACCATTACTTTGGCAACATCAAAGAGCGAGTAGCCGCCTACATGGATGAGCTCAACCAAGAACTGTGGCAGCTGGGTATTCTGGCTAAGACCCAGCACAACGAGGTGGCCCCCGCCCAGCACGAGCTGGCTCCCATCTACACCACCACCAACATCGCCACCGATCACAACCAGTTGACCATGGAGATCATGCAAAAGGTGGCCGCCAAGCACGGCCTGGTGTGCCTGCTCCATGAAAAGCCCTTTGCCGGAGTCAACGGCTCTGGTAAGCACAACAACTGGTCAATGGCCACCAACACCGGTGTGAACCTGCTCTCCCCCGGCGACAAGCCCCACGAGAACACCCGGTTCCTCCTCTTCCTGTGCGCCGTCATCCAGGCTGTGGACGACTACCAGGATCTGCTGCGGCTGTCTGTGGCCACCGCCGGAAACGACCACCGTCTGGGCGCCCACGAGGCTCCCCCTGCCGTGGTATCCATCTTCCTGGGCGATGAGCTGTCCGGCATCCTCAAATCCATCCAGGAAGGCAGCCAGTACACCGCTCCCCAGGCAGAAAGCGTCAAGCTGGGTGTCCACGCCCTGCCCCCCCTGCCCCGTGACACCACCGACCGCAACCGTACCTCCCCCTTCGCCTTCACTGGCAACAAGTTTGAGTTCCGTATGTTGGGCTCCTCCAACTCCATTGCCTGCGCCAACATGATGCTCAACGCCGCCGTGGCAGAGTCCCTGCGTCAGTACGCCGACCGGTTGGAACAGGCCCAGGATCGGGTGGCGGAAATCCACCAAATTCTCCGGGACGTCATCGGCCAGCACCAGCGCATTCTCTTTGATGGAAACGGCTACGACGAGAGTTGGATCCAAGAGGCCAAGGCCCGTGGGCTTTTGAACCTGCCCACCACCGCTGACTGTATGCCCTGCCTGCTCCACAAGAAAAACGTGGAGATGCTCACCCATCACGGTGTCTTCTCCTTCCCGGAGATCAAGTCCCGCTGTGAGATCATGCTGGATAACTACTGCAAGACCGTGGAAATCGAGGCCAACACCATGATCCACATGACTCGTCAGGACATTCTCCCCGCTATCCAAAGCTACGCCGCTCATGTGGCCCAGGGCATCTCCGCCAAGCGGGCAGTGCTTAGCACTCTGCCCTGCACCCATGAGGAAAAGCTGCTGGAGCAGCTGTGCACCCTCACCGACCAGATCGCCCAGAACATGGGGACTCTGGAGGCCCTGGAGAGCCGTGTGGAGCAGCTGGACGATGTCACCCAGACCTCGGAGACCGTGCGGGATCAGGTGCTCCCCGCCATGGAGCAGCTGCGCCAGGCTGTGGATCAGGCCGAAACCACCACTGCCAGCGAGTTCTGGCCCTACCCATCCTACGGACAGCTGCTGTTCGGGGTGCGGTAATACAAACAAACGCCACGGGTGCCCATGCCCCCCACCAGGGGACGTGGGCACCCGCACATAAGGAGGAATCACGATGTGTTCCATTATGGGATACTGCTCCCCTACGGCAGACCTGACCGCTTTTGTCCAGGGGTTTTCGAAAACAAAATCTCGGGGCCCCGACGATTCCCAGCTGGTAGAAACTTCCCTGGGAGTGCTGGGCTTCCATCGGCTGGCCATTATGGGCCTGCACCCCCAGGGGATGCAGCCCTTCCAGCTGGACGGCTGCTATGGGGTGTGCAACGGGGAGCTGTACGGCTTCGAAGCCGTGCGGGAACAACTGAAAGAAAAGTACACCTTTCAAAGTGAGTCGGACTGTGAAATTCTGCTCCCCCTCTATAAGGAATACGGGGTAGACTTGTTCGCCCAACTGGATGCAGAGTTTGCCTGCATCATTTTGGACACCCAAGGTGGCCATGTGGTGGCCGCCCGGGATCCCATTGGCATCCGCCCGCTATATTATGGTTACGACCCTGCCGGTGCCATCGTCTTTGCCAGTGAGCCCAAAAACCTGATGGACCTGGTGGAAGAAATTCTCCCCTTTCCTCCAGGCCACTACTACCTGGACGGCAACTTTGTGTCTTATGCCGATATGACCCAAGTAGACCAAGTGGTGGATGACGATCTGGACACCATCTGCGGCAACATTCGGGAAAAGCTGGTGGCTGGTATTCAAAAGCGGCTGGTGTCTGATGCCAAGGTCGGCTTTCTGCTCAGTGGCGGGCTGGACTCCTCCCTGGTGTGCGCTGTGGCTGCCCGGGCCTCTGCCACCCCCATCCGCACCTTCGCCATCGGGATGTCCGGAGATGCCATTGACCTCAAGTACGCCCGGGAGGTGGCCGAGTATATCGGCAGTCAACATACCGAGGTCATCATCACCCAGGAGGACGTCATCTCTGCCCTGGAGCCGGTGGTGGAACTGCTGGCCACCTACGATATCACCACCATCCGGGCCAGCATTGGCATGTATCTCATCTGTAAAGCAATTCACCTTAACACAGATATTCGGGTGCTTCTCACCGGTGAAATTTCCGACGAGCTGTTTGGCTACAAATATACCGACTTTTCCCCCTCTCCCCAGGCTTTTCAGGACGAAGCCGCCAAGCGGATCCGGGAAATCCATATGTATGATGTGCTGCGGGCAGATCGGTGCATCTCTGTCAACTCACTGGAGGCCCGGGTGCCCTTCGGTGACCTGGATTTCGTGCGCTACGTTATGTCCATTGATCCCAAGCTCAAGTGCAATGTTTATGGCAAGGGAAAATACTTGCTACGCCGTGCATTTGAAGGAGATTACCTGCCCTCGAACATTCTCTACCGGGAAAAGGCAGCCTTTTCCGATGCCGTGGGTCACTCCCTGGTGGACGACCTGAAAGCCTACGCCGAGACCTGCTACACAGATGCCGAATTTGAGGTCCGGCGGCAGCGATTTACCCACGCCCAACCCTTCACCAAGGAGTCCCTGCTCTACCGGGAGCTGTTTGAGAAGTACTATCCCGGCCAGAGCCAGATGGTAGCCGACTTCTGGATGCCAAACCGAGACTGGCAGGGCTGCGACGTCAACGATCCCTCTGCCCGTGTGCTATCCAACTACGGTCTCAGCGGACAATAACACCTCTTGGGGGAGCTGCGGGGCAAAATCACCCCGCAGCTCCCGTTTGCTGGTGCTGCATTTGGGGTATGCTAAATTGACCCCTTCGTCCATCTTGCACCCGCTGAAATTCGCCCTTGACTTTCACTGACCCCCATGGTAGAATGGCGGCAGTTGAAAAGGGAGTAGTTTGAAGCTATGCCGTCAACACCTCGGCTCAGGTAACTGGCCTGGCGGTATGCACCCTGCGTGGTAACAAGACTTTTCGACAACTGTCGTGTTTACGGCGGTTGGCGGGGAGTCTTTTTGTTTTACCTCTCCGCCCTCATTTTCAACAAGGAAGGAAGGAATACCAATGACAGACGCCTACTATAAGCAGACACCACAGCAGGCCCTGGACACCCAACACACCTCCGTCAACGGACTGTCCAGTCAAGAGGCCCAGGCCCGTGCCCAGCAATTTGGCCCCAACCAGCTGGCTGAGGGAGAGAAAAAGGGTGTGCTTCAGGTCTTTGCAGAACAATTCAAAGATCTGCTTGTCATCATCCTCATCATTGCAGCTCTCATCTCCGCTGCCTCTGCCAACGTAGAGAGCACCGTGGTCATCTTCGCCGTGCTCATCCTCAACGCCATTTTAGGTACCGTTCAGTACTTCAAGGCGGAAAAATCCCTGGAAAGCCTGAAGGCCATGTCCTCTCCCACAGCTAAGGTGCTGCGGGATGGAAAGCGAGTGGAGATCCCCTCCAACCAGATCGTCCCCGGCGACATCGTGCTGCTGGAGGCCGGTGACATGGTGGTGGCCGATGGCCGCATTTTGGAAAACTACTCCTTAAAGGTCAATGAGAGCTCTCTCACCGGAGAAAGTGAGGGAGTTGACAAGACTGCTGATGTCATCAACGCAGAGCAAGTTGCCCTGGGCGATCAGAAAAACATGGTCTTTTCCGGCTCTCTGGTCACCTATGGCCGGGCCACCGTGCTGGTCACCGCCACCGGCATGAACACCGAGCTGGGCAAAATCGCCACCCTAATGAACCAGACCCAGCAGCGGAAAACGCCCCTCCAGGAAAGTCTGGACAATTTCAGCGCCAAGCTGGCCATTGTCATCATGGTCATTTCCGCCATTGTCTTCGCTCTCTCCATCTTCCGCAGTGGGATGGAGATCCTGGACGCCCTGATGTTTGCCGTGGCCCTGGCTGTGGCCGCCATTCCCGAGGCTCTGTCCTCCATCGTCACCATTGTGTTGGCCATGGGCACCCAAAAGATGGCCCGTCAGAACGCCATCATGAAGGATCTGAAGGCCGTGGAAAGCCTGGGCTGTGTGTCTGTCATCTGTTCGGATAAGACCGGCACCCTGACCCAGAACCAGATGACCCCCCAGAAGGTGTATGCCGATGGCGCTCTGGTAGAGGGAAATGAACTGGATCTGGCCAACCACGTCCAGCGTCTGCTGCTCAAGGCCGCCCTGCTGGCCAGCGATGCCACCCACGATGAAACCACCGGCACCTCCATCGGCGACCCCACCGAGGTGGCCCTGGTGATGCTGGGCGAGCGTTTCGGTGTGGAGGAAGAGACCTACCGCACCCAGCACCCCCGTCTGAGTGAGCTGGCCTTTGACTCTGACCGCAAGCTCATGAGCACCCTCCATGACATCGACGGTGTGCCTACCCTGTTTACCAAAGGCGCCATGGACGTGCTGCTGAATCGCTCCCAGTGGCTGCTCACCTCGGAAGGTCGTGTGCCCCTGACTCAGGAGATGAAAGAGGAGATCGGCCGCATCAACACCCAGCTCTCCTCTGAGGGTCTACGGGTGCTGGCCTTTGCCTACCGGGAGTTGGATGCCATTCGTCCCCTGTCCCTGGAAGACGAGAACACCTTCACCTTCCTGGGCCTCATCTCCATGATTGATCCTCCCCGCCCCGAGGCCATTCAGGCTGTGGCAGACGCCAAGCAAGGTGGTATCCGCACCATTATGATTACCGGTGACCACAAAATCACCGCCACCGCCATTGCCAAGCAGCTGGGTATTTTCCTGGATGGAGATCAGGCCCTGTCCGGAGTGGAACTGGACAACATGTCCGACCAGCAGCTGGATGACTGCCTGGCCTCCGTATCTGTGTACGCCCGGGTGTCTCCGGAGCATAAGATCCGCATCGTCAATGCCTGGCAGCGTCGGGGCAACATCGTATCTATGACCGGCGACGGTGTCAACGATGCCCCCGCTCTGAAAAAGGCAGACATCGGCGTGGCCATGGGTATTACCGGCACCGAAGTATCCAAGGATGCCGCCTCCATGATCCTGGCTGACGACAACTTTGCCACCATCGTCAAGGCGGTGGTCAATGGCCGCAGCGTCTACGCCAACATCAAAAACGCCATTCAGTTTCTGCTCTCTGGCAACACTGCTGGCATCTTCTGTGTGGTATACGCCTCTCTGCTGGCTCTGCCGGCTCCCTTTGAGGCGGTGCACCTACTCTTTATCAACCTGCTCACCGACTCTCTGCCCGCCATCGCCATCGGCATGGAGCCTGCCCGCCGGGGTCTGCTCAATCAAAAGCCCCGAGATCCCAAAGAGCCCATTCTCAACCAGCCTCTGCTGGCTCGCATCGGCATCCAGGGCCTGCTCATTGCCATCGTCACCATGATCGCCTTCTACCTGGGCTATCAAAACGGAGACGCAGCCCTGGCCACCACCATGGCGTTTTCCACCCTCACCCTGGCACGACTGTTCCACGGCTTCAACTGCCGAGGTGCTGAGTCTATCTTCCGTTTGAAGTTCTCCACCAATAAGGCCTCCATCTTGGCCTTCTTCGCCGGCGTGGTGCTGTTGATGCTGGTGCTCTTTGTCCCCGGCCTCAACACCCTGTTCATGGTCTCCCCTGCCTTCGGGGTGTCCAATTTGGGCGAGATCGTTGGCTTGGCCCTCATCCCCACCATTGTCATTCAGATCACCAAGGTGATTTTGGAGCGCAAGTAACCACTCCTCACCTGAAGTAAAATATCCCCCATGTTCCGTCCCTGGAACATGGGGGATATTTCTTGTATGGACAAGGTTATAGCGCGTACTGAGAGATCACGGCGCAGATACGGGCCACATCTGCCCCAGCCGTAAACTCAAAGCGAACACGCCCCAGGCTGCTGAACCACAGCTCCAGTTCACCGTCCAGGTCGAATACCCCGGAAGTCTCTATGGAAAAAGCCTGAATTTTCTTATAGGGCAAACAGGAATAGTCTGTCTTCTTCCCAGTAATCCCCTGCACATTGATGGCAATCACCCGGCGGTTGGTGAACACCACCCCGTCCCGTACCGTGCGGAAAGAGGCCACGATTTCCTCCCCCGGCGCAAACATGGGGGTAATCCGCTCTGCATAGGTGCTGTTGTCCACTACTTTCAGTTTGAGAAAGTCTGCATTTTCAAAATCAATCATACTGTTGCCCCCTTATTTCATTGAATATATTTATGATAGCACGGTCATTCAGCTCTTGTCTACTCCTTGGAAAAAGAAAAGAGAGATAGCTCAGCTATCTCCCCATCTTCTTCTCAATCAACTCCCAGATACTCTTCCAGGCAAAGACCGCTTTCATATACCTTTGTGGCCAGATCCACACCCAGGTAGCGAACGTGCCAAGGCTCATACTGGTAGCCCGTCACACCCTCTTTCCCCTCGGGATAGCGGATGATAAAGCCGTACTCATGGGAGTGTTGGGCCAGCCACTGACCCGCCCCGGTGTCGGCAAATTGCAGATCCACCCAGCCCACATCAAAGGCCAGGCCCGTCTGGTGCTCGGAGTGACCCGGCCAGGCAGAATAGGTGTCCGCTTTTTCAACCCCGTCTTCCTCCACATATTTGTTGTACAGCTTGTCCTGAGTCTCAAAGGAGCGGAACCCACTCATCAGCGGCATGGAGTACCCCGCTTGCCTTGCTCCTTCCTGGAGCTTTAACAGCGCCTCATACGCAGCCTCATCCTCCCCGTCTCCATAGCTCCGGGGTAACGCATACTCCTTATTCACCAGTAAAACCCCATCAATATAGGTAGGCTCTACCGTATCATAGTAGGTATAACTTTTCCCACTGGGTGACACCGGCCCCTGCGTCTGTTCCACAATCGTGTCAATGTGTTTGCCGCCTACCCAATCGGTGGGCTGAGGCGTGGACTCTACCACTTCCTTCTGCGGCTCCACAATCCGCTCCTGCTTTTTCCACTGGGTAACATCCATAGAACACCCGGATATTGTGAGCATAATACCCAAACTTCCCCATATAGCCAGCATCTTTTGTACCGAATTCCTCACGGATAAACCTCCTGTTGCGCATCCATTCCTCTTAATGCATTGATTATCATACACCCGCTTCTCTTCCATGTCAATAATCACCATATCTTCACAGTGCCTGAACTTTTATCCATAAAAAGGCTGTGGCCATAGGTCAGACACACCTTTGGTCTGGCCCATGGCCACAGTAGAATGCGCCACGAAGACAAGAAAAGCTCCTTACTCCTGCTCCATAAGCTCTGCCACGGCACCGATGGCCAGGTCGATGACCCCCTGGGTATCGTGGCACTCCTCGTGGGGCAGACCTGCTTGATCTCGCTCTTGGTTCCAGATACACAGCATCACCGCTCCGGCCCGCAAGCGCAGCACAGACGAAACCACAAACAGGGCCGCAGTCTCCATTTCACTTGCCAATGCTCCCCCTTGGATCCAGGCCTTCCACTTGGCCAGCAGCTCATCCCCCACCGGCATACGCTGGGGTGCATGCTGTCCATAAAAACTGTCCTTACACTGCACCACACCCACATGATGGGGCACACCCTTCCGGGCTGCAACCTTTTGCAGCGCTGCCGTCACCTGGAAATCCGCCACTGCCGGGTACTCAATGGGCAGATACTCCCGGCTGGTGCCGTCCTGTCGGATCGCGGCTTGAACGATCACCGCATCCCCAGCCCGCACCTGCTGCTGCATCCCGCCGCTGGTGCCCACCCGAATCATGGTAGACACCCCCAGTTGGGCCAGTTCCTCCACTGCAATGGCGGTGGAGGGGCCACCAATGCCGTGGGACATCACCACCACAGGCTTCCCACCAATATAGCCCAGATAACTGGTGTATTCCCGGTTGCTGCCTAAAAACTTAGCGTTCTCCATACCCTGGGCGATGGCTTTGATCCGTCCGGGATCTCCCGCCAAAATGGCATACTTGGCCCCCTCCAGCATGGATGCGTCCAACCCAATATGATATTGCATGACTTGCCTCCTTTCCCAGTGTCTTTCATTGATTCTCCTATATGTATATTGTACACTCACCCTCCCATTCGTCAATGAAAACTTCCCACATCCAAGCACGTTTTGCAGCTCCTGACATAGGCTGTAAAAAAGGCATCCGCCAAAAGCCAAGGAGGAACCATGAGACGTCATTGCCATTGTCGCTGCTCTTTGCAGCCAGTTCTGTGCTGTTCCATGCCGGTTCAGCCCTGCCCCATCTGTCCCCCCGGCCCTCCGGGGGCCGCTGCCACCATCACCATTGGCACTGTCACCACCGGGGCCCCAGGCACCCCTGCCCAGGTGACCAATTCCGGCACTGCCCAAAACGCCATACTTAACTTCACCATTCCCCAGGGCCTGCCCGGAGCTGCCCAGCCTGTGAGTCTAGTCTCCGCCTACTCCACTCCGTCCCAGCCCGGAACCTCAGGCACTCCCATCACCTTTGACCGCACGTCCCTGAGCCTGGGTAACGACATTTCCCACACCCCAGGCAGCGACACCTTCACCATCACCCAGCCCGGTGTGTATTCGGTGGAGTTCCACGGCGTCATCACCCCCACGGCCAATAACACCTTTCCAGTGAACATCACCACCTCTCTGGAGGCAAATGGCACAGTGGTACCCGGGGCTTCGGTGCCTTTCACCTTTCAAAACTCTACACAGTCCTCTGAGCCATCCTTCACCGTGCCCATTTCAGTGACCGACGTGCCCACCACACTCCAGATCGACCCCACCGGAGGCAATTATCTGGCAGATGCCGTGTCCATGACCGTCACCCGATTGGGCGACAACTGACCACACCCTCTTTTTTCTTTCCCCAAGAATCATTTGTCTCCGACAAGCAAATCTGATATACTGATAGAGTCTGTCACATTATTTTACAATTTGTTGGGTACCACTCCCTGTGGTCCTTCACCCTTCTGACACACAGAGAAAGGATCGATATCCCCATGGCCAACAAACCCCTTTACACCGTCATTGTCGCCGATGATGAAGATGAGCTTCGTGAGGCCGTATGCTCTATGATCCCCTGGCAAGAGTACGGGTTCAACCTGGTGGGCAGTGCAAGCAACGGTCTGGACGCTTTGCAGCTGGTGGAGCAGTACGCTCCGGATCTGCTGCTCACCGATATCCGGATGCCCTTCATCTCCGGGATTGAACTGGCTCGACACGTCCGGGAAGTGCGTCCTGCCACCAACATTGCATTTCTCAGCGGCTATGATGATTTTGAGTACGCCAAGCAGGCCATCCAATACAACATCATCAGCTATATGCTCAAGCCTCTGACTCTGGAGGGTCTGGGTGCAGAGCTTCGCACCATTCGTGAAAAAATCGATGCCCAGTTTGCTATGTTTCGCCAGGCTGCCACCCGGGGTGCGGGGCAGGATCTCCGCACCACCATGCTGATGTCTCAGGTACTGGACGAGTATGCAGAACCCAGTGACGAAGCGCAGATCACCACCTATGCTCAGGAGTGCGGATTGCTGCGGGACAGTCTGGACCGGCCCTGCTACACCGTCATGGTCACCTCTCTGCTGGAAGAAGACGGTTCCAACTGCACCACCCCGTCCTTCGTCTCCTCCATCAATACCCTGGCCGCCAAATATCTCCGGAACGTCAATTTTTATTCCTCAGGTAAGGTCATATCCGTCTTGATGGGCAATCCATCCGACTTTGAGGAATACCTACATATTTTGGCCGACGAGATCGCACAGATGGCGGATCGAATTCTGAGCAAACGCTGCCGCATCGGTGTCAGCCGCATGGTTCGCTCCCTCACCGCTCTACACACCGCCTACAAGGAGGCTGTGGAGGCCGTGCACCAAGGGGATCCGTCCGAAAGCTGCGTGCAATTCATCAGTGATCTGACTCCCTCTGCCAAGGGAGGAAACCTGCTGTGCCAGCGGGCTTTGGAAGCGCTGGACCAGCACTATATGGATGTAAACCTCTCTTTGGTTTCCCTGAGCACCATGCTGGATGTCAGTCCCAATCATTTGAGTTCCTGTATCAAAAAGTATGCGGGAGAAACCTTTATCAACATCTTGATCCGCAAACGCATGGAAGCGGCCCGGGATATGCTGACCAATTCCAATCTGAAAATTCAGGATGTAGCCCAGCGCTGCGGCTATACCGATCAGCACTATTTCAGCTATTGCTTCAAAAAATACTGCGGCGAATCACCTAATGCCCTGAGACGCCGCCTGGATGCAGAGAAAGCGGGTGGGTGTTGTTGAGAAAACTGTCCCAAACCGGACTGCGCATCACCACCATTTTGGTGTCCATGGTGGTGGGAGTGGTAGCCATCATGCTGCTGTGCTTTATCCTGCTGTTTTTGGATCGCTACCGAAACGCCATGGTGGAAAGCGCCTGCACCAACAGCGTTCAGGCCGTGTCACAGGTATCCAACACCGTCTCTGATTACCTGCTCAACATGAACCAGGCCATGGAACAGGTGGAGCAATCCATGTCAG
Organism: Pseudoflavonifractor capillosus; assembly: GCF_016902575.1. Lineage (GTDB taxonomy): Bacteria > Bacillota > Clostridia > Oscillospirales > Oscillospiraceae > Enterenecus > Enterenecus capillosus_A. The sequence continues at coordinate 21,414 of NZ_JACSNZ010000004.1, read as the reverse complement.
AATCCGACCAAACCAGGGATGAGTTGTTGTCAGCCTTTTTGGAGTTTCGCCCCGATGTGGTGGCGGTAACCAGCTATTCCGACCAAGGCCAGCTGCTCCAGTGCTGGTCTCCGGGCAGAGAGCCTAAGGAAGAGATTTATCAAAACCTCTCTTTCGATCTCACCCAGGCCCAAAGCGCCACCAGGTCCTATATGTCCACCCCTCATGTGGAAAGCATCTTTGAAGGATACTACCCCTGGGTGGTCACTATGACCGCTCCCCTGCCCCAGAGCAGTTCCGCTGCCTGGGTCTCCCTGGATTTGAGTTTTTCCAGCATCTCTGCCTATATAAATAATGTGAGCATCGGTCAGCGTGGCTACTGCTTCTTGATGGATCAGGCTGGCAACATCGTCTACCACCCCCAGCAGCAGCTGCTCTACTCCGGGTTGCGCAGTGAAGATACCTCCCGCCTGTCTCAGCTGGAGGACGGCGCTCACGCCAACGACACCGTCATCTATTCCCTGACTTCCGTGGAGGGCAGCGACTGGCGGGTGGTGGGCGTGAGCTATGTGGACGAGCTGGTCAACCGCAACGTGCAGGAGATGATACAACTCTCCCTGGTGCTGGCTGTGTTGGTGCTTCTCACCGCTCTGCTCACCAGCTGGCTGCTGTCCAACCTGCTGGGCCGCCCCCTTCGGGGCCTCACCTCCGCTATGGAGAGCTTCGAGGCGGATGCAGACCACTTTGACTATCAGCCTGTGGGCGGTACCCGTGAGGTGCAGGAGCTGTCCTGCTCCTTCGGCCACATGGTCATGCGCATTCAGCAGCTGATGACCACAGTACGGGAGGAAGAGCTGAACCTGCGCAAAACCGAACTCAAGGCCCTCCAGGCCCAGATCAACCCCCACTTTCTCTACAATACCCTGGACTCTATCGCCTGGATGTGCGAGCAGGGACGCAATGCCGATGCGGTGAAGATGGTGCACGCTCTGGCTCGGCTGTTCCGAATCAGCATCAGCAAAGGCCATGAGCTTATCCCCATTTCCCGAGAGATCGAACACGCAGAGAGTTACCTGCAAATCCAGAAATACCGGTACAAAAATCAATTTACCTACCATTTCCATGTGGATCCTACCTGTGTCAATTACCTGTGCAACAAAATTACCCTCCAACCCATCATTGAAAATGCCATCAACCACGGCCTGGATCTGCTGGTGGAGGAGGGCCGCATCGACGTATATGTCCAGCCCGACGGAGAGGATATCCTGTTCCGGGTGGAAGACAACGGCGTTGGCATGAGTCAGGAGCAAATCGTGGCCATCATGGAGCACGACCCCAAGGATCGGGCAGGTATTGGGATCCGCAACGTCAACGACCGCCTTCAGATCTATTTTGGAAAAGAGTATGGCCTGAGTATCACCAGTAAGCTGGATGTTGGAACCTGTGTGGAAATTCGGATGCCTAAAATTTTGGAGGGAAATTATGAAGCGAAATAAGATCATCGTGGTGTGCAGCACCTTGATTTTGCTGCTTCTTTTGGGTTGTTCCCCAAACTCCGCCACCTCCTCCCAGCACACAGTCACCCTCATCGCCAAGTCCACACAGACTGAGTTCTGGCTCTCTGTCTTTGCTGGCGCCGAGGCCGCTGCCACGGAGTACAACCTCAATCTCAACATCATTGGCCCCGCCACCGAAGAGGACTACGAGACCCAGAACAGCATGGTGGCTGACGCTGTGGCCGGTGGTACCGAAGCTCTGGTCTTCTCCGCCATTCATTTCGACAACAATGCCCAGGCCATTGACGCCGCTGCCCAGCAAGGGGTCAAAATCGTGGCCATTGACAGCAATGTGGACTCCCAGGCTGTGAGCACCTATATCGGCACCGACAACTACGCCGCCGGACATATGGCGGCTCAGGCCGCCCTGGATCGGGTAGACGGTTCTCTGAAGGTGGGAATCATCAACTACGATATCAAAAGTGCCAATGGTCAGGAACGGCAGCAGGGGGCCGTGGATGCCTTTGATCTCAGCGGACGCGCCCAGGTGATCAGCATCGTCAACACCCTGGCTGAGTCCAATATGGCCCAGTCAGACACCGCCCAACTTCTCAAACAGCACCCGGAAATCAACGTCCTGCTGGCTTTCAATGAACCTACCAGCGTAGGTGCTGCCCAAGCCATCGAACGTCTGAACTGCTCTGACCAGGTGTTCCTGGTGGGATTCGACTCCAACGTGAACACGGTGGATGGGCTTCAAAACGGCTCCGTAGATGCCCTGATCGTGCAAAACCCCTATGCCATGGGATACCTGGGCGTGGAGAGCGCATACAAGCTGCTCTCCGGCCAGGGCAAAAACCTACCGGAAACCGTAGACACATCCACCCAGATCGTGGATCAGAAGAATTTATTCTCCATGGACAGTCAAAAAGCCCTCTTTGCCTTTGAACAGCGAGATAGCTGGTCATAGTGCACAATTTCGACGTTGAATTTTTTCACATCTTGTTTAGGTAGAATAATTTTTTGCCCTCCTTTCGGTGATTTTTCACCTTGTTTTTCCTGACCAATTCCGTTAGTATAGAGTGCAGAAGATGGAGTTGCGTATGCTCCATCAAACACTGAATCAGAAAAGGAGAATAGTTATGAAGAAAGCTCTTGCTCTGTCCCTGGCCGCCGCTATGGCGTTCAGCCTGGCCGCTTGTGGCGGCGACACCTCTACCAAGGAAGGCGGTTCCACCGGCGGTTCCGACACCGTTGCCAACAAGGATAAGCCCGTTGTTTGGTTTAACCGTCAGCCCTCCAACTCCGCCACCGGCGAGCTGAACATGGAAGCTCTGAGTTTCAATGATGATACCTACTATGTGGGCTTCGACGCCAACCAGGGCGCTGAGCTCCAGGGCCAGATGATTCTGGATTACATCAAGGCTCACATCGACGAGATCGACAAGAACGGTGACGGCATCATCGGCTACGTGCTGGCCATCGGCGACGTGGGCCACAACGACTCCATCGCCCGTACTCGCGGCGTCCGCTCCGCTCTGGGCACTGCCGTGACCAAGGAAGACGACTCCATCGTCAGCAATCCCGTTGGCACCAACACCGACGGCAAGTCCGAGTTCGTACAGGACGGCAAGCTGGAGGTCAACGGCAAGACCTACACCATCCGTGAGCTGGCCTCTCAGGAGATGAAGAACACCGCTGGTGCCACTTGGGACGCCGGTACCGCTGGTAACGCCATCAGCACTTGGGCCTCCTCCTTCGGCGATCAGATCGATGTCATCGCCTCCAACAACGACGGCATGGGTATGTCCATGTTTACCGCTTGGTCCAACGAGAACAAGGTTCCCACCTTTGGTTATGACGCCAACTCCGATGCCGTGAAGGCCATTGCCGATGGTTACGGCGGCACCATCAGCCAGCACGCCGACGTTCAGGCTTACCTGACCCTGCGCGTGATCCGCAACGCTCTGGACGGCGTTGATATGGACACCGGTATCGGCACTGCTGACGCCGCTGGCAACCAGCTGAGCGAGGATGTCTACAAGTACGACGAGGCCACCCGTTCCTACTATGCCCTGAACGTGGCCGTCACTGGCGACAACTACAAGGACTTCCTGGACTCCACCGTGACCTGGGCCCCCGTCTCCAATCAGGTCGACAAGGAGACCAGCCCCGAGAAGAGTGTGTGGCTGAACACCTACAACTCCACTGATAACTTCCTGAGCTCCACCTACAAGCCCCTGCTGCAGAAGTACGACGACCTGCTGAACCTGAAGGTTGAGTACGTCGATGGCGACGGTCAGTCCGAGTCCAGCGTCATTAACAAGCTGGGTAACCCCTCCTCCTATGACGCTTTCGCCATCAACATGATCAAGACCGACAACGCCGCTTCCTACACCAACCTGCTCCAGTAATTGAGCTGAGATTGGAACTGGTAAGATTCCCATTCGCTAATCAGTTGTAACATACGCTATTAGGGAGAAGGAATTCTCCGTCCAGGAGAAGAAATTCTCTGTACGGCAGAAGGAATTCTCCCTAATAGTTTATCTGTGGTAAACCTCGACAGCGTCAGTGGAGCCACTGGAACTGTCAATCTGTAAACAGGAGTAACTAGAATGGCAGATGCAAAAGACGATATTGTCCTGTCAATCCGTGGTATGTGCAAGTCTTTTGGTCGCAACCGGGTACTTGACCACATCAATCTGGATCTAAAGCGCGGCTCTGTTATGGGCCTGATGGGCGAGAACGGCGCTGGTAAGTCCACGATGATGAAGTGCCTGTTCGGCACCTACCAAAAGGACGAGGGCAGAATTTACTTCGATGGCAAGGAGATCAACTTCTCCGGCCCCAAGGACGCCCTGGAAAACGGAATTGCCATGGTGCACCAGGAGCTGAACCAGTGCCTGGAGCGCAATGTAATGGATAACCTGTTCCTGGGCCGTTATCCCACCAGCGCCGGCATCGTAGATGAAGGCATCATGAAGAAAAAGGCCGCTGACTTGTTCCGTAAGCTGGGCTTGACCGTGAACCTGACCCAGCCCATGCGCAACATGTCCGTATCTCAGCGGCAGATGTGTGAGATCGCCAAGGCTATCTCCTACAACGCCAAAGTCATCGTGTTGGACGAGCCCACCTCCTCCCTGACCGTAAAAGAGGTGGACAAGCTCTTTGAGATGATGAGAATGCTCCGGGATCAGGGCATCTCTCTGATTTACATTTCCCACAAGATGGACGAGATTTTTGAGATCTGCGACGAGATCTCCGTGCTCCGTGACGGCAACTTGGTCATGACCAAGCCCTCCAAGGAGACCAACATGAACGAGCTCATCAGCGCCATGGTGGGCCGTTCTCTGGAAAGCCGTTTCCCCCCTGTGGACAACACGCCCGGGGACACCATCCTGTCCGTGCAGCACTTGTCCACCAAGTTTGCCCCCCACCTGAAGGACATCTCCTTCGATGTAAAGGAGGGCGAGATCTTCGGCCTGTACGGTCTGGTGGGTGCTGGCCGTACTGAACTGCTGGAGACCATCTTCGGTATCCGTACCCGTGCTGCTGGCCGTGTGTACTTCCGCAACCGGATGATGAACTTCAACTCCGCCAAGGAAGCTATCGATCACGGTTTCGCTCTGATCACCGAGGAACGTAAAGCCAACGGTCTGTTCCTCAAGTGTGACCTGACCTTCAATACCACCATTGCCAACCTCCATCAGTACAAGAGCGGTTTGGCTTTGTCTGATCCTAAGATGGTGAAGGCCACCAACAAGGAACTCAAAATCATGCACACCAAGTGTATGGGCCCCGAGGACATGATCACCAGTCTGTCCGGTGGTAACCAACAGAAGGTTATCTTCGGCCGCTGGCTGGAGCGTGAACCCCAAATCTTCATGATGGACGAGCCTACCCGCGGCATTGACGTGGGTGCCAAGTATGAGATCTATGAACTGATTATCAATATGGCCAAGCAGGGCAAAACCATCATCGTGGTCTCCTCCGAGATGCCCGAAATTCTGGGTATCACCAACCGCATCGGCGTGATGTCCAACGGTCGCCTCTCCGGCATCGTCAACACCAAGGAGACCAATCAGGAAGAGCTCTTGCGTTTGAGCGCAAAATACCTTTAATGGGAGAAGTTGCATATGGCACCTGTGAAAACAAATATTTTGACGGCTGAGCAGGAGGACAAGCTCCGTCAGTCCATCGACGAATACGTCGGCAGCATTCAAGCGAAGATCGATGCCCTCCGGGCAGACGGTTCCGACAAGGTTGCAGAGATTCAGGCAAATCTGGACAGTCTGAAGCGGGATCGCATCTATACCCAGCAGGAGAAGGACTCCATTGCCTCCGGCTGGCGTAAGGAGTTGGAGAAGGCCAAGGCTGTGGAAGCCAAGAACAAAGCCGAGGTCTCCAAACTCATTGCCGACGCTGAGACCTATCTGAAGGCTCACTTCAAGCAGGACTACTACCAGCCCGTGGCTGCTAGCTGCAAAGAAGAAAAAGCCTTCGCTCAGGAAAAATATCGCGCCACTGTGGCTGAGCTGGAGCAGGAGCACCAGAAGGCTCTGGCCAAGCTCACCGATGCCCAAGAGATCAAAGACGAGAAGTACGTCCACAAAAATCGTCTCTTTGATGCCAAGATGGTGCTCTCCAAGGATCTCCAGGAGATCAAGGATCGCCGCCATGCTGCCTACGAGCATCAGTATCACCTCATTGACATGCTGCGGATGTCCAAGTTCACCTTCGCTGAGTCCATGGCTCAGAAGATCGAGAACTACCGCTACACCTTCAACACCCGTAGCTTCCTGCTGAAGAACGGTCTGTATCTGGCCATTCTGGTCATCTTTATCGCCCTGTGCTTTATCACCCCCGCAGTCAAGGGTGTGCAGCTGCTGACGGTAAACAACGTGTTGAACATTCTCCAGCAGGCCTCTCCCCGTATGTTCCTGGCTCTGGGCGTTGCCGGCCTGATCATGCTGGCTGGTACTGACCTGTCCATCGGCCGTATGATGGGTATGGGTATGACCGCCGCCACCATCATCATGCACAAGGGCATCAACACTGGCTCCGTGTTTGGGCACATCTTCGATTTCACCAACATGTCCATTCCCGCCCGTGTGATTCTGGCTCTGGTTGTTTGTATCGTGCTGTGCACCGTCTTTACCACCATCGCCGGCTTCTTCACCGCCAAGTTTAAGATGCACCCCTTCATCGCCACCATGGCTAACATGCTGGTCATCTTTGGTCTGGTCACTTACGGCACCAAGGGCGTGTCCTTCGGCGCCATCGAATCCACCATTCCCAGCATGATTATCCCCAAGATCGGCACATTCCCCACGATCATCCTGTGGGCTCTGGCCGCAGTGGTTATCGTGTGGTTCATCTGGAACAAGACCACCTTTGGTAAGAACCTGTACGCTGTGGGCGGCAACCCTGAAGCTGCTTCCGTGTCCGGTATCTCCGTGTTCGCTGTTACCGTGGGTGCCTTCATCCTGGCTGGTATTCTCTATGGCTTCGGCTCTTGGCTGGAGTGTATCCGCATGGTGGGCTCCGGTTCCGCTGCTTACGGCCAAGGCTGGGAGATGGACGCCATCGCCGCTGCCGTTGTGGGCGGTGTGTCCTTCACCGGTGGTATCGGTAAGATTTCCGGCGTCGTGGTCGGCGTGTGCATCTTCACCGCTCTGACCTACGCCCTGACCACTCTGGGTATCGACACCAACCTGCAGTTCGTGTTCTCCGGCATCATCATCCTGGTGGCCGTCACTCTGGACTGCCTGAAGTACGTCCAGAAGAAGTAATTCTTCTCACTGCTTCCAACACAAATACACATGAGACATCCCCCACAGCTGTCGCTGTGGGGGATGTCTTTTTCCATCTCGGTTTGAGCACCTCTCCCCTCCCCTGCCGTTGGGTGCAGGTATCCACATCTCATCGGCGTCAAACTATATGATAAGTGCACTCACCTCGCACTCAAGCCCCATAAAGAAACCCCGGAAACCGTGGGATCCAACGGTTTCCGGGGTTAATTTCTTTATTCCCACTCGGGTGCGGATGGTATAATCTAGGTATTTTTCAGTACACTTTTGTGTCTTTTTATGTTCGTATTCTATCCCTTTCATCGGTTATTTTTCTAGTTCCAAATTATTAGAGCCAAAATAGAGCCAAGAAAAGTTATCCTCAAAAATAAACTAACCTTCTTAGAAATATAAATTTTTAAACCATCTTACTCATTATTAAAGCAATAATTAAAGCAATTATTGCAAATCCAACTATGGTTCCCAACCATTTAACTATTTTCATTTTTGTAGGAATATAAGGTTTTAATTCTTCTGTATTGGGTATATTCCACGCTTTTGTATGTTCTACCCAATACCAGTCAACAAAAAATCGATCAAATAGTCCCATTATATACATTATAAATAAACTTTGTATAAAAATATTTCCAAACTCTTTTGCACCATTTACATAGCAAACCATTAATGGCACAAGAATAAAACAAGGCAAGTATAAAACTATAATTGATATAATGGTTTGTTTCTTTATTTCTTTTTGAGTAGTATATCCTAATTTTATTGCTTTTTCTTGAACATTCTTTTCGTAAAACACAGTAAATTTTTCAGGACCATTTGCTATACCAATAACACAAAACATTAAAAGTATAAAACATAATACTATACCTTCCATTAGTAGCATTAGAATTAACATTAAAATCAACTCGCTTTCGAATTGGAATTTGAATATCAGTAAATTATGACCTCTCAACAGAGGTTACAGTGTTTTAATAAAATCCTCCAAAAGCCTTGAAAATAAAGGATTTATCGCAATGTGTTCGCCTTATCTCTTTATACGATTACACACAAGTTTATTCTTTCCCTCTTTGCTCATAAGGGCAAATACAAGGGCAAGAAAATCTCACAACAAGATATAACAGAGTGTGGCAATCGGAGAACTGTGATGTATGTGCGAATATATTATAACGGAGGATTTTTCAATGGACAAGTACATTTACGATGATAAAAATGGTATGTGGTATGAACTGCAAGGAGATTATTATATTCCTTGTTTTATCTTACCAGCCGAAAAAGAACAACCTATCGGTTTGTGGGGACAGCGGCACTTGCGGTATCTGAAAGAATACCACAGAAATACATACACAACGCTATTGACAAGCGGCAGGCTGAACACTTACCTTGCCGACATTGACAGACAGGCACAAGAACGCTTTGAAATACTCACAGAGCAGATGAAACAGGCACAGGGTATCACGGAGCAGTTAAAGGTTGAAAACACCTTAGAGTGGGTTGGTCGAATGAACAACATACGGGCGTGTGCTATGGAGGTTGTGAATGAGGAAAACATCTACAATTAAAGCATTGTAACGAATTTGACTGTAAAATCGTGGCGAGTAGGGATAACTTACCCGCCCTATTTTATGCTCTATGAGCCGCTTAAACAAGGCTTTTGACACCGAAAAGCGTTATATTACTTAACATTTGTTATAGACGGCGGGTAGGGTATACTCCGTTTGCTCAGTTAATGGCATTTTAATGCCAGATTTTGTACCTCTTACAACAAACCCGTTGAGAAAAAAATATGAATGATTATATTATAATAATCGAAGGAGGTGCGGTATGGATATTCAGATTATTGAGCACATAAAAGAAACATTAAGCGTAGTTATTCAGTGCAATAAAATTGATGATGAAGTAATGAGATTAAAATCGCATATCGAATCATTTGACAATAAATTGTATGCCCAAAAAGACGGTACACAATTTTGGGTAAATTTATCAGAAGTATTATACTTTGAATCTGTAGATAATCATACATTTTTATACACGCAGGAAGATGTTATGGAAATCAAACAAAGATTATATGAACTGGAGGAAATTTTATCCGATAAAGACTTTGTCCGAATTTCAAAGTCACTTATTGTAAACATAAATAAAATCCGTTCCCTAAAACCAGAGTTAAATCGTACCATTTTAGTAACGTTGTGTAATGGAGAGTTATTATATATTTCCAGAAAATATGTCCCGTTTGTGCGGAAATTATTATCAATATAGGAGGATGGCAATGAAAAACAACAAAAATGATATCATAAAATTTTTCGTTTGGATGAGAAATGGAATTGCTTTTTGCACGACGTGGCTTCTTATCATCTGGATAGCATATTGTCATATTTCCAATCAGCAACAAATTTCGGTAAGTATGTTAACTAAACTACTGTTTTTTGTGATTGGTGGCGTGCTGATTTTTAATATTCTTTTTACAAAGGTTTTTATTAAAAATTGGACTTTCACAAAAAGATTAACCTGCTTTATGGTGTTGCTTAGCTTATACGAGTGTCTAAACTTCTATTGGATGGGATTTTTTAGCGGTATAGGGACATTTATTCAGTGGTTAGTTTTTATCGGAATTATATGTGTTCTTTATTTCATTTGTATTGCAATATACCAGAGGTATAGCAATAAGCAAGGAGAAATTTATACGCAAGCTTTGATAAAATATCAACAACAAAGGAGAAATGTAAATGGGAAATAGAAAAGAGTTAGTATCATCATTGCAAGAACTGAGAGAAGATAATATAAGAAAACAAAAAAGAGGATTGCATTTTATTGTTGCTTCTGTTTTCATTTGGGTAGCAGTCTTAGGTATCCATATATCCTCATTGCCGATTTTGTCAAAAAACTTATTCACCTTTTGCTGTTCAACACCATTAGTTCCGTTGGCTTTTTTACTCTCGAAAATTTTGAAAATTGATTTTCAAAATAAAGAAAATCCACTTTCAGGATTGGGGTTACTTATTTCACTTAATCAAATGCTCTATATATTGATTGCTATGTGGGTATATGCAGTTATGCCAGAAAAAATGCTGATGGTTTATGCTATAATTTTTGGAGCCCACCTTTTGCCATATGGTTGGCTATATCAATCAAAAACATATTATGTTTTTTCTATTTTGATACCGATTATTGTATTGTTGCTTGGGATATATGCTCCGACATTTTTTGTGGCGGTATTTATGCTTATCACAGAGATAATTTTCTGTAGTTTGCTAATTCTTGAAAATAAAAAGGTTAAGTCAAAGATGTCTCTTCAGACAGCACGAAAAATATTATAAAAGCCTTTCGATATTACTCTAAAAATAATGCTCCATCAGAGAAATAGAGCCAAAGTAGAGCCAATATGCATAAAGAAGCCCCGGAAACCGTGGGATCCAACGGTTTCCGGGGTTAATTTCTTTATTCCCACTCGACAAAGCCTAATCAATTTTGTTTAGAGATTATTCTCTGTCGTATTCGTGGTGCTTTTGATTATTTGATGTATCCATATTATCCTGCCTATACGGGCTAATGTTATCATTTTGTTATCGGCATTGATAACACTCGCTCTGTAACTGCGGATAATAGCAATATGTTTCGACTCAAATTATAAGCTATTTTGTTAAGAAAATCCACACCTAATAGCTACAAAATTGTCTCACTCTCTTTGCAATGGCCGTTTATATGGTACATTCACTCCCAGAGCATCCAAAGGAGCTGTAATCAAAATGGAAAGGACAGCAACCGACAGGACAATTCATCCGACCTATTCTGTTTGATTTTCTGCTTTGAGCGGTTCGGTTATACCTTCACGCTCTGCCATCTGCTTTACCAGCCGAAGAAATATATCTTCCGCCTGTGCGTCAATATCGGCAAGGTGACTGTTCAAGCTACAGGATGTAAGCGATCAACACAGGTCAGACAGGCTATTTTGGCAGAAAATTTACTGTCGAATGATATCATCTAAAAATTCAGTTATCTCTACGTTGTAAGCCGAGCCCGGAATAAAGGTAAACTTCTCCGTAATGATATCGTATTCCTCTAAATATCCCTCAATTTCCAATTTGAGGTCCTCAATGAACTCGGTATCTTCAATGAAAGAAAGGCAGTCGCTTTTACTCATAAAAACACCCCGGAATGGCAAAGCAGCGGCATCCTCCAGCACCTGATACAGATCGGCCGTCATTCCATCATCCACTCCAACTATAAAATACCAAAAATCCGCATGAGGCACAGTCCCCTCTTTCAATTGGCACAAATGAGTTTCCCATACTGTAATCTGCACGTCTTTCCAAAGCAAAACACAGCTGTCCTCCGTGTGTGAAGCCCCGGGGAACCCAGCAAACCGCTCCAGCGTATGTATCAAAGTGGATTTTCCTACACCCTCTGCTCCCAAAAGACAGACAGAAACTGACCGGGCCACTGATGGCTTGTTCTGGTGTGGAATTTTCTGCAGCTTTTCCTCAGAATTCCCATTAACCTTTGATTTCCTCTTAAACAAACTCATCTCTCATCGCTCCTTCTCTGAACTTTGATCAATCGGTCTTCTTTTCTTGCCTAGTATGTCATAAAGCAACTTACCGGTCAGGTTAGTTTTATTGGTTAGCAAATATCCTACCGGCGATTGTAGTTTTAGAAGTATATAGTAGCAAATTTCCCCCTGATTGGTTTTGAAGCGGCAGAATAACCATCGACAGTTATTTCATCTGTTGTAAAATTTTTTGTGCGTGATGTGTTGCAAAACTGTTGCAAAAACGAATCAGCGATTCAAGCTGTAAATGCCGCAAACCCGTATAAATACTGGGGTTTTCCGGGTCTCTGAAATCATTCCCACTCAATCGTGGCAGGAGGCTTGGAGGTGATATCGTAGCAGATACGGTTGATGCCAGGCACCTCGTTGACAATACGGACGCTGATCTTGTCCAGCAGATCATAGGGGATGCGTGCCCAGTCAGCTGTCATAAAGTCGCTGGTGGTGACAGCACGCAGGGCCAGAGTGTAGTCGTAGGTACGACCGTCACCCATGACGCCCACGGAACGGGTATTGGTCAGGACAGCGAAATACTGGTTGATGTTCTTATCCTCGCCAGCGGCTGCGATCTCCTCGCGATAGATGGCATCGGCCTCCCGCAGGGTGTCCAACTTCTCCTTGGTCAGGTCACCGATGACACGGATGGCCAGACCAGGTCCGGGGAAGGGCTGACGACTGACCAGGTACTCAGGCAGCTGCAGCTCACGGCCCAGCTGACGCACCTCGTCCTTAAACAGCAGGCGCAGAGGCTCCAGAATCTCTTTGAAGTCCACATAGTCAGGCAGGCCGCCCACGTTGTGGTGGCTCTTGATGACAGCGGCATCACCGGCACCGGACTCAATGACATCGGGGTAAATGGTGCCCTGAGCCAGGAAGTCCACAGCGCCGATCTTCTTGGCCTCTTCCTCGAAGACACGAATGAACTCCTCACCGATGATCTTGCGCTTGCGCTCAGGCTCGTCCACACCAGCCAGCTTGGCCAGGAAGCGGGCCTCGGCATCCACTCGCACGAAGTTCATGGCCCACTTGGAGAAAGCGGCCTCCACCTCGTCGCCCTCATCCTTACGCATGAGGCCGTGATCCACAAACACACAGGTGAGCTGGCTGCCCACAGCCTCGGCCAACAGCGCAGCGCACACAGAGGAGTCCACGCCGCCGGACAGAGCCAGCAGCACCTTACCATCGCCCACCTTCTCACGGATGGCTGCAATAGCAGTGTTCTTATAGTCCTCCATGGTCCAGTCGCCAGCAGCGTGGCACACCTCATAGAGGAAGTTGCGAATCATCTTCAAGCCGTTTTCGGTGTGGTTGACCTCGGGGTGGTATTGCACGCCATAAAAGCCCTTCTCTTCGTTGGCAATGGCCACGTTGGGGCAGTTAGCACTGTGGGCCACCAGCTCAAAGCCCTGAGGCACCTGAGCCATGTAGTCGCCATGGCTCATCCAGGAGATGCCCTGCTCAGGCAGGCCCTTGAAGATGGGGCTATTGGTATTGTACCAGGTCTCGGTCTTACCATACTCCCGGGCAGTGTCGTCCTGGGCGGGGGTGACCTGGCCACCCAGGGTGTGGGCCATGAGCTGGCAGCCGTAGCAGATGCCCAGCACAGGCACGCCCCAGGTAAAGATCTCAGGATCCACCTTGGGAGACCCCTCCTCGTACACGGAGTTGGGGCCGCCGGTGAAGATGATGCCGATGGGGTTCATGGCCTTGAGTTCGGCCAAGGGGGTGGTATAGGGCTTGACTTCGCAGTAGACGTTGCACTCACGCACACGGCGGGCGATGAGCTGGTTGTACTGACCGCCGAAGTCCAGCACGATGACAGTTTGATGTGCCATACTGGTTTTCCTCCCTTAGATGGTAGTCACGTCGATGGGGCGCAGGTCTGCGCTGCGGCTCTGCTCACGGACGGTGAGCATGGCCCGGGCGGTGTCGATGGCGGTGACACAGCCCACAGAGTGTTCCACCGTAGCCCGGCGAATCTTGAATCCGTCGGTATCCTGACGGCGGCCCTTGGTGGGGGTATTGATGACCAGGTCAATGGTGCCGGAGGCAATCATATCGCTGATATTGGGGTGAGCCTCGGAGACACGGGCCACCTGGGTGCAAGGCACGCCAGCCGCCTTGAGCACCTCACAGGTTCCGGCAGTGGCCAGAATCTCGATTCCCATATCGGCAAAGCCACGGGCAATGCCCACAATCTCCTGCTTGTCCTCGTCCTTGACGGTGATGATGATACGGCCGCCCTTCTTGGGCACACGCATGTTGGCGCCCTTAAAGGCCTTGAGCAGTGCCTGGGGGAAGGACTCGGCAATGCCCAGCACCTCGCCGGTGGACTTCATCTCAGGGCCCAGGCCGGTGTCAACGTCGGTGAGCTTCTCGAAGGAGAACACAGGCATCTTCACAGCGTAATAGTCGGCTTCCTTGTAGATGCCAGTGCCGTAGCCCAGGTCCTTCAGCTTCTGCCCAACCATCACCTTGGTGGCCAGATCAATGATGGGCACTCCGGTAACCTTGGAAATATAGGGGATGGTACGAGAGGAACGGGGATTGACCTCGATGACGTACACATCATCGTTGTAGATGATAAACTGGATGTTGATTAGGCCAATCACACCCAGAGCCTTGGCCAGATCCCGGGTATAGCGTAGGATGGTCTCCTTGTGCTTATCCTCCACATGGATGGTGGGATAGACAGAGATGGAGTCACCGGAGTGAACACCAGCCCGCTCGATATGCTCCATGATACCGGGAATCAGAATGTCCTCGCCGTCAAACACGCCGTCCACCTCAACCTCACGGCCCATGAGATACTTATCGATCAAAATGGGGTGCTCCTGGACGGTGCGGTTGATGATGCGCATAAAGTCAGTGATGTTGCGGTCGTTATAGGCGATCTCCATGCCCTGACCGCCCAACACGTAGGAAGGACGCACCAGCACCGGATAGCCAATCTCATGGGCGGCCTGGAGGGCCTCCTCGGTGGTGAACACGGTACGGCCCTTGGCACGGGGAATGCGGCACTGGTTGAGGATCTCGTCGAAACGCTCACGGTCCTCAGCTGCATCCACACCGTCAGAGGAGGTGCCCAGGATGGGTACCCCCATCTCGGTGAGCGCCTTGGCCAGCTTGATGGCGGTTTGACCGCCGAACTGCACCACGGCGCCGTCGGGCTTTTCCTGTTCCACGATGTTCTGCACGTCCTCGGCAGTCAGAGGCTCAAAGTACAGCTTATCGGCCACATCAAAGTCGGTGGACACGGTCTCGGGGTTATTGTTGACGATGATGGTCTCATATCCCAGCTTTTTCAATGCCCACACAGAGTGCACAGAGCAATAGTCGAACTCAATGCCCTGGCCGATGCGGATGGGGCCAGAACCCAGCACCAGCACCTTCTTGCGGTCGTGCTCGCCGTCGTTGGCCTCGTTCTCACCGTCATAGGTGCAGTAGTAATAGGGGGTCTCTGCGTCGAACTCGGCAGCACAGGTGTCCACCATCTTGAAGGAGGGCACGATGCCGTATTTCTCCCGCAGAGCCTTCACGTCCTTCTGTTCCATACCGCACAGCTTTCCAATGTAGCTGTCAGCAAAGCACATCTCCTTGGCTTCCTTCAGGGTATCCACATCGGGGACACCACGGCAAGCCTTCAGGCGCTCTTCCATGTCAATGATGCGCTTGAAACCGTCCAGGAACCACAGATCCATCTTGGTGATCTGGTTGATCTTATGGGGGGACACGCCGCGGCGCAGCGCCTCAGCCACCACGAACAGGCGCTCGTCGGTGACCTGAGCCAGCAGATCCTCCACCTCGTCGGTATAGAGGTCATCCAGCTTATCCAGCTTCAAAGCCCGCACGTTCAGCTCCAGGGAGCGGATGGCCTTCATCAGGGCGCCCTCAAAGGAGTTGGCAATGGCCATCACTTCGCCGGTGGCCTTCATCTGGGTGCCCAGGGTGCGGCTGGCGGTGGTAAACTTATCAAAGGGCAGGCGTGGGATCTTCAGCACGCAGTAGTCCAGGGTAGGCTCAAAACAGGCAGTGGTCTTGCCGGTAACAGCGTTGGGAATCTCATCCAGAGTATAGCCCAGTGCCACCTTGGCAGCCACCTTGGCAATGGGATAGCCAGTGGCCTTGGAGGCCAGTGCAGAGGAGCGGGACACACGGGGGTTGACCTCGATGACAGCATACTCAAAGCTGTCGGGGTTCAAAGCAAACTGACAGTTACAGCCGCCCTCGATCTCCAGGGCAGAGATGATATCCAGAGCGGCGGTACGCAGCATCTGGAACTCCTCGTTGGCCAGAGTCTGGGTGGGAGCCACCACGATGGAGTCGCCGGTGTGCACGCCCACGGGGTCAATGTTCTCCATGGAGCACACGGTGATGACGTTACCGGCGGAGTCACGCAGCACCTCGAACTCCACTTCCTTCCAACCAGCGATGCAGCGCTCAATGAGCACCTGGTTGACGCGGCTGAGGTTGATGCCGCGGTCGGCAATCTCCCGCAGAGAGGGCTCGTCGTAGGCAATGCCGCCGCCGGTGCCGCCCAGGGTGTAGGCGGGACGGACGATGACGGGATAGCCGATGGAGTTGGCAAACTCCACAGCCGCATCCACGCTCTCCACCACCTCAGAGGTGACGCAGGGTTGACCAATCTCCTCCATGCAGTCCTTAAAGCCCTGGCGGTCCTCGGCCTTACGGATGGACTCGGGGGAAGTGCCCAGCAGCTTCACCCCGTACTTGGCCAGGGTACCGTTCTCGTGGAGAGCCATGGCCAGGTTCAGGCCGGTCTGACCGCCCAGGGTGGGCAGAATGGAGTCGGGCCGTTCCTTCTCGATGACCTGAGTCACGGTGGGGATATTCAGAGGCTCAATGTACACATGATCGGCAATGTCCTTGTCGGTCATGATGGTGGCGGGGTTGGAGTTGACCAGTACCACCTCCAGGCCCTCTTCCTTCAGGGCACGGCAAGCCTGGGTACCGGCGTAGTCAAACTCAGCGGCCTGGCCGATGACGATGGGGCCGGAGCCCAGCACCAGTACCTTCTTGATTTCAGGATTCTTAGGCATTACTTGTCACCTCCCATGGATGCGATGAAACGGTCAAACAGATACTCGGTGTCCCGGGGGCCGGCGTTGGCCTCGGGGTGGAACTGGGTGGTAAAGCAGTTGGGGCGCTTGTAGCGCAGGCCTTCCACCGTGTTGTCGTTGACGTTGATGTGGCTGATCTCGGCCACCTCAGGGTGTACGGAGTCGGCCAGTACCATGTAGCCGTGGTTCTGGCTGGTGATAAACACCCGGCCCTCGGCGATGTCCCGCACGGGGTGGTTGCCGCCACGGTGGCCGTAGTCCAGACGTCCAGTGGAAGCACCAGTGGCCAGAGCCAGCATCTGGTGGCCCAGACACACGCCGAACATGGGGATATCACTGTCATACAGCTTCTTGAGCTGAGCAATGCACTCCACATTCTCGGCGGGGTCGCCAGGGCCGTTGGAAAGCATCACACCATCGAAACCACCCTCCAGCACCGTCTCAGCGGCGGTAGTGGCAGGAAACACGGTGACCTCACAGCCACGGCGGCACAGACAGTCGATCATGTTCTGCTTCACGCCGTAGTCCATCATCGCCACACGGTACTTCTGTTCACCCACAGCAGGGAACACTTCCTGCTCCTTGCGGGTGACCCGCTCCACGGTGCCCTCTACCTTATAGGCACGGAGCTTTTCCAAAATCTCCGCCACATTAAAATGCTCCGCACAGGTAATCATGCCGTTCATGCTTCCCTGATTGCGGAGGATCTTGGTCAGGGCACGGGTGTCTACCCCTTCAATACCTGTAATATTGTGTTCTTTCAAAAAGTCGTTGAGCTCGCCCTCGCAGCGGAAGTTGCTGCCCCGAGGAGACAGATGACGCACCACAAACGCCTCCACCCAGGGACGGGAGGATTCGTTGTCCTCATGGTTGACTCCATAGTTGCCGATGAGGGGATAGGACATGACCACGCCCTGTCCGGCATAGGAGGGGTCGGTCAAAATTTCCTGATACCCGGTCATAGAGGTGTTAAACACCATCTCACACACACGATCTGCGGTGGCTCCGATGGATCGACCTTGGAACATAGCACCATTGGCCAGAATCAAAGTTGCCTTCAACATATATCCCACCTTTTATATATACTTGGTTTATTCTATCGCAAAAGCAGCTAAAATACAAGAAATTCTGATGTGCTTTTTTATTTTGCCATAAAAACCGGAATTATGGCCAAAGGGCAGGCATATCCCCATTGCTTCACGGGCAAAATGTTCAATAAGCCACATTTTGCCGGAGGTGTTTTCATGTTTGTAGTGCTCATTCGCACGCTGGTACTCTACGCTCTACTGGTGGTAGGTATCCGTCTGCTGGGAAAGAGGCAGCTGGGAGAATTGGAACCCTCAGAATTGACCCTGGCGCTCATCATTGCCGATTTGGCCAGCGTCCCCATGCAGGACAATGGCATTCCCCTGTTGGCTGGAGTCATCCCCATCATCGTGCTTTTGTCCATCGCTTCCATTCTCTCCATTCTGTCCACCAAATCCATCCGCTTTCGCACCCTCCTCAGCGGGCGTCCCAGCGTGGTGGTGCGTCAGGGACGGGTGGTGGAACAAGCCCTGCGTGCCAACCGCCTGACCTTGGACGAACTCATGGAGGAACTGCGGATCCTGGGCCACCCCTACCTGGAGGAAATCCATACCGCAGTCCTTGAAACCAATGGCCAACTATCTGTACTCCCCTATGCCGCTCAGCAGCCCGCCACCGCTGGACAGATGGGCTTATCTCCGGATGAACCTGGGCTGCCCCTGGTTTTAATCAGCGACGGGCGGCTGTTATCCCAAGACCTGCGGGGACGGGGCTACGGGGATGAATGGTTGACCCAACAGCTCCAGGCCCGAGGTCTCTCCTCCCACAAGCAGGTGTTTCTTATGACGGTGGACGACCTGGGTCACACTTGCTGCATTCCTAAGGAGGGCGTACAATGAGACGACTGGTGTGTTCCCTGCTGCTCCTGGCTTCGCTGCTGGGCCTCACCTCCCTCCACGTATGGTATCTCACGCAGCAGACCCGCTCCCTCTCCCTTCAGCTGAATCAGGCGCAACAACAAGTAGAGGCCGGAAACTGGGATGAAGCCTTTGCCCTGACCCAGCGGGCTTGGAAGCATTGGGAAAATCAAATGTTCTATCTTCACACAACCCTCCACCACGATGATATCGACCAGGTGAGCACTGCCTTTCAGGAAACTCTGGCCATTTTACAACAGCAAGAGCAGCCAGGAGAATATGCTGCTGCCAACGCCCGCATTCTCTACCAACTGGAGTTGCTGGTAGAGGCTGAGCTCCCCTCGCTGAAAAACATTTTATAAAACTGCGGGAATGAAATAGAAAGGGCGTGTGCCTGAACCTTTTAGGTCTCATGCACACGCCCTCTCCCCTCAGGTTTCTGGCTTAGTAGCCCTTACCCATGGGATTCTTGTTGTCCATGCCGGACTTCTTGCAATTCTCAGGAGACTGCTTCTTGCGGTTCTCGGTGCCCTGGTGCTTGCAATTTTCAGAGCTGGTCTTGCTGGGGGTACGGCTGTAATTCTTATCCATGATTATCACCTCACTGTCAGCAGTATGCCACCGCCCTTTCTTCTTTATACCGTGTGAAAAAAATTTTCTCACAGTGGTACACACCCGCAAAGTTTTATGTTATAATTTCAACAATCTTATCATCACAAAGGAAAGGATGATCCGCCCGTGAAATGTCCCTTTTGTGCACACCCTGAAAGTAAGGTGGTAGACTCCCGCCCCGCTGACGAAGGCAGCAGCATCCGCCGCCGTCGGGAGTGCCTGGCCTGTCACAAGCGCTTTACCACCTATGAGACCATGGAGAGTCTGCCCCTAGTGGTCATCAAGCGGGACGGCCGCCGCCAGGCCTTTGACAAAAATAAGCTCATGGGCAGCATGCTCAAGTCCTGCGAAAAGCGCTCTGTTCCCACCGACACCCTGGAGCGGATTGCCGATGAAATTGAGCAGGCCCTGCAAAACGAGCTGATGCGGGAGATCCCCTCCACTCAGATCGGCGAACTGGTGATGGAAAAGCTGCGAGATGTGGATGAGGTGTCCTATGTGCGCTTCGCCTCGGTATACCGCCAGTTCAAAGACATCAACACCTTCATGGATGAGCTCAACAAACTCTTGAAGGAGCGATAACATATCATAACATCAGGCCCGCTTTTCCCTTATGAAAAGCGGGCCTGATCTTTCTTTTCACGCATAGTCTGAGCTGTCCTCTCATACTCTGTTATCACCATACAGGAAATGAGGGATATATGCCATGAAAGCCGTGCTCGCCCTGTCCCTGGCTGTGCTGTGCCTGATGCCCATTCCGGCCAGGGCTGCCCAGGTAGATATCACCGCCCCCTCCGCCATTCTCATGGAGAAGAGTACAGGCGAGGTGCTCTTTGAGCAGGACTCCCACGCCGTCTATGAGCCTGCCTCAGTGACCAAGGTCATGACGCTTCTCCTGGTCATGGAGGCCATTGATGCCGGGCAGCTGTCTTGGGATGACATTATCACTGCGTCTCCCTACGCCTGCTCCATGGGTGGATCTCAAATCTGGCTCAAAGAAGGGGAACAACTCACCGTCCGTGAGATGGTGAAAGCCGTAGCGGTTGCCTCTGCCAACGACTGTGCCGTAGCCTTAGCCGAAGCAGTAGCTGGCAGCGAAAGCGTCTTTGTTCAGCGGATGAATGAGCGGGCCAAAGAACTGGGCATGGAGTCCACCGTGTTCTGCAACTGCACTGGGCTGCCCGCAGAGGGTCACGTGTCCTCCGCTTACGACATTGCTCTGATGAGTCGAGAGTTGATTTTGAATCATCCTCAACTGCGGGAGTTCACCACCATCTGGATGGACACTCTGCGAGAAGGGCAATTCCAGCTGACCAACACCAACCGTCTCATCTACTCCTATCCCGGCGCCACGGGGCTGAAAACCGGCTCCACCGACAGCGCCCTCTACTGTCTGTCCGCCACCGCTGAACGAGACGGCATGGAGCTGATTGCGGTGGTCATGCACGCCGCCACGCCCAGCGACCGCTTTGACAGCGCCGCTGCCCTGCTCAACTACGGCTTTGCCAACTACACCCTCACCCAGGTCTACCCCGACCAGGTTCTCCCTCCCATCGCCGTGCTGCTGGGAGAGCAGGACACGGTGCAACCGGAATTGGCCCGTGACTGCACCATCCTCACCCAACAGAGCCAAAGCGCCTCCATTACCACCCAAATTCATCTGCCCCAGGAGGTTTCCGCCCCTGTGGAGGAAGGACAAAAGCTGGGAGAAATGGTGGTATACCTGGATGGAAAGGAACATGAAACGGTGGACCTGGTGGCATCCTCCGGAGTGCCCCGGCTGACCACTCTGGGTATCTTCCAGGAACTGCTGGATGTGCTCTTTTTCCTCCCCGCCAACTCATAATAGGAACCCCCCGGCATAGCCGGGGGTTCTTCATATGCGGGCAAAGCCCTTTGTTACTAGCCACGCCTAAAGGCGTTAGTACGGTCTGCCATCTGCGAAAGACTAAT